>JBKQTJ010000026.1:0-2581 GCA_052143255.1 Streptosporangiaceae bacterium | reverse complement strand
GTGTCGATGTCTCTGATCAGGTCGGGGCGTCCGGGCGCGTAGATGGTGCGCGAGCCGCCGAACCGGGTCTGCGACAGGGTGTCCTCAAAGCGTGCCGGCTGGCCCTCGTCCCAGGTTGCGAGGTAATTGCGCGTGCTGTCACCGAGGTAGTCGAGGATGAGCTTCCGCACCGCGGCATGAGGAATCTCCGGATACCCCGGATCGGCAGGCCGTGGACGGCCGTCGTCGACGTGGTGCGAGATCAGGGCCAGCGAACCACCCGGCACGAGCAGGTCATAGACCGCCTCGGCAACCTCCAGCCGCCGGACCCGGTGAAACGACTGTCCGAAGGTGACCGCTCGGCACGGGCCGAGGTTCAGCGCCGCGATATCCTCCGCGACCCCCTGCACCCAGCGCACGTTGGCGACTCCCGCCTGGTCGCAACGCCGCCGGCCTGCCTGCAACATGCCGGGCTCGGGATCAAGCGCCGTCACCCGGTCGAACAACCGGGCCAGGGGCAGCACAAGGACGCCGGGCCCACAGCCCACATCGAGCAGCTGGCCGGTGCCATCAAGCCACAGCTCCCGGGCCATCGTGTCCGCCAGTTGCGCGGAATACGGAGGACGCCCGACCGCGTAGTACTCGGCCGTCCCCTCAAATGCCGGCGATCTTGGAAATTCCCCAGTGCCGATCGCTGAAATTCCCCAGTTGGTTGAGTGCTCAGCGAGTCGTTGCTGAGGCTAGCGGCTGTCGGGCATGTCGGCTACCTCCTCCTGAAGTAGGTCGGCGATAGCGACCGGTTCGGCGCAGTGCGGGCAGGGACCGCCGGTGCCGATGCGCCGGGCGAAGATGCCGCAGTCGGGGCAGCGCTGCTCTCCGAGGAGGCGCTGCTCGCAGCCGGGGCATTCGTAGACGGTGTGCTCACGGCGGGACCGGGCGGCCGGCACGGTGACCGGGCCGGGCGGGTCCTGGTGGCGGCGCCGGAAGGCGGTCTTGCGGCAGCTGTCACCGCAGTACTGCTGCCGCCCGGCGGGTATGAAGGGTTGCTGGCAGACGGGGCAGCTCATCGTCCCGGCATCGTCTCGTGGCGGGGATCCGGTCATGGGGTGCCGTCCCCGCGGAGGAGCTTGCTGGCGCGGGCCCGGTGGGCGCGCATCCGGTAGGACTCGCCGGTGATGTTGAGGACGACCGATCGGTGCAGCAGCCGGTCGAGCATGGCGGCGGCGACCATCGGGTCGTCGAAGATCTTTCCCCAGGACGGGATGCCCAGATTGGTGGTCAGCGCGATGGAGCCCCTGAAATGCCGCTGGGTGATCACCTGGAACAGCGCGGCGGCGCCTTCGGCCTGCATCGGCAGGTAGCCCACCTCATCGATGATCAGCAGCCGCGGGCCGGAGAAGAACCGCATGGTGGTGGCCCAGCGTCCCTCGATCGCGGCACGGTGGCAGCGGGCTGCCAGGTCGGCGGCGGTGGTGTAGTAGGTCCGGTACCCGGCGGCGACGGCGGCGTGGCCCAGGCCGACCGCGAGCATCGTCTTGCCGACGCCAGGCGGGCCGATCAGCAGCACGTTGGTGGCGTCGTCGAGGAACCGCAGGGTCGCCAGCTCGTGGATGAGCTTGCGGTCAACCGAGGGCTGGGCGTCGAAGTCGAAATCACTGATCTGCCAGGGGGCGGGCAGGCAGGCGAACCGGGCCAGGCTGGCCCGCCGCCGGGCCTCGGTGGCGGTGACCTCGACTGCCAGGAGGCGTTCCAGGAACGCGGTGTGGCTGAGATTCCCGGCGGCGGCGTGGTCGAGCTCGGCGGGCAGTGCCTCGGCGGCCGCGGACAGGCGCAGTGCCGCCAGGTGCGAGCGCAGCCGCTGGTAGATCTCGTTCTGGCTCACCGGCTAACCTCCGCCAGTTCGGCGTAACGGGCCAGGTCGACGGTGACGTCCGGGCCCAGGCCGGCCAGCAGCCTGCCGGCCTCGGCGCGGGCCGCCGGCCCGGGCGGGTGGTTGCCCTTGCGCTGGCAGGGCGGGTCGGTGGTGAACGCCGACAGCACCACTCGTTCCAGCTCGGCGCGGTGGCCGGCGGTGCGCACCATGGTGCCGGCGCCGTCGGGGGCCAGGCGGTGGGCGGCCAGCAGTACCCCGGCCGGGGTGTAGATCTCCAGCGTGCCGGTGCCCAGCCGGTGGCGGCATTCCGCTGTCGTGCCGGCCAGCCCGGGCGGCACCGAGTAGAAGTTGCCGCGGAATGCCACCGCCGCATTCGCGCCGGTGATCCGGGACACGATGACGGTCGCCGGGTAGGGCGCGGCCGGCAGCGCCAGCAGCGGCTCGGCGCCCGCCAGAATGCCGACGCTCGTGCGCTCGCCGTCAGCGGTGCGCCGCGGCCGGGCGTCGGCCGGGCCGGCGCAGAACGCGTCCAGCGAGGACTGCGCAGCAGCGGGGGTGGTCGCGGTCATGGTCCGCCACCAGCGGCCGCACACATAGCGGACTGGGCCGCCCCGCGCTTTCCGGACAGCGGAATTGGAGCTATTTCATGCTGCACGCTGCCGGTTCAGGTACTCGTCGTGGACTTCTTGCGGAGTCCTGTAGCCGAGTGCCGAATGGAGACGAGTCCGA
>JBKQTJ010000025.1:0-2899 GCA_052143255.1 Streptosporangiaceae bacterium | reverse complement strand
ATCCATCTCCCGCTCGCCCCTGGTGGACTTCACGACGACCCGGGCCATCGGGCCGCCGATGCGCTCGATTGCCCCCCGCGCCAGGACCGGCTCGGCCGGGTCGCTGACGTCGAAGAGTCGATACTTGAAGCTGGTGGATCCCAGGTTGGCGACGAGGATCTTCAACGTTGCGATTGGCGACAGCGGGACCGGCACATGGCCGGCGGTCTCGACCAGCGCGGCGTACTGCTCGTTCGGGGTCAGCGCCCTGGCCGGGGCCAGCGGGTGGCGCAGCCCGTCATGCGGGCGGTTCTGCCAGACCGCGACGATCCACTCATCCAGCAGGTCCTGCAGCTCGGTGATCGACCACACGGCGTCCTGCCCGGCGTTCTTGCCGCGCAGTTCCACGCTCGAGCCGACGTAGCCGGCGGCGTGCTGGGCAAACAAGGTGGCGACCGAGCCGAGGCTGCGCTCGACCGCGCCTTTCTCCCACGGCGATCCCTTATGGGAGGGCTGGAAGCTGATGCCCAGCGCCCGGCACGCCGAGCGGAACGCCTGGGACATGTAGACCATGCCGTGGTCACACACGATGGTCTCCGGCACGATCACCGGCCGCGCGGCGGCGTGCTCCAGCCGCTGGTCGATGGCGGTCAGCCGCCGGTGCGGCAGCACCGACCGGGACATCCGCAGCGCATCGGCCCAGCCCGGCCGCATCGGCTCCGGGGTCAGCGCGCGGGCCAGCAGCAGCGCCGCATCCACCGCCTTGGTCGACGGCCGCAGCACCGCCGCCGGGATCGTCCGGGTCGCGACATCGATCAGCCAGGTCAGCTCGGCGCGGTCGATCATGCCGTTATCAAGCACGACCCGCACGTCCACCGGGGTGGAGTCGATCTGCATCCACTCCCCGGGACGGACAGAGACCACCGTGCCGAACGGCCCGTCCGGGCGCTTGGCCAGCGACCGGCGGGTTCGCGCCGACCCGAACGTGTGCCGCCCAGCGGAAACTCTCGCCACCAGGCGGTAGAACGTCGCACGTGACGGCATCACCAGCGACGGGTCCGTCACCCCGTGCTCGGCAGCCAGGATCTGCACCACCGTGCGGCGCAGCCGGTCCACAGTGCCCGTCGAGCGGCCGGTCTCATCCGCGACCGCCCGGCGGACAGCATCCACCACTCGCTCATCGACCCGGCCTGCCGGTGAGGACTGCCGGGTGAACCGGTGATCGACCAGCCCCCACACGCCCTCGGTCTCATAGTTGCGCCGCAGCCGCTGCAACGTCCGCAACGGCACCTGGTGACCCGCTATCCGCAACTCCGCCACCTTGGCGATCTCCCGCTGCCGCAGCGAGGTGACCGCCGGGTCGTACCCCGGCCGCGGAACGGCATCCGGACCGGCATCGGCGGCCAGTCCGCTGACCACCTCGGCCACGTGGCCTTCCAGCCACCGGGCTTGTCCAGTCACCTCGGCGGGCAGGACCTCCAGCAGTCCCTCAGGAGGCAGCGGAGCCCGGCTGCCCGCAGTCACCACGGCGAAGTCCGGGTCGGCGAACAACTCGGTCAGCGCCACGGCCGGCTCCAGGCCGGCCAGATAGGCAGCCCCTGCCGCCAGCTTGGTAACCCTGCGCACCTCGCCGCGGAAACGCACCTGGTCACCAGCGCCCAGTACCGGCAGGCGCGATACGCTCACCGTCCGCCCCCGCCGGCCGTGACCCCAGACTCCCAGCCCAGCGGAGCCGACGTCAGGTCAGTGACCAGCACCCCGGTCCACAGCAGGTGATACAGCACCGGCAGCACGGCGAGCGGATCGCCCGCGGCCCGCGCGCCAGCCAGCAGCGCGCCCGGGCAGGCGAACACTTCCCGCAGCCTTGCCGCGTGCCCCTGATTCATGCATCGCGGGTGACGGTAGCCCGCCAGCCACCGCACGTTGGCGGCAAGCACAACATCGACCTCCCCAGCCCGCCGGTAAGCCCAGCCCACGCTCGCGCACGCTGTCACCTCGAAGACCTCGGCATCCTTCAGGGGAATCTGGTCATCGGCACGGACATCGATCACCACTGCCGTCCCGTCCGCCAGCCGGGCGAAATAGTCCGGGGCATGCCTGCGGGTCCTCCCGGCGTCCGTCCACGACAGCCAGAACGGCTGCGAGGAGAACGCCGCCACCTGCGGATCGAAGTCGAGCATCATCGCCTGGTCGCGTTCCAGCCACGACTCGTAGCCGACATGCCGGCCCGTCGTCGCCGACCACCACCAGCCCGGGAAATGCCGCTGCCCTGCCGCCCAGCGGAACGGGCGGACCGGAGCCGCATCCTCGAACCTCACATCCCAGCAGCAAGCGAGCCGCTCACGGCGACGCGCCCCCTCGGCATCGATGAACTCCGCCACGGCCCCAGCGGCCAGCGCCGCACGCGCCGTGGCGGCCAAAGGCGCACTCACCGGTACACCTCACCCCAAAGACACCCGAAACGGACACAACCACAGCACCGTACGACCGCTGTGCCAGAAAGATGAGACGACACGCCGGATGCGCCAGATAAACGAGACTGCGCCAGATCAACCGAGACGGGACAGAAGCGCACCGGGCTCGTTGGTTGTGGTCAAAGATCCGTCAGCTGACCGATGTCTCTCGCTGCAACTTGCAGCACCATTTTTCGCGCAACCAGCATCGAGCATTTCAGATCTTGCTCGGACCTTCCCCGGTAGCAGCTGCGCAGAGCGACCAGCGCTCTGGGACCAGCTCGAACCGGCCACCAAGGAACCCGGTGAACGCGATGAGGCCGACCTGTCCGGCCGAGCTTTACCTGTGCCGCGTTCGGCTGACCACGGGACCGGCCGCTGCGGCCGAAGCCCGCAGCCGGGTCCGGGCGGCCATCTGTGCCTGGGATGTCCCTGTCGACCCTGAGAAATGGAGGAACCGGCGATGG
>JBKQTJ010000024.1:0-50940 GCA_052143255.1 Streptosporangiaceae bacterium | reverse complement strand
TCCTCCACACTGAGTGACCAGAGTGGGCAGGCACGCATGCGCCTGAGAGGGCTGCGCGCTGTTAATACCTTCATGGTCCCACCGTCAAGGGTAATCGGTCAAGTTTGGCGATTGTGCAGGTCACCGGGCTAGCAACGGCCCGTGCGGGCACTTAAAGCGCCGGTCCGATTACAGTGCGTGCGCGCCGTATTACCGCTCGGTGAAGCCGGGAAAGCCGCCGGCTGCCGGGGCGTAGCGATGGTTCACCCGGCTGACCCGGCCTGGCGTGCCTGCGCCCTCCAGCTTGCCCAGCAGTTCCCGGCACCGCTCTTGCGGGCCTTCGGCGACCACCTTCACCCGGCCGTCCTCGAGGTTCTCGACGAATCCGGTAAGGCCAAGTTCCAGCGCCCGTGCCCTAACCCACCAGCGGAAGCCAACGCCCTGAACCCGGCCCTGCACCCAGGCGGTGAGCCTGAGGTCGGCCGCTGGGCCGACGCTGGCGGCCGGTCCGGAGGCATCGGTCACCATCGGCCGTTCCTCGGCCGTGGCTGACAGTGCGGGCAGTAGTAGGAGGACCGGTTCATGAACGGATCACGGCGGATCAGCGTGCCGCAGCGCGGGCACGGCTCGCCTGCCCGGCCGTACACGTTCAGCGAGCGGTCGAAGTAGCCGCTCTCGCCGTTCACGTTCACGTACAGGCTGTCGAAGGAGGTACCGCCGGCCGCGAGCGCCTCGTTGAAGATATCGGTAACCGCCGACATCAGGCCGGCGATCTGGCTCCGTCGCAGCCGGTCAGTGGCGCGCGCGTAATGCAGTTTCACCCGCCACAGCGCCTCGTCGGCGTAAATGTTGCCGATGCCGCTGACTAGCGACTGGTCGAGAAGGGCGCGTTTGATGCCGGTCTTGCGGACCCGCATCTTCGCGGTCAGCCAGCGCAGGTCGAACGCTTCCTCCAGCGGATCGGGCGCGATGTGCGCGATGTGCGCCGGTAGCTCTGCCCCGTCGGCAGCAATCA
This sequence comes from Streptosporangiaceae bacterium, assembly GCA_052143255.1. Taxonomy (GTDB): domain Bacteria; phylum Actinomycetota; class Actinomycetes; order Streptosporangiales; family Streptosporangiaceae; genus JAJYUU01. Next base: position 49,946 of record JBKQTJ010000024.1, on the reverse strand, counting down.
GCAGGTGCCCGAAAGTTCGCTGGTCGGTGAAGCGCAGATCCGGCCCGCCATCGGTGAACCTGAACCAGACCCGTACATGCGGCGACAGTGGCGCGTCCGGCGGCCCTACCAGCAGCTGCCCGCTCATGCCCAGATGAGCAAGCATGGCGTCGGGGCCGAAAGGCAGCCACAGGTACTTGCCCCGCCGCCGGGCCGCGTCGAACGTGCGGCCCGCTAGCCTGGCAGCGAAATCCGCCGGCCCGGGCTCGTGCCGGCGGACAGCGCGCGGGTGCAGGACGTCAACGGCCCCGACGCGCCTGCCGACGACGAACTTTTCCAGCCCGCGCCTGATTACCTCGACCTCGGGAAGCTCCGGCACGGGTCACGCCTGGTCCTGGCCCTCAGGACCGGCGCGGCCGCCGGCCTCGCGGCTTGCCAGGCCCGCGCTGATGGCGGTCCATGCTGCCTCGGCGGCCTGCTGCTCGGCCTCCTTCTTCGACCGGCCCTCGCCCTCGCCGTAAGTGTGCACGCCGATCCGGACAAACGCGCGGAACGATTTCTGATGGTCGGGACCGCTCTCCTCGACGTGGTACTCGGGCACGCCCAGCATCTCCGCGGCGGTGAGCTCCTGCAATGAGGTCTTCCAGTCCAGGCCGGCGCCGAGCCTCGCGGACCTCGCGATGACGGGGTCGAACAGCCGGTGCACCAGCGCGTCCGCGGCATCCAGTCCCTGATCGAGGTAGACCGCGCCGATGACGGCCTCGAGCGTGTCGGCCAGGATCGAGGACTTGTCCCGGCCGCCAGTTCCCTCCTCGCCCTTGCCCAGCTTCACGTACGAGCCGAGATCGAGCCCACGTGCCACGGCGGCCAGCGCGCGCATGTTGACCACCGCTGCGCGCAGCTTGGCAAGCTGTCCTTCCGGCAGGTCGGGATACTGGCGGAACAAGGTGTCGGTCACGATCAGGCCGAGGACCGAGTCGCCGAGGAACTCCAGCCGTTCGTTGGTCGGCAGTCCGCCGTTCTCGTAAGCGAACGAGCGATGCATCAGGGCCCGGTCAAGCAACTCGGGCCCGACCGGCACCTGCAACGCAGCCGACAGCCCGTCAGTCCGCCCCGCAGATGTGTCAGTCACCAGCCTTCCTCCCGCCAGCGCCAGTCACTTCGCGCCCTCACCGGTAAGGACGCGCCCTCGCCGGTGCGGGCACGTCAGGAAGGATTGATAACCTGGCGCCGGTTGTAGGTACCGCAGGTCGGGCACGCGGTGTGCGGCAGCTTCGGGTCGCGGCAGTTGGGGCAGGTCATGAGCTGCGGCGCGGTCGCCTTCCACTGCGCGCGGCGCGACCTGGTATTGCTGCGCGACATCTTGCGCTTGGGTACTGCCACTTCACTGCTCCTTTGCCTGGCCGGGCGCGGGGTCCGTCCGGTACTTCGTCATGGCCGTCCGGCTTTCCCGTCCGGTACTTCTTCCTCGCTCGGCGAGCCGTTCGGCTGCTCCGCCCGAAAGTCCTTCAGCGCATCCCAGATCGCGCTCCGCTGCTCATGTCGATGACCTGGCGCGGCGTCCGCCAGCCGGATCCCGCATTCTGGGCACAGACCCAGGCAGCCGTCATCACACAGCGGCGACAGCGGCAGCTCAAGCACCACCGCGTCACGGAGCGCAGGCTCCAGGTCCAGCAGCCCCGAAGCGTCCAGCTGATAGCTGTCCGCCTCGTCCTCCTGTCCCGCCGCGCCCGGCACAGCGTGCTCCGGGAGCACGAAGAGCTCCTGGAACCGTACCTTCGTTGCCGAGGTGAATGGTTCCAGGCACCGGGCGCATTCGCCAGCCAAAGGACCGCTGACCGTAGCTGTCACCAGCACGCCCTCGGTGACCCCCTCAAGCTGAACGTCCAGCTCGAGGTCGGCGCCAGCCGGCACCCTCGCCATCTCGACGCCCAGGTATTCCGGTGCCGGCACCGTGCGCGTCAGCGTACGGGCAGAACCGGGCCCAAGATCCCTGGTGTCGAAGACCAGCGGATTACGGGAATCCAGACCCTTTGGGTGCTTGATCGCTGAATATCGCATGGCTATTGGGTGATCGGCTGTGGCGGGCAAGGTGTCAACGCGTTGGCGCGCTAGTACGAACCGGTGGAGCCATGGCTGGCACCTCGCCAATCGGTTAGCTTACCGGCTGGCCTGCTGCAGTCCCAACTTGGCCAAGCGCGGTCCGCGCGGTCAGGACTCCGCGAGCCGGGTGGTCAGCCGGCCGAGCACCGCGGGCGGCACCAGGCCGCTGACGTCCCCGCCGAACCTGGCGAACTCCTTGACCAGGCTCGATGACAGGAACGCATACAGCGGGTTAGTGGTCATGAACAGCGTCTCAACGCCGGCCTGGTTGTAGTTCATTTGCGCCATCTGCATCTCGTAGTCGAAATCCGTGATGGCACGCAGGCCCTTCACGATCGCGGAGATGTCGTTCCTGCGGCAGAAGTCGACGATCAGCCCCTCGAACCTGTCCACCCGGACGTTCCCGTGTGCCTTGGTCGCTTCCCGGATCAATTCAACCCGCTCAGCGGCGGTGAACAGGGCAGTCTTGTTCGGGTTCCGCACGACCGCGACGACTACCTCGTCGTAGAGCTGCGCGGCCCGAGAGATGATATCCAGATGCCCGTTGGTCACCGGGTCGAATGAGCCTGGGCAGACTACGCGCCGCACTCGGGTTTCACTCTCCCGTCAGGGATGTGGCAGCAGGCTGTGCATCTGCGGCCAGACCGTACCAGAGGGTCGCCTCGCCATATTTACGGGATCGCTCAGATTCGTAGCCGGCCGGCCAAGCCGGCGGTCCCGACCGGGTCGACCGCTCGATCGCGACCAGTGCGCCTGGAGCCAGCCAGCTATGCCGGAGCAGCGCGGACAGCATCTGCGTCAGCTCCTGATCATCAACGGCGTACGGAGGGTCGGCGAAGACGAAGTCGCGCATGGGCGCGTCACCTGGCCCGCGCGCCAGCACGCGGTCGACCTTGTCGGTGACGAGCTGAGCACCCGGCAGGCCGACAAGGGCGACGTTCTGCCTGATCACGGCCGCGGCTCGGCTGTCGGCCTCGACCAGTAGCACGTCGGCAGCGCCGCGCGAGAGCGCTTCCAAGCCGACCGCCCCGGAGCCGGCATACAGGTCGAGCACCGCGGTGCCGTCCAGCCCGCCGAGCAGCGCCAGCACGGTCGCGAACAGGCCCTCCCTGGCCCGGTCGGCAGTCGGCCTGGTGGTCGTTCCCGGCGCGGTCGCAAGGCGGCGTCCACCTGCCAGGCCCGCGATGATGCGCGTCACGGCCCGGCCACCCCGTGCCTGAGGGCGCTCATGCTTTCTCGAGGAACGTGGCGCGCTCCAGGTCGATCAGCGCCTGCACTGCTTCTGCCAGGCCTGGCTGGCCCGCCAGCGCCGGATCTGCATCGACCAGCGCGGTAGCCTCCTGCCTCGCCTGCCCGATCAGGTCCTCGTCCGCCAGCAATCGCAGCAGCTTCAGGCTGGACCTGCGGCCGGCTTGCGCGGTGCCGAGCACGTCGCCCTCGCGGCGCTGCTCCAGGTCGATCCGGGACAGGGCGAATCCGTCCAGGGTCGAAGCCACCGCGTCCAGCCGCTCTCGGGCCGGCGATGCCTCGGGAGCTTCGGTGACCAGCAGGCACAGCCCGGCGTCGGTGCCACGGCCGACTCGGCCCCGAAGCTGGTGCAGCTGAGAGACGCCGAACCTGTCCGCGTCCATGATCACCATGACGACCGCGTTGGCCACGTCGACGCCAACCTCGACAACAGTCGTGGTGACCAGCACGTCAACAAGGCCGTCGGCGAACGCGAGCATCACCTTGTCCTTGTCATCCGATGTCATCCGACCGTGCAGGATCGCCAGCCGCAGCCCGGCCAGCGGACCGGCCGCAAGCTCAGCGGCCAGGTCGAGCACGGCGATGGGCGGACGGACCCCGTTCCCCTCATCGTCCCCGTTAACGTCCTCGCCGCTGCCGGAGCCGTCGCCGCCGATGCGCGGGCAGACAACGTAAGCCTGCCGGCCAGCGGCCACCTCTTCTGTGATCCGCTCCCAGGTCCGGGACAGGTAGTGCGGGCGCTCGGCGACCGGCACGACGTGCGTGCTGATGGGCGAGCGGCCAGCCGGCAATTCGGTCAGCGTGGACACGTCCAGGTCGCCGAAGACGGTCATGGCAACAGTCCTCGGGATCGGCGTCGCCGTCATCACCAGCACGTGCGGGCGCCCGTCGCCGGCTTTGTCCCGGAGGGCGTCGCGCTGTTCGACCCCGAACCTGTGCTGCTCGTCGATGACGACCAGCCCAAGGTCAGCAAACTGGACGCGGTCCTCAAGCAGTGCGTGGGTGCCGATGATGATGCCCGCCCCGCCCGAGACCGCTTCGAGCAGCGCTTTGCGCCTGGCAGCGGCGCCCACTGAGCCGGTCAGCAGGGTAAGCCGGGTCGCGTGCTCAGCGCCGCCGAGCTGGCCCGCCATCCCCAGCGGGCCGAGCAGGCTGGAGATCGACCGGTAATGCTGCTGCGCGAGGACCTCGGTCGGGGCGAGCAGCACAGCCTGGCCAGCCGCGTCCACGACCTGCAGCATCGCCCGAAGCGCGATGATCGTCTTGCCGGAACCGACCTCGCCCTGCAGCAGCCGGTGCATCGGATGCTCGCGGGCCAGGTCGTCGGCGATCGTCGCGCCCGCCAGCTGCTGGCCCACGGTCAGCTGGAACGGCAGCGCGGCATCGAACTCGGCCAGCAGGCCGCCTTCGACCGGCGGACGCGGGATCGCGCTGTAGCTGGCAGCGGCCGCTCGCCGCTGGGCAAGCAGCACCTGCAGGGCGAACGCCTCATCCCATTTCAGCCTTGTGATCGCCCGCTGCACATCTCCGTGGTCGACCGGCCGGTGAATGCCCCGCAACGCGTCCGCGTAGCCGATTAGGGCGTGCCGGGCCCTGATCTGAGCCGGCAGCGGGTCGTCCGGTACGTCAAGCACGTCGAGCACGATCCGGACCGAGTCGGCGATCTTCCAGGACTGGATCTGGCTGCTGGCGCGGTAAACCGGGATCAGCTCGGCAGCGAACTCGGCAGCCCTGGCCCCGGTCGGGCCGGCCCCGAGCATTTCGTACTCGGGATGGGTGAGCTGGCGCTTGCCCCGGAAGCTGGAGACCTGTCCGGAGAACAGGCCCCTGGCTCCGGGTCGCAGCTCATGTTCACGCCAGTCCTGCCTGCCCCGGCCGAAGAAGGTCAGGGTCAGGCGGCCATGCCCGTCGGTCACGATCGCCTCGAAGATCGTGCCGGGCCGGTTGTGCATGCGCCGGACCGACACCGACGCCACCTCGGCCTGCACGGTCACGTATTCGCCATCACGAAGCCCGACCAATTCGGTCAGCTCGCCGCGCTTCTCGTACCGGCGCGGGTAGTAGCCGAGCAGGTCGCCGGCGGTATGCAGGTCCAGCGCCGCGCCGAGGCGCTTCGCCGCCTTATCACCGACGACCAGCCGCAGCGGGTCAGCGAATACCGCCACGCTGCCTACCTGTCACCGGGCCGCCCGGCAGGCAGTTGCCTGCGCCGCCGTGGGCAGTCTGCGCCGTCACCTCGCCAGGATAGGCCGCTGCACTGTCACTGGCCTGCCAGCTGCGCCGCGCGGCGCCATCAGGCTCGTCAGTGTGAGGTTACTGGGGCTATATAGGCGGCCCAGCAACTCCGCCGTGATCAACAGGCTGGCTCCGGGCGCCACCCGGATTGGGGGAATTGCCGTATTTGGGAGCGCGCGTCAGGGCTCGGTCAGGCGCCCGGCTCGCGCCCAACCGGTTCGTCGGATATTCTTCGACGACTGGCATGGCGTGCGCCTGCCAGTGACCCATCTGACTATCTTCCCAGGAGCATTCCCGTGGCTTCCGTCTGCGACGTGTGCGGCAAGGGGCCGGGCTTCGGCAATAACGTGTCGCACTCGCACCGCCGCACGCCGCGTCGCTGGAACCCGAACATTCAGCGCGTGCGCGCGATGGTCGGCAAGACGCCCCGCCGGCTGAATGTGTGTACGTCCTGCATCAAGGCAGGCAAGGTCAGCCGCTAGCCCGCTTCCCGTTGCCGCATGTGGCTGAAGGTCAGACGGCGGCCGGATCATTGGCCAGTGGTTGAGTCCGCCCGCAGCCGCCAGCCATGGTCGACCGGGCCGATGCCGGCGCCGAGCGGGTAGCCGGCACCGATGGCGCCGGTCACGTATTCCTTGGCCGCACTCACCGCGCCCGGCACATCGTGCCCCAGGGCAAGGCCAGAGGCGATCGCCGACGCCAGCGTGCAGCCAGTGCCATGCGTATGCACGCTAGCGATGCGCTGGCCGGGAAAGCGGATCAGCTGAGTGCCGTCGAACAGCAGGTCGACCGGGTTACCGGCCAGGTGCCCGCCCTTCACGAGCACCCATTGCGGGCCCATCGCGATGATCATGCGCGCTGCCGCGAGCATCTGCGCCTCGTCGGTAATGTTCATCCCGGTCAGCAGCGTGGCCTCAAGCAGGTTCGGCGTGACTACGGTTGCCAGCGGGAGCAGCCGATCCCGTACAGCGTCCAGGGTGCCAGCAGACAGCAGGCTGTCGCCGTGCTTGGATACCGCGACCGGATCGACGACCACAGGTGCCGCGACCTCAGCCAGTACGTCGCAAACGACGTCCACGATCGTGGCCGACGCGAGCATGCCGGTCTTGACTGCCTGCACGCCGATGTCGCTGAGCACCGAATCAAGCTGCGCTCGCACCGCCTCTGGCGGCAGTTCCCAGTAGCCCTGGACGCCGACTGAGTTCTGGGCCGTCACGGCGCACACAACCGTCATGCCGTGCACGCCCAGGGCCAGCATTGTCTTCAGGTCGGCCTGGATTCCGGCGCCGCCGCCGGAATCAGAGCCGGCGATGGCCAGGACGCGGGGCGGGGCCGACACCATGCCATTACCTTACGTGGCGCGGGTTACCGCAGCGGGCCGCGACGGCGTCAGAACACCCTGATAGTCCGGGCAGCTGCCAGCGCGGAGTCGTCACCGGCTGCTTGCACGCCGGGCTCAGCCCAGCTGCCGCGTTGCGTAGCGCCGCGCGCGAGCTAGCTACCGGAGCGCGGCGGTTAGCCGGTCAGCCGGTCAGCGGCCATCAGCCGGTCCGTAGCGTTCCGCCGTTCACTTGCTGTTGCGGCCCCGACCGTCGTTGCTGGGTTGACCGCCGCCGGATTGCCCGACGTCGGCGCCGCCGTGCGCGCGCCCGGACGTCACCTTGAACGTGCATGATGCGCCGTCGAAAGTGCAACTGGTCGGCCTGCCCGGGTTCCCGGTGCCGAAGACCCGGAAGCTGACCCGGCGATGACCCGCAGGCCACCCGGATGCCGGGTCAAACGGGCTAGCCGTCCCCCCGTCGTGGCTGGCCAGCTGAAGCCACTCGGCGCCAAACACGTTCTGGATCTGGGTGCCTGGCAGGCGGAAGGCAAGGTGCCAGGAGCCGAACGACCGCCTGCCAGAGATGGTGACCATCGCGCCGAACGAATTTTGCCGGTGCCATAGCACCGTGAAAGTGAATTTCAGTCCAGCGGTGATCTTGCTCGCCCCGACCTGCTGCTCGGTCCCGCCTCCCTCGTGCTTGGGTGCCAGGCGCTGACCCGGGGCAGAGGTTGCCAGCGAGCCCCTACCTCCTGGCGTCGCGCAGCCTTGAAGCTGGCAATGCACCGTCCCGATGGCGGAAGGAAAGCTGATACTGGCATGCGGCGAATACAGCCACATCGCGGCCGCGATCACGAAGCCGGTGCTGGCCGCGAACCAAGGCGTCACCAGCAGACCGCGTAGTGCGCTGCGTACCCAGCTGCCCGGAGCCCAGCTGCCAAGAGCCCGGCGGCCGAGCCTAGTCCCGCCGACCGCGGTGCTGTCGGATGCAGGGCCGCCGAGGAGCGGACTGACCAGGGCATGCGCAGCCAGAGCAGCACCGACAGGAATGGGGCTCACCGCGATGGGGCGCACCGGTATAGGACTCACCGGAACCGCGCTCACGTGAACCGCGCCGGCCGGAACCGCGCGGGCCGGATCTGCCTCGTCGGGCGATAGCACCCTGCCGATTTCGCCGACGCCGATGGGTACCGTCGGCGATAGGTCAGGGTCTAGTGTTTCCGCGCGCACGACCTGTCGGACCTGCTGCGGCGCCGCCGACTGTAGCGCTGGCCCCGAGGCATCAATCGCCGGCCTCGGTGCTGCCACGGCAGCATTCAGCGCGACGCGACGGCTCGGATTCTCAGTCCGCCGTAGCGCCCCGTGCCTTGGCACGCGCTTCTTGCGATGGCTGGCCATTCAAGGGGGTTATATCAACTCGCCGGGTGATCGGCCACACGCTTGGCAACTCAACCATGCCGTGCCGGCCGATCAGCGCGGCGGCTTCCGAAAATGATCCCAGCCACCGGGCGACTGCCAGGCCACCGAGTCCACCAGTACGCCGGAGCCCGAACAGACGCTACCGATGACCGTCCATGCCGCCGGCAACTGGGCTTGTTCGCCGAACGTGGCCGCTAGCGCGTGATCCTCGCCGCCCGTCAGCACCCAGCCGAGCACGTCGGTGCCGAGTTCACCGGCGGCGAGCGCGAGCGCTGGCGCCAGCGGCAGGCAAGCCGTCTGAACCTCGATGCACACGCCGCTTGCGGCGGCCACATGACTCAGATCCTGGATCAGCCCGTCACTGATGTCGATCATGGCGGTGGCGCCGGCTGCCGCGGCCTGCGGCCCGGCCTGATACTCCGGCTGCGGTCGCTGGTGCGCGGCAACTAGGTCAGCGAGCTCCGGCTGGAGGCTGGCCTCCGCGGCTCCGCCGTCGGTGAGCCCAGATTCGAGCAGTGCCTGGCCCGCCGCAGACCAGCCGAGCCGCCCGCAGACTGCGACCTTGTCTCCTGGCTGTGCGCCTGCCCTGGTCACCGGCGCGCGTCCGGCCAGGTTCCCGAGCGCGGTAATGGCAAGCATTACGGTGTCGGAGCCCGTCACATCGCCGCCCGCGATGGTTGCCCCCGCCCGCTGGCACTCGATCACCAGGCCGCGGGTGACTTGCAGCACCCAATCGACCGGTAGCTCGCCCGGAATCGCGAGCCCGAACAGCAGTGCGCGCGGCTGCGCGCCCATCGCGGCGATGTCAGCGAAGTTCTGCGCAGCGGCTTTGATGCCGATGTCCACCGGACGCGACCAGTCGCGGCGGAAGTGCCTGCCCTCGACCAGCAGATCCGTGCTCGCCACGACCCGCCCGTCCGGAGCTGGCAGTACCGCGGCGTCGTCGCCCACGCCGACCACGGCCGCGTCGTCTGGCGGCAGTAGCGACTGGATCGCCGCGATCAGGCCGAACTCACCAAGATCGGCAACAGAAATGACAGCCTCCTGGCTCGCCCACTCCCTGCGGCTCACCGCGCGCCCCTACGATAGCGTTACGGTGACAACCACGACCGTGGAGGGCGACATGGTGCAGGCGTACATTCTCGTCCAGACCGAGGTCGGGAAGGCAGCCGAGGTCGCCCTCGCCATCGGGCAGATCAGCGGAGTCACCCAGGCCGACGACGTAACCGGACCGTACGACGTGATCGTCCGGGCAGAGGCGGGCAACGTCGATGACCTTGGTCGGCTGGTCGTTGCGCAGATCCAGGGAGTTTCCGGCATAACCAGGACGCTCACCTGCCCGATTGTGCATATTTAGGCCCCGCACCGACCTCGGCCTATGACGTCGCGTCTCGCCCGCTGATCAGGATGGGATGCCGCCTGCCCTGGTGAGCACGGCGCGGGTGCGAGGCCCCAGCCCGATAACTGCGGCCTGACGCAGGTCATCGACCGTGTCGACGTCCCGTCGCAGGCCGGGGGCAAGATCGCCGAGGTTTAGCTCCATAGCCCCGGCCGCCAGATGCCGGTCCCGAGATGCCAACCCGAACTTCGGCTGGAAGTCTGTCCCGGGTGCGGCTGTGTACAGCGTCGTGCCGGTGCCATCGGCATCTGCCACGAAGGCGGTGCGGTGCCCGGCTGCCGCCAGCGCAGCGTCCAGCTCCTGCGGCCGGAGCGCGGGCAGGTCGCCCGCCAGCGCGGCCCGGCCCCGGTCTGGCCAGTTCGCCACCGAGTACGCGGCACCATGCCCGAGGGCCGAGTTCAGGCCGCCAGCCGGCTGGTCCGGCAGTACGACGGCACCGAGCCGGGCCGCGATCTGGCTTACCTCGGAGTCGTTGGTGACCACGAGCACGGCCGCGACACTGGTGGCTGCCGCAGCCGCTGCGACGGTGTCTGCCGCCATGGCCAGCGCCAGCTCGGCGCGCAGCTGACCTGCTAGCCCGGTCAGTCTCGATTTGGCCTGGGCAAGTACTTTGACGGGGACCACCAGCGACCAGCTCAGCTCGGCCTCGACGGCGACTTCGGGTGCCATGCATATGATCCTCCCGCGACGCCTCGACACGGCGTCGCGGGACCGGACAGACTGGGCAGTCACTGGCCACCATTTCGGCCGGAGGGAAGATGGCAGGCAAGAAGGCGCGCAAGCCGGCTGATGGGAGCTATTCCAACGCGTGGCGGAACGTCTCGAAGATCATTCTCCGGCCCGGCATCCGGATGATGATGCGGCTGGACTGGCGCGGTCAGGAGCACATCCCGGCTGAGGGAGCCACGATCCTGGCTGCCAACCACCTGTCCTACATGGATATCTTCGCTGTCTCCCTGTTCGCCGACAGCGCCGGCCGTTACCCGGTCTTCCTGGGCAAGTCATCGCTGTTCACGATCCCAGTCGTCGGGACGATCATCGGCAGGCTCGGCCAGCTTCCTGTCTACCGGGGCCGGGCAGACGCGGCACTGGTGCTCAAGCAGGCCGAGATGGTGGCCAACAACGGCGCTTGCGTGATCTTCTACCCGGAGGCGACGGTGACCAGGGATCCCGAGCAGTGGCCGATGGTGGCTAAGACCGGCGTAGCCAGGCTCGCCCTGGAGACCGGTGCGCCCGTTGTGCCGATTGCGCACTGGGGCGCCCAGAAGATCCTGCCGTATGGCAACCACGTGCCCAAGCTGCTGCCGCGCAAGACCGTACAGATGGTCGCCGGACCCCCGGTAGACCTGTCGGAGTTCGCCGGTCAGCCGCTGAACAACCAGGTTCTCCGGGCCGCGACCGACAAGATCATGACCGATGTCGCCGCACTGCTGGGGGACCTGCGCGGCCTCACTCCGCCGGCCGAGCCGTTCCATCCCGCGGTGGCCCGCCGCAAGCTGCGCCAGGACCTGCGCGCGCTAGCCGACAGTACGGACTCAGCGGATGGCAGCCACGACGTCGCCGGCAGCGGTCGCGACGGCAACGCAGACGCCAACAGCGACACCGCCGGGCGGAGTACCGACCCGGGCATGCCGCCCAGCGCGGGGACGCCTGACTCGTGAGAGCTGCCGTACTGGGCGCCGGGGCCTGGGGCACTACGTTCGCCCAGGTGCTGTGCGACGCCGGGACTCCAACGCTGCTCTGGTGCCGACGGCCAGAGCTGGCCGAGGTGATCAACGCCAGCCATTCCTCGCCCGACTACCTGCCGGGTGTGTGGCTGCCGGCGATGCTGCGTGCTACCGCCGATCCCGCCGAGGCGCTGGCGGCGGCCGAGCTGATCGTGCTGGCCGTGCCAGCCCAGACCCTGCGGACCAAGCTGACCGAATGGCAGCATCTGATCCCGCCGGATGCCCGGCTCGTCAGCCTGATGAAGGGCATCGAGCTTGGCACCGGCGACCGGATGAGCCAGGTCATCGCTGAGGTCACCGGCGCGGGACCGGGCCGGATCGCAGTCGTCTCCGGCCCGAACCTCGCACCGGAGATCGCCGCCAGGCAGTACAGCGCGACGGTAGTGGCCTGTGCCGACGAGGAGGTGGCCGACGAGCTGCAGCGAGCCTGTCATACCGGCTATTTCCGGCCTTACACCAATCCCGACGTGGTGGGTTGTGAACTCGGCGGCAGCGTCAAGAACGTCATCGCGATGGCCGTCGGAATCGCAGTGGGCATGGGACTCGGCGACAACACCAAAGCCATGCTGATCACCAGGGGACTAGCCGAGATCGCCAGGCTCGGCGCCGCGCTCGGCGCGGACTCGCATACCTTCGCCGGGCTGGCGGGCCTGGGTGACCTGGTGGCTACCTGCAGCTCGCCGATGTCGCGTAACCGGGCTTTCGGCGAGAAGCTAGGACGCGGGATGCCACTCGCCGAGGTGCTTGCCAGCACCAACCGGGTGGCCGAGGGCGTCCAGTCGGCCAAGTCCGTGCTCCAGCTGGCCACGCAGCACGGGGTGGAGATGCCGATCACCGAAGTGATCTTCGGGGTTCTGCATGAGGGGCTCGACATCGGCCAGGCAGTGTTGCTGCTGGCGAGCAGGAGCGCCAAGCCAGAGCGTTACGGCGTCTGAGCAGGCGCAGGTCCGGGCACTACACGGGGACTGGAGGATTTGGTGAGCGAGCAGCGCAAGATCAGGGTGGCGGTGGTGTTCGGGGGCCGCGGGCCGGAGCATCCGGTGTCTTGCATGGGCGGGGGGAACATGCTCGGCGCCATCGACAGGGATCGATACGAGGTCATCCCTATCGGCATCACTACGGAGGGCAACTGGGTCCAGGTGGCTGACGCACCGGACCGGCTCGCGGTCACCGGCGGCGAGCTGCCGACGGTCGCCGCAGTCGCTGAACCCGGCTCCAGCGTGGTGCCGTGGGCGGGCGGCGCCGCCGGCGTCGTCGCTACCGCGCCCGCTCAGATACCGCAGCTGTTCGGCGAAGTCGATCTGGTGCTGCCGGTCCTGCACGGCCCCTATGGCGAAGACGGAACCATCCAGGGACTGCTGGAGATGGCGGGAGTCCCCTACGTCGGGGCCGGCGTGCTCGCCAGCGCGGTCAGCATGGACAAGGAATACATGAACCTGATCTTCACGGCGAAGGGCCTGCCGGTCGGGCCGTACGTGGCAGTCCGCGAGCATGACTGGCCCGGGTCCACAGCAGCCGAGATCCGGGCGGCCGCCGAGTCGGTCGAAGCCAAGCGGACGGTCGAGGAGGTCGCCGCGCTCGGCTGGCCGCTCTTCGTCAAGCCCGCCCGGGGCGGCTCCAGCATCGGCACCTCTAAGGCACATGATCTGACGGAGTTGCATGAGGCCATGGCCACGGCCCGGCAGTACGACCCGAAGATCCTGATCGAGGCGGCCATCGACGGCGTCGAAGTCGAGGTGTCGGTGCTGCAGGGCGTCGACGGTGCGCCGCCGGACACCAGCATGCCGGGCCAGCTGGATGTAGGTGGCGAGGAGTTCTACGACTTTGACACCAAGTACATGGAGTCAGCCAGCAAGATGCTGATCCCGGCGCCGATCCCGGACAGCGCCATCGTGGAGATCCGCCGGCTCGCTGGCGCGGCCTTCGACGCGGTGTCGTGCGAGGGCCTCGCGCGGGTCGACTTCTTCTATACTTCCGGCGGCCAGATCCTGCTCAACGAGATCAACACCATGCCTGGCCTGTCGCCCACGTCGTACTTCCAGAAAATGTGGGAGGCGAGCGGCCTGCCGTTCCCGCAGCTGGTCGACCGGCTGCTGGAAACCGCCTTGAAGAAGCGGCCGGGCCTGCGCTAGCCGCCCGTCGGCTGCGCAGCATGCAGGAAGTTACCGATCAGCCGGTCCCCGATGGCAGTCAGGATGGACTCCGGGTGGAACTGCACGCCATCGACCGGATCGCTGCGATGGCGGATAGCCATGGGCAGCCCGCCGCTGGTTCGCGCGCTCACCGCCAAAACGGCGGGCAGCTGCGGCGCGACGATCAGCGAGTGATACCGGGCAGCGCGGAATGATGCAGGCAGCCCGGCGAAGATGCCGAGCCCGTCATGCTCGACGAGCGAATCCTGGCCGTGCACCGGGGTAACCCGCTCGACCCGGCCGCCGTAGGCGACCGCGATCGCCTCGTGCCCGAGGCAAACTCCGAGCACGGGCGTGCGGCCGCCGAGTGCCCTGATCACGTCCACGCAGATGCCGGCCTCAGCCGGCGCACACGGCCCTGGCGAGATAACCAGGCCCGCCGCGCCAAGCTCGGCGGCCTGCGCCGCGGTCACCTCGTCATTGCGCACGACCTCGAGCCGCGCGCCCGAGGTGCGCAGCAGGTGCACCAAGTTGTAGGTGAACGAGTCGTAATTGTCGATGACGAGAATTAGTGCCGAGGCACGACCCCGGACGGCCGCGAGCCGGCTGACCGCATCGGGCCTGGCCGGCCCCGTTCCCGGTCCATTGTCTTTATTGACCGGCCGCCAGTCTTGCAGCGCAGCGGCCAGGCTGCTGCCGACAGGGGCAGGCCGCGAGCCTGCGGGCTGACCGTCGATACCAATCACCGGCTGCAGCCCGCGCGCCGCGTTCGTCACGAACAGCTCGCTGGCGGCCAGCAACTCGGTCACCGCCAGCGGGCCGACCGCAACACCGATCCTGGCCGCGCCGGCGGCCCGCAGGACCCGTGCTCGCATCACTCCGGGCAGGATCCGGCCGTCCGCGGCCGGGGTACGCAGCACTCCGCCGACCACGGCGAACACGTTGGCCCGGTCGGTCTCCAGCACGCCGCCGCCGGCATCGGTGAGCAGCAGCTGCTCGCCCGGGTGCAAACCGGGTCGCGCCGCGAGCTGGCTGAGCAGCCTGCGATCGGCCCACTGATGGCAGCCGAGGCCGGGCATGCCGTCCGGCAGCGCTGCGACCCGCAGCCGCACGCCCGGCGAGCGTGCGCCCGCCAAGCCGGGATCAGGCTCCAGTTCCAGCTGGCACTGCAGCGGCCCGCCCACCGGCCGCACAGTAATCCGCAGCACGCCGTCGCCGGCGCCGTCCAGGCAGTCGGAGATCCGCCCGGCCAGGTCCAGCGGCAGTTCCTTGCCGTAAACATCGCGGGCGCTGGCAGCCAGCCGGGCCAGCTGCTCGGCCAGCCCGTCCGGTTTCCCGCCACGCACAGGCAGGGAGGCGAAGACGCCGACCGCCGGCCGCGGCCACAGCGTGAGCGCCTCGGCGCGGGCACTGGCCGCCGGCTCGGCTGGCAGCGCGGTACCGGAGCCGCCGTCTATGGCTGCGATCAGCGGCCGCGCCTTGACCAGGCACTCGGCATACTCGGCGGCCGGGTCCGACGCGGCCACGATGCCGCCGCCCGCGCCCAGCCAGACCTGATCGGCTGCGAACTCGAACGTCCGGATCGCCACGCTGAACTCCAGGCCCGCCAGCGGGCTGCGGTAACCGATCGCGCCGGTGTATGCCTCCCGCGGGACGACCTCGAGCTCGCTGATGACTTCCATCGCGCGCACCTTCGGGGCGCCGGTCACCGATCCGGGAGGGAACGTGGCCGCTATGAGGTCGGCGTCGGTTTGCCCGGGCGAGAGCTCACCGCGAACATCGGAGACAAGGTGCCAGACGCCTGGATGCGCCTGGGTCTCGGCCAGCCGCGGCACGATCACCGATCCAGGGCGGCACACCCGGGACAGGTCGCTGCGCATCAGGTCAACGATCATCACGTTCTCGGCGCGGTTCTTGGCCGACGCTGCGAGCGCCTGACGCTGGCTCTCGGCCACGGCCGGGTCGTCCGAGCGCGCGCTGGTGCCCTTGATCGGGCTGGTGCGGACGGTCGTCCCGGTCCGGCGCAGGAACAGCTCCGGCGAGAAGCTCGCGATCGCCTGGGCACGGGAAATGCGCAGGAACGCCGCGTACGGCGGACCAAGCCGATCGATCCCGGCGCAGAACACATCGAGCGGGTCACCCGTGCAGGTCGTTTCCAGCCGCAGCGTGATGTTCGCCTGGAACATGTCACCGGCCTGGATGAGCTCCACGGCCCGGGCCACCGCCTGCCGGTGCTGGCCGGGCGCGGGAATCAGCTCGAAGTCGCCACTGCGGTACGGCCGCGGATCGGCTGCCCGACTCCCGAGCGCGCTGGTCGCCTGGAACCGACTTCTGAGCTCGGCGAGCCTGGCTTCGGCCGCCCGCTCCGCGTTCCCATCCGGTTGCAGCAGCGCCTCGAACGCCCAGTTCCCGGTGTCGGGATCCTGCACCAGGACCTGGTCGTAGCGGCCGAACCACCAGTCCGGCAGTCGCCGTGGGCCGCCGGGGGCCGGCGGCAGCGCGTGCAGCCGCCTGGCGAAGCCATAGCCCAGGTAGCCGATCCAGCCACCGCCGAACCGGGCGGTGGCGCCGTTAACTTGCGCTGGCACGGTCAGCACGTCGGCGAGCGGCGCGAGTCCGGTTGGGCGGCGCGAGGCCGCAGCCCGTTGCACCCGGCCGGTGACCACGCGGGCCGGGGCGGAGCTTAATACGGCGCCGCCGCCAGCCCAGGACCCGGTCAGCGCGACCGGATGGGGGTCGAGGCGGAGCAGCCTGAGCACGGCCGCCGGACTCAGGCCCGCGGCTTCCGGCAAGTCACGGCGCATTACGCTGCCGGGGCGCATCAGTCGGCTCCGGTCAGGGCAGGTGCGCAGGTAATAGCACGCGGGCAGGCTGCCGTCTGGACTGCCCGCCCGCGTGCCGCCCGGCCCTGTGCTTGCCGGCGCGTTACCCGGTGCGGCGTGCTACTTGCCGTTGACCATGGCCTTGAAGTCCGCGCCCGCCCGGAATTTGGGTACCGAGGTCTTGGGCACCTTGATGGACGCGCCGGTGGCCGGGTTCCGCGCTGTGCGGGCCGGCCTAACCTGCTTCTCGAAGACGCCGAACCCGGTGATCGACACTTTGTCGCCGCCGGCGACTGTTTCCTGGATCGTGTCGAGGACGGCGTTGACCGCCTCCGCTGCCGTCTTCTTATCCCCCATACGGCCAGAAATGGCGTCGATCAGGTCACGCTTGTTCATCTACTCACTCCTGCGGTTCCCCCAAGTGGGAGGTCGCGCGGACTGGGAAGCCGTGCTCGCGACCTCTGATGGCCCTGAAAATAAGGGCTCCAGCGTCATCGTACAAACACGTTCTGAGCAAACGCATCGGGTCGGCGCTCAGCAGGCTCTCATGGCCCGGCTGGCGAGCCCGAACCGCCCATATTATGAGTTATCCCCGTGCTTTCCAGGCGTCGGAAGTTTGGCGGCGGCCTTTTCCAGCGTTGCCAGGAACGCGGCGAGGCGGCGCTCGCCGAAGGCCTCGTCAGCGCCCGCCGCCTTCACGGCGTCGCAGACCGCGATGAACTGGCGGTGCAGCCGGGCGGCCAGCGGCACGGGCAGATCGAGCGCTGCCAGCCGACAGCGTGCCTCGGCCAGCCGTGCCGCCAGCGCATTACAGGCCACGGCATCCCGCCGCGGTGGCGGCGAAAAGTCGGGCATCAGTTCCCCTCCGTTATGCGCGGCACCGAGAACCATACGCCGCTGCGGCCGTGCGGGCGCGGCCAGGTCCGGTATGCGCCCGGGCCTTAGCGCCTCAGCCAGCGGGTCTTTGGCCACTGCCGCGGGCTGGCGACTAGGCGGTACGGTCCATACTTGACACTGCGGCCTGGCGGTAGGCCGCCCGAACCCCCGGTGACCGAGCGAGGTCTGTCCATGAAGGTATCCGTGGTCAAGGAGACCGCGCCCGGAGAGCGCCGCGTCGCGCTGGTACCGGAAGCCATGGTCAAGCTGCGCGCGGCCGGCCTGGAGCTGCTCGTGGAGTCCCAGGCTGGCGATGGCGCCTGGCTGACTGACGACGCCTATGCCGATGCGGGCGCGAGCGTCGTCAGCAGGTCCGAAGCGCTGTCGGCTGACGCGGTGCTCATGGTCGGCAAGCCGGACGCTGCCACACTCGCCGCACTGCGCCCCGGTCAGGTCATCATCGGCATGCTGTCACCACTGACCGATCCCGCCCTTGCCCGCACCTTGGCCGAGGCCGGGGTTACCGCGCTCAGCCTGGACATGATCCCCCGCACGCTGCCCCGGGCACAACCGATGGACGTCCTGTCCTCGCAGGCCAACATCGCCGGCTACAAGGCGGCCGTGATCGGCGCGGCCGAGTACGGCCGGTTCTTCCCGCTCCTGATCACCGCGGCCGGCACGGCCAGGCCCGCGAAGGTGCTTGTGCTCGGGACCGGCGTGGCCGGGCTGCAGGCAATCGGCACCGCGCGCCGGCTCGGCGCCCTGGTCAGCGCGTACGACGTGCGGCCCGAGACCAGGGCCGAGGCGGAGTCGGTCGGTGCCACGTTCATCGAGCTCACATCCGTCGGGACAGCCTCGGGCGAGGGCGGTTATGCCCGTGCGCTGACCGAGGAGGAGCGGCTGGCGCAACAGCAGGAACTGGCCGCGCACATCGCCAGGCACGATGTCGTGATCACCACGGCGCAGGTGCCTGGCCGGCGGCCGCCGCTGCTGGTCACCGAGGACGCGCTGAAGGAGATGGCGGCCGGTTCGGTGATCGTGGACATGGGCGCCAGCGAGCTCGGCGGCAACGTCGCTGGCTCCGCGCCAGGTCAGACCGTGGTGACGGAGAACGGGATCACCATCATCGGCGCCTCCGCGCTGCCGTCGACGATGCCGGCCGCGGCGTCCGCCATGTACGCGCGCAACCTGAGCGCGCTGTTGCTCTACCTGGTGAAGGACGGCGAGCTGGCGTTCGACCCCGAAGACGAGCTGCTGGCCGGAGTCATGATCACCCGGGATGGCAAGATCGTCCATCCTGCGCTAGCCCAAGAAGGAGCTGCCCGTGTACCCGGCGCTGCTGGTTGATGTCACTATCTTCGTCCTGAGTCTGTGGGTGGGCTTCGAGGTCATTAGCAAGGTCCCGGCTACCTTGCATACGCCGCTGATGTCCGCGGCGAACTCCATCCACGGGATAGTGCTGGCGGGCGCCATGCTGATCGCCGTGACCGCCAACAACGCGGTCGGATACGTGATCGCGTTCGTGGCAGCGGCCTTCGCCGCGATGAACGTGGTCGGCGGCTACGTGGTCACCGGCCGCATGCTCAAGATGTTCAAGAAGCGGCCGGCGGTGCCGGTGGCAGCTGCCCCGGCAGCGGTCGCAGCCGCAGCCAACGGGGCCGGCCAGGTGAGCGGCTCCGCCAGGCAGGGTCAGGACGGCCAAGGCCCGGGCAGCAAGGGACAGTCCGCATGAGCGGTACCTTCGGCTGGGTCATCCAGTTGATCTACATCCTGGCCGCATCCTGCTTTGTTCTCGGCCTGCACCTGATGAATAACCCGGCCACCGCCAAGCGCGGTAACTATGTCTCCTCGGCCGGGATGGTCACGGCGATCGCGGCGACACTGGCGATCATCATCCACCTGGGCCGGATCAGCGCTACCGGCTGGACCGTGATGCTCACCGGCGCCCTGGTCGGCGGCGCGGCCGGGCTCTACTCGGCCAGGACCGTGCAGATGACCGCGATGCCGCAGCTAGTCAGCGTGTTCAACGCGGTCGGCGGCGGCGCCGCGGCGCTGATCGGATTGCACGATTACATGCGGGCCGGTTCGGCGGTATCAGCCACGACGTCGGTCACGACGCTGCTCGACGTCATTATCGGCGCGGTGACCTTCTCCGGCTCGATCATCGCGGCCGGGAAGCTGCAAGGCGTGATCAACTCCGCGCCGGTGACGTTCCCCGGCGCACGGATCGTGAACATGCTGCTCGCGATCGTCGCCGTGGGCGCTGGCGCCTACCTGATCGCGTCGCCCAGCATCGTGCTGCTCGGGATCGTCATCGTCGCGGCGCTGGTCTTCGGCGTGGCGATGGTGATGCCGATCGGCGGCGCCGACATGCCCGTGGTGATCTCACTGCTGAACGCGTTCACCGGCACGGCGGTCGCGATGGCCGGCTTCGTCATCGGGAACTGGGCCATGATCATCGCCGGTGCCCTGGTGGGCGCGTCCGGTGGCATCCTGACCAAGCTGATGGCGGACGCGATGAACCGCTCCATCCGCAACATCATCGTCGGCGGTTTCGGGACCGGGGACTCGGCTGCGGCCGCGGTGGCCGGACCTGGTGGCGACGTGAAGTCCATTGCCGCTGACGACGCCGCGATCCAGCTTGCCTACGCCTCGAAGGTCATTATCGTGCCTGGTTACGGTCTGGCCGCAGCGCAGGCCCAGCACGAGGTCGCCGCCCTGGCCGACCAGCTGGAGTCGCACGGCGTGGACGTCAGCTACGCGATTCACCCGGTGGCCGGCCGGATGCCCGGCCACATGAACGTGCTGCTGGCCGAGGCCAACGTGCCCTACCCGCAGCTAAAGGAAATGGACGAGGTCAACCCCGAGTTCGCCCGGACCGACGTGGCCCTGGTGATCGGGGCGAACGACGTGACCAACCCGGCGGCCCGGCGGCCGGGCACCGCGATATCGGGGATGCCCATACTCGACGTCGATCAGGCTAAGAGCATCATCGTGGTCAAGCGGTCGATGGGCCACGGCTACGCCGGCATCGACAACGAGTTGTACGTCAACCCCAAGACGAGCATGTACTTCGCCGACGCCAAGAAGGCACTGGCAGAGATGACCGCCGCGGTCAAGACGCTTGTGGGCTAGTCCTCAGGGGCTGGCACGGGCGGAAGACGCCGCAGGTCATCTCCGGTGAGCTCGCCGGTGGAGATGAGCAACGCCGCGAGTTCGTCGAGTGCGCGCGGCCCGCGCAGGCCGGGAACGCCGATCCGGACGTAGCGGTTGCGGATGTTCTCGCAGCGCTTCGACACCGTATGGGGCTGCCAGCCGATGCGCTCCGCGGCTTCCCTGGCGCTGCGCGGCGCGGCTGCGCCGGAATGCTTCCAGGTGAGGAACTCCTCGAAGCGCGCGGCGAGCACCAGCCGGTCACTGTCGCTGAGCGGCGTGCGCAGCTTGGTGCTGGTGACCGTGCGCTCCGGGACGACCTCGCTGACCTGCTGCTCACCGGTCTCGTCCTCATCGAGCTCGTCGTCCAGGTCTGGCAGCCGCACCCGGATCGTGTAGCTGGCCAGCATGCCGTCGATCCGGACCTTGGCGTGCCATTGCTGGATCGGCAGGGACATGCCGGGCGGGATGTCGGCCCGGAAGCCGCGGTCGCCGGAGAGGTACAGCATGGACGACGCGCTAGCGTTGACCAGCCACCAGCAGCCGGCGCGCCATTCGAAGCTGCCGGCGTTCCGCGAAACTCCCCGGTCGGCGTTCGGCATCACGGCCGTGCAGGTGGATGCGCGGCCGAAGGTGAACTTCTCGGGTGGCTTGAGCCGCCAGGTCCCGGTCTCGAACATGACGATCAGAAGCACGGTCTGATACCAACACCCATCTTGTTCCGGCACACGAAAGTTAACCGGACCATAAAGGGAGCGGAACGGACGCGTCAAACGGCCACGCGGGCAACCCACTGGTTCCCCGGCTGGGGAGCCCTCCCCTTGAACCGGGCGACGTGGGCACACCACGATTTGATCAGGCCGCGGCGCCAATCGGGCCGCGTCCCGACAACAGAAACCCGTTACCTCGCTGGCGGAGGTTCGAGCGCTTCAGGCGCCGTCGAGACGGGGGCGGGCACGGCAGCCGGCACACTTCCGCGCCCGCAACTCGGCGGCGCCGCGGGCGCGACTGGCACCGAGGCTATCTGCGCCATGCCTCAGACCGGGTACGCGTCGCCGGTTGTCTGATAACTGCGGTGGTGGGGCAGGTGCCATGTCATCTGGCCGGGCTGATCTTGGCTCAGCTGCCAGCCGAGGGCTTGCTTAGCGCGATGGTGCCTTCTACATAGGGGCGCAAGGTTTACTAAACGCGGTATGTGGTTCCCGCCGACCTCCGAACACCTATTGCCTGCGGCGTCGCACCTATTGGCATGCAACTCGCGCTCTTAGGCACGTAGCGTCTGGGTCGTGATCACCCTCGATACGAACCAGCTAGCGCGCGTCCGGCCGCCGGATGGACCGCTGATAGCGATGCTTCAGACCCTCGCTAGGCAGACCGGGCACCTGGCAAGCTGATGCTGCTCCGTTCAACGCGAGACAGGCGATCATGGATCGGACCCACCGGCTGGAGCAGGCAGGTTCGCTGTCAGCGAGCACGACACGCATCGGCTGAGCCGGTACATGGCTGGCCGGTGCGACTCACAGCCACCACAGCAGCTTTCACTTCGACCTTGGCAACGCGGTCGCCGCGCTCACCGTCGTCCTCGTCGGGCGGGTGCAGGTGCAGGTTGTTGTCGATCTGCCAGTGCAGGCCCATGTCGTCGGTTAAAAGACGACCCATGCGCGATCCGTGGGCCTTAGCGGGGCAGGCTAGGAGTAAGCCTTCTGGCCACGCACCGGCGAAATGGTGTGAGCTGGCGGGGGAAGCGATAGCTCGTGATAGCTGGCTAACCTGGCCAACACGATGTGGTGGGGAGCCGGACCGGGGGGATGATCGTTGAAACCACAAGTGGACTATGAGGCCGCCTTTAAGAACCTGCCTGGTGCGGCCGCGCTGCTCAGTCCGGAGCTTGTCATCCTGGATGTCAGCCACGGCTATCTGGAGGCCGCGGGACGCGGCCCCGACGAGATAATCGGCCGGAACATTCTCGAGGCGTTCCCAGAGAACCCGCACGATCCTGACGACACAGGCCCGCGCGATCTCCGAGCCTCTCTGGAGGCGGTGCTTGCGAGCGGCGAGCCTGACTTCATGAACCCCACCAGGTATGACGTCGAAGATCCAGTCCATCCCGGCGTATTCGAAGAGCGCTACTGGGCCATCGCCAACATGCCCGTCCGTACAGCTGACGGACATGTCAGCATGATCATTCACATGGCCCAGGAAGTAACACATCTCGTGCGCAGGGCGGATGCTATCAACTGATGAACGTCGATGCCCGAGACGATGCCCTGGCAAGCCCGCCACCGGCCGTGGCCTTGGTCTAGGCCAGAGCAAACCAGTGTCATCGCGCCCTTGTGGAGTGCTTCGCGCGGTCAGTAGTGATCGCCGGTTGTCTCGTAGACGCGGCCACTGGGCAGCCGCCAGGTCATCCGGCCGGGCTCGCGATGCTCCAGGTGCCAGCCGGGTGCCTGCTTGGCGCGGTGGTGTCTTCGGCACAGCGGCTCGAAGCTGTACGAGAAGCTGATCGCCCGGGTGGCGCTGCGGACGCTCGCCGAATCGTTCGACGCCGCTCCGGTCACGCTGGTGAGCGGGATCGACTTCAACGGGTACGTCTCAGCCAGGGACCGGGCCACCGGCAAGGCGGTCCGCCCGCTGCTGATCAGCGTGCACGCCACCCGCGACGCCTTCGCCGAGATTGTCCTGGACGAGCCGGACCTGGACCCGGTGGTGTGCCTGCGCGGCTACTTGAACGCGGTGATCTCCCCGCATCCCTACGACCTGGAGCCGGTCCGCCCGGTGCTGGCGTTCGACTTGTCTAAGTACAAGTTCGTAGAGGAGATGAGCGTGATCGACGGGCTTGACAGACGCCCGGACCTGCTGGCGCTCAAGCCGGTGGAGTTCGAGCACTTGATCAGGGAGCTGTTCGAGGCGATGGGAATGAAGTCCTGGGTCACCCAGGCCTCCCGCGATGAGGGGGTCGACGGGGTCGCGGTCAACGAGGATCCGGTCGTCGGCGGGCTGTGCGTCATCCAGGCCAAGCGCTACAGCAAGATCGTCGGCTTGGAAGCGGTGCACGCGCTGGCCGGCGTCATGGAGGACAAGAAGGCCGCCAAGGGCGTGCTGGTCACCACCTCCTGGGTCGGAAAGGCCAGCCGGGACTTCGCCACCCGCAACGGCGGCAGGATCGAGATCATCGAAGGCCGCCAGCTCAAGTACCTGCTCAAAGAACACCTCGGCCTCGACGCGCTGATCGGTCTGCCGCAGGTCCCGCCCGGCTGGCACCAGTCCGACATCACCTAGCAGCCCTCCGCCGGAGCGTGGCCGCCGATGACAGCGACGGCCGGCCGGCGCAAGAACGTACAGCGCCCCACCTCGCGGGCGGGTGGGGCGCTGGTGTGCCGCCGTCAGTCATGCGGCGCGGCGTTGCTGACCGATGCCCAGCAGCAGGGCGAGCTTGTCACGCTGGGCGCTGGTCAGCGGGGGTGCGCGGGCGGCCAGCTCGGCGATGTAGGCGTCCAGGTCGTCATCACGGCCGTCGTGCACGGTGTCCTCAGCGGGACGGCCGTGCTCCCTGGTCACTGAGTCTGCCGGCCGCACCAGGCGGAGGCGGGCAACTGGGCGTACGGGCGGTCACCTCCTTCCTGGCGGGTCATTCCAACGGGAAGTCGTCGTCATCCTGGCCGTCGGGGTCGCTGGCCCGCAGGGCCTGCCGGTGGGCCTGTTCGGCCCGCTCGCGCTGGCGTTCCCGCTCGGCGCGGTAGTTCTGCCACGGGTCGGGGATCGCCGTGTCGAGGGCGCACAGCGCCACACGGCCGCCGGGCCAGCCGGCCAGAAGCGGCAGCCAGACCGGCCCCGCGGGACTGGTTTCCTGCGGGTTGATGGCGGTGGTGGCGATCCGCAGCACAGTCGCGTCATGGCATGCGGCCAGCGCCCCGCGGGCGGCCTGCTCCCGGCGGGGGCCAGGGAAGCAGAACAGCAGCAGCGGGCCAGCCTGACCGGCGCTGGCCATCGATTCAGCGGCCGGGCCGTAGCCGCCGAGCTTGCCGACGAGCTGGGGCAGGTGCTCGCTGCCGGTGTCGTACTCCAGCGTGAACGTGACCTCGCAAACGCCTTCGGCCCACACGCCGCCCAGCCCGTCAGGGCGGGGGAGGCCGTGGCGCAGGCCGCAAGCAGGTGGCAGCCGATCCAGCAGATACTGGCCGGCGGCTCTCTCATCCCGCCAGACCCGCAGCTCACTGCCGCCGGTGGTGCGGGCTCGGGCAGCCAGGGCGGCGAAGAGCCAGTTCACGCCGATGAGGTGCGCCAGCCGCTGGGAGCGTGCCAGCGCGAGCTGCCGGTCGGCGCGGACCGCGGTCAGCCACTTGCCCTCGTCGGCGTCCTCAGCACTCAGCAGCGCGGCGCCGACCGGGCCGAGAAGGTAATGCCACGGCGCCGAGCCCTGTTCGCGGTGGGGCCGGAAGCGGCGCAGCACGCCCAGCCGCGCCAGCACGGTGAGCCGGTGCCGGGCGGTGATGATGCTCTCGAACCCGAGCGCGGATAGCTGGTCGGTGGTCAGCACACGGTGCTCGCCGACCATGCGGACGAGGCCGCGGTCGCGGTCGGTCAGGTGAGCCGAGGCAGCCAGCACCGCCCGCTCGCCCACGGCGACACCGGCGCGCCCCCGCCCATCGCGAGATTGTGATGTCATCTGTCATCAGTCCCGGTTACCGTGCACAGGCCCGACAGCCGTCCCGCAGCGCAAACGCCCCATCCGGGCCGGCAGGTCGCCCGGCACCTCTGGGCAGCCGGGACACCTGCCGGCCAGCCGTCCGGGCCAACTGCCGGGGCAAAGTCCGCTCGGCGGCACGCCGCGAACATGCCCGCCGCTTTGCGGTCCGAGCCAGGCCCGGAACGAGCCTGCCGAACGCGTCTCCGCCGGGCACTGGGCCAGCTGCTGGCGAGCGTTGCTCACGTAAGAGAAATCCGGGTTTAGGGGCCGTTTTTTACCCGCACTGTCAAAGAAATTGAAGAGAATCTTGGTCGTGCCGGCGCGCGCCGGCAGGCCCGGGCGGGCGCTGTGCTCTTCAGATGGTCCTGCCGTGTACCTCGGATGTACCTGGCGTGGACCTGGGCTGCATTAATCGGGTACAAGGGATTGGTCAGCGCAGCGCCCCGCCGTCGGCCCAGCGTTGGCGCTGATCCTGGTCGCGGCATCTGGCCAGAAGGCAGAGGTCAGGGTCGTCGTCGTCGCCGTGTACATGTCGATCATGAAGAGAAACTAGGCAGTGCCACAGGCGGAGAAGGTCACAGCCGGATACGCAGGCAGGCCAGCAGCGCGCCTTCAGGGCGTACTCCGCGACTTGGGTCAGTGTGCGGCTCAGCTACTCGCCGCTGTCCGCCCAGGACATTCGCGCCGCAGCCGAGGTACATCGTGAGCTTGGAGCCGACTACGGCGACGCCGTAGTGGAGTCGTTTCTGTCCAAGATCGATGCGCACATCGCGGAGCGGGTCGAGCAGCGGCTCGCAACCCTGACCTGGCCGACCCGGCGCTCAGCCGATCCGGTTCGGCTGAGCAAGTACCGGACGGTTTTCGCCGGGGTCGTCACCGGGTCGGTCGTGGCCGGAGCGCCGCTGAGTCTGGCAGGGTGGTATCTGATCAAGGACGCCGGCCGAAGGAGGCCTGTTGCGGCGCGCCATGCTGATCGTGCTCCTGCTGAGCGTCGTTTCGGCGTGCGCGGTTCAGAACCCTCAGGCCGGGCAAAGCGGGCCGCCTTTCTACCTATGGGTGATGTTCCTCCCGCACACCAGCAAGGCGGCCGCAACGAAGGTGCTTTCCGGCTGCCTTCACCAGCCTGACGTGATTCGGGCCGGGCAGCTTGTCACCTACCATGGCGCGCTGCGGGGCACCGTTTACACGAAGGACTTCGGGGTGTCCGGCCGCACAAAAGCGCTCCTGAGCTGCCTGCACCCCGCCAGGTCAGTACGTGAGGCGGCTTGGCCAGATTGAACCGCCTCGACGCGCTTCACGGGAGCAGCGACTACCTCAGCGGTGTTGCTGCGCGGGGATCGACACTGTCAAAGTTCGTGGGCAATGCCATGGAGGCTGCTGCCGGGCTGGGCATGCGACTAGGTCAGCCGAGGTGATCGCCTAGTAGGCGCGGGCCGTTGATGACGCTGACGACTTCGGCCAGCGATATTCGATCGGCGGACCGAGCCAGGCTGAAGCCGCCTTGCGGGCCGCGCTGGCTGTCTACCAGACCGGCTCTGCGCAGCTCAGTCATGACCAGTTCTAGGAGTCTCCCGGGAATAGCCTGGTCCCGGGCTAGCTGCTCGGCTGGCACAACTCCACCGGCCGCACCGGCAAGCTCTACGAGCGCGCGGAGCGCGTACTCGGCTCGTGGAGACAATCGCATGGCCACCATTGTCGTCCGAGGTTCACGGGTGTTGGCGGGCGCGGGTGTGTCGTCGCCGCCGCCCGATAACTGACCCCGGAGTGTCGGTGCGGGGTCAAGCTTCGAGCGGCGTTGACAGGGTGAACGTCTTCATTACCCTCAACAGGGTGAACGTCTTCATTACCCTCAAGCGCCGGAAGGAGCACGCTGAACAAGCAAATCGCGACGGACAGGCGTCGCCATCCGGCCGGTCCCTGAGGTCTACTTGTCGTGCGGTGTGCCGGCCTCAGGTGGCACGCCGTTCACGCTGGCGCCCGGAATGTGCAAGCCAATCCGCCCCCGCGGAGTGGCCCGTATGAACGCATCGCGGTAGGCCGTGTCCCCGCCCTGGTAGGGGTTGCCGAAATCGTCGGTGCCAGCACCGACCTCCGAGTGAGACATGAGCAGGTTGCCGTACTCGGGTGCGCCCGGTGCGTAGACCAGGGTCAGGCCCGGCACGTGAATCACGGTGGCCTGGTCGAATAGTGCGTGCACCGGAACCGGAAGCCAGGGCCGAACGGGCGCCAGCGTGGCGCGGTAATAGATTCCTGCCAGTTCGGCGCGGAGCGATTCCGTCTCACCCACGGGCTCATCCTCTCGCATCTGGCTCAATTGCCAGCGAGACAGGTGGCTCTTCGGGATCCGGGTTCGAGATCCTGCGACCCGCTGATCGCATAACGCTGGCATGCCGCCTTGTGTGCCAGCGGAGAGAGCGTGGGGCCGCCGCTAGTGGTGCCGTCTGACGACTCAGCCAGTCGGGTCACGCCAGCACCGATGCAGGCCGAGCGAGCGGCACCGAGCGGCTGCAGATGGCACATGCAGCTACGCAAGCCTGTCCACCGCAGGCAATAGGCAGGACGCTCGTCGCTCGCAAGGAACTGGCCCGGAGTGCGCTCGCAGGCCTGGATCCCGTACAGCAGCAGCAGCAGCTTGCGGCCCTTGCGCCTTCACGCAGGGCTGCCGGCGCCGCGGCAAACTCGCGCAAGCAGCTCGAGATGAAAGTCGCGTGCACGATGCCGTCGAAGATTAACACCACAAGCGACGCCTCGCCCTGTCGCCGCTGCGGCTGAGTCGGGGCTATGCCGGCCGGTCTTCTGGTTCGATGCCGTGCTGGCCGAGCTGGGCACGGAGCCGCTTGATCTCGCCGCTGAGCTTTTGCCATTGTTCGGCCAGCGATGGCAGGCCGGGGTGGCTGGCTGCCCATTCTTCCTGGCGGGCGGCCTTGCTGGCCAGCAGTTCCTTTTCTCGGTCGCGCAGCGACGCAGCCCGCTCATATTCCTGGGCAGCGGCCGCAGAGTCCTTCTGGCCGCGGACCCTGTCGATCTGCTCGTCTAGGTCGCTGGTGTCCGGGCCGGTGCCTACCCGCGCCTCGATGGCCGCCAGCCGCCTTTCCACCGCGTGGAGACGGTTTTCCAGCCGCGAGACTATTCCGCTGCCCGGCCGCCCGGCAGGCGCGGGTTCTGGCTCGCTCTGGGCCAACTGGATGACCTGTCGGCGAACGCGGATCAGGTCGGCGCCGAGCCTGGCGAGTACCTGTGCGGCGACGCCCTCGCCCTCGCGGATCAGGCCGAGCAGGATGTGCTCTGTGCCGAAGTAGTTGTGCCCGAGCTGCAATGCCTCCCGTAGCGACAGCTCGAGGACCTTCTTCGCCCGCGGGGTGAACGGGATGTGACCCGCTGGCGGCTGCCGGCCCTGGCCGATGATCTGCTCGACCTGCGCTCGGGCCGCCTCCAGGCTGATCCCCAGCGACTCCAGCGCCTGGGCGGCAGCTCCCACGCCCTCATGGATGAGGCAGGCGATCAACGCTCGGAGACGAAAGCGCTTTCGATCATGCCCACGCGGCTGCCTAGCGCACTCGATGTGAGAAACATCAGCCTCAGTTGATCTGCGACGCTGCACGACCAAAAAGTCACCTTCAAGCTATGGACTGACTTGTATTGACGCACCTCTGATGTCGGTGGAGCCTCGCGGATGCGAGGACGTTCCCCGTCCACAGGATCGGCAGGAGGCTATATGAGGAAGTTACGGTACGCGCTGGCGGCCGTGGCGGCCATAGCACCGCTAGCTGCCTTCGGGACGGCGAGCGCGGCGCCCGCGCACCCGACGGTACCGGCGCGGGCCGGACCGCTTAACTTGTCCACCACCAAGTGCTTCAAGTTCACCGACTCGAACACCAGCGCTGGCCACAACTATGGCAGCCTGTGGTACGACGGCAGCAAGGTCGTGAGCTCGCACAGCAGCTACACCGACTGGTGTCCGGGCGATGTGAACGACGGATGGCAGGTACTGATCGACTACACATCGCTGGATTGGATGGCCTACCATGCCAGCGGCAACTACCTGACCGAATATCCTGGAGGTGGCGGCAGTCCTTCCTGCCACTCCTCCCCGGGCAGTGCCAGCGACTACTGCAGCTGGGCCGAGTTCCTGAGTTCGGGAGTCTGGACTGTCGAGAGTATGTACGACGGCGAATACATCACCGCTGTCAAGTCGGGCTCGCCTGTCGAACTGGCCGAGTCCGGGACAGGTGACCAGACCTGGGAGGTCGAATGCACCATAAATTGCTAACTTCTGACTGGACGTGACCGGAGCCCCGGCTGCGGCAGAGCCCGGTTGCACCTGTCGGCACGACCGGGCTTGTGTGGTTGTCAGATGCGGGGATCGGGCTGGGTGTCGGCTGCTCGCGCAGCGCCACCTAATGCATAACCACGGGACGTCGCGCTCCGTGGAGCGTAAGCCAGCTTGCGCCGCTATTTCAAGATCGCCGGCGGCCTTGCCTGCTGTGGCTAGCGCTTATCGTTACAATAGTCTTGCATTGGCCTTCCAGGCGGCGGGGCTGGTTCTGGTTGCTGTCCGCGCGGGCGATTAGCGGCTGCGGAACAGTGGGGCAAGCGATGTTCGAGAGGTTCACCGGCCGGGCCCGCAGGGTTGTCGTCCTCGCGCAGCAAGAGGCCAGGTTGCTCAATCACAACTACATCGGAACCGAGCACATCCTGCTGGGCCTGATCCACGAGGGCGAAGGCGTGGCCGTTAGGGCCCTGGAGTCGCTGGGCATCAGCCTGGAGGCGGTAAGGGAACAGATCGAGGAGATCATCGGCCGGGGACAGCCGGCTCCGTCCGGGCATATCCCCTACACCGCAGGTGCCAAGAAGGCGCTCGAGCTCTCGCTGCGCGAGGCCGTGCAGCTCGGGCGGAACTACGTCAGCCCCGAGCACATCCTGCTCGGCCTCATCCGCGAGGGCGAGGGTGTCGCCGCCCAGGTGTTGGTCAAGCTGGGCGCGGACCTGATCCGGGTCCGTCAGCAGGTAATCGAGCTGCTGCATGGCTGGCACGGGGAGGAGCTGGTGACCGGACACGCTGAGCCGCTGGCCAGTCTGGTGGGGCGAAGTGAGCGCCGGCTGCTGTCTCAGCTGCAGGACAGCATCAGCGCGATCGATGCTCGGCTGTCGGCCGCTGAGCAGCGGGTGGGTACAGGAGCCGATACACGCGAGCATGACCAGCAGATTGAGCGGGCCCGCGGCGAGCGGCAGGCCGCCGCCGATGCCCAAGAGTATGAGCGGGCTGCCGCGCTGCGTGACCAGGAAAGGCAATTGCTCGCCGAGAAGGCCACTCACCAGCAGGAGTGGGATGACGCACACCCGGGCCTGCCGTACCTTGCCGAAAGGTGCTCTCAGCTGAGCGAGGAACTGGACCACCTTCGCGCCCTACTGCGCCAGCATGGCATCGAACCAGGCGACAAAACCGCGTGACCCGTCAGCCTCGCAGCGAAATAGAGTCTCATCAGTTTCATGTCATGTCGCACCCGCCACGCCTGCCGATTACGGGCGGGAAGTGGACAGGCATTCCCTGATCGGCCATAACACCCGTTCTGTGCATGCTGGCCAGTCATTCTGAGCGGCCTCGGTTGTCACTATGCGGGCGGACGCGCCTCGCTGACTAGTCAGCCGACCGCGATGGGCGTGCACGGGCGGGTTTGCGCGCACGCTGAATCGACTACGCTTCGCGATCGGAGTGATGCGTAGCTGTCGCAGTGCCTCTCCGCCGGGAAGGATGCGCGACGTGCGCCGTGAGGTGGCAGGGTTCACGCGAGGGGCCGACCTCGCCGGTCATGCGCAGCCTGGATCTCAGTCATCCCGTGGGCGCGGCAACAGCTGGCCCGCCAACCACTCACGGCGAGCCCGATCTGTTGCAACTCGCGACCGGTGGGCATCTCAGCCCCTGCCGTTGAACGCCTAGATTCCTGGCGCAGGTTGCCGGGAGCATGCGGCCATAATGGGTGCGCAGGCCGACCTTGATCCGACGCAATCTGTAGCGGAAGGCGATCTTGACGAGGGAGGATTGACCAGCCGTCCCTCGCATGGCCATCGATTCAGGATGTTGAGTACCGTGAGACTGCACCCGGCTGCGACACTGGGCTTAGCTACTGCCGGAACCGCGAATAGCGAGCCTGGGAGAAACTGCACCAGCTGATGTGGCGTTATCGCATGCGCGTTGGCGCGAGGTTGCACTCGCAGGTTCGCCCGCCGAGGTGGAACGGGATGGTGTGGTCAAGGTCGCAGCGGCCCCCAGCGCGGCGGCAGCCGGGGAAACTGCAGGTTCGCTGCCGGACTTTGATCAGGTGAGCCAGGCCCGGGGGCGGCAGGTAGCGGGCCGATTGGCGGGCGTGGCTGCAGTCTGCGGATTCCAGGAGCTTGAGCCTGTTCCGCAAGCCCGCGGCCCACTGGATCACGCCGGGACCGGGCGGCGGCGGGCGGCGGGCGCAGGCGTGCGCCACGGCCCGGCCGCCGGGTCCGGTGAGCGTCAGGCACCAGCGGGCCGATATTCGCGTCATCGCGGCCAGCTGCGCGCACGTCCCGGCGTCGGCCGGACCATGCCCGGCGACGTCGCCGGGCGAGTCGGTGAGCCCGGCCCAGGTCGTCATCGGCAGGGTCAGGTTCACCGTCCCGGCCAGCTGCGGCCAGCCGCCCGCGCCAGCGCGCGCGGGCAGCAGGGAGCTGACCGGGCGGCCGGCGAGCAGGGCGAGGTAGGCACCCGCGCGCAGCTGGGCGACAGTGCCGACCGCGCCGTGGCCCTTGAGCCAGCGGGCCAGCGCGGTGAGCCGGGCATCCGCGGCGATCACCTCGGCTGGCGGCAGTTCCCGCCCGGCCAGGGCCGCGTTCCCCGACGGTTCCTCCCAGACCTGCACGCCGGCGTCGTGGCGGGCAGCCTCGCGCCGCCGCCGGGCCGCGTCCGGGTCGAACGCCAGCACGGCCCGGCGCAGCGCCGCCCGCAGCTGCCCCGTCGTCCACCCGCCGGCCCGGCCGAGCAGCGAGCCGGCGATCTCGGCGGCGTCCTCATCACCGAGGCCGGCCAGCTCGTCCACCAGCACGCACGCTCGCGCCCAGTCGATCTCGCCGCGCGCCAGCGCGGCCAGAACCAGCGGCAGCCGGGCCAGCCCGGCCGCGACCGACCTGAGCCGTCCCGCTGACCGGCCGGTCAGGGTCAGCGCTGCGGCGACCTCATCATCGACATGCTCAGCCAAGTTCGGGTCGTCCCGGTTATGGGCCTGCGCGGCGCGGCGGGCTGCCAGCGCCGACACTGCGGCGGCCTCGCCGGCCTGCGCCCACGAAGCCAGCCGGCGCCAAGCCCGCAGCACCCCGATCAGCTCCGACTCCCCCAGCCGGGCGTGACCCGGCCCGTCCTGCCCGTCAACAGCCGCGGCGGTGAGTTTGGCCAGCAGCGGCCCCGGCACCAGGGCGTCCAGCGCGCCGCCAGCGGCGAACCCGGCCCCGCACCGGCCCGAGTCGCCGTCGCCATGCAGGAAACCGGCCGGAATCGACTCGCCGTCCCCGGTCCACGGCCCGGCCTCATACTCGGCCCGGACGTCATCGGGCAGCCCTGCCAGCCAGCAGGCATGCTCGGGGTCCGCGTCGAAGGCATCGTCGGCCGGGTCCGGATCGTCGTAGCAGTCCTCGTCACCCGGCCACCACCCCGACGGCCAGTCACCCGGACCGTCACCAGGCCAGGCGCCCGGCCGCCTCCCGGCGGCTTGGTCAGACCCGGCGACCTGGTCGTGCCCGGCTTCCCCGCCAGGCTCGTCCAGCACATCCAGCCGACCCTCACCGGTCACCTGGAACTCGCTCACCCGTCTCACCGCCTCCCGACCGCCAGAGCCTATTCCGCTCACAATATCGAATAGCACTGACAATTTGTCGCCACGCCCGACCGCCTGTGCGAGAGCGAACAGAACGTCGGCGCGCTGGCCGGTCAGGTCAGATCTACTGCTCCGGTTACTCCGGCGCGGCGGGGACCCCGTTTGCGGAGCTAGCACGCACCCACACCGTTCCCGAGCAGCCAACCAAGGCAGACTTGTACCGACGGCGCGGCGCTAGCTCGAGCCGCAGCACTAGGCGGCGAAGGGACGGCCCGTGAGCACCTTTGAAGCCAACCCCCTGGTGGACGACGTCCCCGTTCCCCGAATTAATGACCACGAGGTAACGGCGGCCAGGAACGCGCACGTCGGCGGTCTGGCGGTGCGCCGCTTGCTGCCGCTGCGGACCCGCCGCAGCGTTGGCGCCTGGTGCTTCATCGATCACTACGGACCCGCCGATACCGACGGCCAGGCTGGCATGAACGTGCCACCGCATCCGCACATCGGCCTGCAGACCGTCACCTGGCTGGTGCGGGGGAACGTGCTCCATCGCGACAGTCTCGGCTCAGAGCAGCTGATCAGGCCTGGGCAGCTCAACCTGATGACGTCGGGACGCGGCATCGCGCACGCCGAGGAGTCCGTTAGAACGGCGGCGGCTGATCGCGATCCGGTGCTGCACGGCGTGCAGTTGTGGGTTGCCTTGCCGGACGCGAGCAGGCAGGTCGCGCCGAAGTTCGAGCACCACGCTGCACTGCCTCAGACGACGCTGCCGCGCGTCTCCGGCGGCAGGTTCGACGTAACCACCTTCGTCGGCGAACTCGCGGACGCCAGGTCGCCGGCCACCGCGTTCTCGCCGATCGTCGGCGCCGAGCTGACTTCGGCGCCTGACCAGAACGCAACCGGCACGCTGCCGCTGCGGCCGGACTTCGAGTACGTGATCTTCGTGGCGAACGGGCGGGCTGACGCCAACGGTGAGCTGCTTGAGCCCGGCCAGCTGCTGTACCTGCCGACCGGGATGGAGTCCGCGCCAGTCTCGGCACCAGCCGGAACGACGCTATTTCTGCTGGGCGGGACGCCGCTCGGCGAGCAACTGCTGATGTGGTGGAACTTCGTCGCGCGCACGCCAGCGGAAATCGCCGCGGCGACGGCGAACTGGAGGGCCGGGGAGTTCGGCGCGGTGGGCGGATACCGGGGCGAGCCATTGCCAGCTCCCCCGCTTGACGTGGCGCGGCTGCTCCGTCCGCGCTAGCCCGTCCTGCTCCGGTGCAGGTCAGCTCACGCGCCAGCTAACACCCGGGTCTCCTGCGACGCAGCCGCCA
Source organism: Streptosporangiaceae bacterium (assembly GCA_052143255.1). Lineage (GTDB taxonomy): Bacteria > Actinomycetota > Actinomycetes > Streptosporangiales > Streptosporangiaceae > JAJYUU01. The sequence goes on along the minus strand of JBKQTJ010000024.1, from coordinate 15,694 downwards.
AGCGCGAGCTTGGTCCCGCCGACCGTCCGGTCGCCTGGATCGCCAAGGCATAGCCCGGCCACCGGGCTGACCAGCTGAACTCCTATCGGGCCGCCGGCGAGCTGCCACTGCTGGGTAGCTGACTGGTTGCAGCGGTACAGCCGGACGGTCGTGCCGTAACTGACGTGGCCGCTGGTCAGGCTCAGGCACTGGCCGCCAGTGCGGACAGTCCCGTCCGGCTCGATCGTCCAGTCCTGCGGCGACGTCCGGTTGCAGGCGCGCAACGTCACCCCCCCGAGCTTGCTCCCGCGGCGATGCCAGTCGCTGGCGCAGAACCCCGCCACCCCCGCGGCGAGCGGACCGGCAGGCAGGATCCAGCGCTGGTTGGCACCGGGCGTGCTGGCGCTGCCGGTGTTGTTGGGCCGGGCGTAGCAGGTCGCAGCGACCGCGCGTGAACCGTTCTTCGCGCCGTTGTCCGCCAGGCACTTGCCGGCGGCGAGGTCAGTCAGCGCGCCGCCTGAGCTGAGCTGCCAGCGCTGGCCGCCATTGCGGCACGCGCCCAGCGACAGTGCCGACGAGGTGGCGGTCAGGCACTTGCCCGCGACGCGAACTGAGCCGTTCGCCGCGATCGTCCAGCGCTGCCCGGCTGATCCGCACGGCTCGATCGCGATATCGGCGGCTGCTAGCCGCGCCAGGCACTTCCCGTCCCGGCGCAGCCTGACCTGCCCGGCTGGTCCGCGACCGCCATCACCGGCGACGTCCCAGCCGAACGTCCGCTGCGCCAGCGAGGCACCGGAGCTGTCAGTCACCTGCACGCTGACCTGGTACTGCCCGGTGGCCGATGGCCAGCCGGAGAGCAGACCGCAGGAGTTCATCGACAGGCCGCGCGGCAGGCCGGTGGCAGCGAACCGGAGCGTGCAGCCGGGCAGGGCGTCGGCGGCCGGGACCGCGAGCCGGACGGGCGTGCCGACCGAGCCAGTCGCAGGCCGTACGCCGCCGATGCTGACCGCGCCGTGGACGTACCACAGGAAACTCTCGGCGGCCTTTGGCGTGCCGGTCGCGGTCGCGGTTATCGATGACCGGAACGTGGCCGGCTTGGCTGCCAGTGTTCCGCTGATAACGCCGGTTGACGGGTTGATCGAAAGGCCCGGCGGCAGGCCGCTGGCAGCGTAGGTTACCAGCTGCCCGCCGTCCAGTGATGTGGCCGTCAGGCTTACCAGCGCGCCGGCCCGGTAGCGCTGGCTCGCTGGCTCTGGCAGCTCCAGCGCCGACGCGCTCAGGTAGCTGACGTCAGCTTTGCCGGTGATGCCGGGCACCGTGGCCGACGCGGAGTATTGCCAGTACGTCCAGTTGGCCCACCCGGCCGGCGTCGCCGGCGACGAGCTCAGGCTCGCGATCCACAGCGGATCCGCAGTGAACGCATGGCTGTCGCCGGTGCAGGTCTGCCACCAAGCCGCGGTCGTGTAGATGCCCGGCGACCGTCCGGTCCGGCGATGCGTCTCGGCGGCGAAAGCGGAGATCCACGCGACCATCTGAGCTGGGCTGAGGCCGTAACATACGCCGCTGGTGCCGTCGCCGTTCGGTGGCGGCACTCCGGCGTACGGGTCGTTTTCCAGGTCGACGATCAGCAGCAGCGTATGGCCGTCGGCAGTGTAGCCGGAGTGATCGAGCGCGTAGTCGGCCTGGAAAGCACCGCCTGAGTAGTTCGGGATGGCGAAGTGGTAGGGCGCGACCACGAGGTCGGCCGCCTCAGCTCCGGCAGCGTCCCCGGCGTAATAGGGGTTGGCGTAGTAGGCGCCCTCCGTCGCCTTGATAAAGGCGAACTTGTAGCCAGCCCCGGCTACCTCGTTCCAGTTAATGCTCGCGCCGTTTGAGTGCTGCGCCGACGCGACGTCGATGCCTTGAACCGCGGAGGCCAGCGTCCCCGGCCCGGCCGCGCCGGCCGCGCTGGCACCCGTCGGGCGAACGCCAGGCGGGCGCGCCCGGCCTGCCGCCAGCATGTGCTCAACCCGCGGCGAATGCGTGTTCGCCACGTTGAACCGGTCCGCGGGCAGCGGTCCGGACGTGCGAGCCGGCGCCGCGCCGCTGGGCCGCGAGCCAGCCTCGGCCGCCGGGGCACTGATCAGGGTGATGGCAGCGGCGGCCGCTGCGAGCCGAACCAATGCGCTCGGTCGGTACATGATGAAAGGCCCCTTCTGGCCGACCACGTTAGCGGGCCTGTCGTCTGGTTGCAGGCGAGACTTGCCGATAGATCCGGAATTGTGCATCGCAGAGCACCCTGGCCGCAGGTGCGCCCGCCCCCGGGGCATGATGGATGCGTGATCGAGGGACCCCATGCTGCGTCACGATGGCCGGCTGATGCCAGGTGACAGACAGCAGCCATCGTCCCGAGGATGATGCCGATTCGAAGCACGCCCCTTCGGAACCGCCTGGACAAGCCAGCGTGGCCGGGCCTCCGGCTGAGACCGAGCCGGACGCGCGATTCACGTTCGCCAACGAGCGCACGTTCCTGGCCTGGAGCCGCACTGCCCTCGCGCTGGTGGTCGGCGGCCTCGCCATAGTGCAGCTGCTGCCACCGTTCCCGGCCGTCCCGTGGGGCCGTCACGTGCTCGGGGTTCCGCTCATCGTCCTCGGCGCAGTCATCGCCGCGGCCGGGTACGGCGAATGGGCCCGCGATCAGCGCGCGCTGCGTCGCGGCACGCCGCTGCCCCGCTCCGTGCTGCCGCAGATCCTGGCCGGGACCATCACCGGCGTAGCCGTCATTGCTGCGGTGATTCTGCTCGTATCGGCGCTCCGGTAGGCCCGGTATGGATCACGATGAGATTGAGGACCGAGACCCCGGGCTGGCACGCGAGCGGACCGCACTGGCCTGGACGCGGACGGCCATGGCCGTTGCCGCCGTCGGCGGGGCCATCCTCAAGCGGAACGTTGCCATCGGCGTGGCTGTGCTGGCCGTCAGCCCGCTGATCTGGGCCCTGGGGCGGCTACCTGGCCACGGGGGGATCGCCCGGCCCAGACGGCTGCTGCTGATGACCGTGGCCATCGTCGCGATCGCGCTGGCTGCCTTGGCGGTCGCGTTCCTTGGCCACGGACCGACGTCCCGGTAGCCGCGGCCGATGCGACGTCGCCGTTGTCATGAACGGCGACAGCGTCCGCGCGCCATCAGCTCCGGAAAGGCGACTGGGCCTGCGAACTTGCGACAAGCGGTGGCCCGGCGGTCGGGTACGCGGGAAAATAGATTCAGCCCACTCCGCTCTTGGAATTGCGCAATTGCGCACTTTGCGCGGCGCAAGTGCGGAGAAAGGAATGTACGAGTAAATATGAGTCATATGTAATGAGTCATATTTCATAATCATACATCACTCCGAAACGGCGTCGGCAAATGCAAATTGCGTCGTGACACAAGCAGTTGACACATCGAACAATCAAATATGCAAGCGTTAGCTAGTAGCGTGGTAAATATCGAGCTAAGAGCACCCGAAGGTCTTGCCCTGCCACGGCAGTAGCAGCACTGAGGAAGGTGCTGCCCGGGTCCTGAGGGGAGACCTAGCCATGATGAACGCCTCTTCGAGGTGGCAGTTGATATACCGAGTGGGCCGCTGGCGCACGGTTAGGCCAGCTGCGCTGTGGACCTTCTTCGGCGGAATCCTCGCGTCGGTCACGATCATACTGAGCGCTCTCAACCTTGGGAGCGCGCAGCAATCCATTGCACTGGCCGTGCCAGCACTCGTCATGACTATCGGAGGGCTTATTAACACACTCGTCCCTGACTCGTGGACGGCGTGGCGCCGCGGCTTCAAGCAAGGCTGCCGGGTAGGCGCGATGTGCCAACGGGACGCCATGTTCCCCAGCGGGACCACAACCCAGCACGCCAACGGAACCGCGACGCCGTACCAGAACGGAACCGCGACGCCGGTCTCGCTCGGCCAGCACGGCCAGCACGGCCTTCCTCCGGCGCTTTGACGCGCGCCTAAGCAATCACGCCGCTGCCAGTCTGGGTGCCGTTGTCGACTTTATCGTCAGACGTGTCGTCGGCTAACGATGGCGCGCGGTGCGCGGACATGTCGTCGACTCCGAGCAGTGCGAGCACTTCGGCAAGGCTTGCCCCGGTGACCTCGACGATGCGCTGGACCGCCGACAAGGTCGTCGGCTCCTTAGGCAGCCCTTCGGCCGCGATGAATTCGTGTATTGCGTCATCTTCGGCGCCACGTTGGCGCATACGCACGTAAATCCAGCTCGCGATCCGCTCGCCGGCCGTAGGCGCAGCATGGTCTGTGGTAATGGGATTCCGCCTGCCTGCTGACGGACCGGCGACGAGCGGATAAGGGTCGCCTCCCCCCAGAACGGACTCGAAACTGCCCGGTGCCCATTGGTAGATCGTTTCGGCCGCGCCCACGGTGGATTCCGGGTATGAGGCCCGCTCGCCCTTCTCGAGGCGGCTGAGCGTCTTGACCGAGATCATTCCGCCGCCCCGTTCCCGGGTGAACCGGCCGCGCTGACGGAAGCCGTACCCAAGTTCGCCCCTGCGCCGCTCAAGTGCTCGGCCCAGGCGCTGCCAGGCCTCGTGAGGATACGTGTCCATCACTGTCCAGTCTGAGGGTTCGTGGTCAGGCCCCCCGTTGTGGACATAGTTTGCCACGTTCCCGAGCGTCCGCAAGGAGGTTGACAGGACTACGGCGGGTCTGCCTAGCACGAATGCTAGCCGATCCGGGCGGCGGCTGACCCGGGCCACCCGAAGCTGCACCTAGCCACATAACAGCAGGTAAAGGAGTGGTTGCAAGGAATAATCGGAACGGATTGCCGGCACTGGCGGCGGCACGGGAGGTACGCAGCGCGTCACTCACAACGCCCATCAGCGGGCCTGAGCGACAGCACATGACAGATACCGGCGACGTCCTCAGTATTGCACTACATATCTCTTGGAGACCATCTGGGGGGACGGTGACCGTTGGTGTCTTGATTCCGGTTGCGGGAGCGTTGGGCTTCGCCTACCTTTGCCGACATGAGCCTGCCACAAACGGTCATGAGTGCCACCGGCAAGCCCGGCGGCTTATCGCGCGGAAGACTCCGCCAGAACGGCGCGGCGATTCGCAGCCTGCGCGAGAAAGACGGCTGGCATCAGCCCGACTTCGCGCGGGAAGTCGGGGTAACCCAGGCGGCGCTGTCCAACATCGAGCGCGAGAAGCGAGGAACGCGGCCGGCGACCATTTCCCGGATCGCCCGCGTGCTGCGCGTCCCGGTGGCCGCGATCACCCGCGATTATGACGAATCGGATAGTTCAGCCGTCTAACACAGCCAGCGAAACATCCCGCTTCATTGCTGACGCGGGAGGCCAAACGGCGTGCCCGCGAGGCCCGCCGCCAATTGAACAAGGAGAACCGCACAGTGAACAGTACCCAAACCATATCTATCAACCCGCTGCTGACGCCCGCCGAGGTCGCCGCGGCGTTCCGTGTCGACCCTAAGACCGTAACGCGGTGGGCCAAGGCCGGGAAGCTGAGCTCTATCCGCACACTGGGAGGTCACCGCCGTTACCTCGAGAGCGAGATCCGCGCCATGCTTTCCGATCAGCCGCCCGTTGTGCATCCTTGATCCGGTAATGGCGGCAACGCAACGATGAGAACAGTAATGACGCCCAATTCGGGGGATCGTCATCGGCAAACGCACGGTGTCCGCCAGCCCGCTCGGGTCTTGGCGGGCACGGTACGGCAGGGACGGCCGCGGCACGAGTCGACGCATCGGACATGGCCCGTACGGGGGCCGAGCTGATGACCACGATCGCGCTGTTCACCGATGCTCCAACGCGGGCACCGGCTTACCGGCCGAGGCACAGGTCGAGGCGCCGGGAGCGGGGGAGCTCCGGGCTGATCAGTCACGTCGGGCCGAGGGCGGCGTCATTCTGCCCAGCGGACCGGGCGGGACCGCGTAAGCCGGCCGTGTTTTCTGACCTGATCAACGTGTCTGCTGCGCCGGACTTGCTCGAGCAGCTTACGCCCGGGCAGCTGCGCTGCCTGCTTGAGGCCTGCGCTTGCAGTGATTATGTGCGTGCGGTGCCCCAGATTGCTTATCTGGTCGCCCACCAATCGCATAGCGCTCGGACTCTGTCAGTTGCGTGGGATGCCTTCCGTCAGTCCACCCGCGACGCCTATGCCCTGCATCGTGGCAGCAGGCAGTGGTGGGAGTTCTTCGGGGCCCAGGATCTGGGTCCAGCTCCGGCGGTGGCGGCGAAAGAGATCAAATTCGGACTGGCGGACGACGCCTGGCGGCAGATCATCAACGGGCCGTCTCGGGCACGCGATGCGCGCCGGCGGAGGGGTTCGGTGGCAAAGGCAACGAGGGAGACGTAGACCTTCCGCCGCCTCAGCCGTTCGCCCGTCGCGATGTCAACGGCCTGATCACCAGATTGGTGATCAGGCCGTTGGCGGTATCGAATCAGCAGCGGGGCACCGGCCGGCTGTAACCCGTCTTGTTGAAGCTCGAGACGTAATAGTCGGTCACCCAGCGGCCATTGGTCAGCTTGTCCCATACCGACGTCGTGCCGACCTTGCTGCCGGCCCGCTGGCAGGTGACCCAGGCCAGCGCTCCGGTTGCCAGCGAGCCCTTGACCGCATACGAGTTGCCTGGCCCGGTGTGCTCGCTCAGCCCGCCTGACGCCGTCACCTGGAACGGGTAGGCGCAGCGCGGCAGCGGCGCGCTGTACCCGGTATTGGACGGCGTGCTGACGTAGTAGTCGGTGACGTAGCTGCCGTTCGCCAGCTTGTCCCAGACGCTGGTGGTGGCGACCTTCTGGCCAGCTGCCTGGCAGCTGAGCGCCAGCGCCGCCCCGCTGGCGTAGGAACCGGTGACCGGATAGCTGGTGGCGGGGCCGGAGCGAGCATTGAGTCCACTGCTACTGCTGACCGTGTAGGTGTAGGCGACGGTGCCGACCGGCGCGTTGAACTGGTCGCTGTCGATGTTCAGCGTCACGCCGCCGTAGGTTTCGTCGTGGCCGCCGCGGTACTGCTTCCCGCGCTGAATCTGGGCCCAGTAGGAGTCGGGGATGCCCGCCCACCCGGTCAGGCTGGGGCTGCCGTCATAGCGGGCGATCCACAGGGCGTCGGGCCGGGCGTAAGAGGCCGATCCGTACACTCCGGCCAGGTCCGCGGCGCCAGAGTAGAGCTGAGCGTAGACACCGGCCACGTAGCCGCGGCGATGGAGTTCGCTGGTCCAGCTGGACAGGAAGCTAAGCACGGCAGCACGGCACGCGGTGTTGCCCGGCGGGTAGGCCTCCATGTCGTTGTAAATCGCGCTGCCGCTGAGCATGCCGAGGCTGCTGGCACTGGCAATCGCGTCGTCGGCTGCGGCGACGCCCTGGCTGCCGGCCATGGCAGGGTTGATCTTGTGGTCGGCGGTACCGCACGGTGCTTGCAGTCCCTTGTAGATAGGGATAAGCCGCCAGCCCTGCGCCGACACAGCGGTAACCCACGGCGCGGTCAGCTGCGGCTGGGTGCAATGCCTGTCGATCCCGCCGATATAGATGCCAAGCGCACGGTAAGGCGCTGCCTTCCACGCCGTCATCGTGCTGAGTGGTGGTGCGGTGCAGGTATCGAAAGCGGGCCCGGTGTAGCTGGTCGCGCTCGCCCCACTGGGGTACCTAGCCGCCGTCGCGGGATTGGCTACCGCGACTCCGCCAAGCCCGATCACGATCAGGGTGGCGCTGGCGGTCGCAACAGTTGTCCTGACGAACCACCTGCGGCTGATCATCTGGCGCCCCCTCGTATTGCTGCAAAAAACTAACGTCCGCCGGACCGGACCCAGCCGCCTAGGCCCGGAGGTCCCGCCCGGCCGGGCCAAAGGTCTCATGGGGCCAGGTCGTGGCCGGGGAGGCCGCAGATCACTTGTCCCCGTCTGCTTCGCGACCTGTCTGGTCATGCTGCCGGGCCCATTCCTGGTAAGCCGCCAGGGCGGTGGGCAGGGTCGGGAAGAGCAGGTCGGCGCCGATCTTGCCAGCCAGGCCGAAGGACTGCAGCCTGGCAAGGAGGTCCTGCTTGACGCGAGCGAGGGCGAAGACGCCGCCCCGGCTGGTGATTTCCTGGCGGACCGCCTCCACCGCGTCCAGCGCCGTGAAGTCCACTTCGACGTTAGCCTCGACGTTCAGCACGAACCAGCGGGTTGGGCTCGCGGGCTGGTCTGCGGCTGCCAGTGCCCGGCGTTTGAAGTCCTCTGCGTTGGCGAAGAACAGGGGGGCGTCGTAGCGGTAGACGACCAGGCCGGGGATGGTCTGCGCGCCGGGGTAGTCGTCCACGTCGTGCATGCCGGCCAGGCCGGGGACCAGGCCCTGGATCGCGTCGTGCGGCCTGGCCACTCGCACTAGCAAGTCAGCCACTGACAGGCCGATCGCGACCAGGACGCCGTACAGGATGTTGAAAGCGAGTACGCCAACGCAGGCCACCAGGCTGATCAGCAGCTCGGTGCGGCGGAAGCTGGCGAGCCGCCGGAACGCTGTGATGTCGATCAGCCGGATTGCGGCGTAGATGACGATCGCGCCGAGCGCGGCCACCGGGAAACGAGCCAGCACGGGCCTGGCGAACAGCAGCACAGCGACCACGGCGGCTGCGGCGGTGACGGAGTACAGCTGGGTTCGGCTGCCAGTGGTGACAGCGATGGCTGTTCTGGTGGCGCTGCTGCTGACTGGGAATCCGCCGACCAGGCTCGAGCCTGCGTTGGCCACGCCGAGCGCCAGCAACTCCTGGTTGGCGATGATCTGCTCTCCCCGCCGTGCGAACGACCGCGCAGTCAGCACGTCGTCGCTGAAACCCACGATTAGTACGGTGAACGCTGGCAGCAGCAGCTCTTGCAGGTCATGCGGGTGCATGCCGGGGAGTCTCGGCACTGGCAAGCCTGCTGGGATCGGGCCGACGACACTGATGCCGTGCCTGCTGAGGCCGAACACCACGACGATGGCGGTGGCCACCAGGACGGCGAGCAGCGGGCCGGGCGCATGCGGCCACCGCCAGCGCAGCAGCAGCAGGAACGCCAGAACCGCCGCCGCGACCGCGACTGTGGCCGGACGGATCTCGCCGATGCTGCGGCCGAAGGAGCCGACCTGCGCGACGAACGCCTGCCCGGTGACCGGCGCGCCAGTCACCCGCCCGAGCTGACCGGCGATCATGATCAGCGCCAGGCCCGCCATGTAGCCGACCAGGACCGGCCGCGATAGCAGGTCCGCTACGAACCCCAGCCGCAGCAACCAGGCAGCCAGGGACATCAGTCCGACCAGCAGCGCAAGAGTGGTGGCCAACTCGGCGTACCGGCCCGGGTCGCCCATGGCAAGCGGCCCGATCGCGACGGCTGTCATCAGCGCGGTCGTCGCCTCCGGCCCCATCGACAGCGACGGAGACGAGCCCAGAAGCGCATAGATCACCAGGGCTGGCAACGCCGCCCACAGGCCTTCGACCGGGTGCAGGCCCGCCACAACCGCATACGCCATGACCTGCGGGACCAGGTAGGCCGCGACAGTGACCCCGGCGAGCAGATCACCACGCAGCCAGGACCGCTGGTAGCCACGCAGCTTCGCCGGGCCTGGGATCACGCCGCATTCCTACCCAGGCTGAAGGCCGGGGTGCTGGAAGCCCGCCATGCCATCAGCTGCAGGGCGGCGCGACGCGCTGGGCCACCGAGGCGCCGCTGATCCGGTGAGCCCTGCTGGCCGGCTACGCCGCCCGCCCGCACCTGCCAAACCTGTGCGGTCGCGTCCGCGTCTCCTTGCTGCTGCCGGGATCGCCAGGGCGGTCGTCGAGTTGGTCGCCCAGAACACGAGCGAAGCGGTCGTCGCGCCCTGGCTGGGGCGCCTGCCCACGTTCTGCCCTGCAAATGACCAAGGGCTCGATCGACCTATGGCGACCAAGCCCATGACCTGTTACGACCTGAGTAGCCCCGACCGGATTTGAACCGGCGCTACCGCCTTGAGAGGGCGGCGTCCTGGGCCGCTAGACGACGGGGCCAGGCGCTTTCGCTGCTCCGCAGGTATCCCGGCCCGGATCAGATCGGACTGGCTCACACACGAAGACCGGCATTTACGGCGTCCAGATGGAACCGCTTGCCGGGCCATCAGGTTAGCGCACGGGGCCGACCCGCGCCAAACCGCACACGGGGCTCGGTGCTCGTGCCAATCCCGCCCGGACCGAGCGCACTACCAGCAGGTCTATCGCTGGGGTACCAGTGTCCAGCCTCAGGACATCCAGGACAGGTCTCTCAAGACATCCAGGACAGCCTGGGGGGATGACGTTCGCATCTTCTGCGGCGTGTCTCAGGACTTAGAGGACAGCTGGGCCAGAGCCTGCCGGGATGTCGAAAGCCCGGCTTGTCATCACTGCTGTCACTGTCGAGAAGCGGCCGGTCAGCGAGGTCGCCGTTGCCTACGGGGTCGCCCGGTCCTGGGTTTACGCGCTGCTGGCCCGCTACCGGGCCGAGGGCGAGGCGGCGTTCCAGCCGCGGTCGCGGCGGCCGAAGACCTCACCGGCCGCGCTCAGCGACGAGGTCGTCGGCCTGATCATCGCCCTGCGCAAGGAACTGGCCGGGCAGGGCCTGGACGCCGGCCCGGACACGATCTGCTGGCACCTGCGCCACCACCATCGGGTCGCCGTCGCCCCGGCGACCATCAGCCGGTACCTGACCCGGCACGGGTTAGTGGTCCCGGAGCCGAAGAAGCGGCCGAAGTCGTCGTACATCCGGTTCGCCGCCGAGCAGCCCAACGAGTGCTGGCAGTCCGACTTCACCCATTACCCGCTCGCCGACGGCACCGGCACCGAGATCCTGACCTGGCTCGATGACCACTCCCGGTACGCGCTCAGCGTGACCGCGCACCGGGCCGTAACCGGCCCGATCGTGCTGGCAGCGTTCCGCACCGCGGCCGCCGTCTACGGCACCCCGGCCTCGACCCTGACCGACAACGGGATGGTGTTCACCACCCGCTTCTCGGGCGGCCGCGGCGGCCGCAACGCCCTGGAAAACGAGCTGCGCCGCCTCGGCGTGCTCCAGAAGAACGGAAAGCCCAATCACCCGCAGACCCAGGGCAAGGTCGAGCGGTTCCAGCAGACCCTCAAGAAATGGCTGCGCGCCCAGCCCCGCCAGCCCGAAACCCTCACCCAGCTCCAGGCGCTCCTGGACACCTTCACCGCCTGCTACAACACCCAGCGGCCCCACCGCTCCCTGCCCCACCGCCAGACCCCGGCCGCCGCCTACGCAGCGCGGGCCAAAGCCGCACCCGGCAGCCGCGCCACCGACACCCACGACCGGGTCCGCGCCGACACCATCGACACCAACGGCGTCGTCACCCTCCGCCACGCCGGCAAGCTCTACCACATCGGCGTCGGCCGGACCCACGCCCGAACCCACGTGATCATGCTGGTCCAGGACCTGGATATCCGGATCATCGACGCCACCACCGGCGAACTGCTCCGCCAGCTCACCCTCGACCCCGCCCGCAACTACCAGCCCACCGGGAACCCACGCCGACCCAGACGACAAACACCGTGAGCCCTGTGGGTTCACGGTGTCCTCGATGTCTTGAGAGATCACAGTGGCGGTGGAGGTGGGATTTGAACCCACGGAAGGGTTGCCCCTTCACACGCTTTCGAGGCGTGCGCCCTCGGCCACTAGGCGACTCCACCGCTGGAGAGCCTACCCGAGCAGGCGCCGCATGCGGGCTGGCGGCTGCGCGCCTGCTTGCAGATGCTGTCGATGGCTAGCGTCGGCGCCCGAAAAAGTCTTTGATTAGCGCCGAGCATTGCTCTGCGAGGACACCGGTGAGCACCTCGACCGGCGGCCCCAGCCGGGGATCGTGTAGGACGTCCCAGACCGAGCCCGCCGCGCCCGCCCTGGGGTCGGTTGCCCCGTAGACGAGCCTGGCAACCCGGCTCGCCAGTAGCGCCCCCGCGCACATCGTGCACGGCTCGAGCGTGACAACCAGCGTGCAGTCCTCCAGGTGCCAGTTGCGCCGGGCTCTGGCCGCAGCGCGCAGGGCAAGGATCTCGGCGTGTGCGGTCGGATCAGCCTGGGTCTCGCGCTGGTTTCGGCCGCGGCCGATGATCTCGCCGGCGGCGTCCAGAACGACCGCTCCGACAGGAACCTCCTGGTCCACCGCCGCGGCTGCGGCTTCGGCCAGGGCCTGCGTCATGGCTGGCTCGAAGCTAGCCAGGTAGCCGGTGACCATAGTGCTTTCCTGGTCAGGCGCCGAGGGCGGTGTCCAGCGCGCGCTCTAGCGCCTGGCCGAATCCGATCCGGCGAGCCAAGCTTGCGAGCACTTCGTCCGGGAAGAGGTCAAGGTCCCCGGACAACGCGCCTAGTTCCATTTCGTCGATGCCGAGGTCAGCGAAGATCGACATGTCCCCTACCGGCAGCACCTGATCGAGATCCTCATCCTCGGGAACGGGGATGTCGAGATGGCCGAGCACCTGGCGGGCCAGCGGCCAGTCAACTGACGCAGTGACGTCGGACAGGAAGACGGAGACATGAGTGCCCAGCACCCTGATGGCTACGAAAAAGTCGTCCCCTACCGCTGCCAGGCCAATTGTGCCGCCAATGCCCGGCTGCTGGCGCAATGCCAGGATTAGCCCGTCTAGGTTACCCGTGAGCGCTGCCGGGAGCACTTCGGCTTCCCAGACATCATCTTCCCGGTAGACGACGACAGCGAAATCGCTCGCGCTCACATCGGTCATCGTCACCCCGTCGGCTGGGTATCAGAAGGGAAATGGTGTCAGACTCTGACCGCTCGCGCGCACGTATCCGCCCGCTCTGTATCAGTTCTGCCGTGTGGTCGGCCTTCCGCGCCGGCCACCGCGCGTCGGCAAGCTCATGCATGGCCCATCACGTATGGTTGCTTGGGTTAGTGGTCATTGGTTGCCAAAAATGCACTGAGCTATGCTGATGGCCACTCGCCTGCGAGACCAAATGCTCACTCGCGGTAGTGGCATAGTGCGGCTGCACCGAGGAGGTGATTACGTGTTGCGGAAAGTCATCACATGGGCGATCGTTCTCTTTGTGGTGTATTACCTGGCCACGAACCCGACCGGTGCAGCACATGCCCTCCAGCAGGCCTTTAACGGGCTCAAGTCTGCCGGTAACTCGATGTCACGTTTCGTGAACAAGCTGTAGTCACATGCGCCAGCCGACGTCCGGAGTCCGGGCGCCCGTCGCGATCAACAGGTATCTGCTGCCACGTGAGCGGCCGGTCGCAACCGTCCGCCAGCATCCTGCGGTGCTGCTCGCGCCCAGCGCTCAGGCGCTAGGCGGCCTGCTGCTAGCCGGCGTCCTGAGCGCGACAGTCGTGCACGGTGTGCTTGGCGCCGTTATGTGGATAGCGTGGCTTCTGCTCTTCCTGCGACTGATCTGGAAGACCGTCAACTGGGCCGTCGATTACTTTGTCGTGACCAGCGAACGATTGCTGCTCACCACTGGCGTCCTGACCAGGCGGGTGAACATGATGCCGATGACGAAAGTCACCGACATGAGATTTGAGCGGTCCTTCGCCGGGCGGCTTCTTGGTTACGGCGAGTTCATCTTCGAGTCAGCTGGCCAGGAACAAGCACTGCAAAACGTTGACTTTCTTCCCTATCCTGAGCAGCTTTACCTGCTTATTTGTGAGATCCTCTTCCCGTCGAGCGCTGCGGACCCGGAGGACGGCGAGACTCGCCCCGTGCCCGTCCCGGACGAACTCTGATCCCGAGCGCTTGCCCCTTCCCCGGGGTTCGTGCGGCCGGATGACATAGCCTGACGTCCGGCCGCACGAGCTTGTCTGGCCCCAGCTGCCGATGAGCACGACGGCGAGCCCGCCCCGGCAGTGAGCCTGCGGGTGCCCCGTGCGAGCTGGAGTGGACAACACCCCGATCAGGCCACTGCAGGTCTATCCTGCGATTGGAACACGTGAGCGAGACGATTCCCAGCCGTGCAGCCACCGCGCCGGTCCGGCGTAGTGGCTGGTCAGTGGCGGAGGCTCGGGGATTTGAACCCCGGATGGGCGCGAACCCAAACCGCATTAGCAGTCCCTTCGCCCCCCTCTAATTCACCGGCAGGCACCACCACTCCGCAACATTCGCGCAGGTCAGCGGACATCCCCTGTGCAAGGGCGCATAGGCCAGAACTAGCTGGCGTCATCCCGCCTGTGCCATCACGGTGCCATCCGGTCCCCGTCCGGAGCGCGGCATGAGCGCCGTCGTGCGGGGGAACAGCACGCGGGCCTGGGCCCGGCGGGAAGCGTATTACGAGCTGCGCCGCGCCGGGACGCCGCGCTTCGCCGCGGGCGCCGAGCTGGGCCTCGATGACCGGACGCGGCAGCGCTACGAGCGCTGGTGGCAGGCGATCGCCGCGGGCCACGAGATCGTGCCAAGCCCTACAGGCCACGGGCACAGGCCCTCGATCAAGGAAGGCACCCCACGATGATCCCCCCCGTAGAGACGCACACGGTCGGCCAGAACCTGATCAGCCTCGATATCCGGATGCTGCTGTTCATCGCCAGGCACCAGCACTACCTGATCCGCCGCTACTCCATGCGACCGCGGATCTGGCGCCACCTGGTCGAACTGCGCTCCGTGCTGGCCTGGCTCCTGCAGCACTGGCCGTCGAGCAACGTCATATCCAAATGAGCGCCGAGCTGCAATTGAAAGCGGGCCGCCGCGTGCGCGAACACGGCGACGGCCCTAGGTCCAGCACCTATCTCGGAGGTACCAGCCATGAAGGAAACCATCCCACAGCCCGCCCGCCGCGGCCGTCACCTGGCCGCGGTCCCCGCCCTGGGCGCCGCTCCGAAGGGCACCGATCGAGGCCCAGCCGCTGGTGACCGGCCGGGGCCCGCGAGTGCCAAGCGCGAGTTGCATCCGCTCGCCCGCCTCGACGTCGAGAAGGCCCGCCAGTTCGTGATGGAGCTGGACGTGAACACAGCAGGCACAGACCCGCTGCGGGCGATGTTCCTGCTGGGCCGCTGCGTCGAGCACGCCCAGGCGCTGCTTGACGTGCTCGATGTGGTGGTGGCGCTGTGAACGCCCAGCTGTCCGAGCCGTGGGCTCGGACAGAGCGGACGACCTGGGTAGCCGCGGCCGGTGCCGTGGCGCTGATCGCCTGTCGCCAGGTCGATGGCGGCGGCTGGGTAGCTCAGGTTCGCTGGCCGGAGACCGCAACCGCGGCGCGCCGATCTGCGACGCGCTACGGCTTCGGAACGCGGCTGCAGGCCCAGCGGTGGGCTGAACAGCGGATCGGAGGCAGCGCCGATGCGTGACCCGCATGTTCACGTCGAGAACACGCCGCTGCCCGGCTTCGGCAACGCCGCCATGCGCGAGCTGATCACCAGGGCGACCGGGCTCGCCTGCGACCTGCCCAAGACTGTCGGCACCGGCTGCGGCAAGCGCCGACCGATCGCTGCCACGTCGTTCGTGCCGGAGCGCGTGACCTGTCTGGCGTGCCGTGACTACGGCGCCGCTGAGCAGCTGCGGTGGGCCGAGCTGGCCGAGCTGGCGATAGCGATCGTCAGCGAGCCGTACGCCAATGGTGCCAGCCCTGAGGAGCTGGCCGAGGCCGCCCGCGAGCACCGCACGATGGCGGCGCGCTACGGGCCGGTGTCCCGGTGACCGCCGAGCTGGCCGCACGCCCGACGCTGGTCGGCTACCTGGCTGTCGTACTGGCCGCGCTCAGCGACGGCCGGGAGCCCCAACGGCCGCCCAGGCCGCCATGCCCGGCAGGAGAC
>JBKQTJ010000023.1:0-26068 GCA_052143255.1 Streptosporangiaceae bacterium | reverse complement strand
GGACGATCTGCGTGGCCCAGTTATTGCTCGACTTCGCCCTCTTGGTTGCGCCTTGTCAGCCGCTGTGCTGCGGGACACTAGACCGCTTCACCTGCAACGGGACTGACCGCAGGGACGTCTAGGAGGTCATGACGAGCGGAATCTGCGTGCCGGTGGCTGCGATTGGTCGGCGCGCCACCCGCGGATGTCAGGCGCAGCCGTTCAGGTGCGGCGCGCGGTAACCGGAACGGTGCTAAAAGCCCAGGCGCCGTGAGGCGGTCGTTGACCGTACTGGCGGGATATTGCTCGCCGCGGCGCTGCTGGCGGGCTGTGGTGAGGCCGTCCGCCCGGCAGCCTCAGGGTCCCAGACGACAACGTCGCCGGCCGCGGCTCATGCCCGGCACCCGGGACCGCCGGCCGGAGTCTCCGGCCTACGGCTCGTCGGCGCCAGCGGCAAGACGGCGTGGCAGCTGACCGCGGCCAAGCTGTCAGTGTCCGGTGACGCAGGCCGGCACTGGTCACGCCCGAGGACGCCATCCGTCGACATCAGCAAGCTATCGGCCGGAAGTGCGGGACTCCACGGTTACCTGGTGCGGAACACCAGCGCCTGGCTGCCTACCGGGCGGGCGCCGAGCGGTTCCGAACGCGGCCCCGCCGCGCTCGGCCGCGCGCCGGGCGGGCGGCGTGGCGGCGTTACCTTCCTCGGCCCGGTCCTGGCCGTATGTCGCCAGGATGTCTGGCAGGTCAGCGATGCTGGGCAGCACATGCATCGCACCGGCCTCACGCAGCCGGGCAGGCGAATGCGGCCCCGTCAGCACGCCGGCGACAAGGCCGGCGCCAGCCCGGCGGCCGCTCTCCATGCCGGCGCCGGTGCCGTGCACGACTGCTACCTCCCGGACGTCAGCCGACCCGGCCCGGAGCATTGCGGTCAGCGGCAGGTCAGGCGCTGGCAGTCCCCTGGCGACATCCTCGGCGCAGAGCGCGACATCGAATTTGCCTCGCCAGCCAGCGCTATCCAGGACGAGGTCAAGGATCCGGCGCGGCAGCGCGGTGACGATGCCCGTCTTGCAGCCGACCGCCGCGAGCCCTTCCAGCACTTCGGGCACGCCCGGAATGGCGCGGATCTCAGCGCGCCGGACGGCGTCGAAGAGGGCCCGGTCGAAGGCCAGCTGCGCCGCCTGTGCCCTCGCCTCATTGTCGGGGAACAACGCCCCGAGCACATCGCCGGGTCCCTGTCCGCGCAGCCGGTGAACTTGCGCCATCCGGCGCGCATACGCGCTAGTGCCGCTGACTACTCCCTGGGTGGCGATGGCCTCGGCAAATGACCGCTCGATGAGGCCGTCATCGGCCACCAGGGTACCGAGCACGCCGCAACACACCAGGGTGATGCCCGGCTTGTCAGTCACGGTGCCGCCTGTACCAGTAATCAGTCGTCGGCCGTCGTGGCCTCGGTCCACAAGTCGAGCTCAGCCCTGTCTGCCTGGACCTTCCGCCAGACGGCAAAGGCGCTGAGAGCGAGCACGGCGACTACGAGCAGCTTCTTCACGGCGTGAATCCCTCCGGATCCGGCTTCCGGGAAGGCCGCGCCACTGCCGCGGGCCCCCTTGAGATTCAAGCAGCCTAGCAAGGCCGGGCTTAGCGCGGTCGCTGCACGCGGCTCTCGTCCCAGACTGGCCCGGCTGATTCGTAGACGTCGCCATCGGAACCAAAGACCAGGAATCGGTCAAAAGACTTCGCGAACCACCGGTCGTGCGTGACCGCGATCACCGTCCCGGAGTACGACTCCAGGCCTTCTTGCAAGGCCTCCGCACTGGCCAGGTCGAGGTTGTCGGTCGGCTCATCGAGCAGCAGCAACGTCGAGCCAGCCAGTTCCAGCAGCAGTATCTGCAGCCTTGCTTGCTGGCCGCCCGACAGCGTCGCGAACGGCTGCCGCGCGCAGCCGGACAGCTCATACCGCGCCAGGGCTGACATCGCCTCATTGACCAGCAGCGCGTGCTCGGTCATGAGGGTTTCCAGCGGAGTCCGCCCGGCCAGGTCCGGCCGCGAATGGGTCTGGGCGAACATGCCGGGAACAACCCGGGCGCCGAGCCGGCCAAGACCGGAGTGCGCGACCTGGCCGCCCGCAAGCAGCCGGAGGAAATGTGATTTGCCGGAACCGTTGGAGCCCAGGACCGCAATTCGCTCGCTGTACCAGACTTCGAGGTCGAACGGGCGCATCAAGCCGGTGAGCTCAAGCTGCTCGCAGATGACCGCTTGCTTCCCGGTGCGGCCGCCGCGCAGCCTCATCCGTACGTTCTGCTCCTTCGGCGCCAGCTCTGGCGGGCCGGCTTCCTCGAACTTGCGCAGCCGGGTAACCGCCGCCTGGTACCGCGAGGCCATCGCGTCGTTGTAGGACGCCTTCTGCTTGTACATGAGCATCAGCTGGCGGAGTTTCTCATGCTCTTCGTCCCAGCGGCGCCGCAGCTCGTCGAGCCGCTCGTTGCGCTCCCGCCGAGCCTGCGCATAACTGGCGAAGCCGCCACCGTGCACCCAGACGTGCCGGTCCTCCACCGTGATGATCCGCTCGGCGCACGCCGCCAGCAGCTCGCGGTCGTGGCTGACCAGCAGTACCGTCTTGGCCGTACCGGCAAGCTGCTGCTCGAGCCACATCTTGCCGGGCACGTCGAGGTAGTTGTCGGGCTCGTCCAGGAGGAGCACCTCATCCTTGCCGCGCAGCAGCGACTCCAGCACCAGTCGCTTCTGCTCGCCGCCGGACAGGGTCCGCACCTCGCGCCACTGGCACCGGTCGTAGCTGATGCCCAAGGCGGCGATGCAGCACGCATCGAAGTGCACCTCGGCGTCATAACCGCCCGCGTCGCCCCACTCGGCTAGCGCGGTCGCGTAGCGCATCTGGGTCGGCTCGTCGTCGCGCTCCATCATCGCCAGCTCGGCGGCATCCAGGCGGCTCGCGGCTTCCCGGACCCGGCCCGGAGCAACCGACAGCAACAGGTCCCTGACCGTTGACTCATCCCGGATGCCGCCAATGAACTGCCGCATGACGCCAAGGCCGCCGCTGGACGTCACGACCCCGGAATGCGCCGGCAGGTCGCCTGTCACCAGGCGTAGCAGAGTGGTCTTGCCTGCGCCGTTAGGCCCGACGAGGGCGGCTACGACGCCGTCGCCGACACGAAAGGAGACGTCATCGAGCAACAGCCGGCCGTCTGGCAGGGCATGGCTCAGGTGCGCGGCCTCCACGTGGCCCATCACGATCTCCCGTTGCCGTAGCCGGAGTTTCATCTACCGGCGGGTATGCCCGACAATAGCTGCATGGACCCCCAGGGCTTCAACGAGAATTCCGGGCTGCGAGCCTCGGACGCCGACCGGGATTCGGCGGCTGCCGTCATCAACAGCGCCATGGCCGAGGGCCGTCTCACGGCCGAGGAGCACTCAGACCGGCTGGACGCGATTTACGCGGCGAAGACGCACGCGGACCTCGTTCCCGTCCTGCGGGACCTACCGCAACCTGGCCGCGCGATGCAGCTCAGCCATGCCCAGGCGGCCGGAGCCGACGTGGACGTGCGCGCCAGCACCAGACGTGGCGGCCGGATCGTCGCGATATTCGCAGGCGCGAGCCGGAAGGGCGTCTGGCATGCCGAACCGGTCATCACCGTGCTGACCGTGTGCGGCGGCGTCGAGATCGACTTCCGGGACGCCATCTTGCCGGGCAAGGAAGTGGTGCTGCGCGCGACAACGGTGCTGGGCGGGGTCGAGATCACCGTGCCGCCGGAGATGAGGGTCGTCGATAACGGCATCGCTATCCTCGGCGGCCGGGAGATTACGGGGAACGTGGACGAGGCGGCCAGCCCGGATGCACCGGTGCTGCGGATCGAGGGCGCCTGCATCCTGGGCGGCGTCGAGGTGAAACGCAAGCCGCGCAAGTCTGCCAGGGCTCTGCGGCGTGGTAAGGGCTTCAACGCGAGCATCGAGTCCTGATCCGCGGCGGCGTCCCGACGGTTCCGCGTGGCTGGGCGGCCGAATTCGCCCCTGACGCGGACGGTCCGGGTCAGGATGTGGGCCGCACGTCAGGCCGGATCTCGGTGCGCCTGCGGACAGGATCGGCAAGCGCAGCCACAAGCTGATCGACGGCCTGCAGCGAATGGCCGCTGACGACCGCGTCGATATGCGGCCATGCTGCCGCCATTCCGGCGGCCAGCGGCTCGTAGGCCATGCTCTTAGTGCGCGGGTTCACCCATACGATGCGGAACGCGACCAGCGACAGCCGCTCCATCTCGCGCCTGACCACCTCGGGATGCCCGGTATCCCAGCCGTCGGAAATGATCAGCACGACGGCGCCCCTGGCCATGCCGCGGCGGCCGTACCGGTCGTTGAACTCCTTCAGCGCGGCGCCGAGCTTGGTTCCGCCGTGCCAGTCCGGCGCGGTCTGTGCCGCCCTGGCCAGCGCCACTGACGGCGTGGATCGCGCCAGTGCGGTGGTGAGCCGGGTCAGCCGGGTCGCGAACGTGAACACCTCCGCGCCCGCCCCGCCGGCCGCACAGTAAAGCAACTGGATCATGGCCCGCGCGTACGGCTCCATCGACCCGGAGATGTCGCAGAGCACCACTAGCCGTCGCGGCCGCTTTTCGGGTACCTCGCCGATCAGCCGGAACGCGTGCCCGCCGGTGCGGCGTGCCTGGCGGAGCGTGGAGCGCATGTCAGTGCGCTGCCCGCCGGGCCGGCGCCGCCGCCGCCGCGACCGGCGCACCGGTGCTGCGAGCGTCAGCTGGCGCATCAGGACGGCCAACTCAGCCAGCTCACCGGCGGATAGCTCGGCGAAGTCGGTGCCGGCCAGCCGCTCGACCGGGCTGCCGAGGTATGGCCTGGCTACCTCCCGTTCGGCTCCGCCGTCGTCCGCTTCGGTTCCGGCGTCCGGGGCCGCGCCAAGCGCCGCGTGCACGCGAGCCACCTGAGCCGCTTCGGCGAGCTGCCACGGCTGCGGTGCGCCCGGTTGCCCGGCTGGACCGCCGCCGAGGGCAGTCGGCGCGATCATCGCGTCAGGCGCCCCGAAGACGTCAGCGAAGACGGCGCGCAGCGTGCTGGCGTCTTCCCGGCTCGACACGAGCGTGGCGAGCGCACAATTGAACAGGTCGTTCCTGGTAGCCGGCCGGACGACGGCGATCGCGGCGGCGAACCGCTGGCTGCGCCCCGGGCCGACCGGAAGCCCGGCCCGTCGCAGCGCGGCGCCGAAGCGGGCGGCTATTTCGGCCAGGTCGCCGGGAGACACGCTGGCAAGGCCTTGCTCGTCAGGCATCGGGCCCGTCAGCCCCGGCGTCGGCGGCAGTCCCGACGAGCGCGCCGAAGTCAGCGGCGCGCGCGGTGCGCATGTCGTCGGCGTACTTGAGCACGGTGCCCATGGTCTGCTGCGCGCTGGCGGCATCCAGCTCCGCGGCGCCCAGCACATGCAGGGCGCTTGTCCAGCTGATCGCCTCGGCGACACCAGGCGGCTTGGCCAGGTCAAGCCTGCGCAGCCGGGCAACGCCGGCGGCCACCTGGTTCGCGAGCGGCGCGCCCGCCTCTGGCACGCGCCGCCGGATGATCGCCGCCACCCGGCTCGTGTCGGGGTACTCGATCCAGTGGTACAGGCACCTGCGCTTCAGCGCGTCGTGCAGGTCGCGAGTCCGGTTCGAGGTCAGCACAACCACCGGCGGATAGGCGGCCCGGCGGGTGCCGAGCTCGGGGATGGTCACGGCAGCCTCGGCGAGCAACTCGAACAAGAATGCCTCGAACTCGTCGTCGCCCCGGTCGACCTCGTCGATCAGCAGCACGGCCGGGCGCGGTCCGGGATGGTCAAGTGCCGCCAGCAACGGCCGCTCGAGCAGGTAGTCGTCGCTGAACAAGTCCGCCTCGCGCGGCGCCTCGCCGCGGGCTTCCGCCAGCCTGATGGCGAGCAGCTGACGCGGGTAATTCCACTCGTACAGCGCCTCAGCCGACGTCAGGCCCTCGTAACACTGCAGCCTGATCAGCGGCGTGTCCAGCACTTCCGCCAGTGCCTTGGCGGCTTCGGTCTTGCCGACGCCGGGCTCGCCCTCCAGCAGGATGGGCTGGCCCATCCTGGCGGAGAGGAACAGCGCGGTGCCGAGCGGTTCGTCCGCGAGGTAGCTCACTTCATCCAGCGCGGCCAGCAAGGTGGGCACATCCGGCAACTGCTCGGCGAGATCGCTCATTTCCCCATCATCTGATACCGGCGAGGTCAACTGATCGCCAGGTCTGATCGGACCGGGCGGCCCTGGATGACGCGCCACACGTTGGCCGGGGTCAGCGGCATATCCGCGTGCACGACTCCCAGCGGCGCCAGCGCGTCCACGACCGAATTAACCACCGCGGCAGGTGAGCCGACCGTCGCCGACTCGCCCACGCCCTTGGCCCCGATGGGATGGTGCGGCGACGGCGTGACCGTCGTGCCGAGCTCCCATGACGGGCATTCCATCGCGGTCGGCAGCAGGTAGTCCATGAACGAGCCGCCGAGGCAATTGCCGACCTCGTCGAACGCGATGGCCTGCATCAGCGCCATGCCGATACCGTCGGCCAGCCCTCGGTGCAGCTGACCCTCCACGATCATGGGGTTGATCCGCACACCGCAATCGTCGACGGCGATGAATCGCCGCACGCTGACCACGCCGGTACCCGGGTCAACGTCGGTGACGCAGATATAGGCACCGAACGGGAACGTCAGGCTGGGCGGGTTATACACAGCCGACGCGTCCAGGTGGCCTTCGACACCGTCCGGAAGGGATAGCGAGGAGTGCGCTGCCATCGCTATCTCGGCGATTCCGTAGCCCTGCTCGGGATCGCCGCGCACCTGCCATCGGCCGTCCAGCCATTCCAGGTCGCCGGCCGCCACTTCCAGCATCGCCGCCGCCACGATCCTGGCCCGGTCACGCACCTTGCGGGCGGCCATTACCGCGGCCGCGCCGGACACCGGCGTCGAACGCGACCCGTAGGTGCCAAGGCCGAACGGGGTACGGTCGGTGTCGCCATGAACGACCTCCACGTCGTCCGGCGAAAGCCCGAGCTCGTGCGCCACGATCTGGGCGAACGTGGTCTCGTGGCCCTGACCCTGAGTCTGAACCGAGATGGCGAGAACTGCCTTGCCGGTCGGGTGCACTCGCAGATCCGCACCGTCGGCCATGCCCAGGCCGAGGATGTCCATCTGCTCGCGCGGCCCGGCGCCGACGCCCTCGGTGAAGAAGCTAAGGCCAATGCCCATGTACTCGCCGCGGGACCGGCGCTGGGCTTGCTCTTGGCGCAGCTCGTCGTAGCCGGCCATGTCAAGGGCCAGCCGCAGGGCGCGCGGGTAATCACCGGAGTCGTACTGCCAGCCGGTCGGGCAGGTGTAGGGGAACTGCTCCGGCCGAAGCAGGTTGCGCATGCGCAGCTCGGCTGGATCTTGGCCAAGTTCGCGGGCGAGCATGTCGACCAGGCGCTCTACCAGGTAGACCGCCTCGGTTATCCGGAACGAGCAGGAGTAGGCGACACCGCCCGGTGCCTTGTTCGTGTAGACGCCAGTGACCTGGCAGAACGCGGCCTGCAGGTCGTATGAGCCGGTGAAGATGTGGAAGAAACCGGCTGGGTACTTAGTCGGCTGAGCGGTCGCATTGAAGGCGCCGTGATCGGCAAGCACGGCCGCGCGCAGGCCGAGGATCCTGCCATCCCGGGTGGCCGCGATCTCGCCGTGCATGTGGTAGTCCCGGGCAAAAGAGGTCGACATCAGGTTCTCCGACCTGTCCTCGACCCACTTGACCGGCCTGCCGGTGAGCATCGCCCCGGCGATCGCGCACAGGTAGCCCGGGTAGACCGGCACCTTGTTGCCGAAGCCGCCGCCAAGGTCTGGGGAGATAACCCGGATCTTGTGCTCGGGCAGTCCGGTGATCATCGCGTACAGGGTGCGATGAGCGTGCGGCGCCTGCGTTGTCGACCACAGCGTGAGCTTCCCCGTGACCACGTCCCAGTCCGCGACAATTCCGCATGTTTCCAGCGGGGCTGGATGAGAGCGGGGATACACCATGTCGGCGCCGACTACGACGTCCGCGGTCGCGAACAGCGCATCAGTGGCCTGCTTATCTCCCGCGGTCCAGTCGAACACGCGGTTGTCGGCCCGCCCGGCCAGGTCATCCCTGATCACTGGCGCTCCAGCATCGAGCGCGGTCCTGGCGTCGATCACCGGTGTCAGCAGTTCGTAGTCAACCACGATCAGCTCGAGGGCGTCGCGCGCGGTATACCGGTCCTGGGCGATCACGAACGCGATTTCCTGGCCCTGGAACCGCACCTTGTCGGTGGCCAGCACGGCCTGCACGTCGGCGGACAGCGTGGGCATCCAGGCCAGGCCCTGCTCGGCGAGGTCGGCGCCAGTGATTACGGCCTCGACACGCGGATGTGCTCTGGCAGCCGCGGCGTCGATGGAGCTGATCCGGGCGTGCGCGACGGGGCTGCGAAGAACGGCGCCGTGCAGCATGCCAGGAAGCGTGATGTCGTCCACATAGGTGCCGCGGCCGCGGATGAAACGCGCGTCTTCCTTGCGCAGGAGCGGGCCGAACGCGGCGGTGCGCGGCTGCTGGCCATCCGCCCGCGGCGCTGACCTGGGCGGGTGCCAGCCAGCCTGGTAATCAGGCACCAGGCACCTCGCTGGCGTTCCGGCTGGCCCACAATACCGACCGCACGATGTTCTCGTAGCCGGTGCACCGGCAGATCTGCCCGGAGATAGCCTCACGGATCTCCACCTCCGTCGGCTGCGGGTTGCGGTCGAGCAGCCAGCGTGCGGTCAGCATCATGCCGGGCGTGCAGAAGCCGCATTGCAGGCCGTGACATTCGGCGAAGCCCTGCTGTACCGGATCGAGCTTGCCGCCGGTGCCGAGGCCCTCGACAGTCTTGATGCGCCGGCCAGCGGCCATCACTGCCAGCAGTGTGCAGGACTTCACCGGCGTCTGGTCAAGCCACACCACGCACGCTCCGCAATTAGAGGTGTCACAGCCCCAGTGTGACCCGGTCAGGCCAAGGTCATCGCGGAGGAAGTGAATGAGCAACAGCCGCGGCTCCACTTCTCGTACGTACTCGGTGCCGTTGACGGTGACTGCCAGCCTCATCGCATCAAGCCCCAGACCGCGTGATGTCTGGCCCCGTGTCTCATGCCGACCCCTCCTTGCTGCGCGTTCCTCATGACGCCGCGCCCGCAAGTGCCGCAGCTTGCGCCCGGCGGGCTGCCTCGCGCAGCGCCCTGGTGGTGAGTTCCTTGGCCAGGTGCCGTTTGTAGTCGGCCGGACCGCGCTGATCAGCGACCGGGTGGCAGTGCTCGGCCGCGATCTGTCCGGCCGCCGCGAAATGCTCCTCGCTGGCCGGCTTGCCGACCAGGTATCCCTCGGCCTCCGCCGCCGCGAAATGAGTTGCGCCGACTGCGGCGAGGCCGATCCCGGCGTCCGTGACGATCTGGCCGTCAAGCCAGACCGCCGCCCCGGCCGCGCCGACAGGCCAGTCGCCCACCCGGCGCGCGACCTTCTGGTAGACGCTGCCGCCAGCCCGCCGGATTGGCAGCCTGACCTCGGTCAGCAACTCGGCAGGTCCGATTACCGTCTCGTAGGGACCGGTGTGAAACTCCCGGGCGGACACCTCCCTGGTACCTGCTTCGCCCTGGATCATCATCGTGCCCTTGAGCGCGGCAAACGCGGCAGACAAGTCCTCGGAGGGATCAGCCTGGCATAGCGATCCGCCGATAGTGCCCCAGTTCCGCACGATTGGGTCGGCGATTACCTGCTCCGCGTCCCGCAGAATCGCGAAGTGCTCGGCTGCTACCGGGGACTCCAGCAGTTGGGCGTGCCGGGTCAGCGCGCCGATCCGCAGTTCCTGCCCGGCTATGTTGATATAGCAGAGGTCGGTGAGGCCGTTGATATCGATCAGAACCTCCGGCTGCACCAGGCGCAGCTTCATCATCGGGATGAGGCTGTGCCCGCCCGCCAGGATCCTGGCACCCGGCCCGTATCTGGTCAGCAGCGCCAGGGCGTGCTGGATACTGGCGGCCTTCTCGTACTCGACCTGCGCGGGGACCTGCATTCTCGCCTCTCTCCCCACAGTCAGGGGACACCGCCCGACGAAGCCCCAAACCCCAAACCAACCTATGTTCCGGGCAAATCATTGGTAACCGGTGCAGGAATCGTTACGAACTGGCCCGATGGGTCAGACTGGACACTGCTATGACGCTAACTCAGCTGAACGCCTTTGTGCTGGTGGCCCGCCTGGGCTCGGTAACCGCGGCCGCCAGCGCGCTTGGCGTCAGCGAGCCTGCTGTTTCGCAAGCGCTGTCAGCACTACGCCAGCATCTCGGCGACCAGCTGATCACCAGGGGACCGGCCGGCATGACGCTGACTCCGGGCGGTTCGCGGCTGCTGGCTACCGCATCCCAGATCGTCGTGCTCGGCGCCGAGGCCCACGCTGCGGTGCGGGCGGCGCACGGTGCGCCCGAGCAGCTTCGGGTCGTTGCCACGTCGGCGTTCGCGGAGTTCGTCGCCGGCCCGCTGATGGAGGCTTTCACCAGGCGCTTCGCCGGCTCGGTCGAAGTGTCGGCGGGGGTCGCGGTCTCCGGGGAGATGGCTGTGCTGGTAGCCAACCGGCTCGCGGACGTAGCGATAGGCCCGATCCTGACGGGCGATGACCCGAACATGCCGGTCGTCAGTGAGCCGGTGTTCAAGTACCGGATGGTGGCCGTCACGGCCGGCCACGCCAGGCCGCGTGGTTCTGCTAGGCAGTGGCGCTGGCTCGTGGATCCGTCCGGCACTGACCCGGCCAGCGAGACCGGCAAGTTGCTGGCCGAGCTTGGCGTACCGGAGAGCAACATAGGCGTTTTCCCCAGCCAGACTGCGGCCTGGGCGGCGGCGGCCGACGGTGCCGGGGTAGCGCCCGCCGTCGAGCACCTTGTCTCCCAGCAGCTACGGCGGGGCGAGCTGTCTCTCGCCGACGTACCCGGGTTCCCCATCGACGCCTGCTGGTATGTCACGCTGCTTGAGCGCGAGCACCGCAGCACGGCGGCCAGCGCGCTACGACGCTTCCTCGGTACTCCGGAGGCCATGCAGCTGATGCGCTCTCCCGCCGCCGGCGTTCCCCCGTCCCGGTTCCGCCCGCCGGTCTACGTCACCATCTGGAGCTAGCGGCTTCCGGCACCGCCGCTGGACGCTCCTGTCCGCGCCTCGATCTGCTGACCGAGACGCATGTGTCCGCAACCAAGTTAAGCAAGACCTTATTGGCACGTTGCCTAGGTCTGCGGCTGGGTGGATTATGCGTTGCAATTGCAGACTAGGGCGCGTGCGGAGCCGCCCCATTGCCGGGAGCGTGCAAATGCGGATCGAGTCCGACGGCCACAGCAGGGGAAATCCCCGTCTCTACGAGCTTATTGAGCATGCTCCGAAAACCGGGAAGAGCCCGACGGTGTGGGCCTGGCCCGAGCTGATCGATTACCTGAAGATCGCAGGCCAGCCGGTGGCCGGGCCGTGGCCGCCGCATCAGCAGCCGCGCCCGGACCCCGAGTATGACTCGCTACCCGTCGCAGTTCCCGACCCTGCGGCCGCGCCACGGCCCATCGCGTCGCTTCCGGCCGATACCGGCCTCGCCGGTACGAACCCGACCCCCGAGAGCACGGCTGGCGCGGAAGCCGGCAGCGACGCAGGCGAGAGCGGTGCGGGCTCGTCCTGACATCGCCTCTTCGCCGCAACTTCCCGCAGACCGGAGGACATGAATGTACCCGTCGCGGTTCCGCTACGAAGCGCCGCACACGTTTGATGAGGCAATCGGACTGCTGCACGATGGCGGCGATGATGCGAAAGTGCTGGCTGGCGGACAGAGCCTCGTTCCCCTCATGAAGCTACGGTTTGCCTCGCCCGCGCTCATCGTCGACATCAACAATCTGCCTGGCCTTGCCTACCATCGCGCTGACGCGAACGGCACGCTGCGGATAGGTGCGCTGTGCCGCCACGCCGACCTGGAGCGCTCGGAGTTGCTGCGCGGCAGTCAGCCAACGATGGCCGCCGCCGCGCCGCTCATTGCCGACCCGATCGTGCGCAATCGCGGCACGCTAGTCGGCTCGCTGTGCCACGCCGACCCGCAGGGTGACTGGGCATCAGTCATGGTGGCGCTCGGTGGCTCGATCGTCGCGCGAGGACCTCGGGGTCGCCGGACTATTCCGGTGGCGGACTTCGTCATCGGACCCTTCCAGAACCTGCTTGATCCGGACGAGATCGCGGTCGTGGCGGTCGTTCCGGCCGCGGCCGGAACGCGGGCCGGCGGGTACCTGAAGCTCGAGCGCAGGGTTGGCGACTTCGCCACGGTCGGCGTGGCGGTCGCCATCGAGACGTCAGGGGAATCGGTGACGCGGGCCGGCATCGGGCTGACCGGCGTCGGCGGCGCCACGATTAACGCCACCGAGGCGGCAGCAGCGCTGACAGGTAAGCCGCTGACCGCCGAGACGATCGGGCAGGCGGCTGAGCTCGCCGCCGCCGCGGCCCGGCCGCGCACCGATCACCGGGGCAGTGCCGAGTACAAGCGGCACATGGTCGCGACCTTCGTCACGCGGATCCTCGGCACAAGCAATCACCGGCGCGGTGACCTGGCGGAAAGGGCGGCCTGACGATGACGATGGTCTATGAGGATCGCGGCGATGAGACCGAGGCTGCCATACCGGTACGCCGGATCAAGTTCACGGTTAACGGCGCGAAGAAGATCGCCGAGGTTGAGCCGAGGCTGCTGCTGGCCCACCTGATCAGGCAGGGACTCGGCCTCACTGGCACTCACATGGGTTGCGACACGACCAACTGCGGCGCGTGCACCGTGCTCGTCGACGGCGTGGCCGTCAAGTCCTGCACCATGCTGGCAGTCCAGGTAGACGGCCACGAGATCAGCACGGTCGAGGGGCTGGCCACGGCCAGCGAGCTGCACCCGCTGCAGGAGGGGTTCAAGGAGGAACACGGACTGCAGTGCGGCTTCTGCACGCCGGGCATGATGATGGCCGCCAAGGCCTTGCTTGACGCCAACCCCGACCCGAGCGAGGAGGACGTGCGCTGGGCGCTGTCGGGCAACCTGTGCCGCTGCACCGGTTACCAGAACATTGTGAAGTCAGTGCTGTGGGCCGCTGAGAAGCTGCGGTCTTCGGCCGGCGAGTGAGTCCGGCTCTTTGAACCAGGTCCGCTAGCTGACTCAAGACGGGAAGCAGGAAATGTCGCAGGCTGTAGACGAGATCAAGATCGGCGGGATCGGCGCGAGCCGCAAGCGCGTCGAGGACAACCGCTTCATCCGTGGCAAGGGCAACTACACCGATGACATCGTCCTGCCCGGCATGCTGCACATGGAAATCCTGCGCAGCCCGCTCGCGCACGCCCGGATCAAGTCCATCGATGCCAGCAAGGCGTGGGATATTCCCGGCGTTCACCTGGTGCTGACCGGCGAGATGATGGCCACCCGCAACCTGGCCTGGATGCCGACGCTGTCCTACGACACACAGGCAGTCCTGGCTACTGACAAGGTCCGGTTCCAGGGCCAGGAAGTCGCTTGCGTCATCGCCGACGATCCCTACATCGCCAAGGACGCCTGCGAGGTGATCGTCGTCGATTACGAGCCGCTCCCGGCCATCGTCAATCCGTGGCAGGCCGTCGCCGAGGGCGCCCCGGTGATCAGGGACGACAAGGAGAACCAGCCCGACAACGTCATCTACACCTGGGAAGTGGGCGACCGCGATGGTACTGAGCGCGCCTTCGCGTCCGCTGATCTGGTGTCCAAGCTGGAGCTGCACTATCCCCGATCGCATCCGTCACCGATCGAGTGCTGCGGCTCTATCGCTGATTTCAACCGGGCCACATCCAAGCTGACGGTCTACATGACCACTCAGGCACCTCACATCATCAGGGCCGCCGTCGCGATGGTGGCCGAGCTGCCCGAGCACATGATCCGGATCATCTCGCCGGATATCGGCGGCGGCTTCGGTAACAAGGTGCCGGTCTACCCGGGCTACGTCTGCTCGATCCTGGCCTCCATCCTGCTGGAGCGGCCCGTCAAGTGGATCGAGGACAAGTCAGGAAACCTGATTTCGACTGGCTTCGCCCGGGACGTGTACCTGAAAGGCGAGATGGCGCTGCGCAAGGACGGCAAGATCCTGGCGGTCCGCATGCACACCGACGCCGACCATGGCGCGTTCTTCTCCGATGCGCAGCCGAGCAAGTTCAAGATAGGCCTGATGCACTCGGCGTTTGCCGCCTACGACATCCCGGTCGCGCACCTGACTGCCCGCGGTACCTACAGCAACAAAGCGCCTGGCGGAGTTGCCTATCGCTGTTCGTTCCGGGTCACGGAGGCGATGTTCTTTCAGGAGCGGATGGTGCAAGCGGCCGCTACCGACCTGGGGATGGACCAGGCAGCGTTCCGGCGGATGAACTTCGTGCGGGACGACCAGTTCCCGCACCGGACGCCGTTTGGCTTCCTGCTGGACTCCGGGCAGTACGGGAAATGCCTGGACGTCGGCCTGAAGGCGATCGACTACGACAACTTCCGGCAACAGCAGGAAGAGGCGCGCGCCCGTGGCCGGCTGCTCGGCCTCGGCATCTCGACCATGACCGAACCGCTCGGCGCGGGAAACAGCCGTGAGTACGACATTCTCGGCATCAAGATGTTCGACTCTGCTGAGCTGAAGATCCACATGACCGGCAAGGCGATCGTGCGGACCGGGGCACGCAGCCAGGGCCAAGGGCACGAGACAACATGGGCGCAGATCGTCAGCCACGAACTGGGCATCCCGGCTGACGACATCGTAGTCGAGGAAGGCGACACCGACACAGCGCCGTTCGGGATGGGCACGTACGCGTCCCGGTCGACCCCGGTAGCCGGCGCAGCGGTGGCAATGGTATCTCGCAAGATCAGGGCCAAGGCTCGCAAGCTCGCCGCGCATCTGCTCGAGGTGTCGGAGGAGGACGTCGAGTGGGAGCTGGGCCGGTTCTACGTGCGCAGTGCCCCAGACCGCGGGGTGACCATCCAGGAGTGCGCCATCGCGGCCTACAGCAACATGCCGGACGGCATGGAGCCGGGATTGGAGAACACCGCTTTCTACGATCCGCCGAACCTGACCTGGCCGTTCGCTGTGTACATCGTCACCGTCGAGGTCGACCCGGAGACCGGGGTCTGGGACGTGCTCAAGATGGTCGCCGTCGATGACTGCGGTGTCCGCATCAATCCGATGATCGTGGAAGGCCAGATCATGGGCGGGCTCACCGAGGCCTACGCGATGTCGAACATGCAGTTCATCACTTTCGACGCCGACGGCAACTGCGTCGGCTCGAACTACATGGACTACCTGCTGCCGACGGCCTGGGAGACGCCGGGCTTCGAGCTGCACAGCGAGGTGGTCACGCCATGCCCCCACCACCCGATCGGCGCCAAGGGCATCGGCGAGTGCGCGGCCGTAGGCGGCCCGGCCGCCTTCGTCAACGCCGTCATGGACGCGCTGAGCGGAACGGGCGTGCGGAATATCGACATGCCGATGCTCCCCGACCGGGTGTGGGAGGCCATCACCTACCGTCGCGACGTGTCCGGCGCGCCGCCAGTGCGAACGGACGACTAGCAGGTGGCGATGGACAACAGCTGGGGAGTGCTCGAGCAGGCCGGCGAGCTGGCGCGTAACGGTGAGCCGTTCGCGCTCGCGACGGTCGTCTGGCGGCAGGGGCCGTCGTCGAGCCAGCAGGGTTCCCGTGCGGTAATCACGGCCGGTGGTGAGCTGAGCGGCTGGATCGGGGGCGCCTGCGCGGAGCCGGCGGTCATCCGCGAGGCACAGCGGGTCATCAAGACCGGCACCGCCAAGCTGCTTCTCCTCGGCAGTCCTGAGCAGTTCGGGGGATCGGTGCCGGAAGGCATGACGGTCGTCCCGATCGCGTGCCAGAGCGAGGGAGCACTGGAGGTGTACATCGAGCCGGTGCTGCCGGCGCCGCACCTCGTCGTGATCGGCCGGTCGCCGATGGCGCAGACCTTGGTGTCACTCGCGCTGACCCTGGGCTGGCGGGCGGTCCTGATCGACGGCCCGGATTTCACCGCCGCGGATGCGACCCCGGCGTCGATGGCCGTGGTAGCGACGCAGGGTCATGACGACGAGACCGTCATCGAGCGCGTGGTGGCCGCCCGGCCCGCCTACCTCGGGCTGGTCGGCTCGCACCGGCGCGGCGCGGCGGTACTGGGTTACCTGGCGGACCGCGGCATCCCGAAAGATCAGCTGGACCGGGTGCACGTCCCGGCCGGGCTTGATCTCGGCAGCATCACGCACGCCGAGATCGCGGTTGCTATCCTCGCCGAGCTCGTTCAGTTGCGGGCTGCCGGCGCCATCCCGGCCACGCCTGCGACCGGAGAACCCGCCGGCCAGGCCGCCGGTACACGGCGCGGTCCCGGCGCGAAGGCGTCAGCTGCGCGACCGTCGGAGGCCGGCGCCCGACCCGCTGGACCCGGCGCGGCTGCAGGTGAGCCCGGACCGGAGGCGACCGACCCAGTCTGCGGAATGCAGGTCCTCGTTACCTCCCGTACTGTGTCCGCCGATCTCGACGGCAGCGCCTATTACTTCTGCGGCGCAGGGTGCCGCCAGGCTTTCGTGCAAGATCCCGCGGCCTACCTGAAGAAGGACACCCGATGCTAATCAAGAACGACTTCGAGGTCGCCGAGCCGGTTGAGAAGGTCTGGCAGTTCTTCCAGAACATCCCGCAGGTCGCCGCGTGCCTGCCGGGCGCCGAGCTGACCGAGGACCTCGGCGGAGAGAAGTACAAGGGCCGGGTGGCAGTGCGAATGGGGCCAGTCAGGCTCCAGTTCGCCGGCACGGCCGACATCACCGAGCGCGATGAGGCCGCCAACAGGGTCGTCGTGCACGCTAGCGGCGCGGATGAGCGAGGCCGCGGCCAGGCGAGCATGGTAGTGACCGCCACGCTTGCCAGGGCCGGCCGAGGGACGAGGGTGGATGTTACCCAAGACCTGCAGCTTTCCGGCGCGGCTGCGCAGTACGGCCGGGGCATGATCTCCGACGTCACTGCCGTGCTGATGCGCGACTTCTCGTCGAACATGCAGGACCGCATCGGCAGGATTGAGCGGGGCGAGTCGGCCGAACAGATCGCAGCGGCCACGGCCGCGCCAGCCCGCGGCCTCACGCTTGGCCTGCGAGCCGCGTGGATGGCGGTCGCCCGGGTTTTTCGCCGTTTCTTCGCCCCCTATCAGGCCGCGAGCTGAGGAGGACTAGCCATGGTCTTGTGGTGGATTGGCAACGCGGTGTTGCTGCTGGTGGTCCTGCCTGTGGTGATCTTCCTGCTGAACCGGGTGCTGGCCGCAGTCGAGCGGATCCGAGGCGCGACCGACGAGATCCTCAGCGGCGGCGTGGCGCTGATCGGCGAGCTGCAGGGCGTACCGGAGGCACTAGCGACCACCGACGCCACCATCGGGGAAGTATCTGTCGGAGCTGTCCGGTACGCGGGCTCGGTCGCCAAGCTTCTTGGCTGAAGCGGGACCCGAGCAGAAGGGAAGTGAGTCATGCCGGCAGCTGCCTGGGTGACATTGATAATCGCCGCGCTGATCATCGCGATCACTGCGGTCGGCCTGTTGCGGGTCATCTTCCACCTGCGCGCGAGCCGCGCGACGCTCGCCGCCACGACCGGCGGCGTGCAAGTGGTGGCCCAGCTGACCAGTACCGTGCCAGCGCGGCTGACCTCGGTTAACGACAACCTGAAGCCCGTCAGGGACTTCTGCGAGACGGTGTAGGCGACCATGAGCTCTGCAGGTACGTTGGTGGCCGCGGCGGGCGGTCACTTCAGTGACTTCGGCTGGATCCTCGGTTATGTCATCGGCGGCGTGATCGTGCTGGTCGTCGTGGCGCTGGTGGTACCGATACTGCTGCTCGCGCGGGCCATCGGCAACGAGGCAGCGAAAATCAACGACGCCCTGACTCAGGCCGTGCACAACACCGCGCCGCTCGGCGCGCTGCGCACGACCATCGAGCACGCGACGATCATCATTGGCGGGCTGCAGCGCGGCCGCGAGAGGCTGGGGGGTTAGGGATGCACGCACTGGCCATGTCGTCGAGCGAGCACACCTGGTGGGTGGTCACGATCATCATCGGCTTCGTGGTGGTCCTGGCTGTCGCGGCGCTGCTGAGCCTGCTCATCTATTTCGTGAAGATCATCGACCGGCGGGTGGCCGATGTACGCGACACCCTTAAGGCGGCAGCAGCGAACACCGCCGACACCGCCCTCATCCCGCAGGTGGCCGATGGCGTCGAGGCCGTGCTGGCTGAGGGCCTCAAGCACCACCTCTTCCTCGGGCGTGTGCTCGGAAAGGTGAAGTCATGACCACCCTGGTCATCCTGACCGTCGTCGACGTGGTCCTGCTCATCGCGGGCCTGGCGTTCTACCTGTACTGGGTCGGCACGCTGCTGACCCGGATCGCGGGGAACCTGGAGGAGTGCGCCGAGCTGGTTCGGACCATCGTCGGTCACGCCAAGCTGATCGGTCCAGGCGTCGGGCATATCAACGAGACCGGCGGGGTGGTGGCCGGCGCGCTGCCGCTGCTGTACTGGATGGCCGAGGGGATCGTCGCCGCCGTTACCCCACGGCCCGAAGAGCCCGCGGTGCTCGAGCCCGCCAGGCCCGCGTCGGGGACCCGCCGTTCCCGCTTGCATGACGCGGTGGGCTACGCGCCGCGGCAATAGGCGGCCGCTGGTTTACCCGATATGCCGCTTTGCTGAGTTAGCTGATGCTGTCGGCGTTTAACCGCCCTGCCACAACGTTGCTGTGCTTTCAACGTGCGTGTCACGGCGCCGCTAAACGTCGGCGGTGATGGCCTAACAACGGCGTCTCATTTGTTACTTATGTCCGGCAGGTCGGCCTGTCTATGCCGGCCGGGACTGATCGGGACCGCGGCGCGCAACGGGGCCGGTCGTCGGGGCGGTGTACTCGCCAATCCACTCGTCTTTCCAGGCCGGATCGAACTGCTGCTCATTGCAGGTTGGCCGGTAGATGGCCGCGAGCTCATGTGCAATCTGCTCCCGGTGCGGCCGGGTCCCGCCCGGTACCTCATAGGTGCAGATGTAGACCTTCCACTTCGAGCCGGCGCGGCTGATCCAGCACGGTGCACGCGCATGCTGGAACGGGAACCGCTCACCTGACAGGTCGTCGGAGTGCCCGACGTAAATGACGGCGTAGCGATCGGGTTTGGCGTCCGGATCAGGCTTGTAGACGATCGCGTAGACAGCAGCGGCCGACGGCGGCGTCCAGCCTGCCAGCACGCGCGGACCCTCGAACGGGTAGCCCGCCAGCGAGCCGAGCCGGATCACCGCCCGTCCTCCTCCTCGTCTTCGCTGATGGCCTCGGTCCGCGCCACCGGCGCTGCTGGCAGTCGGGCGGTGGCCGCTGCCGCCAGGAAGGCCTCCGTCGCCAGCCCGATCGCCTCGTCCCGGCTCGTCGCCTCCACGACAAGCTGGGCGCCGTACCTGCTCGTGCCGATACCCGTAGCGATGCCGTTGCTGGCGGCGACGGCGTCCGCCAGATCCACGATCTCTTCCCGGGTCAGCACCCGGTCGCCCTCGGCCTCGATGCCTACGCTCCACCTCACCGGGGACTCCTCAGCGTTGCTGTTAGCTGGTAATTCGGCTGGCGACCGTGCTAGCCGCCGGCTAGTGCAAGGCCGGCAGCAGACCGGCGAGTTCCTCCAGGCTGGCCAGGTCGTGACCGGACAGCAGCAGATCGACGTGCGGCGCTGCCACCATCATGCCAAGCGTGCTCGGCTTGAAGCTCTGGTTATCGCCCTTGTGCGGATTAAGCCACACCACCTTGTGGGACAGCCTGGTCAGTCGCTCCATGGCGGCCGCCAACAGCTCGGGATCGCCGCGATCGAGGCCATCGGAGCAGATGACGACGACTCCGCCACGGCACAGGCCGTTGCGTCCCCACTGCCGGACGAAGCTGTCCAGCGACGCGCCGATTCTGGTACCGCCATCCCAGTCGACCACGGCACGGGCCGCCTGCTCCAGCGCCGCGTCCGGGCGGCGATGCTCGAGCGTCCTGGTGATCCTGGTAAGCCTCGTGCCGAAGCAGAACACCTCTACCTTCGCCGCCGCGTGCTTGGCCGTATGGGCGAACTGCAGCAGATGGCGCGAGTAATCAGCCATCGACCCGGACACATCCAGGATCAGGATCAGCGGGCGCAGCCGGACCCGGCGCTGCCGCCAGAACAGCATGGCCGGATCGTCATGCATGCGCAGTGACTCGCGGATCGTCTTGCGCAGGTCAGGCGTGTGGCCGTCGGGACCAGATCTCGTGCGCCTGGTCCGCCGGCGCGGTGGCGTGAGCCTGATCCTCTTCATGATCTTCCGCAGCGCCGCGGCCTCGTCGGGCGTGCAGGCAGCGAATGAGCGCTGCTTCAGCGCTTCCACGTCCGAGGCCATCAAGCCGAGCATCGCTTGCTCCGGCTCGGCGTCGTTGCGGCCCGGCTCGGTCGCCGGCATCACGAAGGCGGCCTCGGCCTGCGCGACCGGGTTTGCTTGCAGCGCGGGCTGCGACCGATTGGCGCTGGTTTCACCCAGGAAAAAGGTGCGGAACACGACATCGTAGGTAACGCGGTCGTCCGGTCGGCTGATCAGCGACGTGCGCCCGGCCCAGTACAGGTCGGTGAGATCGGCCGGATCTAGCAGCCCGGCCGCCGCACAGTAGGTCAGCACATCACCGGTGCCGATTGCCAGCCCGGCCGAGCGGAGGGCGCGAGCGAACCCGGCCAGCACACCGGCGAAGTCGGCACTGTCAGGCACCGGAGGTGAGCTCCGCGAGGTTGTCCTGGACCAGGCCCAGATCGTCGCGATCCTTCAGTACAGCGCCGAGGGTGTCGCCCGCACCCTGCAGCGAGAGGTCAGCCTCGCCCAGGAACTCCAGCGTCCGCACCCAGTCTATGGTCTCGGCGACGCCCGGCGGCTTGGCCAAGTCAAGCTCGCGCATCCGGTGCACTGCCGAGACGACCTTCCTGGTGAGGCTGGCGGAGGCGGCCGGCTCGCGGATCAGCACGATCTCGGCCTCGCGCTCCGCAGACGGATAGCCGATCCAGTGGTACAGGCAGCGGCGGCGCAGCGCGTCGTGCAGCTCCCTCGTCCGGTTAGAGGTCAGGATCACCGCGGGCGGCGTCCGCGCGCTGATGGTGCCGATCTCCGGGATCGTGATCTGGAAGTCCGACAGGATCTCGAGCAGGAACGCCTCGAACTCGTCGTCGGCCCTGTCGATCTCATCGATCAGCAGTACAGCCTGGTCACCGGCCTTGACCGCGGCCAGCAGCGGCCGCTCCAGCAAGAACTTCGGTCCGAATAGCTTGTCCACGGACTGCTCATCGGCGGCTTGCCGCTCCGACAAGGCGCGGATCTGCAGCATCTGGCGGGCGTAGTCCCACTCATACAGAGCCTGATTAGTGTCGATGCCCTCATAGCACTGAAGCCTGATCAGCCGCCGGCCGAAGACACTGGCGAGGACCTTGGCGATCTCGGTCTTGCCGACACCCACCTCGCCCTCCAGCAGCAGCGGCCGGTGCAGCGACAGTGACACCAGCAAGGAGGTGGCCAAGCCGCGATCGGCGATGTACCCGCCCTTCCGCAGTTGCCCGGTCAGCTCGCTGACGGTGCTGGGATACTCCACGAAGCGAACTCCTCGCCGTCAGCGTGCGGAATTCAGGCCTGAGACTCGCGTGACCCCAGGACCAGTTCCCGGACGCTGCCCCTCGGGTCGGCCAGCTTGCCCTCGCGCTCAAGGCGCGCCCGCCACGCCGCCTTGAGGTCCGCTTCGCCGGCCGCGAAGTCGTCGAAACCGACATCCTGCATCTTCTTGCAGGACTTGGCACCGCCGGCTGAGTCGTCAAGCTCCACCGAGTGCTGCCCGCTACTCCGCCAGACTTCGCGCAGGACTTCGAGCGCCTCGTCAGCATCTGCGCCCATTAGCAAACCTCTCCATGCCGATGCTGCCACCGTACGGCGGCCGATTTACCGAGACTAACCCCGGCCCGCACCCGCAGCGAATGCGGATTAAGCGATCTCTTAATCGAAGGAGCCAGGGCGCGGCGGGACCGGCTAGGCGTGTTCCGCCGTCAAGGCCGACATGATGGAGCTGGCCGGACTGGCGCGCGTGGGCGGGAAGGGTCCCCGGTGGGGCTGACAGTGGCTGCGAGCACAATGGCGGCTGTGCCGGACATCACCTTCCGCAGCGACATGACGGTCGATCTGATCAAGCATGCCGCGTCGGACGGTGACGTCATATGGGCGGCGCGGGTCTCCACCAAGGGCGAGCAAACGCTGGCGGACATCAACGCCGATCCCGAGCGCTCGGCCGGGCTCATCAACTTCCTGATGCGGGACCGGCACGGTACGCCGTTCGAGCACTCGTCGATGACGTTCTATGTCAGCGCGCCGATCTTCGTGTTCCGCGAGTTCATGCGGCACCGTACGTTCAGTTACAACGAGGAGAGCGGACGTTACCGCAAGCTTGAGCCCGTCTTCTACGTCCCGGGTCCCGACCGCAAGCTCGTCCAGAGCGGCAAACCAGGGAGTTACGTGTTCAGCGACGGGTCACCCGAGCAGCATTACTTGGTGACTGAGACCGTCGAGGCAGCCTGCCGCCAGTCGTACATGGCCTACCTCGAAATGCTGGAAGCCGGCGTGGCCAGGGAGGTCGCCCGGACAGTCCTGCCGGTCGGCCTGTATTCCTCGATGTATGCCACCTGCAACGCCCGTGCGCTGATGAACTTCCTCTCGCTGCGCGTTCGTCATCCGGAAGCGACATTCCCCTCGTTCCCGCAGCGGGAGATCGAGCTGGTGGCCGAGCAGATGGAGGCGCACTGGGCGCGCCTGATGCCGCTAACGCATGCCGCATTCGACCGCAACGGCCGGGTCTGTCCGTAGCCGGAAGTATGAGTGCCGTGCACCCGTACCGGCGATCTCAGCAGTGCATCAGGCCACTCCGAACCCCCGGAGTGGCCTGGCCCGTTGTATCGGTGGCGGCTGCCACTTCAGCGTGAGCACCACGCTCGCAAGGAAGCTCGCAATCGCACCCTTCGAATTCGGCTGGCCATTGAAGTTGCACTGGCCCTTCATGGGGCCCGACTTGAATCTCGGCGCCGTAGCCGCGAAGAAGATCTGCGCCGCTCCCGGCCCGGAGGCGCCGGCGAACCTGCCCGTGCTCCAGCTGCCCACGACCACTACAGGTATGTCCTCAGTGAATGAGAGCTGGCAGGTCTTGGGGTTGGTCACCTGGCTGCTGTGCGGCTTGGCGCTAACCTTGACGGTCAGGTTTCCGGCCGGGCTCTTGAGCGTCCTAAAGCTGCCCTTGTGTGGTCCGCCGCCGCCGCCCAGCTTGAGGACCGATGCCGTGACCACCAAGCCCTGCCACCGCAGCCCGGCATCGGATAGACACGAATCGGGGAGCACCCCCGGCCTGCAGCTGACAAGGACCGCTCTGCGGCTGAGTCAAGCGTGCGGGATGCTCGCTGACGTGGTCCTGGGCGACGCTGTGGCGCCGATGAGCACCGCGATCATCGCGGCGCCCACCATCGCGAAGCTGGTCCCGAATTCGAGCGCATGCCAGCTAGGCCGGGGAAGATCGGCATAGCTAGTCCCGAGGAAGTGCACGAGGCGAACCCAGAAGAGCGCTTGCAGTGCTACGCCCGCGGACGCTGCTGCGGTCCACGCCGCCGCCCATCGTCGTTGGGCGCGAGCCACCCGGCGCAGGTGGGCGCGTCCGGCCGCGAGCGGCGGCAGCGGGATCAGGGTGCATGCCGGGAGCATCGATGCTGCCAGCAGCCCCTCGGCTAGTTCCAGCCAGAGCGGTATCGTGCGCCCGTCGGGCGTTGGCGCGCCGATGGTGGACACCGCGAACGTAACCGCGCAGGCGGAAGCGCCCAGCAAGGCCCACCCGGCGGCAAGCCGCAGGCAGGTGCTTCTTGACGGCATCCAGCCGCGAGCTTGCCCCGCGTCCGGAGCCGCAGCGCCCGGTGCCGGCTTCATGCGGGCAAAGTACCGCACTTAAGCGCTGTCCCCGTCAGGGAACACGAGCAGCGTCTGCGCGGTGTCATAAGCGACCGGCGGCTTGCCGGGCTCCGTCACGACGAACACGGTCAAGCCGAGTAGCTCCCCTTGCTCGTGCGGCTGGGGCATGCGCACAATGACCCGGCTGCCCGGTGCCACGATAACTCGCCTTATCTCGGGCGTGCGTGTAACGAAGTGCCCGACGCCTCGCCGCGTCTCGGCGATGCCGATCTCGCGAAGTAGCTGCATCGCCTTCCGGACCGTATCCCGGCTTACCTTGTACCGCTCAGACAGCTCAGGCTCCGACGGCAGGGGCGATCCGGGCCGAAGACGCCGGACGATGATCGCACCCCGAAGGTAGATCGCGAGCTGCAGGTACGCGGGCAGCATGCTCCGAGGGTTGATGACAGAAACGTCGATAACCCCGCTTACACCGTCAACTGCCCGCTGGTCATCGACCGTGAAGTGATGTTCGTCACGTTGCGACATCTTCGCCTTCCCTGGCGTCGATCTTCAGCGTACCGTCAGGGGGCCTGCTTGTACGGACGACCCGACAAGCCGACAAGTACCGGGAGGGGGCGGCGAGGGCCTGCCCGATGTCGATGTCGGGCATTGGGCACCGGGCAGGTCCCGCCAACTCGCAAACATCCCGCCCGACAGAAGTCTCGCACGAGCCCCGTCCACTGTCTGGCCGCCGCGGTCCGGCGCGCGCTATGTCGTTTACACGGCCGGGTGAGCTAGC
The DNA here is from genome assembly GCA_052143255.1 of Streptosporangiaceae bacterium. Lineage (GTDB taxonomy): Bacteria > Actinomycetota > Actinomycetes > Streptosporangiales > Streptosporangiaceae > JAJYUU01. Next base: position 1,283 of record JBKQTJ010000023.1, on the reverse strand, counting down.
CGCTCCGCGGGGCTCACTGCACGTCAAACTCGTTCCCCTCCGGGTCGAGCATGGTGACGCAGTAATCGCCGTGCTCGGTGGTGGCAGTCAGGAAGGTGGCACCAGGCGCGGCCAGCCGGTCGACCGTCTCGTCGACAGGCAGGCGCCGGTCCGAGGGCGGCGTACCGGGCAGGCCGCCGCCGTTCACATCCAAGTGCAGGCGGTTCTTAACCGCCTTTGGCTCAGGCACGCGCTGGAAATAGATGCGCGGTCCGTCGCCGTCAGGATCCATGCTCGCGCTTGCCGAAACCTCCTACAGACTGTAGTATCGGCTCCTTTTGCTCCGCTTGGAGCGCGGTTTAGTCGCATGCCAGACCGAGGCGCACGGCGGTCAGGCGGGCAACGCCGGACCGGGTCGAGCTGTCCGCGACGTGCGATACTCGGACCGATGTTCGCCGCGGTTGCGCTGGCCCGCGGCATCGATGCCCCGGTAGCCGCGAGAGGAAGTCGCCGGTGCCCAGCATGCGGATTGCCTCGCCTGAGAGGCGCTGGAGGGCGGCGACGACTCCGCTGGTTGCGGGGCTGCTGGGCTGGGTCCTGGCCGGCTCGTTCCGGCTGGGACTTCGCCCTGGCGCCACTCCCGGGCTGCCGCTGACAGCGCGGATCACCGTGACCTGCGTGGCCGTTGCTGTCGGGCTCTGCCTGGCGGTGCTGATCATGCGGACTCACCTGATGGTCAGCGACGATGGCCTGGCTGATCACCGCACGTTCAGGGTTGTCCGCGTGCCATGGCAGATGATCACGGGCCTTGAGGTCGGCCGTCCCAAGGCGCTGTGGGGCGGGTTCTGCGTTACCGCCGTCTGCTGTGACGGGACAACGATCGACTTGATGTCCGCGCGGGCGTATTCGCGGGTTCCCTCGGCTCAGCACCTTGACGAGCTGGCGCGAATCTGCTGGAGCCTCGAAGAAGCGGCCACGAAGCGGCCAGTCTGACTTGTAGTGGCGCAGGGCGCTGTGGTGTTGGTCCTGCTTCCCCGGAGAATGCTGAGCTCCTGCTCGTGCGACGGCAGGGACCTGCCGGCGTACTGGTCAGCCGCCCCGGCGGCGACCGGGTCATCGCCACGCTGCTGGAATTCGATGCGCGTAATGGCTGCTGTAGGGGCTGACCCGTCCTGACCTGGGTGGGCCTGGGAGGACTTGAACCTCCGACCTCTTCCTTATCAGGGAAGCGCTCTAACCGTCTGAGCTACAGGCCCGCAGGCGTGTCAGTTGCATACGCTTCAGGCACGCCGAGATAGGTTACC
>JBKQTJ010000022.1:0-2822 GCA_052143255.1 Streptosporangiaceae bacterium | reverse complement strand
AGACCCCGCCGCCGTTGGTTCCCGCCGCGGCCTGCGACGAGATCGCCAGCCCGCCGTCAGAGATATCCGTCCAGTTCGGCCCCAGGCTCCCGTTCGCCCGGGCGAAATCATCCGACGCAGACGAGGCGGCCCAAGCCTTGTGCGCGAAGACGAACGATGGGGCAACAAAGGCGCAGAGGATCATGACTACAAGCAGGAGGTTGACTCTGGTCGTTCTGCGGCCGGCGCTTAGCATTGACATCAATCAATCTGAGAGTAGTTATCTGGCGGCTCGGGACGAAGCGCACAGACTCACTGAAAAGTCGGCAGGGATTGGCCGGGACACCACGCTGGGGAAGGCGCATCCAAAGCAACCTGAGCTGCGGCACTCAACCTCGCACCTCGCTTCGTTACCGGTAGCACTGCGGATCAGCCGATCTCACGTAGCGGACCATCTGGAAAATGCCGTATATGGCAGACGCGCGGCACCTGTCGCTGGTTGACGTCACCATCTACCAAACATCAGGCTCAACCCGCACGGCAGCGGACACACCCAAGGGATGAGCACCTGTGTGGCAAGGCGATCAGGAGATGACCAGCTTCGAGCAGGTGAAAGCCTCCGCATAGCGGGTCCGGCACTCTATCCCCCGTATCCGGGCAAGGGCGAGGAAGGTCTCCTCGCCCCACCAGTCACGGCCCTGTTGGGACGGGTAGCACTTGTTCAGCAGTTCGGCCTTACGCCGTGCGACTTCGTCGGTGAGCGGAAAATAGGTGTTCGGTCGGGACATGTCACCGTCCCACTTTGGGACTTCGTACGCCAGGTAGATATGGTCCCGGAACGCCGTCGGCACGAGCTCGCCAATTGTCCTGTGATCCTGGTGCGCGTCGCTCGGGGACGGCGCCAGGATTATGTCCGGCCTGATGGACCGCGCGACCCCTTCAAGGATCTCCTTGACCTGGCCCCAGACGGAGGGCAGCCGACCTTCCGGCAGGTCATGCAATTCGACCTCGAGGTCCGCGCCGGGAGTGAACGCACGGGCTGCCGCTTGCGCCTCCTGCCGACGCTCCGGCGTGCCTGTCAGCAGTACGTACCTCACGTGCAGCTCTTGGTGGCGCCCTGCCAAGCTGAGAAGCGCGCCTCCGGCCGCGATCTCGATGTCGTCCGGATGTGCACCCACGGCGAGCACTGACAGCGCGCCCTCTGCCTGGGGCTCAAGCCGGAGCGTCATCATGCCAGCACGGCGACATCAGGAATTGGCGTTTCAATGCTCAGGGCTGACATACCCGCGGGGGCTTGGGCAGCACCCGAGCGCTCTGGGTCCCACACCATCCAGGGGCAGTTCCCTTGGTGGTACATCTCCTCCAGCCGGGCGCGTTCCTTGACGGTGTCGGCGGGAGTCCAGTAGCCCTTGTACGGATAGGCGAGGACCTTCCGCTGCGGGACCAAGCGCACGAGCACGTCCTCGACTAGGTCGTCGCCCTCGTTGAGGTGGTCGAAGATCTCCGGCCGCAGCACGAAGTAACCGCCGTTTACCCACTGCTGCAACTCCCGTACCGGGGTGACCTGCGTGATCAGGCCGGTGTCGTCAACGTCGACCACGTGGTGCGAAGACTGCTGCGGCACCGCTAGCACACTGATTGTGGCGTCTGATGACGCGAAACGCGAGATCATGTCGGGTAGTGGCGCGTCTGTGAACACGTCGGCGTAGTTAGCGAGGAACATTTCGTTGCCATCGACGAAGTGGCGGACCCGGCGCAATCGCTCGCCAATCTCCGAATGCAAGCCGGTGTCCACGAAGGTGATGCGCCAGTCGGAAATGTCGGTCTTGAACAGCTCTATCTGCCCGGCACCGCCGTTGAGCACGAAGTCGTTGGACCGCGACTCGTCGTAGTTCAGGAAGAAATCCTTGACCGCCGAGGCACCATAGCCGAGGCAGAGCACGAAATCCCGGTGCCCGTAGTGCGCGTAGTAGCGCATCACATGCCAGAGCAAGGGACGCTCCCCGATCATCGCCATGGGCTTGGGAGCATTCGTCAACCCATCCCGCATCCGCATGCCCATGCCGCCACAGAAAAGCACCACCTTCATAACCGACTCCTCTTTCGGGCATCCCTTCCGGACACTCGGTTAGCCGCCAAGCGCCGTTGCCATGGCTCGGCGAGTACCGGTGCCGGGCGTGCCGCGGCCAGGCCGACGATATCGTCTCCACTCGGGCGGGCAGCGTGCGCATGACAGCTCCCCGAAACATGACGAGCCAGGACCCGATCCGGTTTACCCCGCGCGATGCCGACCTGCGCTGTTGCGCCGGTCGTTTGATGCCGGAGAGCAGCCACGGCAACCGAAACGTCACGGCGCCCCGCATCGGCCGCCGGCCCCCCGGGGACAGGGTGCGACGCCCGGAGCGACGAGCCGTCATTCGCGGGACCAAGACCCGGCTTCAGCTGGGGTTCGGGCCGACGCAGGGAGGCGAGCCCGGCCTCGCGGGCAAAGATGACGAGCTGGCGGCTGGATCAGGGCCGTTCGCGTATCACTCGGGCTGCCTCGCCGCTCGTATTCAAAGCTAGGGCGCACGCCAAACGCTAAGCCGCCAGCACAGACCGAAGGCCAGCGCGCGAAGACTGGAGAAGGTGACGCATGAAGGTGATCGCGATTGCCGCCGCCACTAGCGAGCAAGCTGTCTGCGATGCGCTTATGACGGATCTGCCACAGCGCACCGTGGATCTTTCGGGCCGACTGGACTCAGATGTCGAGTCTCTGCCGGGGTATGAAGGGCTCGGCTCGTGAGCCGTATCTTGATAATCGTGCAGAACCTTCCGGTTCCTTTTGATCGGAGGGTATGGCT
>JBKQTJ010000021.1:0-45046 GCA_052143255.1 Streptosporangiaceae bacterium | reverse complement strand
CAAGCGCCAGCACGAGCCGCAGCGCTTCGTCGGCGACCTTCTGCGCGCCGAGATCTCGGAGAAGCAGGAAGGAGTACGGGATCGCCGCTAGTTCACTGCCGCCAGCCTGCTCGAACGCACCCACCGGGTACTGGATCGGGACGAAGCTGTCGACGTACAGCGTCCCGGACACTGCTCCGACGCCGCTGAGCGTGATGGTGATCGACACGGTCGCCCCGGCCGGCACGATCGCCGGGGCCCAGGTGCTCAGCGTCGCCAGGTTGACCGAGCCGTACCAGAAGTCCTCGGTGGCGGAGCTGAAGTTAGTGTCGAACGGCTGAGTCGTGACCGTCGCCTGGAACGTCACGTTCTCATGGCTGGTATCCGCGGTGCGGAAGCCACCGCCCGCGGGCGGCGCCGGCGTCGCGGTCCAGGCGCCCGGAGTCAGCGGGCCGTCGGTGCCGCCGGCGGTCACCGTGACCGACGGTGTCGTCGAGCCGTTCACGGCGGCCGGCTGGTAGGACGCGGCGTCCGGGTCGCCGAGGAGCGGGCTCAGGTCGAAGGTGAACGGGCTCGCCGCAGCGACCGGAGTCGTTACGCTCACGCTGCTCGACTCGGCCGGCACCAGCCAGGCCGGCGGCGGCGCCGAGCCGTTCATCGGCACCAGGGCCGTGTTGCTGGTCAGCGAGCTGAGCGTATAAACCGTCGATCCGGCCAGCCGCGGGTCGAGGAAGATGTCCTGCGTCGCACCGGTGGTGTTCTTCACGTCAATCGTAAAGGTCCCATCGGTGATCGGGCCAGAGGGCAGTCCCGTCACCGATGCGCCCGGCTCGATCGCGACGCTGCCGGTATAAGGGTCAGACGTCTCGTTGCCACCGGTCGGGTCAACGAACTCCACCACTAGCGTCCAGGTACCCGCCTGGGCGTTCACAGCGGACGAAGACGAGGTCAGCTGGCTGGAGAAGCCGGTGGCCGAGTTAGAGGCGTACTGGTTCGAGCCGTACCCGTCGATCTGCCCGGCCGGGTCCACCAGGTAGGTGTCCACCAGGTTCTGCGGGTCGTTGGCCAGGTGCACAGAGGCGGTGATGTCCTGGTTGCTGGCCGACGGGACGTTGAACTGATAGAAGGCGAACTGCCCGGGTCCGCGGCCGTTACCTCCGGTCACGTTGCCGCTGAAGGTACCGCTGGCCGGCGACCCGGTGAGGCGAACGTAGCTGCGCAGGAGCACCGGGATGGTGCTCGCGCCCTGGCCGGCATTCAGCACCACCGAACCGTCGAGGTCGCCAGGCGATGCTGGCGTCGACACCGACAGCGTGACGGGCGCCGACTGCTGGCCCTTGGCCAGTGTCAGCGTGGTCTGGCTGAGGGAACCGAACGTGACGAACTTCTGCGTGCTGACGGTGACCCGAACGGTGCCAGTGGTTCCGTCCAGCGGCTTGCCGGCCTCCGGCCCGAAGATCACTGCGGTCCACCGGCCGGCGGCCGGGTTGATGACGTCCTCGTTCGCGCTCCGGTCATATCCCTGGGGCATCGAGTTGGCCGCGAACCTTCCTTTCGGGTCAATGAGGATCATGGTGAGCGGGTACGTGGCCTCGCTCTGGTTGATCTTGGCGGGGAACGCCATCGCGGCATTCAGCCGCGGCTGCCCGGACGGCACGGTGAAGTGGAACTCGCCGTAGTTGTCCTTGAAGCCAGCGAAGTCTATGAAGTGGCCGCTGTGAGCATTCGAGATCGTTACCTTGCCCTGCTGGAGGTTGCTGACTGGGCCGAGGGTCCGGGTGGACAAGTGCACGGTCTGGGTACCCGAGCCGGCGTTGGTTACCGTGAAGGTGCCGGTCTCCGGCGTTGCTGGGTTGTCCTGGATGTCGATCTGGCCCTGCCGGTTGTCCAGCGGATTGGCGGCATTGAGGCCGGACACCGAGGTCACGTTCGTCTGCAGCGTTTCGCCGGTGGCCGCGCCGGGCTTGGCATACGACTCGGCGAGCTGGACGGCCTTGTACGCGTTCAGCAGCCCGGCGCCCTGCTCGTCCCCTGGCGCGCCCAGGTCGGTGGCCGAGCTCATGATGATCTGCTTGATCACCGCAGGCGTGGGCGTCTGGCCGGCGTGCGTCTTGCGGAACGCCTGGATGACCAGCGCGGCCACCCCGGACGTCAGCGGTGCCGACTGGCTCGTGCCGCCGGTGAGCTGGATCGCCGAGGGCATGCCCCGGTTATTGGTGCACTCCGGGTACGTCGCGCTGGCTGTGCACGAGGTGAAGCTCGAGTCACCGGGCGCGACCAGGTCGATCCCGCCGCCGGCGGCGTTGAAGCCGCTGGAGCTGATGGTGCTGATGTTGTCGTCCAGCCAGCCGGTACGGCCGAACTTGTCCGCCTCGGCGGAGTTGGACATCCCGTAGGAGCGGAAGTCAGTGCTGGCACCGACGGAGATAACGTTCGGGTCAGTGGAAGGCGAGCCGATGGTGTCCGTGCCCGGCGAGGCGTCGCCGCTGGAGACCACGACGGTCACGCCCGCCTTGACGGCAGCGTCATCGAATTGCTTGACCGCGTCGACCGAGGTGTCGGGGATGCCGTTGATACCGAACGACTCGTTCAGCACGTTGACGGGCTTCACGACGGTCGCGTAGTTGATCGCGTCGAGGAAGGCGGACGTCGTCGTGGCGTTACCCACCCCGAAGACTCGCAAGCCCTCCAGGCTGACACCCGGGGCGACACCCTCGATCTTGATGTTGCAGGTCTGGGTCAGCGACTGGGCGCCGAAGTACTGCACGTTGTAGACATGCCTGCCCTGGCCGGCGATGGAGTTGGCGTCGAGGAACGCCTCGCCGCCGCCGCCGCTGGGGCCCTGCGTGCCGTCGCCGGTGAAGTCCCGGTACTGCGTGAAGATCGACTTGCCGTTGGCCTTGATGAAGTTCACGTTGTGGATGTCAATGCCGTCAGCCATGTAAGCGACCGTGACGCCGTTGCCGGTGAAGCCCAGCGAACGCGCGGTCTTCGCGCCCTTGGCCAGCGACTGAGTGCTGGTGACCTGGAGCGCCTCCGGCTCAAGCTGCGCCTTGCCGTGCGCCAGGCAGGCGCCGGGCAGCGGCTTGATCGTGCTCGCCGCGGCAGTGGCGCCGGCTCGGGCCGCAACGGCGGACGGGCCCTGGATGATGGCGTCCGGGATCACCTTGGCGACGGCCGGGTTGGCCCTCAGCCGCGCCTCCTCGCCCGGCGACACGGTCGCGGCGAGAGCGTTGACCAGGCGGTACCCGATGACGTGCGTCGCGTGCACCTCGGCCAGCTCGCGAACCAGGCCACTCTGGCTGGCGGCAATCGCCGCCGACCGGGCGGACAGCTGCGACCGGGCGCTCGAGCGGATAGCCGGCTCGTTCTTCAGGAAGACAATCACGTGCTGGCTGACGTCGGCAGATAGCGCGCTCGCCTGGGCGGCCGTCAGCGGCCGCTGTGCCAGCCCCGCGCTGACATGTCCAGCGCTCACCGGCGCCGCCGCAGCAGCACCCGCCTGGCCGACGGCCAGCGTGGTGGCAGCGACGGCGACCAGCCCGGCACCAGCCTTAAGGCGGGCGCGCACAGCCCGCTTGAAGAACGATCGTTGCATCGAAGCGCCTTACGGTAACGGCGGCAAGCGTGGCCGCGCAGGAAAAGCCCCAGGTCGCGGACGCTATCAGAGTTGCCGGAATTAGTGGTTCATACTGGGCTAAGAAACCAGCTGAGCTATCTGATCGTTACTGAAGAGCCGGCAGCGGTCCTGGCGTCCAGCACCCGGAAGATCTCGACCCACTGGTCCGGGCTTACGTAGCCAACTACAGCGCGGCGCTCGACACCTGCGCTCGCGCAGGCTGCCCCGACCCGGTCGGGCGGGTACGTCCGCCGCAGCGAGGTTTGCACGGACCCGCCGACCCCGCTGAATCCGGCCTGCACCAGCCGCCGGTACGCAGCCTGGCGGGACGGGCTGATCAGCGGCTCGGCTCGCCGCTCCAGCCGCAAGATGCCGGCATCGACCCGCGGCACCGGGCGGAACTGGGTCCTGGCGATCGTCCCTCGCAGCTCCCAGCGAAACTGCGGCCAGGTGCTGACCGTGAGCAAGCTCCACCGGCCGTACCCGCCCGCCCGCTTGCGCGCGTACTCCAGCTGAGTGATGAGCGTGGCGACGGTGAGACGGCGCGCGCGCAGGCACCAGTCGATGATCGGGGAGGTGAGCGAGAACGGAGCGTTGCCGACAACCTGGAACGGCCTGGACGGCGGCCGGGCCGACAGGAAGTCGCGCATCGCGACCTTCACCTGCGGGCGCTCACCGACCCTGGCTGCCAGCCGGCCGGCCAGGCTCTCATCGACCTCATAGGCGACGACCTCGCCGAACATCGCGGCCAGCCGAGCGGTCAGGATGCCCTCGCCGGCCCCGACCTCAAGGCACAGCCCGGCCGGATCGGCCTGGACGGTCTTGAGGAACTGCCGGGCAGCGTCGGCGTCGCGCAGGTAGTTCTGCGACAGGACCCGGCGGCGTTGATCACGCGCAGTGCGCCCGCCGGCGCGCGGCCGGGCCTGCCGCCGCCCGGAGCTGTCCATCGGACCAGGGTACTGACCAGCCCCGCCGCCCCGGTTGCGGCGCTGCATGATTAGCACGTAAACAACGCGTCGCGCGGACGCCGCCTTGTTTACGTGATCATGGTTCAGCCGCCGAGGGGGACCTGCATGCGGTACGCCGCCTTCTTGCGAGGCATCAACGTCGGCGGGCACAACAAGGTGCCGATGGCCGAACTGCGCGCCTTGCTCACCGAGCTTGGCTACGCCGATCTGGCGACGCACCTGCAAAGCGGCAATGCGGTCTTCAGCTCGGCGGCACCAGCGGCCGAGCTGGAGCAGCAGATCGGCGACGCTGTCGCCGCGAGGTTGGGGGTGAACTGCGCGATCATGGTTCGGACCGGTGCCGAGCTTGCGGCGGCAGTCACCGGGAGCCCGCTGGGGGCCGAGCCCGAGAACCCGTCCCGCTACTTCGTCGCTTTCCTCAGCGCCCAGCCCGCAGCCGCCGTGCTCGGCGCGCTCGAGGGCGTCTCGTTCGAACCAGATGCGCTCTGGGTTTACGGCCGGGAGGCCTACTTGTGGTGCCCGGCAGGCGCAGGCGACACCAAGCTCACCAATGCCGCGCTGGAGAAACGGCTCGGCGTCGCGGCTACCGCCCGCAACTGGACCACCGTAACCAAGCTCGCAACGATGGCGAGCGGCTGACGGCACGCGCCGGCCGCGCTACATCGGGGAACGGGGACGCTTTGGCGCTACTCATCGCTGAAGCGGCGAAGTCGCTTGAGCTGAGAACGGCGCTGCTTGTCGGCAAGGCGCCGCTCGACCGCTCCGCGCGTCGGTTTCGTGGGCCTGCGCGGCTTGCGCGGCGGCGCCGTCGCATCGGTGAGCAGCGCGCTGAGCCGGGCTGCCGCGGCCACCCTGTTACGGAGCTGGGAGCGATACTCGCTGGCCGCGACCGTGATCACGCCCTCGGAGAGCCGCCCCGCCAGGGCTGCGAGCGCCCGGTCCTTGAGTCCCTGCGGCAGCGCGGCGGACCCGGCCAGGTCAAAGGAAAGCTCGGCCTGGCTGTCGGTGGTGTTGACCGACTGCCCGCCCGGGCCCTGCGACCGGGAGAAGCGCCATGACAGTTCGTCTGGCGGGATGGTGATGCCGCGCACCGTGACGTCTAGGTTCATGCCGGCTCCGCAAAGCGCCCGGCAACTGCGGCCATGCCGCTTGCCTATCACAAGCCGGCCAGCAAGCTGACTGCGCTGGTGGCGTTGGCGTGCCGGGTTCTTCGCTGGGTAGCCCTCCCCTTGTCATTGTTCGACCGCCGCTGGCAGCATCAAGTGCGCGCTCGGCGCCGGTGAGATATACGGCGGTTAGCGCTTAGCTGGGAGATGCCGTGAAGATGACGTGCAGCTGGGCTGGGGTGATTCGGAGGCTGGCGCGGCCAGCTGCGATGGGGCGCGGCGTTCCGCTGGTCGCAGCGGCGGCTACGGCTGCGCTGTGGTGCGCGCAGCTGGCCGGCGCCCCGCCAGCGTCGGCCGCCGGCCTGCACGCGGCCGCCACAGTGAGCAACTGGGGCAAGGCGGAGGAGGTGCCGGGTACGGCGGCCCTGAACAAGGGCGGTGACGCCGACGTTAACTCTGTGTCCTGCGCGCGGGTGGGCAGTTGCGGTGCGGGCGGGTTCTACACCGACGGCCACGGGCACGTGGAGGCGTTCGTGGTGAACGAGAAGCAGGGACGGTGGCGTAATGCGCTAGCGGCGCCGGGCCTGGCGGCGCTGAATGCAGGGGGGAACGCCCAGGTCACCTCGTTGTCGTGCCCGTCGGCGGGCGACTGTGTTGCGGGCGGGTTCTACACCGACGGCCACGGCCACGTGCAGGCGTTCGTGGCGAGCGAGCGGAACGGCGGCTGGCTCCGGGCGGTGCAGGTGCCAGGCACGGCCGCACTGAATGCCGGCGGGCATGCCGTGGTCAATTCGGTGTCGTGCTACGCGGCCGGCAGCTGCGGTGCTGGCGGGTCCTATGTGGATGGCTCAGGGGCTACGCAGGCGTTCGTGGTGACTGAGAAGAACGGCCACTGGTATACGGCGGTGGAGGTTCCCGGCCTGGCAGCGATGAATGCCGCGGGGGATGCCGTGGTCAACTCGGTGTCCTGCTCGCGAGGCGGCAACTGCGGCGCCGGAGGGTCTTACGCCAGCGGCGTGGACACCTTCCTCGGCCAGAACATCATCGAGGCGTTCGTGGTCAGCGAGAAGAACGGGATCTGGCGCGCCGCGCTGCAGGTGCCCGGCACTGCGGCCGCGAATACGGGCGAGGACGCCCAGGTCAGCTCGGTGTCATGCCCATCGGCGGGCAACTGCGGCGCGGTCGGGTACTTTACCTACGAGGACAACGGAGCCCCGCAGTATCCGCAAAAGTTCGTGGTGAGCGAGCACAACGGCCGCTGGGGCACCGCGGAGGATCCGGTCGGCGTGGGCGGATTCTTTGACGAGACCGTCGCGGTGTCGTGCGCATCGGCCCGCAACTGCAGCGCGGGCGGCTATTACTACAACGACGCCGGCGACTGGGTCGCCCTCGTCGTGGCCGAGAAAAATGGCGTATGGGGCACAACGCAAATGGTGCGCGGCGCCGCGGCCTGGGACGGAGACGGGACAACCACTGTCGCGTCGATTTCGTGCCCATCCGCGGGCAACTGCGGCGCCGGCGGCGACTGGGGATACCAGTCATTCGTGACCATCGAAAACAACGGCAGCTGGGGCAGAGCCCGGCAGATCCCCGGCCTCATCGCCCTGGGCTGGGCCGCGGGCGTCAACTCGGTATCATGCCCGCCCGGCGGCAACTGCAGCGCAGGCGGCTACTACATCGACCGTCGCAGCCGACACAGTGAAGCGTTTGTCAGCAGCGAGAACAAATGACAGACGATCAACGCCCGCGTCGAATGTGCTGTTAGGCAGCTGAGACGGCTAGTCAGCGCACATGCACCCTCCGGCCGCCCGTCACTTGGCGTCGGCGTAGCAGCCCACTACAGCTGTCGTCATCGGGAAGCTAACCGCCGTCTGACCAAAGATCAGCTGCGTGGCTGTGGCGGCGGCCGCTTCGATAGCCGTCACGACCTCGGCAGCCTGCTGCACCGGGCTGTGCACGATCACTTCGTCATGCTGGAAGAACACCAGTTGCGGCCGGGGCTCGCCTAGCTCAGCAAGCTTTCCGCGCAGCGTGGCCAGCAGGACCAGTGCCCAGTCGGCAGCGCTCGCCTGCACCACGAAGTTACGAGTGAACCTGCCGCGAGCCCGCGCCGCGGCCCCGGCGCCTGGATCTCGGTCCTGCTCAGGGTCGGCTGCCTCCGCCGTCGTGGCCCGCCAGGCAGTAGACGGCGGCGGGCAGGTCCGGCCGAGCACGGACCTGACCACCCTGCCTTCCTCCCCGGCCCGCGCGGCGCTCTCGACGAACGCCGCCGCCTGCGGGAACCGGCGCCGGAACAGGGCGAGCGACTGGCCGGCATCGCCACCAGTCCCGCCGTACATCGCCGACAGCAGCGCGACCTTGGCCGTGGCGCGGTCGGCCCCGATCGCCGTTGCTACCGCCTCGTACAGGTCGCCGGCCGTCGCCGCCTGCGCGAATACCCGGTCCCCGGCGAGTGCCGCGAGGATCCGCGGCTCCAGCTGCGCCGCGTCGGCGACCACGAGCGTCCAGCCAGCGTCGGCCAGCACGGCTGAGCGGAGCAGCTTGGGGATCTGCAGTGCGCCGCCTCCGCGCGAGGCCCACCGGCCCGAGACGACGCCGCCGACCACGTATTCGGGCCTGAACCTGCCCTCGCTGACCCAGGTGTCGAGCCAGGACCAGCCGTTCGCGCTATGCAGCCGCGCGAGTTCCTTGTATTCGAGCAGCAGTGGGATCACCGGATGATCCACCTGGCGCAGCACTGACGAGCGGGTCGATGACACCCGGACTCCGCTCGCCGCCAGTGCGCGCAGCAACTGGGCCGGTGAATCGGGATTGACCGGGCGGGTAGCGCCAAGAGCCGCGGAGATCTCGGCAGCCAGCGCGCTGAGCCTGGCCGGACGCAGCGGCAGCCCCGTGGTGGCCGGCGGACGCGGGCCCAGCTGCTCGGCCAGCAGCTGCCCGTGCACATCAGCTCGCCACGGCAGGCCGGCCGCCGTCATCTCGGCCGCCGCCAGCGCGCCGGCGGACTCGGCGGCGGCGAGCAGACTGAACCTTGCCGGCCGCGGGTCGGTGCCGATAGCCGTTAGCTGGTCCGCATGAACGGCGATCAGGTCGCCCATAGCGGCCGGCCGGTCGGGTTCACCCGGCTGACCAGAGTCGAGCGGCAGTTGTCCCGCATCCGGTCCGCCCGCCGCCGCGGGTACGGACGGCCATTGTGCTAGGCGGGCCGCAGCGGCTGACACCGGCTGAGCGCCCGCCGGGCGATCCCTGGCGCGCAGCAACGCCGCGACGAGGCCGACATCATGGCAGCGGGCGACCGGTACCGCGGCTCGCAGCAGCGCAGGGTAGACCTGCGCCGCGCACGGCCACACCCAGCGGACGTCTGCACCGGCCTCCAGCCGGGCGACGGCCGCTGCCACGTCCGCTACGGCTTCGGCCTGTCCGGCCGCCGAACCGTCGTCGCCGAGCCGGCACAGCAGGCCCGCCTGGCCGGGGCCAGGCAGCAGCGCTATCCGCACAACCTGAATTGTGCGGCATCCCGCTGACAGTGCGGCCGGAGCTGCCGAGCGCGACCTGTCCGGCCCATCCTGCCCGGGCTAGACAGCCTCGTCCGCCGCGTCCTGGTGATGCTCGTGCTCCTGCGTCCAGCCAGGGTCATGGGAGCCGCGCTGCGAGCGAAGGGAACGGGTCAGCCTGGCTACTACTTGTGGCATGAGCCCATTCGGCTGCTCACCGGCCGGTGCCGCGGACTCGTCGGCACCGATGGCACCATCGGCGCCGCCGAGTACTGCGCCTTCAGGCTGGTACTGCGGCGGGAAACCCTGATATCTGGGCCCGCAGTAACCGGGTCCCTGGCTCGGCGCCTCAAACGGTGCGTCACTGGTTTCCTCTGGTGGCAGCGGAACCAGATCTTCCAGCGGGACGATCTCGCGCGGGACAGCCTCGGCCGGGACAGCCTCGGCCGGGACAGCCTCTTGATCAGCCTCATCGTGCTCGGCCGCGTCCCTGTTACCGGGAACCTGCGCGACTGGCCCGAGCTGAGCCGGTTCGGCCGACGGCTGAGCTGACTCGACCGGAGATGGTGCCTGCGCGGGTACAACGAGGCGCCCGCGAACCGGCAGCGGCGGGGCGGCCGGGCGGCTGCGACGCCAGTCGGTCATCTCCGCGTGCACGGGACCGACGTAATCCTGGCCCGCCAGCAGGGCAGCCAGCATCTCCGCTTCCTCGGCGCCAACCCCGAAGACGACTCGAGGCTGGCCCCACGGCTCCTCAAGTGAATAACCGACGTAACTCGACACTGGCGTCGGTGGCTGTGCGCCCAGACCATGCTGGTTCCGCCACTGCCCCCAGGCGCGCTCTAATGCGAGCGCCGCACGCTCCGCACGCTGCACCAAGCCCGGATCACGCATTGCGCATACCTCCCCCTCCCCACAGCGCCGCATTCCGCCTAGCAGGCGGACCCCCAGGGACGCTAAGCATTCACCTACGCACACGTTCTGGCTGGCCACGGTGATGCGCGGACCTCACGCGGCCGCCGGGCGCCGGGCTGCGGCGGCACGTGCCCTCAGTATCGTCTCGCGGTGATGCCGGGAGGCGTGATTACGAAAAGTTGTTATGCGACTACGTACAGTTAACTAGATATGTCCCGACCCTGGCCGGCGGGCCTGCCGGGAATGGGCCGACGGGCTGCCGGGGAACGGGCCGGCGGGCGCGGCGGGAACGGGCCGGCGGGCCTGCCAGGGAACGGCCCGGCGCGCCTGGCGGGAACCAGCGCGCGGGCCCGGAGCTAGCCTGCGGACGTGCGAGAACCGCTAGGCCGATGCCGCCAGATGAGTATGACCGCGGGGCAATCGAGTGCACGAAGCGCCGGGTACTTCGCCACCGCACCGGCCGTTAGCCGATCCCGTTCCCGGCAGAAAGCTTGGTGATCTGGCTACTGATCACTGCTCGCGCTGCATCACGCAGCTCCGCCCTACCGGATCGCTGCCCGGGAGGCCGGATCGACCCCGGCTTCCGCTGACCGATGCCCATCATCGCATCGAACGCGAATCGCGCCCCCCGATGCGGTGTGCTGGCCGCCGGGGCCGACCCCCCCAAACTACTTAACAACACCGCTAGCTGGCGGCACACGCCAGCAACGCGGCCTTTCCTTACTCTGAGCGCTGCTGTGGGATTCCCGCCAGAAGGGCGCGGACCTCAGTCTCCCGGTACCGGCGGTGCCCGCCGAGCGTCCGGATGGACGTAAGTTTCCCTGCCTTTGCCCACCTGGTAACTGTCTTCGGGTCCACCCTGAACATCGTCGCGACCTCTGCAGGCGTAAGCAGCGGCTCAGCCTCTGGTGTACGTGCTGACATGTTGACGGCCTCTCCTCCTGGACCGGTACTGCGATCCTTACTGCTGTTGCTGTTCGTGGCTCCATATGCGAGCCTGCCTTGGATGTCCCATATGGTCCACTCGGACCATATTGCCATCACCAGCGGTGACAAGTCGACAACCGGGAGCAAAGTTTCTTTTGCGAGTGGCCGCGATGCGCCTTTGCGACCTGTCACGTTGCGTGATTCTAGCGACACGCACCGTCGCAACGGGCGGATTCGGAAAAGTCATCCGCGCCTCTCATCAGCTACTTAGCTCGATTGCCGCCACCTCTTGCACACCCCTGACTAGCTGGGCCGATCTCCTCCAGGTCGGCACCTTCAGGGGCTTGATCACGCCGGGGCGGTTATGGGCGCCGACGCTGACCGGGTCTCCCTCCCTCCGGTTCGCGCTCTCCAGCATCGCTATCCGGTCCCCTACCGGTGCGCTCGCTGGCCAATAGCAGGATGCTCCGTGCGGTTGCGTGACAGCTGAGTTGTTTCTATGCAACCGGCCCGAGTCCGGTGTTAATTCCCGTACTTCGGCCAGATAATCGGCTTCAGGCGATTTCAGCCGACGCAACTCGCCAAATTCCAACGCTAGGTAAGCACGGTGCGACTCTGCGCTGCACAATCGCGCGATAACGGACCGGAACTCCGGCACTTGTCGCGTAATGGGCAGCATGACTAATCGTGACATGCCGTACCCGTCCCGGCAAAGCCTTACGCGCCGGTAGTCCCGCGACTCCGCTCAGCCGAGTGACTGGCCGCTATAGGCTGGTTGCCGAATCCCGCGCCAACGGAGATGCGGGCAGTGATTCCGGGAGTCCACCGAAGTGACCACAGTCTTTGAGGCCGGTCATGCAGACGGTCGGTCCGGGCATGAGCAAGTCGTGTTCTGTCAGGATAATCAGTCCGGACTGCGTGCCATCATCGCGATCTACTCGACCGCGCTCGGGCCCGCGCTCGGCGGGACGCGGTTCTACCCGTACGCCAGCGAGGAGGCGGCCCTCACGGACGTGCTCAACCTGTCCAGGGCGATGGCTTACAAGAACGCCCTTGCCGGACTGGACCTCGGCGGCGGCAAGGCCGTCATCATCGGTGATCCTGAGGTGCTGAAGTCCGAGGCCCTGCTGCGTGCGTACGGGCGCTTCGTCGAGTCGCTCGGCGGCCGCTACATCACCGCCTGCGACATCGGCACCTGCAGCGAGGATATGGACATCATCGCCAGGGATTGCACCCACGTCACCGGCCGCACAGTGCCGAACGGGGGGGCTGGCGATTCGTCCGTGCTGACAGCCTTCGGCGTCTTCCAGGGGATGCGCGCAGCGGCAGAGCATGTCTGGGGCGCGCCCAGCCTGAGCGGCAGGACCGTCGGCGTCGAGGGTGTCGGTAAGGTCGGCCACCGGCTCGTCGACCACCTGATGGAAGACGGCGCGACGGTAGTGATCTTCGACACCAGCCCCGTTGCGTCGGAACGGGTCCTCGCCAGGCACCCAGCCGTCTCGGTGGCGAGCAGCCGGGCTGAACTGCTGGCCAGCTCGCTGGAGGTGTACTCGCCTTGCGCGCTAGGCGGGGCCATTGACGACGACACCGTGAGCGCGCTCGTCGCCGTCAAGGTGATCTGCGGCGGTGCCAACAATCAGCTCGCTCATCCGGGAGTAGAGAAGACGCTGGCTGATCTCGGCGTCGTGTATGCGCCTGACTACCTGGTGAACGCCGGCGGCGTCATCCAGGTGGCCGACGAGCTGCACGGGTTCAGCTTCGAACGGGCAAAAGCCCGGGCCGGCCAGATTTTGGGTACAACCCGGAAAATCCTGGCGCTGGCTGATGCCGAAGGGGTTCCGCCCGCGGTCGCCGCCGATCGGCTGGCCGAGCAGCGGATCGCCGAAATCGGCAGGCTGCGCGGGATATACCTGGGCCGATGATTTACTTCGGCGAAATCATCGGAGGCGCCCGCCGCCCAAAGCAGGTACGGTTGTACCTGTACGTCAGGGCGAGCGCGTCCCGCTCCGGTCGCGGAGCGGCGACGGGTTAGCCTTGTTTGCACGAAACCGCGGGCATTGGCGTGGTAACGGACAATTAAGAGTGCGGCGACCAGGGACCCGTCGGGTTCCGTACGTTAGAGGGGGTCGAGCCAATGGGGCGCGGCCGAGCCAAGGCCAAGCAGGTCAAGGTGGCACGCCAGCTGAAGTACAGCGGTGGCGGTACCGACCTTGACCGGCTGAGGGCTGAGCTGGGCGTCGACGCGGACACCGAGCGCGCCAACGGGGATTCCGCTGACGCGGACCTTGGCGATCGGTACGGCGCGGACGACGACTCGGCGCTGGATGATGAGGATGAAGACGAGGACTGGGACTCCGAGGAGAGCAGCGGCACCGATGACCTTGTCCGGCCGTACGGCTCGTCAGCCGGAGCCTGACCACATCAACTGAGGCGCACGGTACCCGCGGCGTCGGATTGGCCTCAGCCGTTCGCCGGCGAATGGGTCAGTGAGGTCATGCTGGATGCTGACCCGTGAGCCGCGCATGACCTGACCCGGTGGTGATTTCGCCTATCATCCACGCCGGCACGCCGCGTTCGGCTAGCAAGCCCGCAGCCCGGTCCGCATCCTCAGCCGCCACCACGGCGATCATGCCGACGCCCATGTTGAAGACGTTCTCCATCTCAGCCTGCGGCACCTTGCCGTGCGCAGCCAGCAGGCTGAAGACGGCGTCCGGCGACCAGCTTGCCCGATCGAGCACCGCATCAGCGCTGGCCGGCAGCACCCTGGCCAGATTCGTCGTCAGGCCGCCACCGGTGATATGAGCAAAGGTCCGCACCGCGCAGCTGTCCGCCACGGCAAGGCAATGCCGTGCGTAGATCCGCGTCGGGGTGAGAAGCTCCGCTCCCAGCGGCCGGCTGAGTTCGGGCGGCTGCGCCTCCAGGTCCAGCCCGGACCCGGCCGCGTCAACTATCGCCCGGACCAGTGAGAAGCCATTCGAATGCAGGCCCGAAGACGCCATCGCGATGACGGCGTCACCGGCCTGCACGCGCTCGGGGCCGAGCAACCGGTCGGCATCTACTACCCCGGTCGCGGCTCCGGCCAGGTCAAAGTCGTCCGGGCCGAAATGCCCCGGATGCTCGGCCGTCTCGCCTCCCACCAGCGCGCAGCCAGCCTGCACGCAGCCGTCAGCGATGCCGCCGACGATCATGGCGACCCGCTCCGGATCGATCCGGCCGCAGACCAGGTAATCGGTCATGAACAGCGGCTCCGCGCCGCACACGGCCAGGTCGTCCACGACCATGCCGACCAGGTCCAGGCCGATGGTGGCGTACTGGCCCAGCCGCTGCGCCAGCACGACCTTGGTGCCCACGCCGTCGGTGGACGTCGCTAGCAGCGGCCGGCGCATGCCCGTCAGCTTGGACGCGTCGAAGAGCCCGGCAAATCCGCCGATCCCGCCGATGACCTCAGCACCCGCGGTCCTTGCCACCGAGGCGCGCATCAGGTCCACGGCCCGTTCCCCGGCTGCGATGCTGACGCCGGCCGCGCCATAGCTGGCCGGGAGCAAGCCGTGGCCGCTCGCCGGGTCCTCGGCAGTCACCACCGCGCCTCCCGGCCAGAGCCGGCCGGCTCCAGCAGGTGCTTGCCTTTCTCGTCCTCGGCCACCGAAACGGGGTACTCGCCGTCGAAGCAGGCTCGGCACAGCCGGTCGGCCGGCACGGTGGTCGCCTCGATAAGGCCTGCCAGCGACACGAAACCGAGCGAGTCGGCTCCGATCGACTCCCTGATCTCCTCGATCGTCAGGTTGCCCGCCATCAGCTCGGCCCGGCTGGCGAAGTCAATGCCGAAAAAGCACGGCCAGGCCACCGGCGGGCTGGAGATCCGGACGTGCACTTCCGCCGCGCCGGCCTCGCGCAGCATCGCGACGATGGCGCGCTGAGTATTGCCGCGGACTATCGAGTCGTCCACGACGACCAGCCGCTTCCCGGCGATGGCTTCCTTCAGCGGGTTGTACTTCAGCCTTATGCCGCGCTGCCTGATGGTCTGGCTGGGCTGGATGAAGGTGCGGCCCACGTAGGAGTTCTTCACCAGCCCCTGGCCATACGGGATGCCGCTAGCCTGCGCGTACCCGATCGCGGCCGGCGTGCTCGACTCCGGCACGGGAATCACCAGGTCCGCGTCGGCCGGGTACTCGGCGGCGAGCCGCTTGCCCACCTCTACCCGTGCGGACTGCACGCTTCGCCCGGCGATGGTGGTATCCGGCCTGGCCAGGTAGACGTACTCGAAGAGGCAGCCTTTGGGCGCCGCGGGCGCGAAGGTATGCGACCGCAGCCCAGTTTCATCGATCGCCACCATCTCGCCCGGCTCGATCTCCCGGACGAAGGCGGCCCCGACGATGTCCAGGGCGGCAGTCTCACTGGCGACGACCCAGCCCCTGGCAACCCGCCCGAGCACCAGCGGGCGGAATCCCTGCGGGTCGCGGGCGGCGTACAGGGTCTGCTCGTCCATGAAGACCAGTGAGAAGGCACCGCGTACCAGCGGAAGCGCCGCCAGTGCGGCCGCCTCCACGCCGGGGTCCGGGGTAAGGCCGGTTCCGTTCCCGCTGGCGCCAGGGCCGGGGGCGGCAAACAGCGCCGTCAGCACGTCGGTGTCGGACGTGGCTCGCCCCGCGACCGCGGCAGCCTGGCCGCCCAGCAGTCCGGCCAGCTCCAGCGTGTTGATCAGGTTGCCGTTGTGACCGAGCGCCAGGCTAGCCGACGGGGTGGCACGGAAGGTGGGCTGCGCGTTCTCCCAGACCGAGGAGCCGCTGGTGGAGTACCGGCAGTGCCCGACCGCGATATGACCCTGCAAGGTATTCAGCACAGATTCATCGAAGACCTGCGCGACCAGGCCCATGTCCTTGTAGACGACGATCCTGCTGCCGTCGCTGACCGCGATGCCAGCAGACTCCTGGCCCCGGTGCTGGAGTGAGTACAGGCCGTAGTAGGCGAGCTTGGCCACGTCCTCGCCAGGAGACCACACGCCGAACACGCCGCACGCGTCTCGGGGCGGCTGATCTGAGGTTTCGGGATCGTGTGACAACAGGCCGTCGGGCTTAATCACCAGCCAATTCTAGTGACTTCCCGGTCCGCCGGCGCCGTTGGCCACGACCGGCAGGTAGGAAGAAATGTCAGATCGCTGCCCGCTGGCCAGCAGCCGGCCGGTGGCCAGCGCGCCGGCCCAGTCCAGTTCGCCGGTGGCAAGCCTCAGCCAGGTCATCGGGTCGGTCTCGACCACGTTCGGCGGGGTGCCCCGGGTATGCCTCGGGCCGGGAATGCACTGGATGGCGGCAAAGGGCGGGATCCGCACCTCGACGGTGCGTCCCGGTGCCCGGTCGGCCAGCAGCCCCAGGGTGTACCGGACGGCGGCCCGGAGCGCTGCTCTGGCGGGTTCGCGGCCCGCCTTCACGGCGGCCTGCACGCCAGCCAGGCTCGCGTGGCCGAGCGCTCGCTCAGTCACCACCCCGGCCCAGGCGGACTCGCCGAGAAGGGCCCGCTGCTCGTTAACAGCCGCGAGCAGGCGGGTGAGATCGGGACTGCGCGCCGGCACAGCTCAGAGGGTAGCCAACGGGCTGGCCGGCCCTGGTCATCCCCGCGGACCTGGCCGCTGCTGCAGCACAGGGCGCGGCGACCACGTGCCGGGACACCGGTCGGCAAAATAAACCTGGCACTTTTCCCGATATCTGACACCATCACTGGCTGGTAACGGGTAATCGTTCGGTATGCCTGGTCAGCGCCGTAGCTCAGCCTCCCGCAGCAGCGGCGCGCGCCTGCCCATGCTGGCGGGCATCGCTGTCACGCTGCTGCTGGCCGGTGGCGGGGCGGCCGCCTACGTGCTGGCATTTCACCAGCCGCCAGGCCGGCACGCCCGGCCATTGCCAAGCCGCGCGATCACGGTCGAGTCCGTCGGCCTGGTCGTTACCTCGGGCGCTGCGGATACAGCTGGCAGCGGGAACCTCCTGCAGCTCATCGACGGTCATGCGGCGTCACCGGAGTTCAGTCCGCTCGACGCGGCCCAGATCGCGGTGGGATCGCCGCAATGGACAGCGGACCTGATGGGTGACAACACCTTCATCTTCATCTTCCTGGCGTCCGACACCTGCCTGACCGCCGTCGGTCACGGCGCCCATCCGGGGCTGGCCCTCGAGCATTGCAACCTCGGCACGCAGCAGCGCTGGCGCAGGGTCAACCGCACTGTGATCGAGGCCGGCCATGACTACTACCAGTACGCCAACACCAGCGACGGCAAGTGCCTGACGATGACAAGCCGGCAAACCGGCGGCGACTTCGGCACCGGTATTGCGCCGTGCGCGGTGCCGCCGACGCCCAGCCAGCTCATCGCCTTCTGGTGGTCGTCGGTCTGACCAGGGCGCGTAACAGTCCAGGTCAGCCGAATAGAGCAGGCAGGGCGCTGCGATGGGTGGCGGCGAGTTCGTCGAGGGGGATCCGGAAGTACCCGGCGATCTCCAGCGCCGTCCCGCCCGTGGCGCCGATCATCGCGGCGGGCACGCCGGCCAGTTCGCACAGGCGCGCGAATTCGGCGGCGGCGCCCGGGCGCACTGCGACCACAGCCCGCGCGGCTGATTCGCTGAACAGCAAGGTGGCCGGGTCTGCTGGCAGCATCACCGTGCATCCGGTGCGGCCGGCCAGGCACGCTTCCGCGAGCGCCACCGCTAGCCCGCCATCGGACAGGTCATGTGCAGCGGCGAGCAGGCCGCGTTCCCCGGCAGTAACGAGCACGTCGGCTAGCGCGCGTTCCGCCTCCAGGTCCACCGCGGGCGGGCGGCCGCCGAGGTGCTTGTGCCTGAGCCAGGCCCAGAGCGAGCCGCTGAATTCCGCCCTGGTCTCCCCGAGCAGGACGACGGTGGCGCCGGGCAGGCTGAAGCCGGACCGGACCCGACGGCGGACGTCGTCGTGCACGCCAAGGACGCCTACCACCGGTGTCGGCTGGATCGGCGTAGCGCCGGTCTGGTTGTAGAAGCTCACGTTGCCGCCAGTGACCGGAATGCCGAGTTGCTGGCAGCCGTCGGCCAGGCCGGCGACGGCTTCGGTGAACTGCCACATCACCGCCGGATCCTCCGGTGAGCCGAAGTTGAGGCAGTTGGTCACAGCAAGCGGCCGCGCGCCGGTGACCGCGACGTTCCGGTAGGACTCTGCCAGCGCGAGCTGCGTGCCGGCATACGGGTCTAGCTGGCAGAACCGGCCGTTGCCGTCGGTTGCGAGCGCCACGCCCAGACCCGTGGCCTCGTCCACCCGCACCAGCCCGGCGTCGTGCGGCATGGCCAGCACGGTGTCGCCGCGGACGTAGTGGTCGTACTGCTCGGTGACCCAGGTCCGGTCGCCCGCCTCGGCCGAGCCGAGCAGCAGCAGCAGGTCCGCCCGCAGTTCCTCGCCCGAGGCTGGCCGGGGCAGCCGGGCCGCATCCGCGGCGACCAGCGCGTCCTGACTGTCCGGGCGGCGCACTGGCCGGTCGTAGACAGGCCCTTCGGCTGCGGCCGTGCCCGGCGGGATGTCCACGACCTGCTCGCCGTGCCAGGTCATCTCGAGCCTGCCGGTGTCGGTGACCACACCGATGACGGTGGCCTGTACGTCCCATTTCGCGCAGATGGCCAGGAACCGCTCGACGTTCTCGGGCGTGACGATCGCCATCATCCGCTCTTGCGATTCGCTCATCAGGATCTCAGCCGGGCCGAGTGACGCGTCGCGGAGCGGCACAGCGTCAAGCCGGATCCGCATACCGGTCCCGCCGCCCGCCGACAACTCGGTCGTGGCGCAAGCCACGCCCGCTGCGCCGAGGTCCTGGATGCCGACAACAAGATCGGCCCGGTAAAGCTCCAGGCAACATTCGACCAGCAGTTTCTCCATGAACGGGTCACCGACCTGCACGCTTGGCCGCTTGGCGCCCTCCCCGGCGCCGCCGAACGATGCGCTGGCCAGCACGGAGGCTCCGCCGATGCCATCCGGACCGGTACGCGAGCCGAACAAGATCACCTTGTTACCGATACCGGTGGCAGCGGCCAGCTTGAGATCGTCATGCCGCAGCACGCCCACGCACAACGCATTGACCAGCGGATTCCCGGCGTAACACGGATCGAACGCCAGCTCGCCGCCGATGTTGGGCAGCCCCAGGCAGTTCCCGTAAAACGAGATGCCCCGCACCACTGCGGGCAGCACCCGGCGGGTGTCCGGCGCGTCAGCCGGACCGAACCGCAGCGCATCCATTACGGCCACCGGCCGCGCGCCCATCGCCAGGATGTCCCGCACGATCCCGCCCACGCCGGTGGCCGCGCCCTGGAACGGCTCAACGTACGACGGGTGATTGTGCGACTCGATCTTGAAAGTCACCGCATAACCGTGGCCGATATCTACTACGCCCGCGTTCTGGCCAATGCCGGCCAGGAGCAGGTCGGTGACCGGGGCCTTGTCAGCGAACTGCCGCAAGTGCCTGCGCGAGGACTTGTAGGAACAATGCTCGCTCCACATGACCGAATAGATCGCCAGTTCAGCGTCCGTCGGCCGCCGCCCGAGGATGCTGACGACGCGCGCGAACTCATCGCCGGTCAGGCCGAGGGCCCCGAACGGCTGCTGCCGGTCCGGCGTGGCCCGCGCTGCCGCCACCGTGTCCTGCGCGATCGTATGGGTAACGGGGTCCTTGATTACCGTCTCCGGTCTGGTCATACGGCGGCGGCCGCCTGAAGCACCGAGGTAAAGAAGCCGAGGCCGTCGGCACCCGGGCCGGTTAGCGGGTCAATCGCGTGCTCCGGGTGCGGCATCAGGCCAGCCACGTTGCCTGCCTCACTGACGACGCCGGCAATGTCGGCCGCTGACCCGTTCGGGTTGCCGCTGGCGTAGCGGGCCAGTACCTGGCCGTTTGCCTCCAGCTTGGCCAGAGTCTGCGCATCGGCCATGTAGGCGCCCTCGCCGCTCTTGAGCACCACGGTGATCTGCTGACCCGGCTGATACCGGCAGGTCCAGGCCGAGGTGCTGTTCTCGATCGTGATCTTGATGTCCCTGTTCACGAAGTGCAGGCCTTCGTTCCTGGTCAGCGCTCCGGGCAGCAGGTGCGCCTCGCACAGGATCTGAAAGCCGTTGCAGATGCCCAGTACCGGTAGCCCCTTCGCGGCCGCAGGGATGAGCTGCCCCATGACCGGCGCGAATCTGGCTATGGCGCCGCAACGCAGGTAATCACCGTAGGAGAAGCCGCCCGGCAGGATGACCGCGTCGACTCCGTGCAGGCTGGCTTCGCCATGCCAGAGTTCCACTGCCTGCCCCCCGGACCGCTGCACCGCGCGGCGCGCATCGCGGTCATCCAGCGAACCAGGGAAGGTGACGACTCCGATCCGGGCCGTCATGGGCGTCCTCGCGGCCGGCGCATGCCTGCAGGCTACCGCCCTAGCCGGCATCCCTGAGCTGCGAGGCAGTCCGCAGTGGCAGCGGTGCGTCGCTGCGCCATTCGATCCGCTTCTGCAGCGAGACGATGGTGCCCTGGCCCGGCTTGCTCTGCATGGTGACGTCATCGACGCAGGCCCGCATGATCGCGAGGCCGCGGCCGGATTCAGGCAGTTCGGCGAGCGCGCGCTCCCTGGCGAGCCGTCTGGGCCTGGTGATCCGGCTGCGGAGCGTGGTCGGCGGACCCGGCGGCGGGGTCGGATGGCGGCGTAGCCGCGGCACTGGCCGGGCCTGGCGCCGTATCACCGACCGCCGCGTGACCTTCGCCGGGTCAAAGCCGCGCCCGCTGTCCAGAACTTCCAGCACGCATCGCTTGCTGCCCACGTGGGCGACCAGCTCGTACCGCCGGCCGGGGCCCGCGTGCCGCAGCACGTTCGTACATGCCTCAGTCACGGCTAGCAGGAGGTCGGCGATGCAGCGCTCGTCCACGCCGAGGCGGCTGAGGGTGTCGCCGAGAACCCGGCGCATTACCGGGACGCTTAGCGATTCCCTGGGGAAAACCAGGCAGAACTCGACGTCTGCGGCTGGCTCCCCAGAATGGAACACCCGAGATCGCATCCGCTCCTCAGCCCCGTCGCGGTAACAGTCAGTTCACATTGTGGAGGCTTCCCCCGACGAGCAGCGGTAATCATGAACTTAGGCGATCTCTGGACGAACAGTGCGCTACTGCCAGCGCAGCTCGGGCCTCGACTCATGGCTCTGACCTGCACCTTCGCCGGTTTTGGCGGCCGATCGGGGCCGTGGCGCAGCCACCGGTACCCGGCCGGGAAAAGTAACAATCCGGTAAGCGCCGTGTTGCGCGGGTAAGAGTGTCGCGCCTCAGGCCGGGTGGACGGCGAATTCCTCGATCACCGGATTGGCTAGCAGCTCGCCCGCGAGCTCGGAGATCTGCGCCTGCGTAGCCGGACCGGTAAGCTCAATTTCGAACCTCTTGCCCTGCCGGACACCGGCAACCTGGTCAAACCCGAGTCGCCGGCAGGCACTGGCGATCGCCTCGCCTTGCGGGTCATGGATCTCTGGCTTGAGCATGACATCGATGACGAATCTCGGCACACCCGAACAGTACGCGAGCGGCTGGCCCCCCGCGCGACTAGGGGATCTGCCGGGCAGGGCACTAGCCTGAGAGTGGGTCGCGGTGACCCGGTTCGTGACATGCGTCACCATCGTTCCCCGGCCGCACCCGCTGCTTGACCGATCCCGGCGGGACGATAGTACTGTCGCAGCAACATGGACATACGACCGGCCGGTCCGGGCTAGACCCCGACCGGACAAGAGTATGCAAGGAGTGGCACGTGGCCGTCAAAGATGCCGGGCGAGCCGCCTCCCGCACTGCCGCACGGGCGCCCGCCCGCGAGCACGCCAGGCAGGCGGACCCGGCAGAGCTGATCCAGCTCCTCACCCCCGAGGGTGAGCGAGTCGAGCACCCCGACTACCCGCTGGACATCTCTGCCGATGAGATCAAATCCCTCTACCGTGACCTGGTTATAGTCCGCCGGATCGATTTCGAGGCCATCGCGCTGCAGCGCCAGGGCGAGCTCGGGATCTGGGCATCGCTGCTTGGCCAGGAAGCGGCTCAGGTCGGCTCCGGCCGCGCTCTCGGCCCGCGCGACATGGCGTTTCCCACTTACCGGGAGCACGGCGTGGCGTGGTGCCGCGGGTTGGACCCGACGAAGCTCCTTGAGCTGTTCCGCGGCGTCAGCCACGGTGGCTGGGATCCCGCAGCGCACAACTTCCACCTGTACACGATCGTCATCGGCAGCCAGGCGCTGCACGCTACCGGTTACGCCATGGGCATCCAGCGAGACGGCGCCGTCGGCGAGGACGGCGAGGCCGTGATCGCCTACTTCGGCGACGGGGCGACCAGCCAGGGAGACGTCAACGAGGCGTTCATCTGGGCATCGGTCAACAACGCGCCGGTCGTGTTCTTCTGCCAGAACAACCAGTGGGCCATCTCCGAGCCGCTTGAGCGGCAGAGCCGGACGCCGCTGTATCAGCGCGCCCGGGGCTTCGGCTTCCCGGGCGTCCGGGTGGACGGCAACGACGTGCTTGCCTGCCTGGCGGTTACCCGTAAGGCCATGCAAGCGGCCAGGGAGGGCCAGGGCCCGACCCTGATCGAGGCCTTCACCTACCGCATGGGCGCGCACACCACGACCGATGATCCGACCAGGTACCGGCTGTCGGCAGAACTTGAGGCCTGGAAGCTGAAGGACCCCATCGAGCGGGTGAAGCAGTACCTGATCCGCAATGAACTCGCCGACATGTCGTTTTTCGACGTGGTCGAGCTCGAGGCCGCCGAGACCGGCAGCCGGGTCCGGGCCGCCTGCCTGGAAATGGTCGATCCCGAGCCCACCTCGATGTTCGACAATGTGCTGACGACCCAGACCGCGCAACTCGCCGCCGAGCGAGCCGGGTTCGTCGCTTACCTTGACTCGTTTGTCGGCGAGGAGGCCGCACGATGACCACGCTGACACTGTCCAAGGCCCTCAACGAGGGCCTGCGCAAGGCACTGGAGAACAACCCCAAAGCCCTGATCATGGGCGAGGACGTCGGCAAGCTCGGCGGTGTCTTCCGGGTTACCGACGGCCTGCAGAAGGACTTCGGTGAAGCCCGGGTGGTAGACACGCCGCTGGCGGAGTCGGGCATCATCGGCACCGCCATCGGCCTGGCGCTACGGGGTTACCGGCCGATCTGCGAGATCCAGTTCGACGGTTTCGTGTTCCCGGCCTTCGACCAGATCGTCACGCAGCTTGCCAAGATGCGGTATCGCTCGCTCGGCACGGTACGCCTGCCGGTGGTGGTCAGGATCCCGTTCGGCGGCGGCATCGGGGCGGTTGAGCATCACAGCGAATCACCGGAGGCCTTGTTCGCCCACACGCCGGGTCTGCGGGTCGTCTCCTGCGGTGACCCGGCGGACGCGTACACGATGATCCAGCAGGCCGCGATCAGCGACGATCCGGTCATATTCTTCGAGCCCAAGCGGCGGTACTGGGACAGGGCCGAGGTCGACGTCGAGGGCGCGCTCGCGACCGCGCTGCCGATGGACAGGGCGCGGGTGCTCGTCGAGGGCACTGAGGTGACCGTGCTGTGTTACGGGCCGATGGTGCGGGCCTGCGCGGAGGCAGCCGTCGCCGCGGCCAGCGACGGACGGTCCGTCGAGGTCATTGACCTGCGCTCGCTGGCACCGCTGGACACCGCGACGATCTTCGAGTCGGTGCGCAAGACGGGCAGGTGCGTGGTCGTGCACGAGGCGGTTGTCACCGGCGGGATCGGCGCCGAGGTCGCCGCGCGGGTGTCGCAGGAGTGCTTCTACAACCTCGAGGCCCCGGTGCTGCGGGTCGGCGCTTACACCACTCCCTATCCCCCGTCCCGACTGGAAGAGCACTACCTGCCGGACCTGGACCGGATCCTGGACGGCGTCGACCGCACCTTCGGTTACTGAGAGGCCCTCATGTCAGATCTCAAGGAGTTCAGGCTCCCTGACGTCGGAGAAGGCCTCACCGAGGCCGACATCGTCAGGTGGCTCGTGCGCCCGGGTGACACCGTCACCGTTAACCAGATCATCGTCGAGATCGAGACCGCCAAGGCGGTCGTCGAGCTGCCGAGTCCTTATGCCGGCGTGGTGGCCGGCTTGCTCGTGCCAGAGGGCGCGACTGCCGATGTGGGCACGCCGATAATCTCGGTTGACACATCCGGCGGCGCGGCCGCACCGGCAGCCGGGATCCCGGCCGAGGCCATCGTGCAGCGGAGCATCAGCGAAACCGAGGACCTTGTCCCGGCTCCGCCGGTCGAGGGCGCCGTCGAGCCCGGCATGCACGGTAGCCCGGCGCCCAAAGCCGAGCGGCAAGCCGTGCTGGTCGGCTATGGCGTCAAGCTGGGCACGACGAGTCGCCGGGCGCGCAAGACCGCACCTGGCTACCGCGCTGGCGGGCCAGTGGCACCGGCGGACACCGCGGGGGGAGTTACGGCAGTACCGGTGACGGCGGGCGGGCCGGTACGAGCCCCGGCGGCCGCGAGCGAGCCGGCCGCACCGGCCAGTCCGGCCGCCAACGGATCGGGCGGCAGCGGGGCGAGCGACCGCACGGTACTGGCCAAGCCGCCGGTCCGGAAGCTGGCCAAGGATCTCGGCGTGAACCTTGCCGGGCTGGCCGGGACCGGGCCTGACGGCTCGATTACCCGCGACGACGTGCAGCAGGCAGCGGACGGGGTGCGCGAGGCCGGCCCCGTTCCCTTCGCGGGAATGGTAGTGCCGACCGCGGGCGGACCGGTGCCGCGGGAGGAGCGGATCCCGATCCGCGGCGTGCGCAAGCACACCGCGGCGGCGGTGGCGGCGAGCGCATTTACCGCTCCGCATGTCACCGAGTTCCTCCAGCTAGACATCACCGAGACGATGTCGGCAACGGCCCGGCTGCGCGCGCTGCCAGAGTTCGCCGAGGTGCGCGTGTCACCGCTGCTCCTGGTCGCCAAGGCGCTGATGGTAGCTGCCGCCCGGCATCCGATGATCAACGCGAGCTGGGATGAGGCGGCGCAGGACATCGTGGTCAAGCACTACGTGAACCTGGGCATCGCCGCCTCAACCGAGCGCGGCCTGATAGTGCCGAACATCAAGGACGCGCACGCGCTGACCCTGCCCGAACTGGCAAGGGCACTCGCCCGGCTGGCCGAGACGGCCCGGGCCGGCCGGGCCACGCCCGCTGACTTGTCCGGGGGGACTATCACCATCACCAACGTCGGCATCTTCGGCGTGGACACCGGCACGCCGATCCTGTCCCCTGGGGAGGCGGCGATTCTCGCGTTCGGCCAGGTTAAGGATGCTCCGTGGGTCGTGGACGGCGCGCTCGCGGTGCGCAAGGTGTGCACGCTCGCGCTGTCCTTTGACCACCGTCTGGTCGACGGTGACCTGGGCTCGGCCGTGCTGCGGGACGTGGGTGCCATGCTGACCGAGCCGATGCGGATGCTCGCCTGGTCATGACAATGGGCAGGTTGCGGCGAGCGGGCGCTGCTAGCGAGAGGAAACCCATGATCAGGCACGTGGCGCTGTTCACCTGGGATGACGCGATGACCGGGGAGATGGAGCAGCGGCTGGCCACGGAGCTGACCGCACTCGCGCCGAAGCTAGCCGGGCTGCGTGCCTATCACGCCGGCCCGGACGTCGGCATCGTCGATGGCAACTTCGACTTCGCAGTTGTCGCCGACTTCGACGACGCGGACGGCTACCTGGCCTACCGGGCCCATCCCGGGCATGAGGAGATCATCAACCGGCTCAGCAGGCCGCATACCGCGTCGAGGGCATCAGTCCAGTACGAGATCTGATCTCACCAAACGGCCAGGCCGCCAGTTGCGAAACTGACGGCCCGGCGGTCGGGCCATCGGCTGGCCGCTGATGCGTGAGCGTTGGGGCGCATCCGGCTAAAGCTTCAAGTGCGCCTTGGCGGTGATCGTCTGCTGCCAGGCGACCGGCTTGCCGTTCTGGCTGCACTTGCAGTGTGACCGGCTCAGGATGCCCAAGATCGCGATCACTGCCTTGCCGGAGCCACTGATACCCGTGTAGTGGCCCTTGCCATCGCTGACCGTGAACGTCGCGGACCTGGACGAAGCTGCGGAACGGCTGGCGGCGCTGATCCGCGAGGAGGATGCGCACCTGTTGCTGAGCTACGACCCTCACGGCGGATACGGACATCCTGATCATGTCCAGGTGCACCGGGTAGGCGCGCGGGCCGCAGAGCTGACCGGCATCCGGGTGCTGGAGGCGACCGTACCCCGTGAGCTCGTCCGGCTGGCCTTCGGCCCGGCGCGCTTGCTGAGGCTGGTGGTCCGCTATGACCCGCGCGTCATTCACGCGTCCTTCACACCCAGGGCGGCCATCACCCACCGGGTCAACGTGCGCGAGTGCGCGCGCCAGAAGCGGGCCGCGCTCGCCGAGCACCGTTCCTTCATCGCGGGGACGGGACGGTCAGCTCGGCTGGCTCGAGTCTTGCTCGGGCTACCCGCGCCGGTCTGCGGGCTGGCGTTCGGGCTGGAGTGGTTTGCCGAGCCCGGCGCCGCGGCAGCCGCGCCGATCAGAGACGTCCTCCAGGCTGCCGGCGCCCGCACAGCGCCGCCGGGCACCGGTCAGAATGCTTCTTCCGGCAGTTCCATCGCGTCCAGCGAAGTGGCTTCGGCGATCTCGCGCTCTGCTGCCAGCCGCGGCAGCACAGTTGCCGCGAAGAATCCGGCCGCCGCCACTTTGCCCTGGTAGAACGCCCGGTCGCTGGCGCTCAAGGAGCCCTGATCCAGCTTGGCGAGAGCGACCTCGGCCTGCCGCGCGAGCAGCCAGCCCACAACGAGGTCGCCCAGCGCCAGCAGCAGCCTGGTGGTGTTCAGGCCCACCCGGTAGATCTCCGCGTTCTGTTCCAGGCCGGCGCTGAGGAAACCATTCATCGAGCTGACGATCGCGTCGACGTTGTCGGCTGCCCTGGCCAGCGCTGCGCGCTCCTTCTTCAGGCGGCCGTTGCCGTTGTCGGCCGCGGCGAACTCCCTTACCTGCCCGAGCAGGAAGTTGAGGGCTGCGCTCTGGTTGCGGACGATCTTGCGGAAGTAAAGGTCCGTCCCCTGGATCGCGGTGGTCCCTTCATACAGGCTGTCGATCTTCGCATCCCTGATGTACTGCTCGATCGGGTAGTCCTGAAGGTAACCGGAGCCGCCGAGGGTCTGCAGCGACTGGGCCAGCAGTTCGTAGCCGCGCTCCGAGCCGACGCCCTTGACGATCGGCAACAGCAGGTCGTTCAGCGCGACGGCCGTCTCGTCACGGTCGCCGTGGGCCGCGGCGAGCTGTACCGCGTCCTGCTGGCTTGCGGTATACAGCACGAGCGCCCGCATGCCCTCGGCGTATGCCTTCTGCAGCAGCAGGCTACGGCGCACGTCCGGGTGCTTGATGATCGTGACACGCGCCGCGGTCTTCTCGCTCATCTGGGTGAGGTCGGCGCCCTGGATCCTGGTCTTGGCATAGTCAAGCGCGTTGAGGTAGCCGGTTGACAGCGCGGCGATGGCCTTCGTCCCGACCATCATCCGGGCGAACTCGATGATCATGAACATCTGCCGGATGCCATCGTGCACGTCCCCGATGAGCGTGCCGACAGCCGGGTGCTCGGCGCCGAAGGTCAACTCGCAAGTCGTAGAGGCCTTGAGGCCCATCTTGTGCTCGACGTTGGTCACGTACACACCGTTACGCCCGCCCACCGAGCCGTCCGCATTGACCTGGTACTTCGGCACCAGGAACATCGACAGGCCCTTAGTGCCGGGACCCGCTCCCTCGGGCCTGGCCAGCACGATGTGCAGGATGTTGTCGGCAAGGTCGTGCTCGGCACTGGTGATGAACCGCTTGACGCCCTCGATGTGCCAGCTGCCGTCGGGCTGCTGCACGGCCTTGGTCCGTCCGGCGCCGACGTCGGAGCCAGCATCGGGCTCGGTGAGCACCATGGTGTAGCCCCACCGGCCCTCGATGGCACGCTCGGCGACCTTCTTCTGGGCGGGGGTACCCAGCTGCCACAGTGCGTGCGAGAACGAGCCGACGCTCGAGTACATCCAGACGGCCGGGTTCGCCCCGAGCACCAGTTCAGCTACCGACCAGGCAAGCGACCGCGGCACCGTCGTACCGCCAAGCTCGGCGGGCAGTTCGAGCCGGAACCATTCGGCGTCGATGAATGCCTGGTAGGACCGCTTGAACGAGTCGGGCATCTGGACCGTGTGGGTAGCCGGGTCGAACACAGGCGGGTTGCGGTCG
Source organism: Streptosporangiaceae bacterium (assembly GCA_052143255.1). Classification (GTDB taxonomy): domain Bacteria; phylum Actinomycetota; class Actinomycetes; order Streptosporangiales; family Streptosporangiaceae; genus JAJYUU01. Next base: position 16,814 of record JBKQTJ010000021.1, on the reverse strand, counting down.
GCGTCGGCGAACGACTCGGCGATCGGCCCCTCTGCCAGCCTGTTGACCTCGTCAAGGATGCCGCGGGCGGTCTCCTCGTCAACCTCGGCGAAGGGCTCGGCGCCCAGCAGGTCCTGCCGGTTCAGCACCTCGAACAGGTTGAATTCGATGTCCCGCAGATTGCTCTTGAAGTGCCCCATTGATGTACTCCGCCCGATATGCCTTTGCTACTCGCCGGTAACTTACTCAATAGTACCTAACAAACAGCCAGGTGTCACCCGCCGCTGCGGCAGAAACCCTCAGTCGCCACCCGCGCCGGTCACCTCCGCTGACAGCACGATGCGGCGGGCTGTTGAGTCCCGCCGCATCGCGACCTGATCGGACCCGGGCCTGGCCCGGCAAGGGCTAGCCGGGGCGTCAGCCGCCGAACGTCGTGCCGGCCGCGCCAATCTTCAGCCCGGTGAAGCTGGGCGCCAGGCCTGCGGTCGAGGGCTCGGGAGCGTCGTAGTACCACAGCGTGCCGGCGCTCCCCTGGAACACCAGGTCCGCCTCCCCCGCCACGTAGGCCCTGCGGTCAACCAGCGCGGGGGCTGAGTTAACGGATCCGGTGGCCTGGACGATCACGTCGTTCTGCCAGCCGGGCGTCGTCGCGCCGGCATTGAACAACAGGAGCGTGATCGAATGCGAGGAACCCTGGAAGGCGATCTCGACGGGCCGGGTCAGGTCGGAGATGTTCTGCGCCAGCGAGGGGGCGGAGTAGCACCAGGACGGACCCTCAAGCTCGTGGCTGCTCCAGCCGCGTGTTTTGGCGAAGTCAACGAGCTCATGCCGCGGGCCCTCGACGACGATGAAGGCCGCGCCGGGGTCGAACTTGCCGGAGAACACGACCAGGGACGGGGCCGAGTACGCCGAGCCGACCGGCCCGACCACGTCGTTCGTCCAGTGCAGCGGATTGGTCGCGCTGAGGTAGCTCACCGTGTGGTCCGCTCCCTCCACGGCAATATCCGCCTGACCAGACGACCGCACGAACAGTGACGGCGCCGAGTAGGCGCGGTTGGCGCCGAGGATCTCATGGTTGTGCCACTTTCCGGCTATCGGGTCGTACCAGTAGTACCAGAGCGAGTGGTTCTTGCCGAGGACCGCGATGACAACGCCGGACGCACCCACCACGAACGAGGGGGCGGAGTACGCAGAGTTCTTTCCGGCGGCCTTCAGTGTCTTCCATTTGCCACTGGTCTTGACGTAGACGAGGAGCGAATGGTTCGGACCTTCGACCGCAACCGCGGCGTCACCACCCGGCCCGCTTACCAGTGCCGGCCCGGAGAATGCGCTGTTCTTGCCGGCCAGTTGCTTGCGCGTCCACTTGCCCTTGACCTGCGTGTAGTACTGCAGCGAACCCTGGCTGCCGATCGCGGCCACCTCCGGGTCGCCGCCAGCGCTGACCTTCATGGCCAGCGATGGCGACGTGGCGCCCGGGTTGGATAGCGCCGGAGCGGCGCGCCCGGCCGGCGCCGCCAGTGCGCTGGTGCCGCCGGCGGCTAGCGTTGCCGCGGCTGCAGCCGCAGCCAGAACAGCATGAACAGGTCTCACGAGCTCTCCCCTGATCGATGAGGCGCTGGCGAGCCGCGACCGAGCGGACGCGGCTTCAGCTGGCCGAACGGTATCCGGACCTGTCTTCTTCTATCAGAACAGATCAGCTTATGTCCCCCATCAACGCCCTGCCCTGTCAGCGTGCGACGCCTAGCGAGCCTCGGAGCGGCTCAGATTGCTCCGCCCGTGTAGTGCATGATCAGCGTCTTCATCCCGCCCGTCCCGTCGTACGTGCCGACAGCCCAGATATTGGTGCTGCTGAAGGCGAGGATGCCGTCGAGGATCGTGTTACCGTTCGGCGCGCCCGGGTCGGGGCTGGGCACCGTCTTCCAGCCGCCGGCCGCAGACCCGTACTCAATGAGCGACGCCGCATTCCCGGTGGAGACCGGAACGCTGTCGCCCACCGCCCAGGCGTCTGCGCCGCCGTTAACCGGCGCGATTGCCTGAAGGTAGTTGTCGTTCGGGGTCGGGTCCGGCGTGTGCAGCTCCGCTAGCACACCGCCAGTGCCGGGTGCCTCGACCAGCGTGCTGAAGCCCGAGTGCCCGGCTCTGTCATTGCCGGCCACCCACGGGCCAGCGGCCGAAGTAGCGATCGCCATCGGGTACGCGTCGGCGGCCAGGCCGCCCGGAGTCCGTACCGAACCCTCGTGCGCCACCATCCAGCGGCCAGCTACCAGGTGCAACACGACCTGCTGGTCCGAGCCGTCGCCGGACAGCTGGCCGGCGGCCCACACTCCGGGGCCCCCCGCGGAGCTGACGGAGGTCAGGATGCCCTCCGTCGCTGCGCTCAGGCCCTGGATGTGCTGCGCGCTCCAGCTGTGACCGTTCCATTGCTCGATCAGCGGGTGGAAGAACCCATTCGAGTCGCCATAGGTGCCAACCGCCCAGACCTGCGAGTCGGTGACCGCCGCAGCGCTGTACAGCATGTCCTCAGCTGAGCCGGGGTTAGCGGCCGGAACGATCGTCCACTTGGACCCGTTCCAGTGCATGGTGAGCGCGCGCCCGGTGTGACCAGAGGCCTGGGTGTAGATGCCGGTCGCCCAGGCAGTGCCGTCTGGCAGCGCCGCTACCCCGTACAGCGAGTTGGCCTCCGACCCGAAGTCCGGGGTCGTGACGCGAGACCAGCTTGCGCCGTTGTAATGCAGCGCCAGCGTCTGCACGATGGTCGCATTCGGGTTCGGCAGCAGGGAGCCAACCGCCCAGATGTCTGACGGCGAGCGCCCGGATACTGACCATAGATCGTTGTCGTTCGTGCTGGTATCGGGGCTTGCCACCACCTGCCAGGCAGATGCAGCCGGGCTAGCCGGCGTCGTGGTTACGGCGGCCTTCGCCGAGGCCGGGCGGACCGAAGACATGGCTGCTTTCCTGCCCGGCGGGAACGGGAGCGGGCCGTCCGACCTCGCGCCGAACAGCTTGCCCATCGGCAGCACCTTCTTGGTGTCGCAGGAGAACTGCAGGCAGCCAAGCCCGAACGCGTGCTGGATGGTGGCGAGCAGTGAGTAGTGGTTGAACTTCGTGCCGTCGCTCAGGCGGCGCGGTCCGTGGCTGGTCACCACGACCGTGAAGACCTGGCCGGTACCCGGATTCGCACCACAGCAACCCGCGCTCGTGGTGCCCTCAGTCCAGGTAATGACGATCGCGTTGTTGCCATGCCGCCACTGCGGGCCCGACGTGATCTCGCGGGTGACCTGACGCAGGTAGCTGTCACCGCCGGCGACGAGCTTGTTGTCATTGGGCTGTCCGAGCAGGTTCGAGCTGTCCTCGCACCAAGGCGGGCCGCCGTGCATGTTGATGCACTCGTTGGCATCAACGAAGCTGAAGTTCGGCAGCCGGCCGCTGCGCGCGTCGGTGGCTAGCTCGGAGGCCGGCACCATTTTCCGTGCCTCAGCAGGGTTGTCCGAGACGCTGGTGAGATCGGGAACGGGGTTGAACTTCGCCTGCTTGTACAGCGAGTCCGTCTCCTGGCAGAACGTCGGGTAACAGTCGCCCAGGTAACCCGCGTACGGGATGTTCTGCACGTACTCCTTCCACGACTTGTGCGCCTTGTCCAGCTGGCTGAGCAGGCTTGGCTTGTTGATCCGCTGATCCCAGTACGGAGATCCATCGGTCACGCCGAAGGAGTTGCCTGCCAGGAACGCCATGATGCCGGCCGTGTCCGGGTCCGATGTCGTGTAGTAACGGGTGGCCCGGCCGTACTTGCTGGCCAGCTGGTTGAAGGTCGGCGCGTACTTGTTGTGCAAGATGGCCGAGTAACCGTGGTCGGTGAACATGATCACCACGATGTGGTTGTAGTGCGGCATCCGGTCTGCGGTCGCGGCCGTCCGGGAAGCACTGGCGGCAGCGGAAGCACTGGCGGCAGCGGGGCCGGCCGCCACTGAGGCGGCCGGGATGACGAGGCCGCCGACCAGCGCGACGGCTGCGACCGCCGCGCGGGCACGGGTCCTGAGCAGGTATCTCATCAAGCGTCCTTTCTGATTCGCGAAGATCTGATTCGTTGGCCCGCGTGATGCCCACGGCGGACGCCGCGGACCGGCACGGGTCACAGAGGTCCGCCGGTGTAGTGCATGATCAGCGTGCGGATACCGGCAGCGCGGTCGTAAACGCCGACGGCATTGGAGCTGCTGAAAGCGAGCACGCGGTCCAGGAACGTGCTGCTGTTTGCGGCGCCGGGATCCGGGCTAGGAACCGCCTGCCAGCCGGCCAGCGGCAAGGCAAGCGCAGCGCTCGTCGAGACCGCGGTCAGCAGTATGGGCGCACGCAAAGACAGCACATATCGCATCGGGTTATGTCCTCTTCCTTACTCAGCCCAGGCGATGCCAGCCACGTCGGCGGCGGCTCGCAGCCCTCGGGTGGCCCCCGGCGGTACCGGCGGCAGGATCAGGCAGTAACAGCCAACGCAGATGGAGCCAGAGTCGGCCAGCCGGTTGTTACCAACCATCAGGGTGTGATCTGGCGAAACGCCGAGACGCTCGCACGCGGTCAGGAATGGCTCGGGATCGGGCTTGGCAATGCCGAGATCGCAGGACAGCACGAATGTCTGGACGAAGGCGTCCAGGCCGGTGGCCACGTAGCCCTCGTTAATGGACCAGCCGGTATTGCTTACGATGCCGATAGGGATGCCGGCCCCGGCGAACGACTTGAGCACGGCGGGGGTGTCCGGGTAGGGCACCATGGTCTGCGGATTGGTCTTCCACTCGTCGTACATCAGGTCGGCCAGACCGGGCGCGATCTCGTCGAACGGCGCGTAGCCGGTCACGTAGGCGGCCCGGTGATCTGCCCTGGACAGGTTCCGGCGCAGCCGCTTCTCTTTCATCAGGGTCCGGCTGTGCTCCTTCGATCGGCGCCAGTAGCGAGCCGCGTCTTCCTCGGAAATCTCCACGCCCAGCCGGTCGGCCAGGCTGCACACGGCAGCCACCGGCGAGCTTCGGTGGGTGAGAGTTCCGCCGTTGTCGAATAGGACTGCGTCGTAGCGCATCGGGTCTCCTGTTCTGCCGGGAGGCTGACGATGCGGGCCGGCGCCTTTCGGCAGTCCCGGTCGACCGCGGTGAAGCTCAGCGGGCCGCCGCTTAGTAGGGGCGGGCACCGATATGGAAGTGGTTGAGGACGATCGCCGTGCCGAGCAGCACGACGAGGATGATGTAGCCCCCGATGTCGACGGCCGTCAGGGGGTGCTCGTTCAGCGAGCCACGGCGCTTCTTAGCGCCGAACCCGCGCGCGTCGGCCACCATGGCCATCGTGGTGGTGCCGCGCAGGCTGCCGACCAGCAGCGGCACAGTGATCAGGACAACGCACCGGCTAACCCTCTTGACATAGTCCGGCCACTTGCCGACCTCGACGAACCGCGGCCGGGACAGGTCATAACCGCGCAGTTCCACGGCACGCAGTACGAGCGTCGTCCTGGAGATCATGTCGGGCAGGAAGCGCAATGCGGCGGTGAGCGCGAAACCCACCTGCGGAGGCATCCGGAAGCGTTCGAAAGCCCAGGTGAAATCACCGACGTCGGTGCTCACCAGGATCAGCATCGAGGTCGAAATGGTAACTAGCACCCGTGCGGTCTGCTCGAGGCCGAAAACAAGCCCGTAGCCGGTAATGCCGGGCGACCCGAGCCAGCTGATCGTCCAGGGGAACTGGTAGATGTAATGAATCGGCGGGTTCGGCAAATAGTAGAGCCCTTGCGACCAGAATCCGGTCAGGGCCGGGCCGATGACCATCACCATGAGCACCCGGGTCTTTGCCCGTGAGGGCCGGAGCCAGAACCAGGGCAGCAGGCTAAGCCCGAATAGGATCAGCATGTAATCCCAGTTCAGGATGATGCTGAGGATGCCCATCGCGATCGGGTAGAGCACCTTGAGCCGCGGGTCCAGCTTGTGCAGCGGCGTGTCTTTCGCCTCGTAGGTGACCAGCTCGCGCAGGCCGCCGAGGCCGACGAGCTTGACGAACGCAACCGGCAGCGCCATCGGCACGGCGAAGACGATCAGGTAGGCGACGACAGTCCGGACGAAAATGGAGGACATCATGCCCTGCCTGCTGTCCCTGCGGGCATTCCCCGATAGGTTGCCGCGGCCTCTGCTACCTCAGTAACCGTCAACAGCACGTCATCACAGTGACCAAGCAGCAGCACTTGCAGCCTGGCCAGCGGCGGTGCCAGCACGCCCCACCGCTCTAGTTCATCGGTGCGCGCGAACACCTCTCGCGTCGGCCCGTCCATCCGGACCTCGCCGTCGCCGAGCAGCACGATCCGCGCCGCACGCGCGGCCAGCCCCCTGATGTCGTGGGTAACGGTGAGCACTGTCAGCCCGGTCCGCTTCCGGACGGCCTCGAGTAGCCGCAGGAAGGACCGCATCCGCTCCGCGTCCTGTCCCGTGGTCGGCTCGTCAAGCACGAGCACGCCGGGCGCGCCGACCAGCAGCGCGGCCAGCGCGAGGCGCTGCCGCCCCCCCTGGCTCAATTCCCACGGGCTGGTTCGCTCAAGGCCGCGGAAGCCGAAGAACTCGATCGCGCTATCGACGTCAAGCACCGGGTCGGGCGGCAGCGCACGGAACTTACTGCCGAACTTGAGCTCGCCGATCACGGTCTCCTCGAACAGCATCTCGTCGGCTGCCTGCAGCAGCAGCGCGACGTGAGTGGCATTCTCGAAGACCTTGCCAGGGCGGACCGGCCGGCCGCGGAAGCTCACCTGCCCGGTACTCGGCGTGCCCATGCCGACCGAGAGCCCGGTGAGCGTGCTCTTGCCGGAGCCATTGGCGCCGATCATGGCTACCCATTCGCCCTCATCCACGGCCAGTGTGACGTCGTTCACCGCGCGGTTGGCACCGAAATCGACGCTGACGCCATCCCAGGCGAGCGCCGGAATGTGGCCGCCGGACCCGGGCCCCGCGGCCGTGCTGCTCAGCACCGCAGGGGCGGTGACGGCTCCGTTGCCTCGCTCATCGCTGGCCAGCGAACGCGCCATAGCCGCTCGCGTGAGCGCCGGCACGAGCCAGCTGGCCGCCAGCTGGCCGGCCGCCTCCTCCACCGACAGCGCGAGCCCGGCCGGAAAGGCGTCAGGGACCAGGTGCGCGAGCTGTACGACGTCGGGCACGCCGACGCCGACCTTCGCCCAGATGGCCGAGTCGCCCCAGGCCACCCGCGGAGGCTGATCGAGCAGCACCCGGCCCGAATCCATCAGCACCACGCGGTCGGCCCACGGCGCGACCTCGTCGACGCGGTGCTCGATGATCACCACGCCGGTGCCCTCGTCACGCGCCAGTCGCCGTAGCGTCCCGAGTACCTCCTGCGCGCCGACTGGGTCCAGGTCCGAAAGCGGCTCGTCCAGCACCAGGATGCACGGTCGCATCGCCAGCGTCGCGGCGATCGCGGTGCGCTGTTTCTGCCCGCCTGACAACGTCACCGTGCCGGCGCGCCGCATTCCCGCCATCCCGGTGACATCCAGGCACCACTCAACTCTGGCGGCGATCTCCGGCTGCGGCAGGGCCAGGTTCTCCGGGCCGAACGCCACCTCGGAGATGACCGTCTGGTTGATCAGCTGAAGGTTGGGGTTCTGGAAAACCATGCCCACCAGCTGCGATGTCTCGTGCGGCGGCAGTCCGGTGAGCGGCTTGCCGCAAAAGGTGACCCCGCCGCGCAGCTGACCATGGACGCGGGACGGGATCAGCCCACACAAGACAAGCGCCAGGGTCGACTTGCCGCAGCCCGAGGCGCCGGTGATCAGGACAACCTCGCCCGCCGCCACGCCGAAATTGATATGGCGCAATGCGGCCGTCGAGGCACCCAGGTACGCGAACGAGACGTCGCTGGCAACCAGCTCAGGATTCGCGCTGATCGCCGTGCTCCTTCCGCATCGCAGCGGCGCCGTGCTCCTTGCGTATCGCCAGGAGCCACATGATGATCGCGCCCGCCGCCAGGAGGCCGCCGGCGACCAGCACGGTCGTGCCAGCGGACAGTACGACGTTCGCATTCCCGAAGAGCGCGCCCTGGTCCCCGCCCACCTGGTTATTGGTCAGATCCAGGTAAGCTCCGTCGGCCAGCAGGAGCACCGCCAAGATCCCGAAGACGAGTGAAACGCGCTTCATGCCAGTTCCCCTTTCGCTGGCAGCGAGTCGGGAGCTGCGGGCGCGGAAGCAGGCGCGGGTGCTGGGGCCGCGTCCTCACCGGGCGCAGGCTCAGCAAAGGGGTCGACGGCATCGGCGCCCCTCGGCTGCCGGGCGCCGATGGTCGGGATCACGGCCTTGGCGACACGGAGCGCGAGCGGCGCGCTGATAGCGGCCTCGATGCCGTTGCCGACCGCATTCGACCAGGTGTCCACCCACATGGCGTACCAGGTGTAGTAGGTCGAGTTCAGGTACGGATCGAACGTCCAGTCGGTGAGGAAGGCATTCGGTCCGCCGCGGAGCATTCCGATGATCAGGCCGTCGATCACCATCGACATGACGCTCGCGCCGGGCGCATAGACCCGGCCGCGCCTCGCCACAATGTACAGGTCGCAGAAGATGGCTTGGGTCAGGCCATCGGTCCAGTCCAGCGCGCCGTGCCCGCTGCCGAAGAGCAACTGGGCCAGCAGGAAGTTGATGAACACCATGGCGGTGACGCAGCCTGGCTTGCGGACCAGTGCGACGCCGACCATCAGCAGGAACATGTACGGCAGGTCATGCACCTGCAGCAGATCCGCGCCGGGAATCACGTCAATGATCGGCTTAAGGAATTGGTCGCCGATGATGTTGTCGTAAACCTCGAGCACGACTCCGAGTGCGGCGACAATGAGGATGTCCTGGGTCGTCCACCGGTCCCAGCGCTTCGACCGCAGCGCCGCCCACAAGACGATGGCGATGCCGATGATGCAGACTGCCCAGGTACCCCAGAAATAGACGGCGTTCCAGGCGAAAGACAGCTTGATAGTCGAATTGGCTAGCAGCGCGACGGTGCCCATCTCTCGTGCCTCCGAGACACTCGCGTATCCAAGTGGTGACTAGGCACGGACGACATGGGCACCATGGCCGCGCTTCCTATTGAAGGACGGCGTACTGGCCTGGGGCAACACCTCGGCTGCCAACTTCATTCGATGTTCACCGAGGCGTGGAGCAGCGGCAAAGGCGGCCCCAGGCGGACCGGCAGAGCTAGCAGCCCCTGGCCTCAAACCGAATCGCATTCTAGAATGCTCGGCGAACCGGCCAGTGCGGCAGACGAGGTGGATCCATGACGCTAGGGCTGACATCCGAGCATGAGCAGCTTTCCGAATCGGTGCGTGGCTGGGCAGCGCGCAACAGCCCGGCAACGGTGGCAAGGGCCGCAGCCGACAGCCCGGATCACGGGGCCAAGCTCTACCGGGACGCACTCGGACCGAGCCTGGCCGACCAGGGGCTGCTCGGCTTGCACCTGCCCGAAGCCGACGGCGGCCAGGGTTTCGGCCTGGCCGAGCTGAGCGTCGCGGCGGAGGAGCTCGGCCGGGCTCTGGTTCCTGGCGGCTTCGTGCCGACGGCGCTCGCGAGCGCCGTGCTGACCTCGGCAGGCGTGACCGGGAAGCTCGTGTCCGCGCTGGCCGCAGGCTCAGCAACCGGGGCCGTCGCGTTGTCGGGCGGCTTGCGTGCGACAGCGGCGACGGACGGCAGCCTGATCGTAACCGGGAGCGTACCGGCTGTGCTCGGGGCCGTCGGCGCGGACCTGGTGATCGCGCCCGCCTCGCTCGACGCGGACACGGCATGGGTTGCCATCGACGCCGCGAGCCTGGAGATCACCGCCGTCGACGGCCTCGACCTCACCCGCCAGCTGGGCAGCGTGCGGGCCGATGGCGTAGTGGTGCCAGCCGACCGCCGGCTGACCGGCCTCAGCCCGCACTCGGTCGCCAACATCGCCGCGGTACTGCTCGGGGCGGAGGCAGTCGGCATAGCGGGCTGGGCCGTCCAGACGGCCGCCGAGTACGCCAAGATCCGGCATCAGTTCGGCCGTCCCATCGGCCAGTTCCAGGCCGTGAAGCACCGGTGCGCCCGGATGCTCGTGGCTGCCGAGCAGGCCGCCGCCGTGGTCTGGGACGCGGCCACGGCGCTCGACAGCGCGGCTGAGCCCGAGCGTGATTTCGCCGCCGCTGCCGCCGCAGCGCTCGCGCCCGATGCGGCCGTGTCCTGCGTGCATGAGTGCATCCAGGTCCTGGGTGGCATCGGGTACACCTGGGAGCACGACGCTCACCTGTATTACCGCCGGGCGATGACGCTGCGGGCGTTGCTGGTCCCCGCGGCGACTCCGCAGCCGAGCTGGAAGCAGCGAGTGGCCGCGCTTGGCCTGGCTGGCCAGCGCCGCCCGGTCCGGCTCGAGCTGCCAGGCGGCGACGCCGAGCTTCGCGACGCCATCCGGGCCGAGCTCGCCGAGATCGCTAGGCTCCCCGGCCAGGAACGGACCGCGGCACTGGCGGCCGGCGGCTGGGTAATGCCGCACCTGCCCAAGCCCTGGGGCCGTGAGGCCGGCGCACTTGAGCAACTGATCCTCGACGAGGAACTGCGTGCCGCCGGCCTCCACGTTCCCAATCTTGCGATCGGCGCCTGGGTCGTGCCCGCGCTGATCCAGTACGGGACCAAGGACCAGCAGCAGCGCTTCCTGCCCGCCACGCTGCGCATGGACTACCTGTGGTGCCAGCTGTTCAGCGAGCCCGGCGCCGGTTCGGACCTGGCCGGCATCACGACCAGGGCCGAGCGCACCGACGGCGGCTGGAAGATCAGCGGCCAGAAGATCTGGACGTCGCTGGCCCGCGAGGCCGCTTGGGCGATCTGCATCGCGCGCACCGACCCGGCCGAGGCGCGGCACGACGGAATCAGCTATTTCCTGGTGGACATGAAGGCGCCCGGCGTCGAAGTCAGGCCGCTGCGCGAGATCGGCGGCGACGCGTTCTTCAACCAGGTCTTCCTGGACGAGGTGTTCGTGCCTGACGACTGCCTGGTGGGCGAGGTCAACAAGGGCTGGCGCATCGCGCGGACGACGCTGGCCAATGAGCGCGTCTCGCTGTCACGGTCGTGGACGTTCGGCTGCGGCGTGCCCGAGCTGCTGACGGTCGCGGCGGCCGCCAGCGCGGCCTCAGGCGGTGCTGGCCCGGCCGAGCAGGTCGGCGAGCTTGTCGCGGCGGGCCATGCGATCGACCTGCTGGCGCTACGGGCCACCCTGAAGCAGCTGTCCGGGACCGAGCCAGGGGCAACCGGCAGCGTGCGGAAGCTGCTCAGCATGCGGCACGCGCAGCAGGTCGCCGAGCTGTGCTGGGAGATGTCGGCGGAGTCCGGCGCCCTGGGCGGCGGCTCCGGCCAGCCGGTCGGGCCAGACGGCCGGCCCGACGGCAGGCACTGGGCCCGCCTCGTGCTCGTCACCAGGGCGCTGACCATCGGCGGCGGCACCACCGACATCCAGCTCAACATCATCGGTGAGCGGCTACTGGGCCTGCCTCGCGATCCCGAGCCGCCGGGCGCCTGACGCGCCGCGGTCCCGACCCCGCGACGCCACCGTCCTGACCCCGCGACGCCACCGGTCCGACGCCGCGACACCGGCGGCCTGATGCCGCGACGCCACCGCGGGCCTGACGCGCGGACCTAACGACGCCGGGCGCGTCGCTACCGGGTTGTCCCCGGTCGGCCGGGTTAGCCTAGCCAGCGATGGCACGCTTAGGGGGCTGATGACCGACCACGACGCACCGGAGCCCGGGCCGTCGCCAGGGTTAGGCGTCGCCCAGCAACGCTTGGGGCAGCAGGCAGCGGTGGGCCGGAAGGCCAGGCGCCAGCGCCTTGCCACTGCCGTCATCGGCTGCCTGTCAACCCTGACGTTGCTGCTCGCGGGCGGCGCCTGGGTGCTGACGAGCTACGTGAGCTCGAGCATCAGGCGCGTTGACGCCGATACCTCTGGCACGCCGTCGAGCGGACCGGTCAATATCCTGGTAGCCGGAATCGATACCAGGGGCGGCCTGACCCACCGGCAGGAGCGGCTGCTGCACGTCGGGCACGACGTCAGCGCGAACACCGACACGATGATGCTGGTGCACATACCGGCGAACCACCTCAGCGTGCAGGTCGTCAGCCTGCCGCGGGATAGCTGGGTCAGCATTCCCGGCCACGGCATGAACAAGATCAACGCCGCCGACGGGATCGGCGGACCGCGGCTGATGGTCGCGACCGTGGAGCACGCCACAGGTCTGGTCATCAACGACTACGTGGAGGTCGACTTCCTCGGCTTCGTGAGCGTCATCAACGCGCTCGGCGGCGTGAACATCTGCGTTCCGTTCGCGGTCAACGATCACTACAGCGGCCTGAAGCTGTCCGCGGGCCGGCACCACGTGGAAGGCGTGACCGCCCTGGAGTTCGCGCGTGACCGGCATTCGTTCGCGCAGTCCGACCTGGCCCGGATCAGCGATCAGCAGCAGCTGCTGTCGTCCGTTGTCAGCGAGGTCACCAGTTCCGGCATGCTGGCCAATCCGATTCGCCTGCAGCGCTTCCTGTCATCGCTGACCGCGGCCATCAAGGTAGACCGCGGCTTCAACCTGATCCGGCTCGCGGACGAGCTGCGCGGCCTGCGGCCAGGCGATGTCACCTTCACGACGGTGCCGCTGGCGTCAGTGAACTACCTGACGCCTACCGGGGAATCCGCCGTGCTCTGGGACAATCCAGCCGCGAAAGTGCTGTTCACCAGGCTGCGGAACGACACCGGCAGGCCGGCCGGGCGTCACCACCGCCGGGTGCACAAGCACGCTAAGAACGCCGTTACCAGACGGCAGGTTTCGGTGGATGTCTACAACGGCACGCTGGTCGGCGGCCTGTCGGCGGCGACCGCGCGAAAGCTGGCCGCGCTGGGCTTCACTGTGCACAAGGCCGGGCTGAACTGGCGGCGGCACAACCTCAAGCTCACCGTGATTGACTACCCGCCCGGCCAGGCTGCCGCCGCCGCGTTGCTGCGCAAGGTGCTGCCGGGGGCCGTCATGCGCGCGGTCACCGGGCTGGCCCGGATCAGGCTGGTACTCGGCGCCACCGGGCACTCGGTAACTGGTGCGAGTCCGTCCGGGCAGCGGCGCCCGGCAGCGGCGCAGGGCTCGATCGCCGTGCCCGGCCAGCAGCGCACCGCGGCTCAAGCCGCTTGCCGTTAGCCCCCGACGTCCCGAGCGCGATCAGCTCTCGGGAGGGAACGAGCTCGCCGCGCCCGACTCGGGCGTAGCAGGCTCTTCTGGACTCTGGAAGAAGCTCGGCATCTGGGCTGACGCCGTGTCGCCGGCCCCGGGGAAGAAGGTGGCACCGGCGTCCGGGAACGTGCTCGGCGCGGCACCGGGGAACGGGCTCGGCGCGGCGCCCGGGAACGTGCTCGCCGCAGGACCCGGGAACGGGCTCGGCGGGTCGGCTGGGAAACTCTGCTGCGGCACGCTGGGCTGCGAGTCGGCTAGGTTGAGCCCGGTCTCCCGCTCGTGCGCGGAGATGTCAGCGATCAGTTTGTCGATCCTGGCCTGCGTGTCCGGGGTACCGCGCCCGGTGCGGTCAGCGAACACCGCCGCGCCCAGGCTGCGCAGCAGAGCATCACCGCGACGGCCGGTCTGGGCCTGATCGAGCTTTGCCTTGCCTTCAAGCGCAGCTTCCTGTGCCGTCTGCGCGAGCTGCGCAGCTTGCGCCTTCACCCTGTCCATGAGTCCCATTGCCGCCTCCGGGCCTTTCGGGTCCTAGCTCAGCGGACCATGCGGTCGCGTGCTCTGCCAGCAGCATAGGGCCGCTGACGCGCTCTGCGTCGAAGGTTGGTTACGGCCTGACCGGCGCGACGCGTCAGTCCCGCGCGGCGGCCAGTCCCGCCGAAGCGTCGCGTGTTATGGCAACGATGTCGCCGGCGACCGTCACGATCCGGCAGCCGCCGTCGCGGTACAGCCGGGCCGTTGCGCCATCGGAAGCGTGCACGCCCACCGGCTTGCCGGCGGCCGCGCAGTCGGCCCAGACTTGCTCCAGCGCTGGGCGAAGGACCGGGTCGCGGGGGTCGAGCTGACACCCGAGCGAGAAGGACAGGTCTCGCGGGCCCACGTAAATGCCGTCCACGCCGGGCAGCTTGAGGGTGGCCGGCAAGTCAGCCATGGCCTGCGCCGACTCGACCATGACGATGCACAGCGGCTGCTGATGACCAGCCATGACCCCGCCGGCCGAACGGTAGCCAGCCGGCGGGTAACGGCATGCGCCCGCCACCGCGGCGGCCTGGTCCGCAGACTCGACGTTCGGCACGATGACGCCGGCGCAGCCAAGGTCGAGCGCGCGGCCGATGTCGGCTGGATGCGCGTGCCGGACGCGCCCGAGCGGCGCCGCCCCGGCCAGCCGGATCGCGGCGGTCATGCCCGGCAGATCGTGCTCGGTGGCGCCGCCGTGCTGGAGGTCAATGACGACGTAGTCAAGCCCGGCCGCGGCCAGCGCGGCAGCCGTGAGCGGCCCGGCCGCTGCTACCCATCCGCCGTAGACGGTGTCGCCGCTACGTACCCGATCGCAAAACGCGTCTCTAGCCATCCTGCTAGCCAAGCACATTCAGGGCGGTAGTTAGCACTTCCAGCCCGCGACCGGGGTCGAGCCGAGCAGGACGCCACCCTGACCGTACGCCAGCGCCTGCTCAAGTTTGCGATGGCTGGGAATCGCGTAGCCAAACACCCGGCTGCCATTGATCTCGATCGCCGGGAACGACTCGGTAGTGCCGTCAGCGAACTTCAGCACCACCTTGCGCACACTCAGCGCCGCAGTGGCTATCCCCGATGATGCGCCCGTCGACTGGCCGTCACCGCTATCGAGCGGGCCGCATGTCAGGTAGGAAACCAGGTGGCCAGCCGGTGCCACCTGCGGGTTGGTCCGGCTATCGATGCAGACGTTGCCGCTGGCATAGGTATAGCAATAGCCCCACGGCCCGATGTTGGCTCTCGCGACCCAGGACACACCGTCGACCACACCAGACCCGATCGTCCTCGTCAGCCTGGCAGGGCCGACCTGACCAGGAAGCCACCAAACATTCAGCCCGACGTCACCGAACGGCACCGAATAAGCGAGCTCCCTGCCACCGGAGTAGGCCGTGGCCCTTACTATCCGGACGCCAGACGGCAGCACTACCGCGACCCAGCGGTGGCCGCCCCAGCTGACAGGCTTAAGGCTGAGCACCTCACCGTCCGGCAGGCTGATGCCGATGCTCGTCACCGTTCGGCTGACTATGCTGCTAATGATGGCGGCGCCAGTGCCTGGTCCACCGCTCTCCGACTCGAACGCAGCAGGCCAGCCTGTAGCCACCGGGCCTTGACTGCCCCCGCCCATGAGCGGCATGCCTTTGACGGTTGTCATCACGGTGCCGTGGGAGCCGGACAGGACCACTCTCCAGTGCTTGCCATCGGTGACGCCCGCTGCGATCACCCCGCCCCGCGCATGCTTTCCGAGTGGCTGCACTGTGACCTTGTAGTGCATCGGAGCGGACGGAAGCGGAGTCTGCTGCAAGAATCCCGGTAGCAAGGATGCCCCCGCCGCTATCACTGCGAGTCCGGCCGCCACCGAAATCCATCTGCGCATGCGGATCCCCTTGCCTCGGCTCATCACTCGCGCCACTGGAGCCGGGCTCGGGTCGAGGCTGTCAAGCAAGCCGGTGAGCCGATCGCGCAAGTCGCGCTCGTCCTGAATGCTCACAGCAGTCCCCCTTCTAGCAGCGAGGAGTTGGCCCGGAGCTTTGCCAGCGCACGAGAGGCCTGGCTCTTCACATTGCCGACCGAGCAGCCAAGTACAGCGGCAGATTCGGTCTCGGTCATGTCCATCCAGTAGCGCAGCACGACTGCCGCCCGCTGCCCGTACGGCAACTGCATCAGCGCTGCCACCAGGGCGTCGCGATCGTGGCGCTGGTCCGGGCTGTCGGCGGCCTGGCCCAGCTCGGGCACCGCCTCGGTCAGGACCTCGCCCACGCGGAGCTTGCGGAACCGGTTCCGGTTCGCGTTCACCACGATGCGCCGCAAGTAAGCGTCCGGGTTATCGGCCTTCCGCACCCTGGACCACGACGCGTAAGCCCGCGCGAACGCGGTCTGCGCCAGGTCCTCGGCATGCTGGAGATCACCGGTCAGGCCGTAGCCAAGGCGGACCAGCTGGGACCAGCGACCATGCATGAAGTCGCTGAATTCGGCGTCAGCCGTGGCGTCCATGGCCACCCCCTTCATCCGCACAGACCACCGCGCAGGGCCCGATCGTTGCATCCGGTGAACTTGGCATTCTGCGATCGCCGAGGGCGGGATAGCCCGAAGTGAACGATATGCGGAATATAGAGTCCCTGGCCTGTTCGCCGGCTTACCCGGCTGACTCGCTGGCGGGCCAGCTAGTCGAGGTCAAAGGCAGCCTGGATGGCCGCTGCCAGAGCTGCCTCCTGGGCTGGGAGCAGGTAGCCGATCTGGCGGCCTAGCGCGGTCTTCGGAACCGTGACGATGTTGTCGCAGCTGACAACGCACTCGTGGTCCAGCCCGTTGGCCCGTCCGACCGGGACTTCGGTCGAGAGGCCTCGGGCCGTTGTCGTGATCGGCGCTACCGTCACCCGGGCCACATACGGCCGGACGACCTCCCTGGTCAGGACCAGGACCTGGCGCGCCTTGTCCAGCTGCGCGGCGTGAATAGGTCGCACTACTCGACATCCACGGCGCCGCCAGCCGCGTAGTCAGCGAGGCTGTCCATATCAGCGTCCGGCCCCGAACCTGCCAAGATGGCGGCGTCCCTGGCGGCGATCTGGCGCCGGAACTCCCTGGCCAGCGCGCGCTCGATGAC
>JBKQTJ010000020.1:0-8656 GCA_052143255.1 Streptosporangiaceae bacterium | reverse complement strand
CGGCGGCTTCGGCGAGCGCCGCTGGGAAGCTGAGCTCAGGGCGACACCTGCTCATCTCTCATCGCGCGACCCGAGTCCCATGATCACCATTGACGACAGCGCTGAACCGTCGAGTCCCTATCGGCCCTTTCTGCGCGGCCCAGCGGGTGGACATCGAAGCTCTCGCAACCGAGCAGAACGGCGGCTCGGCGCGCGGTTATCAGGACCCCGCCCGCGCAGTCAGCGCGCCGACGAAGGCAGTGCGGCACGAAGGCAGTGCGGCAAGCAGTCCAGACCGTATGTTTATGCGTCATCGCGCTAAGCGTGAACGTACGGATCTGCCGCCGACGGCGTGTCTTTGCATGACCCTCGATGGGTCGTGCCGCAGGTGGCATTTGGCAAGGCGAGTTATCGGCGGGCTCGTGCGCCGCGTACGGGCCTGGCTAGGCGACAGGCCTGGTCTTCGCGGGGTCGATGAACGGGATCGCCGCGGTCTTCGCGGGGGTTCTTTGTCCGTTCTGCCATTCGATGTCGAGATCGTTGCCTGGGTCTGCGAGTTCGGCCGGGACCCATACGTATCCGATGTTGCGCTGGAGGCGCGGCGACCATACAAGGTCGGTGACGCGGCCCACGCGCTGCCCACCAGCCAGAGCGGGACGCGCATCGGTGATCTCGAAGAACGACGGATCGCCGGGCGCCTCGATGCCGACGAGCTTGCGCCTGACGCCTCGCTCGCGGATGCGCTCGAGAGCAGCCTTCCCGACGTAGTCGGCGTCCTGTTCCTCGACCAGCCGTTCGAGCCCCATTATCTCGAACGGGTTGTTCTCCAGGGTGAAGTCGGAGTTGTAGTTGAAGATGTCGGCCTCGATGCGCCGCGCCTCGCATGGGGCGATCGGCCTGATGCCGTAGGGCGCGCCCGCTTCCATGATCGTCTCCCAGAGCTGGTCGCCCCTGGCGGGATCGGTGAGGAATACCTCGTACCCGATCTCGCCGGTCCAGCCTGTGCGGCTGACTATCACCGGGATGCCGGCAATGACCGCGCTCATGGTCCAGTAATACTTCAGGCTGAGGATGGCATCACCGAGAAGCTCCCGCATCAGGTCTTTCGCCTTCGGGCCCTGAACCTGCACCGGATAAGCCTCGGGCAGTGACACCGTGGCATTCAGTCCCCACCCCTGCGCGAGCCCCATCGCGTACAGGTGGGCGTCTCCGTCGGCCAGGCACAGCCAGAAGGTGTTCACATCCCGCCGCAGCAGCACGGGGTCATTCACGATGCCGCCATCAGGGGCGATGATCGGCGCGTACTTGCCCTGCCCGGGCGCGCATCTGGCCAGGTCCCGGCACGTGAGCCTGTTCGCGAGCTCGAAGCCGTCAGGCCCGCTGATCTCAACTACCCGTTCCACGCCGACATCCCACAGCGTGACGTCGTTCACCAGCGCCCAGTACTCCGCCGTGAGGTCGTCGTAGTAAGCGGGCAGGTACATGTGGTTGTACACGTCGTAGGCCTTGCAGCCCCATCGCAGCGTTGCCTCGAAGAACGGCGACTTCCGGTACCACGGGCCGAAGTACAACGTGCTGGACGTCGCAGCCGGCACTGTCCTTGCCTGAGAGTTCACAGCGCATCCACCTTCCTGCGGCGTGCTCATGGCAGTCAGGCCTTCGAGATGCTTCCCGGCCCGCCGCTCGAACTGAAATGATTGGTCAGTTTGACCTGCCGCGCAAGAGCCAGGTCCGGGAGGCAGGTGCAGGCGGCGGCATCCACCTCCACGGTGCTGCCCGCCCCGACGGAACCTCACGTGCGCGGTCGCGCACAAGCTGGCAGCCAGATTAGCCAGTCGCAATCTCAGCGAACCGATTTTTCGTCCGCCGCCCGTCATCCTCATTTGCCGCCGTCGGTCTGTTCTACCCTCAGCCGAGGCGGCGCACGGACCCCGCCGCTTGCGCAGTAAATATCTGCCCCGATCTGTGTCAGGCTTTGGTGGTGACCTCGGAAGCAGACGGGATGGCCAAGAGGGTCCTCGGCCGTTTCGCGGCATTGCGCCAGCACCGGGCTCAATGGGCAGCGGTCTCCGCACAAGCCGTTGCTGGTGCTGCTGGCGCTCGGTCGCATGGCCCCGACCGGGTCGAGCTGTCGTGGTCGGACGCGGTGCCAGCGCTGGCGGACCTCATCGCAGAGTTCGGGCCTCCGAGCGCCGCTGCGACGCTGGGGCCAGCGCTGTCCCGGCTGGACAAAGACGCCCCGGAAGCCGCCGGGCTGCTGCGGCTAATGTCCTGCCTGGCTCCCGAGCCGGTTCCGCTCGGCCTGCTGCTCGCGTTCACGGCGGCACTCGGCCTGCCAGATGATGTCCCGCGCCGCCTACGAGCAGATGCTGGCCGCTCAAGAGGCAGCCTGACATGCCCCCGCTTCTGCTTCCCCCGATGATGCGCCAGTGCTCGGCGAAGTCCAGGTCATTCCTTCTCGGCAGGCCTTCCGGCCCGCCTGCGGGGGCCTCCACCTGGACAGCGCCTGCGCTCCGGCGTTTTCATAGGGCAACGGAGAACCGAGGCCAAAACAAGATCCGCCTTACCAGAGTCTCCACAGTTTCAGGGGAACCTCGATCACCGACTCGATCATCGTCGGCAGGGTCGGGGCAAAGGGGGAGACGTGGTGTCAGGCGCTTCGGTACTGCCTCCAGGACGACTGGCTCCGGCATACCATCAAGGCACCTCGGCCGCAGCAGGCTGGAACAGCAAGCGTGCTCCGGCTGCTTGACGTAGCATTGTGGATGCTGTAGAGCCGGTCAAAAGCTGCCAGGAAGGCTCTGGACGCGGCCGGCGTCATACCCGAGCGATGAACGCCGGGTCAGGGCCGGGTCGGCGTCCATATCGGCGGCTATCGCGTGCATCTCAGGCTGTCGGCAATCACAGCGCGCATGCTGCGCGGTTCAGGGGTGTCATCCGCATCGCCGCGTGAACGGGCAGGCGCATAAGCTCTGGGTTCATGATCTGCCGTCTGTGGCGAGGCTGGACGACGAAGGACAACGCCGATGCATACGAGCACATCGTGCGCGGGGAAGTCATCCCTGGCATCGAAGCGCGGCGCATTCCAGGGTTCCGCTCCATCGACCTGGTCCGGCGCAAGCGAGACCAGGACGTTGAGTTCATGACCTTGATGTGGTTCGACTCTCTCGACGACGTGCGTGGCTTCATGGGCGAGGACTACGAGGCTGCGCACGTGCCAGCGCGGGCGCAGGCGGTGCTCACCGACTTCGACCGGCGCTCGGCGCACTACGAGGTGCTCGACCGCCGCGAACAGACCCCGTAATCCATCCGCTACACAGATCAATCCGTATGAACGAGTCGGCAGCTGAATAAGCCGACCGGGCTCAACGTCCCTAACGAAGGTCTCTAGTCGACCTTCGAGAAGCCCTGACAGCATTGCGCCTCTGCGTTGCGGACATGTACCTGACGAAGGCCGCATGGCTTCCGGAGCGGCGAAAGCAGCATCGACAAGGGGCTCTGCGTCGTGTACAGCGCTTCAGGATAACGTGTCCGCCCACTTCCGGAACGCGCCCAAAACACCCTCGTCAACTACGTCTCGAATACCCCGGAGCGAGCTAGAGATAACGAAGCCTCTGTGCGCGCGGTGGCAGCTGCGCAGCCGTACGCATCACAGGCTGCGGCACGCTTTATGGGCGTTAACCGATGGTGCGGTGAACATTTACCGCTTCGGAGGGCCCGAGCTCAACGTGGGCGATCCAGGGTCCTGGTATCGACGGGTCGATGACGCCGTCTTCCAGCCAGGTGTAGCTGCCACCGAGGATGCGCCTCGCTGTCTTGGAGTCGGCGGCGTCGCTGTTGTTCCACAGCTGACCGAACAGTTCCTCGGCGCGCAGCCGGGCCTGGGTGCAGAACAGGTCGGCGAGTTCGTGCGCGGTCGCGCCGCGCTCGGTTCCGACGCCATCGGTCCGGTCCATTTGCGCCCGGACGCACGTGGCGCTGATGGCGAAGAGTTCGGCGCCGATGTCCACGATCCGGCCGAGGAAGCCCTGCTTGCGCTCCAGCCGGCCCTGCCAGCGGGCCATCGCGTAAAACGTCGACCGGGCCAGTTTCCTGCTCGACCGCTCCACGTACCGCAGGTGCGGCGCGAGCTGGCCGAACTCGCTGAACGACCCTGGCTTCTGCCCTTCGCCCGTCATCAGCGTGGGCAGCCACTTGGCGTAGAACTCTCCAGCCTTCGACGCGGCGCGGGCGCGCTGCCGAGTCGGCAGCCGCGGATCGATCAGCTCGCCGGCCGCGGACAGGTGAGCGTCGGTCGCCTCGCGCGCGATGAACAGCCGCATGATCTCCGAGGATCCCTCGAAGATCCGGTTGATGCGCATATCCCGCAGCAGCTGTTCAGCGGGCACGCCACGCTCGCCGCGCGCGGCGAGGGACGCGGCCGTCTCATAACCGCGGCCACCGCGGATCTGCACCAGCTCATCCGCGATCTTGCTGGCCATTTCCGAACAGTACAGCTTGGCGAGCGACGCCTCGATGCGGATATCGTTGCGGTGATCATCCGCGAGCTGGCTGGACAGCTCGAGCACCGCCTCCATCGCATAAGTGGTGGCGGCGATAAACGAGACCTTCTTGGCCACCGCCTCGTGCTCGCCAACTGGCCGCCCCCACTGCACCCGTTCCCGGGACCACTCCCTGGCGATCTTCAACGCCAGCTTCCCGGCCGCGGCACAGCTAGCGGGCACCGCCAGCCTGCCCGTGTTCAACGTCGTCAAGGCGATCTTCAGTCCCTGGCCCTCCCCGCCGACGCGGCTCGCGGCCGGAACCCGGACCTCGTGGAACCTAGTCACCCCGTTTTCCAGGCCGCGCAGGCCCATGAACGCATTCCGCCGCTCGACGGTGATTCCGGCCGCGGCGGCCTCCACGACGAACGCGGTGATCCCGCCGCGGTGACCGTCACCCGGCGGCACCCGGGCCATCACCACCAGCAGGTCAGCGACCACTCCGTTCGTCGTCCAGAGCTTGACCCCGTTCAGCACATACTCCGAACCGTCAGCCGACGGTGTCGCCGTCGTGTTCAGCCGGGCTGGATCGGAGCCGACATCGGGCTCGGTGAGCAAGAACGCGCTGATCTCGCCTCGCGCGCAGCGTGGCAGGTAACGCTGCTTCTGCTCATCGGTCCCGAACATTGCAACCGGCTGCGGCACACCAATCGACTGGTGCGCCGACAAGAGCGCGGCCAGCACCGGGGAGGCGGAGCCGACGATCACTAGCGCCCGGTTGTAGTACAGGTTGCTGAGGCCAAGCCCCCCGAATTCCGGCGCGATTTTCATCCCGAACGCGCCCACGGCGGCTAGGCCCCTGACCACCTCATCGGGTATCCGGGCATCGCGCTCGATGAGCGCGCCGTTCACCGAGGCCTCGCAGAACTCCCGCAACCGAGCGGAGAACTCCTCGCCACGGCGGCTGGACTCCTCGCTGGGGCGCGGATGCGGATGGATCAGGTCCAGCCGGAAGTCACCGAGGAACAGCTGCTTACCGAAGCTGGGCTGAAGCCACCCGGCCTCCCGGGCTTCCTCCGCTACCTGGCGTGCCTCACGCTCGCCGACCTGTCGGCCACGTTCTTCCTGATGCGCGCTCAACGGAGGTCCTCTGGCGGCTGTCCTTCCCGGCGCAGGATCCTGCCGGTGGGGCCCGTAGGCAAACCAGGCACGAGCCACACACGCCACGGGTACTTGTACGGCGCCATCTGCTCCCTCGCGAGTGCACGCAGTTCGGCCGGGCGTGCCGGTCACGCCCGGCTTGAGCACCACAGCGGCACGACCTCCTCGCCGAGCTCGTTATGCGGGAGACCGATCACAGTGACCTTCGCTCCCGCCGGGTGCTCGTACAGGACCTCCTCAACCTCGCGCGGATAGGCATAACCCGCCGCGATGATCAAATCCTGCTTCCTGTCGACGATACAGAAATAGCCATCCTCGTCAACCTTGGCCAGGTCGCGCTACCCGGCGGCGTTCAGGCCGCAGTGGTAGGTCCTCCTGGCATTGATCACGGCTTCGGAGGCCGACGAGGTGCCGAAAGCGTTCGTCGTGCCCAGCGGGCCGATCACGGCTGAGGAAGTGACCCGGTTCGTCGCCGGGCGCGTGGCCCCGGACAAGAAGCTGCGCGCCGTCGAGATCGTCGAGGAGATCCCGAAGTCGCCCTCGGGAAAGATCCTGCGCCGGGTGCTCATCGAACGTGAGCGGACGGCGGCGATCCCTGGCCAGGATCGCTAGCGGTCCGCTGCCGGCCGGACGGTTTGTTCCCGCGTCCGGTCACCACCGGGACGTTGCCCGGCGGCCATGCCGCCCGGCCCGAAGCTACCAGGACTGGCGGCGTCGGTGCTGACCTATGGCGAACGCCCGGGCATGAAGCAGACCGAGCTCACCCAGAAACTCTTCTACGGCCACACCGCCTAACCCCAGGCCCGGCCGCCAGGCACCCGGACTGACAGCGCGGCATCACCTGCGCCAAACCGCTCGGTACACCCCAAACCGAGCCAGGAACCGATCGCGCAGCGTGACCACGAAAGCAGTGGGCGAGATCGGCGGGTAGGCGTGCCGGGCGATCTGGTTCGGCTGCCTGCTTGCGGCGTCAGCCCAGATCTGCGAGTCCTGGATAGGCGGCGTGGTGACCGGGATCGATTCTGAATCCGGGCGCGTGCTCCTTGCGCATGGGCTGTGTTACGGCGGTTTGGCTGGCTGTGTCATCCTCCGGTCGTGACTAGGGTCTGGTCGCCGATGGCGGCCCTGACGCGCAGCCGTGCCTGGTGCAGCCGGCTCTTGAAAGCGGCCTGGCTGACGCCGGCGATCTCAGCGGCCTGTTGCGTGGAGAGCCCCTCGACATCGCGCAGCACGATGGCGGTCCGCAGCGCGGGCGGCAGTTGGGCCAGGGCGTGGCCCAGGGCCCGGCGCAGTTCGCTGTTCTCGGCCTGCCAGGATGGGTCATGAGCGGGGGAAGCGGGCAGCTGCAGTTCGTACGCCCCGATCGAGGCGGCCGCCGGCTGGCGGGCTTTCTTCTCCAGCGCGCGGCTGGCCTCGTTGACCGCGATCCGGTAAAGCCAGGTGAAGTAGCTGGACTGGCCCTGGAAGCGGGCGATGCCCTGCCAGGCGCGCAGCATAACCTCCTGGGCCACGTCCTCGGCTTCGCTGCGGTCGCCCAGCAGCCGCCGCAGCAGCATGAACAGGCGGTCGGCGTAGGCGCCCGACAGGTGCTCAAAGGCACTGACGTCCCCGGCCTGGGCACGGGCGAGCAGGCTTGCCTCTGTTTCTGCGGGATCGGGGGCACGCTTGCCGGGCGGCGGCGGCATCAGGTGTTCTGGGACGAGGGTGAGCCGCCGGCCCCGGCCAGCCGGACCCGGTCGAAGATCGTCGCGGGCGCGCGAACGCCCGCGATTCCGTCCAGGCCCTGGACCGCATGCACAAGAGCGCGCATCGCGCGGATGCCGCGCCCGCAATCCACGCACTCCCGTGCGTGGCGGTCAAGGCGGCGGCGGGCGCGCGGGCGCAGCTCTCCCTCGACATAGTGCGAAAGATGCTGCTGCGACCACTGGTGGTCATCGACACGGCCGGGCATGCCCATCACGTCTCCCCTCGCGGCTCAGGGCTGGGACTACCGCACTCACGGTAGTAGACCACCCCTGAGGCGAGCCGGCCGCGATGGTCAGCCGCGAGCCGGGCCGGGCTCCGCAGCCTCGCCGCCGCCCTGCTCCTGGCTCGCCGTCGCGGACTCGAAAGCCAGCGAGCAGGAGTTGATGCAATACCGGTCGCCGGTCTCGGTAGGCCCGTCGTGGAAGACGTGACCGAGGTGACCGCCGCAGCGACGGCAGACGACCTCAGTGCGGCGCATGAACAGGCTGTTGTCCGGACGCAGTTCGACCGCCTCGGCGACCGCAGGCTCGGAGAAGCTAGGCCACCCCGTGCCCGAATCGAACTTGGCGTCCGCGCCGAACAGGTTGCCGCCGCAGCCGGCGCACCGGTAGACGCCGTCCTGGTGGTTGTGGACGTACGCACCGGTGAACGGCCGCTCGGTGTGAGCCTGACGCAGGACGCTGTACTGCAGCGGAGTCAGTTCCCGGCGCCACTGCTCGTCTGGCTTGCGGATCTCGCGAGCAGCGTCTGCCCTGGGAACGGCACGGGCCTTACGCATTATCAGTTCCTCTCTCTCATCCGTCAGTTACTTAGACCCGCGCCCCAGCCAAACGATTTTCCCGGCCCCGCCACCAGGGACCGGGCCGTCGTAATCCCCGCTCACCTGGGCCGACGGGCCGGCGCCCTTCGAACGGGATGGCCTGGACATAATGGCGATGCAGTTCCCGCAGCGTGGCCGCCGTCGGTTCCAGCGGGCCACGGTAGCCCGTGCGCTCCAAATAGGCATCCAGGTCCAGTTCGCCTGAGCTCCAGGCCAGGTCGCTCATCTCACCCTCTGGATGCTCAGTCATCGGCGACGAGGAGGGTGGCGCCGCCGGTGGCGAAGTTGGCGAGGTCGGCGATGGTGGCCTGGCCGCCGGCGGACGCCAGGCCAGATCGCAGGTCATCCCCGACGCCGCGATCCGCGGCACAGCGGAATGACTCCGGGCCGGGGAAACTGACCGCTGATCAGCGGTATTCGGGGTTCTCGAAGTCGAAACGGCGGCCGGCGTCCCATTCGGAACGCTGGT
>JBKQTJ010000019.1:0-20455 GCA_052143255.1 Streptosporangiaceae bacterium | reverse complement strand
CGACCCACGGGTTGTCCAGCAGGACGGCGGACGGGCCGTAGTCGCCGAAGAACCGGATACCCGAGCCGAGGACGACCGGCGTTAGCGCGACCGCCAGTTCGTCAACTAGGCCGGCGGCGATTGCCTGACCAGTCAGGCTGCCTGCGGTCAGGGACACGTTCCGGTCTCCGCTGAAGGCCTTCGCCTGCGCTATCGCGCTCGGCAACCCGTCGGTGACGAAAGTGAACGGCGCGTCCGGGTAAGGCCAGTCGTCGGGCGCTTTGTGGGTGACAACGAAGACCGCGTCGCCGACGGCCGGGCGGCCGTTCCAGCCATTGGTTAGGTCGAACAGGCGCCGGCCGATGACGGCTGCGCCGATGTTGGTCCAGGTAGACCGCAGGTAGTCAGCGGTTGCCGAGGTGACCCGGAAGACGCGGTCGGGGTCGGCCCCGGTGATCTCGACATCGCCGTTGTTGTACCAGTCGAATAGCGGGCCGACTGCATCGGAATTGTCGGCGATGAAGCCGTCCAGCGACATCGCGGCCGCGGCGATTACCTTTGCCATTGCGGTGACCTCTCCAGCAGTTCGCCGAGCCGGTCCATTGAGTCGGTGATGCCATCCCGCATGCCGCTGGCGAGGGCCTGATCGCGGGCGGCAACCGTGGGGAACACCGTATGCTGGCGCATCAGCGTACGCCCGTCGCCGACGTCCTCGAAGGTTCTGGCCTCGAGGCTGACGTTGCCGGGCTCGTCCTCGAACTCGAAAGTTTGGATCATCACGGCGCTGGGCGTCACGGTGTGGAAGACGCCGCGGAAGATGTACTCTTCGCCGGCGGTACCTATGTTCGCGTAGCGGTAACTGCCGCCGGTGCGGGCGTCGAACTGGATGATGTGCGTGAGCATCTCACGCGGGCCGAGCCATTGGGGAACGAGGTCCGGGTCCGTGGCTGCCCGGAAGACCAGGTCCGGCGGAGCGTCGAACTCGCGGCACACGTCGAGGAACGGTGTGCCCGTCGGCGCATCGATTTGTGTCGGACGTGAACTCATTGCGGCTTCTCCTTGAGCGTTTCGAGTACTGCGTCCAAGCGGCGGTAGGCGCGCTCAGCCTGCAGGCGGTAGCCATCAATCCAGGCGGTTACCGATTCCAGTGCGGCGGGGTCGAGGTGTACCGGACGGCGCTGGGCCTCCCGGGTCCTCGTCACCAGCCCGGCCTGCTCGAGCACCTGGATGTGCTGTGACACCGCCTGGACTGTCATGGCGAACGGTTCGGCCAGTTCGCTGACGGTGGCCGGGCCGGTGCTCAGCCTGGCGATGATCGCACGCCGCACCGGGTCGGCGAGCGCTCCGAACGCCCGGTCGAGCTGGTTCTGCGCTTGTGTCCTCGCCATGTCGGCGTGCCGTTCCGTTCTTATTCAAGTTCGGCCTTTATCAAGCTAACACTTGAATACGGTCGCGTCAATGCAACCTCACGCTCGAACGTGCGCCGGACCAGGGCCGAGCCGGCGTGGCTGAGCCGTGGCATTCTTGGGGACATGCCAACCGTGTATGAGGCCGCAGGCGGCGGCGAAGGGCTGCTCCGCCTGGCCGAGGCGTGGCACTCCAGGGTGATGGACGACGAGATTGTCAGCCACGCCTTCAGCCACGGATTCCATCCGCAGCACAGCGAGCGGCTCGCCGCGTACTGGGCCGAGGCCCTCGGCGGCCCAGCTGCTTATTCGGGTACCTACGGAGACGAGACCTCGGTTGTCCGGATCCACAGCGGCAACGGCCCGCACGAGGAGATGGACCGCCGGGCGATCGACTGTTTCGACCAGGCGATGCAGGACGTCGGGATCGCGGCGGCCGATCCGGTCCGCCAGGTACTGCATGACTACTTCGCCTGGGCTACCACGACGACCATGTCGCAGTATCACGATTCCGCCGACGACGTGCCCGCGGGCATGAGCATCCCGCGATGGTCATGGGGCGGATTGCGGCGCTGAATCCGGCATAGCCAGCCATCGCGGCGGCGGTGCTGCGATCATCGTTCCCGGAGATGGGCTAGATCGTCGATAGCTGCGTCTCGGTGAGGCCGCCGGCGTAGAAGCGGCGGGCGGCGTCGAGCAATTCGTCTAGGGGCGGCCACCACGGGCCGTGCTGCAGAGATCTCAGCGCGTCCGCGATGGGTTCCGCACTGCCCGGGCCGTCCGCGACACCGGCAACGGCAATCCGGTGCGGGCGCAGGCCGCGCAGCGGACCCAGGTAAAAGTCCGGGCCGGTGCCGCTCGCCGCGGCCGGTGCTACCACGATGTAGTAATCGGGCAGTTCGAACTGCTTGTCCCGCCAGGCAGTAAGGGCGGCAGCGGCACGTGCCTCGAAGCCGGCCGCGCCGGGCAGTTCGCCAGACATGTTCCACATTGCACGCCACTCTGCAGCCACGTCAGCGAGCGGATCAACCGGCACCACCACGTATGTTGCACGCAGCCGCGCCGCCTGCCGCATCGCCAGTGCGCCAAGCTCCCAGCCGGGGCGCGCGGTCGCGGCCTTCTGGTTGTCGCCGTCGCTGGAGTGCGCGTCCGCCTCGGTAGCCGCGGGGCGGGCCACTGCGACGTTAGGCGATCGGGCCAGCCCGGCTACGAGCCCGTCGTCTACGCCGCCGACCAGGGCAACCACAGTGGAGGACTCGCGCCGCATCGCCTTGATCTTAAGACCTTGCCGGCCGGCGTCTCAGCCGGCCCTGCGCTCGTAGGGCGGGCGTCATTCATCATGGGTTCCTGGTGCATGGTGGACATCGGCCGATCAGCCTCGTCGTGCTCTGACCCCGCTATCCCGCCCTGGCCGGCCGAATCGCCTTGAAGCTGCGCATGGCCTCAGTGATGGCCAATTCGGACGGCAGGCGCTCAGTCGACGAGCCACCGAAGTAGCCGGCAATGCCGGGGGCCTGCCCCAGCACGGCGGCGACATCGCCGGGAGCGGCCATCGGGCCGCCATGGCAGAGCACCAGGATGTCGGGATTGACTGCGCTGGCTGCGCCGCCGATCGCGCGGACAAGTTCGGCGGTCTCGTCAAGCTTGCGGGCCGTCCGGGCACCGACCATGCCGCCGACGGTCAGGCCGGCGTGCGCGACGACCAGATCGGCTCCGGCTTCCGCCATCAGCCTGGCCTGCTCGGGATCGAAGACAAACGGGCAGGTCAGCAGGTCGAGTTCATGCGCCTGGCGAATCATCGCGATCTCCAGGCCGAAGCCCATGCCGGTGGCCTCCAGGTTGGCCCGGAACAACCCGTCGATCAGGCCGACGGTGGGATGGTTCTGGACTCCGCAAAAGCCAAGCCCTTTAAGCTCGGTGAGGAACAGCGGCATCTGCCGGAACGGATCCGTGCCGCAAACCCCGGCGAGCACCGGCGTGTGCCGGACGACCGGAAGTACTTCGGCGGCCATCTCCAGCACGATGGCGTTCGCGTCGCCGTACGGCATGAGGCAGGCCAGTGAACCGCGACCCGCCATCCGGTAGCGGCCCGAGCTGAATACGGTCAGCAGGTCAGCCCCGCCAGCCTCGGCGCACTTTGCCGACAGGCCGGTTCCGGCACCAGCGCCGATGACTGGCTGGCTGGCGGCCACCCGTGCCCGCAACATGCCCAGTGCGTCCTGCCGGTTCATGCCGTCACCTGCTGAATGAGTTCGTGCAGCCGGTCGGCGGTCGCCAGCGCGAAGGCTTCATCGTTGATCTCCAGGTCGAGCTCATTGACCTCGACAGATGGGCGCAGCGTCTCGCGCAGTCCATCGATGAGCGCCTGGTCCGCGTCGGGATCGTAAAACTGACCGCCCTTAACCGACAGCGCAGACAGTCCACGCAGCGGTATGAAAACCACTGCCGGACCGCGGGCGGCTGAGAGCTTGCGGCCAATCAGGCGGCCCAGCACGCGGCATTCCTCGGGAGTTGTCCGGACCAGGGTGACGGCCGGGTTGTGCAAGCAGATGTTCCGGCCGAGCATGCTCGCCGGCAGCGTGTCGGGCGGGCCGAAATCGATGACGTCGAGTGCGCCAACCGAGACGACCTGCGGCAGGCCAGCCTGGGCTGCGGCGTCAAGTCGGCCGGGGCCGGCCGAGAACACCCCTCCTGCCAGCTCATCGGCCAGCTCGGTGGTGGTCAGGTCGAGAACCCCGGCCAGTGACCCGCTGGCGGCCATTGCCTCCAGCGAGCGTCCGCCGGTGCCGTTGGCGTGGAAGACAAGTACGTCATAGCCCAGGTCGGCCAGGCGCGCGCGGGCCCGTGTCACACAGGGCGTGGTGATACCGAACATGCTCGCGGCGATGGTCGGCCGGGCCGGCTGCTCCGGCATCTGCACCTGAGCGGACGCGACGACCGATGCTGCGGCGTTCGCGATGAGCCGCGCCAGGATCGAATTCAGGCCCGCGATGTCCACGATCGAATAGGTCATGGAGATATCGCTGGCGCCGGTGTACTGCGATACATCACCCGAGGCCATGGTGGACACCATCACCTTCGGCAGGCCGACCGGCAACGCCCGCATGACGCTGGTGGCGATATAGGTGCCGCCAGAGCCGCCGAGTGCGACTACACCATCCAGCCGGCCTTCGCTGAGCAGCCGGCGGCAGATCACCACTGCTCCCCGGCTCATCGCCGTCACAGCCTCGCCGCGCTCGGTCAGGTCCGCGAGCCGCTCCCCGGCCGCCATGGCAACCTGGGCGGCACTGATGTCGGCCGGGATTGCCGGCGGGCCTCCGGTGCCGACATCGATCAGGATCGTCTGCGCACCTAGGGCAAGTACGCGCTCGCGCAGGTAGTCGTATTCAGTGCCCTTCGTGTCGAGGGTGCCGAGCAGCACGATAGTGGTCAACGTGTCCTCGGGAAACCGAGGTCGACGCTGCTGGTGGAAGGATCTGGCCAGCGGGTGGTCACGACCTTGCCGCGGGTGTAGAACCGCACTCCGTCCGGCCCGTACATGCTCAGGTCCCCGAACAGCGAGTCCTTCCAGCCGCCGAAGGAATAGAACGCCACCGGCACCGGAATCGGCACGTTCACGCCGATCATTCCGACGTCGACCTGGTCACAGAACCGGCTGGCGGCGCCGCCGTCCCTGGTGAAGATGGCGACACCATTGCCGTACCTGTTGGCGTTCACCACCTCGACTGCCTCCTGGTAGGTTCCCGCCCGCAGTACCGACAGCACCGGCCCGAATACCTCGTCCTGATAGACCGGCATGTCCGGCCGGACGCAGTCGACCAGGCAGGGGCCGAGGAAGAACCCGCCCGCCGGGCTGACCAGGTCGCGGCCGTCAGCCACGATGACGGCGCCATCGGCTGCGGCGCCGTCCAGGTACCCGGCGACGCGGTCCCGGTGTGCCCTGGTCACTAGCGGGCCCATCTCGGTCCCCGGTTCGGCGCCCGCCCCGACCTTGATCTTGCCGAGCCGGGCGGCGATGGCGTCCACTAGCGGATCGGCCACCTCGCCGACGGGCACCACGACCGACACGGCCATGCAACGCTCGCCGCTCGCGCCATAGCCGGCCGACACGGCGGCGTCCGCCGCCATGTCGATGTCCGCATCGGGCAGCACGATCATGTGGTTCTTCGCTCCGCCCAGCGCCTGCACGCGCTTGCCATGGCTGCTCGCGGTCGCGTACACGTGCCGCGCCACCGGGGTCGACCCGACAAAGGAGACAGCGGCCACATCCGGGTGCGCGAGCAGCAGGTCCACCGCCTCGCGGTCCCCGTGCACGACGCTGAACACTCCGTCCGGCAGGCCGGCCTGCTGCCACAACTCCGCCAGCAGCATCGAGGCTGACGGGGTCTTCTCTGACGGCTTCAGCACAAAGCAGTTACCGCAGGCGATGGCGTTGGCGAACATCCACATCGGCACCATGGCGGGGAAGTTGAACGGCGTAATGCCCGCCGCCACTCCCAGCGGGCTGCGGGTCGAGTGCACGTCCACCTGATGCGAGACGCCCGCGGAGTGCTCGCCCTTCAGCTGGCTGGGGATGCCGCAGGCGAACTCCAGGTTCTCCAGGCCGCGCAGCACCTCACCTTCGGCATCGCCAAGAACCTTGCCGTTCTCGCTGGTGATGATCTCCGCGAGCTGCCTGGTGTGATCCCGGACCAGGTCCCGCATGGCGAACAAGATCTCGCTCCGGCGCGTGAGCGGCACGTCCCGCCAGCCGGGGAACGCCGCGACCGCGCTGGCCACAGCCGTATCAACGTCGGCGCCTGATGCGTAACTGACGGTCCCGGTCTGCTCGCCGGTCGCCGGGTCATAGACCGGGCCGACTCGGCGCGAGCTTCCTGGCGTCTGCTGGCCCCCGATCCAGTGCCCGATCGTGTTCATCGCTCCGCTCCCGCCAGGTGCGCTGCCCGCGCACCCGGGTTCTGCCCCAGCCATGCCTCAACATCCGCCGCAACCGCCGCAGCCGACAGCCGGTACTTCTCCAGCAAGGCGCTCTCCGGGCCGCTTTCGCCGTAGACGTCCTGCAGGCCGAGGCGCCGGACCGGAACCGGATAAGCGGCGGTCAGCACCTCGGCGACCGCGCCGCCGAGGCCCCCCAGCACGGACTGCTCCTCGACGGTCACCACCAGGCCGGAAGCCAACGCGGCGTCGACGATCGCGTCGGCGTCGATCGGCTTGACGGTCGGCACGTGCAGGAGCGTCGCCTCGATGCCGCGCCGGGCCAGTATCCCGGCCGCCTCGTGCGCGCGGACCGTCTGCACGCCGGTGCTGATCAGCGTGACATCTGAGCCGGTCCGTAGCCGGACTGCCCGGCCAAGCGCGAAGCGGTAGCTAGCCGGGAACAGCACCGGCGATGCCTCCCGGGTTAGCTGCAGGTAGAACGGCCCGTCCGTGGCGATCATCGCCCGGATGGCCTGCGCGGCCTCGATCTCGTCGGCCGGCGCCAGCACGGTCATGTTCGGCAGCGTGCGCATGATGGCGATGTCGTCGAACATCTGATGCGTCTTGCCGGTCATCCCGGTGAGCAGGCCGGCATAGCCGCCCGCGATCTTCACGCTCAGACCGGGCTGGGCGATCAGCACCCGGATGGCGTCGAATCCCCGGCCGACGGCGAAGCAGGCGAAACTCGCCGCCACCGGCACGAATCCGACTGTCGCCAGGCCCGCGGCGGCGCCGAGCATCGCCTGCTCGGTGATGCCCATCTGCAGGAACCGCGCGGGGTGCGCTGTCTCGAAGGCGGCCGCGCCGGTCGAGCTGCCAACGTCGCCGTCCAGAACTACGATGCGCGGGTCGTCGTTGCCCAGGTCGGCGAGGGTCTCGCCGAACACCACCCGCAGGGCCTTGCCAGCTGTGAGCGTCATGTCACGCCTCCCCGGTGCCCGCGCCTGTCGCGACCGTGTCGCCAAGCTCGGCGAGCGCCGTTGCGAGTTCCTCGGCGGTGGGAACCCGGCTGTGCCAGCGGAAGTTGCCTTCCATGAAGGAAACCCCCTTGCCTTTAACGGTGTGCGCGATCACCGCCACTGGCCGGCCCCGCACGGCGCGGGCATCCTCCAGCGCCCGCACCACCGCCGCCATATCATGCCCGTCGACCTCGCTGACGGCCCAGCCGAAGGCTGCCCAGCGGTCTCGCAACGCTGTCCCGTCGTAGGGCGGACGCCGCTGCCCGGTACCGTCGGCGCGCCAGCCGAACTGCTGCAGCTGGTTCTGGTCGACGACCACGATCAGGTTGTCGAGGGCGTAGCGCTGGGCGATGTGCGCGCCTTCCCAGATGATGCCCTCGTTGCATTCGCCGTCGCCGACCATGACGTAGGTCCGGAAGGTCCGGCCCGCCAGCCTGGCGCCGAGTGCTATCCCGAGCCCGGCCGCGAATCCCAGCCCCAGTGAGCCGCTCGACATGTCCAGGCCTGGCAGCGCGGTCATGTCCGGGTGTCCTTGCAGCCGGGAGTCAATGGCGTCGAATGTCGCGACCTCGGCCAGCGGGAAATATCCGCGCAGCGCCATCACCACGTAGAGCGCGATGCAGCTGTGTCCCTTCGACAGGATGAACCGGTCCCGGTCGGGCCAGTCCGGCTGCTCAGGCCGGATGTTCATGATCCGGAAGTACAGCGCGGTGAGGATGTCGGCGGCCGATAGCGGCCCGCCGAGGTGACCGCCCTTCGCGTGCGCTATCGCCTTCACGATCTCTTGCCGGGCCTGCCGAGCCAGGGCGTCCAGCTCGGCAGTCCCGGCTACGGTCGCGGTCATGGCCGGGACACCTCGTACGAGCCGGGGATCGCCGGCGGCGAGAAGACCGACACCATGGTGAGCGCCTCGGGACCGCTGGACACGGTGGCGTGATGCAGCCCAGGCGGGATGTGCACCGTGGTGCCAGGCTCAAGCTGAGCAGTACCTTCCGGCGTCACCAGCTGGCCGGTCCCGGAAATGATATGTATGACTTCTTCCTCGGCCGGGTGTATGTGGCCGGGTGGTGCCGAGCCCGCCGGGAATACGGCCAGGCCGACCGCCAGGTTCTTGGCCGGGCTGTTGTCCGGGCCGATGCAGAGGTAAAAGTCGCGGCCAGGAAGGTGATAAACCTTGGCCTCCTGCCGCGGGACTCGGGTCAGCATGACAACCTCCGTTCCGAGTGGCCGTTCACGGCCCATGTCCAGCACATTCCCTCGGTTATCCGGTCCGTAGGGCCGGAGGTCCTGACCTGGTGCGCCCAATGGCTAAATGCCGAGCCGGGCGCGCCGTACCAGCTCGCCGCCTGTCCGGTTGGTGGTCGGCCGATACCCAGGCAGCGGCAGAATCTGCTCATGAATGGCATCAAGCAGCCAGCCGGGCTGCGGGAAGAACATGTCCTCCAGCTCGGCAGGCGGAGTGATCCAGTTCCGCGAGCCCACCACAACCGGCGGCGCATCGAGATCGTCGAAGCAGAGCTGGCCGAGGGTGGCCGCGACGGTCTGCAGGAAGCAGCCCCGTTCCACTGCCTCCGAGGCGAGCAGCACCTTCCCGGTTCTGCGAACCGAGTCTGTCAGCACGTCGTAGCTCAGCGGGTTTATCGACCGCAGATCGATGACCTCAGCCGACAGCCCGAAACGCGCCTGCAGTTCGTCGGCAGCGTCAATCGCGGTGTACAGGGCCGGCCCCACGGTCACGATGGTCAGGTCGGTGCCTGCGCGCTTAACCGATGGCAGCCCTAGCTCAATTTCGTAGTAGCCGTCCGGCACCCCGCCAGCCGCAAATCGCTCGCCAATGTCGTACAGCCGCTGACTCTCGAAGAACACGACCGGGTCGGTGCCAGCCAGCGCCGCATTCATCAGGCCCTTCGCGTCATACGGCGTCACCGGGAAGGCGACCTTCAAGCCGGGGATATGCGCCAGCAGCGAGCTGAAGTCCTGAGAATGCTGCGCGCCGTACTTGTCGCCGACCGATATCCGTAGCACCACGGGCATGCTGAGGTCGCCCGCCGACATTGCCTGCCACTTCGCCAGCTGGTTAAAGATCTCATCCCCGGCCCGGCCGATGAAGTCGGAGTACATGAGTTCGGCGACGACCCTGCCGCCTTCCATTCCGTAGCCCACCGCCGCGCCCACGATGCCGGCTTCGGCTATCGGGGCATTGAACAGCCGGTGATACGGCAGCGCCTCGGTGAGCCCGCGATAGACCGCGAACGCGCCACCCCAATCCCGGTTCTCCTCGCCGAACGCGATCATTGTGGGGTCGATGGCGAATCGGTGCAGCAGCGCCTCGAAGATGGCGTCGCGGATGTTGAACGCTTTCATTTTGGGAACGGGGACGCCGTCGGCCACCGCCGTGCGCACTTTTGCCTGGATCTGCCGGACTCTGGAGTTGTCAGCCAGGTCCTGCCGCAGTTCTGGCTGCCCGTCGCCGAGCTTCTCAGCCCGCCGGTTACCGAACATCACCTCGCCGACCAGCTCGGAATTGAGGGGGATCCGCGGGCTGGCGTCCAGGTCGGCCGCCATCGTGAACATCTCGAACACCCGGTCCCTGGCCTGCTGCGCGGCGGCATCCAGCTCCTGCTGTCCGGCCACCCCGGCCTCCAGCAGCCGGTTGGCGTAGGCGGCTATCGAGTCGGCCGCCTGCCAGAGCTCCACTTCCTCTTTCGTTCGGTAGCTCGATGCGTCCGACGGCGAATGACCGCAGGTGCGGTAGGTGATCGTGTCCAGCAAAACCG
Organism: Streptosporangiaceae bacterium; assembly: GCA_052143255.1. Taxonomy (GTDB): domain Bacteria; phylum Actinomycetota; class Actinomycetes; order Streptosporangiales; family Streptosporangiaceae; genus JAJYUU01. The sequence continues at coordinate 10,357 of JBKQTJ010000019.1, read as the reverse complement.
GGCCGCGGCCGTCTAGCAGGATCTGCTTCTTGCGCTGGATGGCGTCGATCACCGCGAGCGGGTCGTAGCCGTTTATCCGCTCCGCGTGCATCTGCTCGGGATTTACTCCAGCGCCGATCCGCGCGATGAACTGGCAGCCCATGGTCTCGCCGTCGGGCTGACCGCCCATCCCGTAGAAGTTGTTCATGACATTGAACAGCACCGGCAGGCCGCCGCCGAGTGACTGATCCCAGAGCTTGCGGTACTGGTCCATGCTGGCGAAGGTGATGCCTTCCCAGACCGGGCCGCAGCTCAGCGAGGCGTCGCCGATGTTGGCGACCACGATGCCAGGCTGCCGGTTCACGCGCTTGTACAGCGCGGCGCCGGGCGCGATCGAACCTGACCCGCCGACGATCGCGTTGTTGGGATAGATGCCGAACGGCCGGAAGAACGCGTGCATGGAGCCGCCGAGCCCGCGGTTGAATCCGGTGTCCCGGGCGAATATCTCGCTGTAAGCGCCGTACAGGAAAAAGCGCAGTGCCAGTTCCCGGACCGGGCCGTCGCAGCCTTTCTCGACTGGCCGGAGCACGACCCCGTTCCGGTACGAATGCATGATCGCCAGCAGCTCGTCATCTGTCAGCTTGCGGATCGCCGAGAAGCCCTTGGCGAGGATCTCGCCATGGCTGCGGTGCGAACCGTAGATGTGATCCTCCGGTCCCAGCACGAACGCCATGCCGACTGCTGCCGCCTCCTGCCCCAGGGACAGGTGCGCGGGCCCGGCATGCTGGTAGCCGATGCCCCGGTAGCTGCCCTTAATCTTGATCTCGCTGAGGATGTGCTCGAACTCGCGGATGGCGCACATGTCACGCCAGATCTCCACCAGGTCGTGGGGCGAATACCGGCGCAGCTCCTCGCTGATGGTGCGCTGGTAGACATTGACGGGGATGTCGCTGACCTGGATCAGCCCCCGGGACAGCACATTCTCCGGCTTGATCAGAAGCTCTCTGGTCATGGCTGCCTCCCTTGGTCCGCACAGCGGATGGCTTCCCGCAGCGCCTCGGACACGGTCGGGTGCGGGAACACGATCTGCGCCGCGTGCTGCACCGACAGCTCGGCTTCGATCAGGGCCGATGCCGTGACGATGAACTCGCTCGATAGGTCGGCCACGGCGTGAACGCCCAGGATCTCGCCGTACCGGGTGCCGGTCAGGAGCTTGAGGAAACCGCGCCCGGCGTCGTTCTCGATCAGGAACCGGCCCGCGACGCTCATCGGCACCACGGTCCGCTGGTAGTCGATGCCGGCTTCGGTCAGTTCCCGCTCGGTGCGGCCCGCTGAGGAAACCTCCGGATGGGTATAGATCACGGACGGAATGGCCGCATAGCGGATCCGGTCCGGGTGCCCGAACATGTTGTTCACCGCGGCGATGCCCTCGCGGGTGGCGACGTGCGCCAGCATGTGCTGACCGGTGACGTCGCCGCAGGCCCATACGCCGGGCACGTTGGTACGGCCCCGGTCAGTGATCGGTATCCCGGCGGCGCTGAAGTCGACGCTGGCTGCGGCGAGACCGAGATTGGCGACCACCGGGACTCGCCCGGTCGAGTTGACGATCAGGTCGGCCGGGTAAGCGTGCCGCTGGCCGGCCACGTCGGTATAGCGGAGCCCGGCGGCGTCGATGCCGTCTACCCGGCAGGACAGCTGGAAGCTCACGCCGCCTCGCTGCAGCGACTGCCGGAGCCGGTCCGCGACGTCGCGATCGTATCCGGCTGCGACTTGCGGCAGCATCTCGAACACGGTCGCCTCGGCGCCGGCGTCGGTGAAGAACGTCGCGAACTCCAGGCCGATGTACCCGGCGCCGATGATCGCGACCCGGGCGGGGATGTCAGTCAGGTCGAAGACACCGGTCGAGTCGATCACCCGGCCCGATTCGATGCCGGGGATGTCAGGCACGGCGGGCCGGGACCCGGTGGCGATGAGGATGTTCGCCGCCTGCAGTTCCTCGCCGTCAACCTCGACCCGGTCCGGGCCGGTCAGCCGGCCATGACCAGTGAGGACCGTGACCTGAGCGCGCGCCAGCAGGTCGTCCACGCCGCGCGTCAGGGTGGCGACGATGCGATTTTTCCGGTCGACCACCGCAGCCATATCGAGCTTGGCCGCGCTTGCCTGAACCCCGAAGGCGGCGGCCTCGCGCAGTTCGCGACATAGCCGGGACGAACGGAGGAACGCCTTCGCCGGTATGCAGCCGACGTTCAGGCAGGTGCCGCCTATCCGCCCTTCCTCGACCAGGGCGACCGTCTTGCCGAGGCGGCCGGCGTGCGCGGCGGCCTCGTAACCGCCGGGCCCGCTGCCGATAACGATCAGGTCGTACACAGCTGCTCCGCATTCTCGATCTCGCGGGCCAGCACGGTCAGGAACCTGGCCCCCGGCACACCGTCGATCACCTGGTGATCCACAGTCAGGGACAAGCCAATGGCGTCGATGAACTCGATGTTGCCGTCCGGCTTGCGCACCGGCTTGACGCTGATCGCATCGACTCCGAGGATCGCCACCTGCGGCGGATTCAGCAGCGGCGTGAACGACTCGATGCCAAGGCTGCCCAGGTTGCTAACGGTGAAGGTGCCGCCAGCCAGGTCGTCAGGCCCGATAGTGCCGGTGATGGCTTGGTCAGCGAGTTCGCGCATCCGTGACGACAATTCGGCGAGTGAGAGGGACTGGCTGTCCCGGACCACGGGCACCATCAGGCCGCGGTCGGTGTCGCACGCGAAGGCCAGGTGAATCCCGGCATGCTGGCGCAGCATGCCGTCGGTGAACTCCGCGTTCAGGCCCGGCACCTGGCCGAGCGCCCGGATGGCGCAGCAGACGACCAGGTCGTTGATGGTGATGTTGGCGGTTGCCTGGTTCGCTTTCAGCGTGCGGCGGGCCGCGAGCAGTCCGGCCGCATTGGCCGATCTGTGCAGCGTGTACTGCGCCGTGGTGCTCAGCGCTGCCCGCAGCCGGTCCGCGATTCGCCGCCGCACAGCCGACAGCGGCATTGCCGGGCTGCTAGCAGCCACCGTGGCGAGATCGCCGGCCAATATCAGGCCGCCGATGCCGGATCCAGCCCGCGGCGCGGTGTATCCGTCGGCGAGCTTCGCCTTCGCTGCGTCAGACAGCCGCGGGGCGCTATGGAACGCTGCGCGCACATCCGGCTCGAGCACTCGGCCGCCAGGCCCGCTCCCGGCTAGCTGCGGTGGCGGGACAAAGTCATGCACGTCGGCGAACCGGCGAGCCCGGGGGCTAAGCGGCCGGGCCGTCTCCGGCCGCCGTGCCGTGTCCGGCAGTGCCGCCCCCGGGTGCCGCCCCTGCGGCTCAGCCGCTCGTGGTCCGAGCGCTTGTGGTCCGGTGCGTTCCGCCGCATCCGGGGGCGCCGATGATTCCGGCGTCGGCTGGCGGGAGACCGGTGCCGCCTCACCCGCGGCCCCGATGGCGCAGATGCTGGCGAAGACCGGAACAAGGGCGCCTTCGGGGTAGAAGGTGTCCAGCAGGATGCCACCGGCCGTCGCGGTGACTTCGAAGGTTGCCTTGTCTGTCTCCACCTCCGCGATGACGTCTCCCGCGGCCACGGTGTCGCCCTTGTGCTTACGCCAGGTCGCGAGCAGGCACTCTTCGACGGTGTTGCCCAGCTTCGGCATCTCCACTGTGGTGGCCACCTGCCCCGGACCCTTTCGCTCGTGTGACTGCGCGTGCTTGCCGCCGCGTTACGGCTCAATAATGATCTTGATTGCGCCACTGCCAGGATCGCTGAACGTGGCGAGCGCACGCGCGTAGTCCGCCAGCGCGAAGTGGTGGGTCGTGATCTCCCGGACGCGCATCCGGCCCTGCTCGACTAGCGGGATGACGTGCCGCATCTCACCGGCCGTGGCCCGGCACCCGACCAGCTCGAGCTCGTCGAGCACGACGCGCTGCATTGCGATCTCGACGCCCTGGGTCGGAATCCCGACGACGGCGCACCGCCCGCCGCGCCGGAGCATGGCGACCGCGAATTGCATGGTCGCGGGCACTCCGGCGCACTCAAGCACCACGTCGGCGCCGAGCCCGCCGGTGCGCTGGCGTACCTGAGCCGCCGGGTCCGCGCCGCGGCTGTCAATGGTCTCGAAGCCAAGAGCCGCGGCTTTGGCCAGCCGGACCGGATTGGCCTCCAGCACGATCACCCGGGCTGCGCCGCGAATCAGCGCGGCGTCGCCAGCCAGCAGGCCAATCGCGCCGGCCCCGGTGATCGCCACCGTGTCGCCTGGCCGGATACCGCCGCGGTTGGCCACGTGCAGCGCGATCGAGGCCGGGTCAATGACCGCGCCTTCGGCATAACTGAGTGCGTCGGGCAGGTGGAAAACTGCCTTGATGCCGTGTACGACGTAGGTCGCGTCCGCCCCCTGCACGTTGTGGCCGTACTGCTTGTGCAGCCCGGCGACGCCGTAGTTCTCGCACAGGTTGTACCGGCCCTCGACGCACTTCTGGCAGACGCCGCATGCGTCGTGCGAGGTGCCGGCTACCCGGTCGCCGGCACGCCAGCCGTAGCGCTCGGTGCCTGGTCCGAGCGCGACGATGTCACCCGCCCACTCGTGGCCGGGGATGAACGGGAAGGCCGGCGGCCAGAAGCCCGGGTAGTCGCCGCGCACCAGGTGGACATCGGTGCCGCAGATGGACACCGCGCGCACTCGCGCGAGTACCTGACCGGCACCGGGCACCGGAACTGGCACCTCACGGATCTCTACCCGGCCCGGCTCAACCACCACCAGGGCATGCATGGATTGCGGCACCTCAGCAGTCCCGGCGGCGGCCGGGTCGCGGGTGGTAGCGGTGGACATGGCGAACGCACCTGCCTTCTAGACGACTGCCAGCGGATCGATCATCGAGGCGGTGGCACCGCGGATCTTCAGCGGCAGCGCCACGAACAGGAACTCGTAAACCTGATCCCGGGCGAGCGCCTCAAGGTCCAGGCTCTCCATCAGGTGCACGCCGTTCTCGATCAGCAGCAGCGTGTGCACCGGCTGCGGGTTGGCTGGCGAGCCGAGGTCAGGGGCCGGCTGGACCTCATAGGTCTCGGTGTCGGTGCCAGTCGCGACGACGCCGCGCTCGAGCAGCCAGCGGGCGGCCGTGATGTCCGGTCCTGCGGTCTTGTGAGCGGCCATCTTCTCGGCGTCCGGCCATAGCCCCATGTATCCGGTGCGGACCAGGACGACGTCCCAGGGCTGGACCTGAACGCCCTGCTCGACGCAGATGGCGTCCATCTCGGCGGCGCCAATCGGCGAGCCTTTCGGCAGGCAGTCCACGCCACGGTAACCAGGCGCATCCAGTAGCACGCCGCGCGTGAAGAACGGCGGGAGCTTCGACGCGTCGCCGAAGACCGGACCTGCGTCGGACAGGTTCTCGTCGGCGCTGCCGCCGCCGTACCAGTGCGAGTCCGCGCCCACCGTCATGTGCGCCAGGGCGTCAATGTGCGCGCCCGAGTGCGATGTGGCCATGAGGTACTCGGCCATGTAGCCGAGTCCGGCCTCGTTCACCGGCCCCCACGGCTGCGCGCCAGCGACCCGGATGCCACGGGGGGTCCGGAAGTTCAGCACCTGGAACGGCGGGTGCCCGGGGAACAGCGGCATGCCGGGGAACCGGGCCGCCGCCAGCGAGTAGGTCCGGCCCTGCTTGACCAGGCGGGCCGCCTCGACGATCCGGTCGGCTGGCAGCTGCCCGATCACGCCAACTTCTGCGCGGCCCGGCGCAGGCTTCATCGGAGTCGTTATCTTCATCTCAGTAGTCATTTGCGTATCTCCTCTGCCAGCAGGCGGCCCTGCGGCGCCGGTTGCGGCCGCTGCGAAAGGGCCCGCCAGACCCGCTCCGGGGTGAGCGGCAGGTCATTAATGACGGCTCCGGTCGCGTCCGCTACAGCTGCGGCCACCGCCGGGGCGACGGCAAGCAACGCGCCTTCGCTCATGCCCTTGGACCCGTACGGGCCAGGTCCGTCGGCGTTCTCGACGACATCGCTGACCAGGTCATCCGGGAGGTCCATGCTGGTCGGGATCCGGTAGTCGATCGCCCCCAGGTTGCAGATCCGCCCGGACTCGTCCAGCACGTAGTGCTCCATCAGCGTGTGCCCGAGACCCTGAATTGCGGCACCCTCGTCCTGGCCGCGTACCTGCAGCGGGTTCATCGCGGTGCCGACATCCGACACGGTGACGTGCCGGGCCAGCACGATCTCGCCAGTTCCCTGATCGACCGCTGCTTCGACCGCAGTGCAGTTGAGCTCGTAGAACTCTGCCGTCCCGCTTAGCGGGTGGCCGGGCTGGCCCTCCTTGCGACACTCGCCGGTGCCGATCAGCTCGCCGCCGAGCGAGCCGAGCCCTGGCTTCAGCACGTCGACGATCGCGACCTCGCGGTCGGGCAGCCGGACTATCCCGCGGGTTACCTCGATGTCCGGCTCGGCAACGCGGTAAACCTTGGCGGCCAGCGCTGCGACCTTCGCCTGTACCTCACGGCATGCTTGCTGGATTGCGTTCCCCATCAGCACGGTGGACCGGCTGGCCGACGTTTGCTGGTCGTAGGACACAACCGCGGTGTCGCCCATGACCAGCGTGATCCGGCTGAGCGGGACGCCAAGCTCCTCCGCGGCTATCTGGGCGAAGACGGTGCGGGCGCCTTGCCCCATGTCCGAGGTTCCCGCGGTCATGACGATGCTGCCGTCGGCGAGTAGCCGGACACTGGCGTACGACAGCCCGGTGGTCGGCCCCGGCTTGATGCCAACGGCAATGCCGCGGCCGTGGCCGGCTGGCAGCGGGCGAGCCCAGCCCACCAGGCCGGCCGCTTTCCGCACGGTCTGCTCCCACTGGCCGTCGGCCGCCTTATCGCCGGGAATGAACTGCTCGCCGGCCCGGGCCAGGTTCCGCAGCCGAAGCTCCAGCGGGTCGAGGAGGAGCTGGCGCGCGGCTTGGTCCAGGTTCGACTCGCCCGCCCAGTGCACCTGCGGCGCGCCGAAGCCGCGGAACGCCGTCGATGGCGGCGTGTGCGAGAGCACGCTGCGGGCCACGATCCGGGCCGCGGGGACCCGGTACGGACCGCAGGCCAGGTAGCTGCCCTTGCCCACGACCCGGTCCGAGATGTCGGCGTAGGCGCCGAGCAGGTAGTTCGCCTCGATGTCGCGGAAAGTGATCGTGCCGTCGGCGCGGAAGCCGGTCCGGATCGAAACGTCGGCCGAGTTCCGCCGCACCGCCTGGAAAGTCTCCTCCAGGGACAGCACGAGGCGGACAGGCCGGCTGGCCCGCAGCGCCAGGAATGCGACCAGCGGCTCGTATTTGGCGTGCTGCTTGCCGCCGAAACCGCCCCCCGGGTCGGGCGCTAGTACCCGGACCTTTGCCAGCGGCAGGCCAAGCAGGTCGGCGATGGTCCGCTGCAGCCAGTACGGATGCTGGATGGTGCTCCACATTGTGATGCCATCCGCGGTGGGAGCCGCGATGCAAGCATGACGTTCGATCGCGAAGTGCGTCACGATCGGGAATGAGTACCGGCCAGCCACGATGAGATCGCTGCTGACGGCATCTACATCGCCCCAGCCGTAGCGGTGCTCGTGCAGCACGTTAGTCCGGGCCAGCGGATCGGCAGGCCGCAAGGCGGGATCCTGGACTAGCGGAGCGCCCGGCTCGAGTGCTGCGGCGACGGTGACGACAGCGGGCAGTTCGTCGTACTCGACCTGGATCAATTGGACGGCCGCCGCAGCGGCTTCCTCGGTCTCGGCCGCTACCGCCGCCACCGGCTCGCCGTGATACCTGGTCTCGCCGACCGCCAGGACAGGACGGTCGTGATACTGCGGGCCGAATCTAGGCACCGGCTGCGGCAGGTCGGTCGCGGTCAGCACTAGCACGACACCGGGTGCCTGCCGGGCCGCGGTGGTGTCGATCGAGCGGATCCGGGCGCGCGCGCAGTCGAGGGTGACGAGCTTGGCGTGCAGCACGCCCGGCAACTGGATGTCGCCCACGTACTGGTAGGCGCCGGTGACGCGCTCGATGCCGCCAGAGCGTTGCGCGGACGCGCCCACCTGGCCGCTCATTGCCCGGCCGCCGTGCTGGCGGCGAGCACCGCATCGGTGATCTGCCGGTAGCATCCGCAGCGGCACAGGTTGCCGGCCATGCCCTCGCGGACCTGGGCGACCGTCGGGTGCAGGTTGCGCGCCAGCAGATCCGTGGCCGCCAGTACCTGCCCCGGACTGCAGTAACCGCACTGCACCGCGCCGCAGTCAAGGAACGCCTGCTGCACCGACGTGAGCTTGCCCGCCGCCGCGACTCCCTCGATCGTGGTGACCGCCGCGCCGTCCGCCTCGACCGCAAGCACCAGGCAGGAGTCGACGATCCGGCCGTCAAGACTGACAGTGCAGGCGCCGCATTCACCGACCAGACAGCATTCCTTAGTGCCGGTGAGGCTGAGGTCGTTGCGCAGCAGGTCGAGCAGCGTCCGCTGCGGGGCGACGCGCAGTCGCCTGGCGACGCCGTTCACGGTCAGCTGGATAGTTCTAGTCCCGGACATCAGCGCCACCCCTCAGCTCGTCGGATCATCGCCGCGCTGAGCACGCGCTGGCCCAGCACCAGCAGCATGCTGAGCCGGTACTCGCGGCTGGCGCGGACGTCGGATATCGGACTCGCCGCCATCGCGAGGCTTGCCAGCAGGTTGGTCTGCTGGTCTAGATCGGCTGACGGGTCGGCCAGCACGCCGCTGTCATCCACAGCCAGCAGCGGGCGCGGGCCGACCGCCCCGAACCCGAGCCGGGTGCGGCCCGATCCGTCAATCGAGACCGCCACGCTGACGTTGGCCAGATCGGCTCCGCGGCGCCTGGTGAGCCGGCCGAACGCCGACCCATAGGGGCGGACTGGCATCGGCAGGTCGATGGCGGTGACCAGCTCGCCTCGCAGCAGCGCGGTCTGGCCAGGGCCCAGGAAGAACTCGTCGATCGGAATGCGCCGCTGCCCGTGCGGGCCGTAGCTAACCACCGCGGCGGCGTACGCCAGCAGCGGCGGCGCGGTGTCCGCCGCGGGGGAGGCGTTGCAGATGTTGCCCGCCAGGGTGGCGCGGTTGCGGATCTGCACCGCGCCGACGGCCGCCGCGGCCTCAGCCAGCGCCGGGAAGTACCTGCGCACCAGGCTGTCCGCGGCGACGTCGGTCATCACGGTATCCGCGCTGATGGACAGCCGTCCGGAAGTCTCGGCGATGGCCGGCTGGAGCTCGGGAAGGCGCTTGGCATCGACCAGCACCGCCGCGTGGACACTGCCGTCACGCAGCCCGATGATCAGGTCGGTTCCGCCGGCCAGCAGCCGGGCAGCCCGGCCGTGATCAGTCAGGATCGTCACCGCCTCATCGAGAGTGCCGGGGCGCTCATAGTCGACGGTCTGCATGTCGTCCTCACAGCACCTTGTCCACCAGGTCAAGCAGCACCTGGGGTGTCGCGGCTCTGGCGAAGAAGTACGGGCGCTGGCTGAAGCGCGCCACGAATGCGGCCCGGGTGGCGCGCAGCGCGCTCGTGTCCACTAGCGGCATCGGCCAGCCGGGGCTGAGCAGCTCGTTGAGCAGCAGGTAGTTCTGCACGGAGTGGAACGTCTGGAACTGCCGCTCGAACGTGATCATCTCGGCCACGCTGGGGTCAAAGTTGCCATCGATCGCGGGGACTACCACCACGTCCACGTCACTCGGATCGGGATAGACGTCCCATCCGGGCATCTCTCCGAAGAACTTCTCGACGCCGCGATCGGGGGCCGCCTTGTCGGCGCGCTCTGTCCCGGTCGTCCGCTTCTTGATGAACGGCTCTTTCGAGCCGAGTACTGCCCATCCGCCGTCGTCGATCACGGTTGTCTCGGTCGAGATCAGCGACGCCCCGCGGCGGCAGGCCTCGATCTGGCCCATGGACTTGCCGTGGTTCGACTCACCGCCGAGGAACAGCACGGTCTTGCCCTGATACCGGACCGCTGACGCGTGGAATGGATGCAGGCCCGTCGCCTCCATCCGGAGCGCGAGCAGGGCGACGATGACCTTCTGGATCGGCCCGGCGGGCCACGGCCCGGTGAGCCGCATGCACCTGCCGTCATAACCGATCGACATGTCCCCGTCCTGCCGCCAGACGATGTCTGGTTCCGCCAAGGTGACGGCCGGCTCGATCCGGACTTCGGCGAGCCGGTAGTTCAGGAAGCTCATGTCATCGAGCACGTGCTCGCGCGGGGTACCGCCGAGTACGTCAGTCCGCAGCCGTGCGGTTCCGGCGGACATCTGTTCTGACAACTGCAGTGGAGCGTTCATGGGACCTCGCTCTATCCCGTGAGGGCTGGCCGGTGGCGGGGGCCGGGACCGTGGTGAGGGCCCCGCCCCCCGGGACTCA
>JBKQTJ010000018.1:0-12999 GCA_052143255.1 Streptosporangiaceae bacterium | reverse complement strand
GGCGCGAGCCATCGCTTCCTCGGCGGTGACCCGCCAGCCCTCGGCCATCTCGCCGTAGTCGCGTTCCACGCAGGTGCCGCTGAAGTAGCGCGCGGACTCGCCCAGCTTGTACCCGGCCGGCCCGCCGAGCTCCCTGGCCCTGCGGGCGGACACCACCACGAGCGCGGCGCCCCCGTCCGCCAGGACGTTGCTCTCGCGCTTGTGCAGGGGGGTGTTGAGCATGTCCGAGCTCAGGACCTGATCGACCGAGGGAGCGGGCCGGCCGTAGAACAGCGAGTGGGGGTCATGCTCGGCCCAGCTGCGCAGCGCGGTCACGACCGAGGCCATCTCCTCCGGGCTGGCACCGGACTCGTACATGTAGCGGGCCGCCATCAGGCCCATGATGATGTTGTAGGTACTGCCGAACGGGTACTCCCACTGCATGTCGACGCCCGCGCGAGCGAACACGTCGATCTGCTCCGCGACCGGCATGGTGGAGTGGACTGTTACCTGCTGAACCAGTACCGTGTCCGCGATACCTGAGGCGATCCACTGCTCGGCCAGGCGAAGGGCGTTCGACGTCGACGCGCCGCCGGCGTTCACCATCGCGCTGTCCCGCACGCCCTTGAGCCCCAGCCGCTCGGGCAACAACCCGAAGGCCAGCTCGCCGGAGATGACCGGCTGCCCGACGGGCGCCACCGAGACCACGCCCTGGATCTGGTCCTTCCCGATCCCGGAGTCCTCGACCGCCTCGATGCACGTGTCGAAGATGATGTCCCAGTGGGTCCGCTCGGGCATCCGCGCCGTCGGCACCTCCCCGATCCCAACGACCGCGATGTCGCTCACGCCGCTTGACTCCCTCACTATTCCGGTGCTCATAGTTTAAAACGGAACCGATCCGTTCTAGAGTTAAAATTAAGTGGGTATTCGCCGGGCGTCAATGGGCACTGGCGGGGTCAGGGAATCCGAGGAGGAGTTGTAGGGTGGCGTCGCGCCTGACGGCGAAGGAGGGCAGATGACCACCGGCGTCCGGCACCTGAAGATGGCCGAGCTGAGTTCGCGTTCAGGCATCGCCGCCTCGACCATCCGGCACTACCTTCGCCTCGGCTTGCTCCCGGAACCGCTGCGCACGGGCACGACGATGGCCTACTACGGGCCCGAGCACCTCGAACGGCTGACGTACATCAGGCGCCGCTTGCAGGCCGGCGTCACATTGCGAGGGGTGGCGCAGGAACTGGCCGGTCAGGCCTTGCCATCAGCGGCTGCCGAGAACGGTCAGCCTGTGCACTCCAGCCAGCGGGCGCGCCTGATCAGGGCAGGGTCGGCGGTTTTCCTGCGTTCGGGCTTCGAAGCCGCCAGCGTCGAAGACGTGGTGAAACGAGCTGGCGTCGGCAAGGCGGCCTTCTACCGGCACTTCGCCGGGAAGCGAGACCTGCTGGCCGCGTGCGTACACAGCGAGCTCGACTGGTACGAGACCGCGACGAACAGGACTCACCCGTCGCTGGAACAGCTGATGCGTCACCCGGACCTCTTCGAACACCGCCGTATCCGCGCCCTGATCAGCCTGTTCGCCCTTCTCAGACAGGCTCACGCCAGTCGCGCGGTCGGCCACGATGAAACTCTCGACCAGGCCCGTGCCCGGCTGCAGGCGCCGCTGGAAGCCGACCTGCGGGGTGCACAACAAGCCGGCGACGTAATCGCCGGCGACGAACGACTTCAAGCGGAGATGTTGCTCTCGGTTGCCGAATACACCTTGGCCTATGCGGCGAAGTCCGGCCCCCGCGCTGTCGCTGATCTCGTCCGGAGCGGCTGGAAGATCGTCCTCACCGGTCACGCCCATGTCTGAGCATGCCTCCGGCGCCCGGCTGACCATCTCGGATCTGGCCGAACGCTCGGGCCTTCCGATCTCGACCATCCGCTACTATGTGCGCGAGAGACTCCTGCCCGCGGGTCAGCGGCTGTCTCAGACCCGGGTCCAGTACAACGCCGAGCATCTCAGGGCCCTTGAGATGATCAAGTCTCGTCGCGCCGCCGGCGTCCCCCTGGCCGAGATCCGCTCGCGCGCCACCCATGTCACTGATATTCCCAGTGACTCCGCGATAGCCGAGGCGCGACGCAACGACGTGCTTGACGCCGCCACCAGCTGCTTCCTCAGCGCAGGCTTCGCTGGCACGAGTCTCGGCGCGATCGCGCGTGGCGCGTCGATGAGCAAGGCAACCGTGTACCGCTACTTCTCCTCCAAGGAGGAGATTTTCATGGCATGCGCCGGGCGGGTGTTCCATCAGCTCTATGCCGACGTCTGGGCGGCCATCAGCCAAACCCGGGAACCGGGCGAGCGCCTGCGCGCCCGCTGGCACGCTTTCGTGGAGTCCTTTGCCGATTGGGCTCCCATGATGGACCTGGTCCGGGGCTTGGCGGTCGGAAGCCCGACGTTCGGCGAGGAGTACCTCCGCCTAACCGACTCGATGGTCGCGCCGATCGCTCATGAGCTGTCAATGCTGCACGCTGACCAACGCGCTGACATCGACGCCGAACTCCTGTCCTACGTTGTGATGGGTATGGCGGAAGCCGGAGCCCGCGCCGTGAACGAAGGGCGTCACAATGCCGACAGTGTCTGGCCCTACCTCGAATCCATACTCAGGGATCTGACGGGGGATCGCGATCCTGGGCCGGCCGAGCAGGTTGACCATCCCAAGTCCAAGTCCAAGGCCATCGTCACCACGGCGCTGGGGCATCTCGGTGGCGGCGGCCCGACCCTAACCGGCCAGACGGCGAGCTCCCGGCAGCCGCGCCCGCCATGATCAGCCGGATCAGCGGCGTCACCCAGGTTCAGGACACCGGCACCGTCAGCGGCGCTAGCGCCTGGCGAAGCCCACTCATCCCCGCGGTCTACACCAACGGCCTGACCGTGCAAGCCGCCTCCCTCGGCCTGCCCCGCACGGTCGGCACCAGCGTCGCCGCCGGCAGCTACCTCAACGCGGCCACCATCCGCGAGCCGGTGACCGCCCTTGGTGCGGCCGCCACCCAGGACCTGGGCATCAGCCGCACCTTCCCGGGCGAACGGATCTGGGTGTGGCGGGAAATGGTTCTACATCGCCGACGTCCTGCGGCGCGGTCGCCCTGCTCGGCGGTGCCGTAGGCGTGGCCAACATCATGGTCATCTCCATGCCGGAACGCTGCTCGGAGATCGGCCTGCGCCGCGCCCTCGGAGCCACCAAGGGCCAGATCCGGGTTCAGTTCCTCGCCGAGGCAATTCTCCGCGCCCTGGCCTGCGTGCTTGCCGGAGCTGCCACTACCGCTGCCTACGCCGACGCCCGGCACGTGCATGCCATCGTCCCGGCCCAGGCGTGGGCCGGAGGAATCGCTTCAGCCTTCCTTGTCGGCGCCATCTCAGTGCCGCCGGCAACTAGCTGACCCAGACGCACGGCGCAGATGTCCATTGGGCGAGGCATGCGTCTCTTGCAACGCTCGCCGCCTAAGGGGACGGCACCAGCCCGGAATGGGATCGTCTACTACCAGCGTGGCCGAGCGTCGGCCCGCGCATCAGGTGCAGGTGATACATTGTGTACACCATGAGCAACACTGTAGGCATAAGAGAGCTGCGGCAGCAGACCAGCAGGGTGCTGAAGCGCGTTGTGGCAGGTGAGGTGGTCGAAGTGACTGAGCACGGTCATCCGATCGCCCGGATCGTCCCCTTGCGGCCCAGCGTCCTCGATCAGCTGACCGCCGAAGGCCGGGCAACCGAGGCGGCAGCGGACCTGCTTGACCTGCTCGATGAGCTGTCGCTGCCGGCCAATCCGGCGGGCAGGATGCTTCCGTCTGAAGCGCTGTCTGAACTGAGGACAGAGGAGTAGCCGTGGCCGGCCCGGTCGCGTACCTCGACAGCTCGGCGTTCATCAAGCTAGTCGTCGCCGAGCCAGAGTCGGCGGCGCTTCGCAGCGCGATCGCCCGGTGGCCGCAGCGCGCCTCGTCGACGCTTCTGCGCACCGAGACAATCCGGGCGCTACGCCGGTCTGGCAACACCAGGCATGTTCCGGCGGCCCGGCGACTGCTGAAGGCAGTCAGGATGGTCCGCATTGACGAACCCCTGCTCGATCGCGCCGCCGACCTGGAGCCCGGCGAGCTACGTACGCTTGATGCCATTCACCTGGCATCTGCTCTCGAGATCGGCCAGGACCTGGGTGTGATGGTTGCCTACGACATCAGGCTCAAGGCAGCCGCGGAGGCCTACGGCCTGGCAGTCGAGTCACCCGGTTAGCCACGACTGCTGCGGCGATCAGCACATGACAGACGGCGCTGAAGAGCTGGGGAATCGCCTGACCAAGCTAGCGCGGGATGCTGTCCGTGCCCGTCCGTCCCACCGGCCGATGGAAGCCTGAGTGCACGGACATATGGCGGACGTGGCCATGCACTCACGTGATCGCCGAGAGAGCTTCCCCAGGTCAGTGGCCATTCCGATGGAAGGGCAGGATGGTCTGTAAAACCGTCGGCTCAGCCTACGTTGGTTCGAACCCAACACCTGCCACTGATCACGCATCGTAGTTCCTGCAGGTCAGTGCGACGGTTAGCGATCTTGGCTTAGCTGGCGCCGCCTGGCGGAGTGAGCGGTCTGCAGACCACTGGCTCTAGCGGCGCGATTATGCGCGCGTGGCCCTATGGCTTGCTGGGCGGCCTTGCCGATACCCGAAATCCCGTTCGACTGTACCCGCTGACCTTTATTGATCGCCGCACGACGCCGAGTCGGCCGCACGTTCGAGCCAACGACACCGGTCACGTGCCGTGCGGTCACGCGTCGGCGAGTTGGCTGATCACGGACGTATAGCGGACAGGAAACGGGTTGTGGAGGCGGTCCGGCACACCGCTGGCTGTTGCAGAGCGTGAGAGGGATCGCTCGGCGGGTCAGACGCTTTCGCGCAGCGCGAAGGCGTCGGGGTGATGTCGATGTGGAACTCGGTCCCGAGCACCTCGCCCGCCACGACAACGTGGCCACGGATGGCTAGTGCTCTCCTGCGTCCAGCCGTGCGATCGCGGGCTCGTGCATGCCCAGAAGGTGGGCGAGCCCGGTCTGCGACAGGCCGTGATCGATCCGGTACCCGATCACCCGCATGGCGACGGTGTGCGCCAGCGCGGTCCGCTCGTGCTCGCGGCGGATCTCAGCTTCGGATAGCTCCTCGGCCGCGATCTGGCTGGCGGTCTTCAGCTCCTCTGGGCGGCAAGGCCTCGGGCCAGTGGTTAACCACCCCGGGCAAATGCCCGATGTGCCGACGCCCGTCGGCTTGCACAATGCCGTCCAGGATCCCAGGAGAGTGGGAGTGCATTGTGTATAGGAATGCCAGGATTCGAACGCGCGCGGCAGTGCCGCTGGCCGCGCGCCGCCTCCGCTTCACGGTGGCCGCGATCGCTCTTGCGGGCGGCTCAATGCTGGCCGCGAGCGCGCCAGCTACGCCTGCACTGGCCAGTACGCCAGCGCCATTGTTGGTGACAACGACGTCGCCTCTGACGGCTACCGCCGGCTCTGCCTATCTGGCCAAGCTCGACGCTACCGGCGGCACTAAGCCCTACACCTGGTCGCTCGCGGGAGGGACATCGCTGCCAGGGCTGGTGCTGCACGCCTCCACCGGCGAGATCACCGGCAAGCCCGTGGGTCCCGCGGGCACCTTCGACTTCATCGCCGAGGTGACCGACTCGGAGAGCTCGCCTGCCTCGGCCACCGCACTCGAGTCCATCACGGTGATAGTGACGCCGCTCACGGTGACGACCGTGGCGCTGCCGGCCGCGACAGCGGGCGTTGCGTATTCGGCGACCTTGGCGGCCGCCGGTGGTGTCGCTCCCTACAGCTGGTCGATCCCCGTGGGATCGCTGCCCGCCGGGCTCAAGCTGCACGCCGCCACCGGGGTGATCTCGGGTACTCCTACAGCCGGAGGTAACTTCACCTTCGTCGCAGAAGTAACTGACTCCGAGGCCAAGGCAGCTCGCCGTCGGCTCGGTGTTGTGTTCGATTACGTTAGCTGAGCTGTGACAAGTACCCTGATTGCACCATGGCCAGCGATACCGAGGGCTTTCACCGTTTCCGGTTTCTCTTGGTCTTCAAGTTCCGTCGCGTGCCCGTCACAGTCGGCGCGGGAGGTCGGTCGAAGCAGCCAGGTCGGTCTGCGCCTGGAAAGCGGCGATCCGGTCTGTGAGCACCCTGAGCGTGGTGTCGAGGGCCCGAGACCCGAGGATCGGGCGCATGGGGGCTGGGGGTCCTAGCCGACATTGGCAATCATGGCTACCGCCATACGTGCCGGGCTACCTTGGGGCCAGCCCGCTGGCGGTTCGAGCATTCACTGGAAGGCGTGGGCCGGGGTAACACAAAGATCCGAGCCAGCCCCAGAACGCTCCAGCCGCGACTAGAACGCGTCATTCAGCAGGCATCGGGTAGCGCTCGGAGCCGTTCAAAGCGCACTGCGTGTGGCCGGTGCTGAGTTGGTGCTGACCCGTGACGGGCCGACAGCCTATCTACCTGCGGAAACTGCCCTAACTCCGGGAACTTCACCACTTTCGAGGGCACGTCAGAGATCCAGAGCGTGATCACCGGTAGGGCCGTCACCGGGCTTGACGCGCGGTAATAACCGCAGGTCATGGTGCTGATGCGGGGCCTGAACGGGGCGGTGAACTCCGATATTTGGCGGCCGACCGTTTGCCCGTTATTCCTGGTTGGGTCCCGCCAGTTCAGGGCCGCGTGTTGAGTTGGCGCTGACCCCCTAACCGTTATGGTACGACAGCTGCTACCTGTTCGGCAGCGGACTACCCCATAGATCAGCTGACGCTCGAGGCACCGGCAGTCAGCTCAGGCACTGCGGTCGGACGCCGGGCCCGGCGCGTCCATGTTTCGGCTTAATCACCCCTTCGGGGTGGCGACCTCTACTAGGCGCTCAGAGATGATAGCTGGAGCGGTCCGACATAGCGGGGGGGTATGCCGGGAGATGCCCAAGCGTCCGATCGTCGTCGGCGTGGACGGTTCGCCGGGATCGCAGGCAGCATTGCGATGGGCAGCGGCGACCGCCCTCGTGCAGCAGCGCGAACTGGTCGCGGTCCGGGTTTGGGAGCCGCCGATCCTGGCGCCTTACGCACCCGCGGCGTCCCGGCAGTCCGCCCTCGCCGAGCGCGGGCGCGCGGCGGCCGGGCTTACTGCAGCCGTGCAGGAGATCAGCGCCGGCATGCCAGGCATGCGGGTGCGGACAGTGTTCGCGACCGGGCTCACGGCGCGGGTGCTGCTGAACCTGGCAGAAGGCGCCGATCTGCTGGTCCTCGGCCGACACCAGCCCGCATTGCAGGGCAGCCCGGTGGTCAGCCAGGTCGCGCGAGCGTGCTTCCAGAACGCGTCGTGTCCGGTCGTGCTCGTCCGCCAGCATGAGCCGCTACCGGGTCCCCGGGTGCCCGGCGATTCCCTGGTCGAGGACGTCAGTCCGGTGCGCGGAGCCGTGCAGCGGGCCGGCAGATACGGAGTAGTTGGCAGATACGGGGTCTGGCGTGAGCCGGGAGAGTGAGCGGGTAGCTCGGTTCGGCCAGCTGGAAGACGGCGTGCGGGAGGCCAGCGAGTGGTACCTGTGGGGTCCCTATGTGAGTGAACGGCAGTGGGGCACGGTCCGCGAGGACTACAGCGCGAATGGTGACGCATGGAACTACTTGCCGCATGATCACGCGCGTTCTCATGCCTACCGTTGGGGCGAGGACGGGCTGGCTGGCTTCTGCGATATCGAGCAGCGGCTCTGCCTGGGCCTGGCGTTGTGGAATGGCCGGGATCCGATCCTGAAGGAGCGGATCTTCGGACTCACTGGGCCGCAGGGCAATCACGGGGAGGATGCCAAGGAGTACTGGTGGTACCTCGACGCGCTACCCAGCCACGCGTGGAACCGCTGGCGTTATCACTACCCGCAAGCGCCGTTCCCTTATCAAGACCTTATCGACGGAAACGCAGCGCGCTCGCGACTGCAGCCGGAATACGAGCTGCTCGATACTGGGGCGTTCGATCAGGACCGCTACTGGATCAGCGAAGTCACCTACTCGAAGGCAGAACCTGATGATCTGCTGATGGCGGTCACCGTGACCAACGCCGGGCCGGACGCGAACATCCTGCATGTTTTGCCGACTGCCTGGTTCCGAAACACGTGGTCCTGGGACGCTGGCTCGGCCAAGCCGGCTATGCAGGCGCTTGACGCGACCTCGGTTCTTGTCGAGCATCCATTCCTTGGTGATCTCGAACTGCTGGCGAGCGCGGCCACCGACGGATCCGCACCTACGCTGCTGTTTTGTGAGAACGAGACGAACATCGCCCGGCTTTTCGGCGCCGAACCGATCACGCCGTATCCGAAGGACGGGATCAACGACCATGTGATCCGCGGCGCTGCGACGGTCAACCCGGAGCGCCGCGGTACCAAGTGCGCTGCCTGGTACCAGCTGGGCGTGCAGCCGGGCGCGACCGTCGAGGTACGGCTCCGGCTGCGTCCACGCGGTCATCAGTCAAAGCCGGCCGAGGCACTCAGCTCGGACTTCGGGCGGGTCGCAGCGGAACGCAAGCGCGAGGCGGATGAGTTCTACGCCGAGCTGACTCCGGCGGCCGCCAGCGCTGACGAGGCCAACGTGATGCGCCAGGCATTCGCCGGAATGCTGTGGGGAAAGCAGCTCTATTACTACGACGTGCGCCGGTGGCTGGCCGGGGATCCACTGCAGCCCCCGCCGCCGGCCGGGCGTGAGTATGGGCGCAATTCGCGGTGGCAGCACTTCCACTCGTTCGACATCATGTCGATGCCAGACAACTGGGAGTACCCCTGGTTCGCCGCGTGGGACATGGCATTCCACTGCGTGGCGCTAGCTCACATCGACCCGGCGTTCGCGAAGTATCAGCTGACCCTGCTGTGCCGGGAGTGGTTCCAGCACCCGAACGGAGCCCTGCCCGCCTATGAGTGGGACTTCGGTGACGTGAACCCGCCGGTGCAGGCCTGGGCAGCGCTGCAGGTGTTCGCCATCGACGGAGCACGAGACTTCGGCTTCCTCAGCCGCGTCTTCGACAAGATGCTCGTGAATTTCACCTGGTGGGTGAACAGGGAGGATGCGGAGGGCAACAACCTGTTCGAGGGCGGTTTCATGGGCCTGGACAACATCGGGCCCATCGACCGCTCCCACCTGCCGGTGGGCGGCGTGCTGGAGCAGTCGGACGCCACTGGATGGATGGCGTCTTATGCGCTCGTCATGGCGGCGATCGCTGCCCTGCTCAATGCCAGCGGCACGCGGCGAGAACCTGATCTCATGCTCAAGTTCCTCGAACACTTCGCCAGCATCAGCGACGCCATCGACCGGCAAGGGCTCTGGGACGACGAGGACGGCATGTACTACGACCGTCTGATCACGCCGAGCGGCGCTACCGCGCAGGTGCGAGTGCGGTCCATGGTCGGGATCATCCCGATGCTGGCAGCCGCCGTCCTCGACGAGCAGATGGTTAAGCGCGCCCGGTCGGCAAACCGGAGGTTCGCCGAGTTCGTCGAGCGGCACGATCTCACCGATGTGGAGAAGCTGCGTCAGGCAGGCATGGTCCGCGGTGAAGCAGGGCAGCAGCGGATGCTGCTCACCGCGGCAGGCGTCGACCGGCTGGACAAGCTGCTGCCCAAGCTGTTCGATCCAAGCGAGTTCCTGTCCGGCTACGGGCTGCGGGCAGTGTCGGCGTACCACCGCGACCACCCCTACGAACTGGACGTCGAGGGGGTAAAGGCCACCATCGATTACGAGCCCGCCGAGTCGACCACGGACATGTTCGGCGGCAACTCCAACTGGCGCGGGCCGATCTGGTTCCCGCTCAACTACCTGGTCATCAGCTCACTCGAGAGCTACGACCGGTTCTTTGGCGACGACCTGACCTTCGAATACCCGACAGGTTCCGGCCGCCGACTGGGTCTGAGCGAGATCATTTCGGACCTGCAGGACCGGGTCATCTCCATCTTCCTCGTCGGCCCCGATGGCCGGCGGCCATGCTTCGGCTGGGTCGATCGGTTGCAGCAGGACCCGGCATGGAAGGACAACCTGATGTTCAACGAGTATTTCCATGGCGACAACGCCGCCGGGCTCGGCGCCTCGCATCAAACCGGATGGACCGGCGTCGTGGCTGATCTGATCCGGCGGCGGCACGGGGCAGTGTCCGCGCTCGGCGACTCGGTACGCCGCATCCAGCAACCCGAGCGCTCATGACTGCCGCACGGCCGACAGCGGAGGTAGCGGCACCTCGCGCTCCGAAGCCTCGGGTTCCTGGCCGCGGACAGACGCAAGCCGCCGCCCGTGCCATCCCCGGAAGCCAGTTCCCGCTGGGCGCGACGCCCTACCCGGATGGCACGAACTTCGCCGTCGCATCCATGGTGGCCGATGCAGTGACGCTGTGTCTGTTTGACGATGCGGGCCGCGAATCCCGGATACCGCTGCAGGACTATGATGCCGGAGTATGGCACTGCTTCGTGCCGGGTATCGGGCCTGGTCAAGCCTACGGGTACCGCGTCGACGGACGGTATTATCCGGCGTACGGCCTGCGCTGTAACCCGGCGAAGCTACTCCTGGACCCCTACGCCAGGGCGATCAGTGGCGAGGTCAGATTCGGGCCCGAGGTGCTGGGCTACGCGCTGGACGATCGGGACGCCCCGAGCGCACTTGACTCGGCCGGATTCATGCCGCGCAGCCTGGTTACAGATCCGAAGTTCCGGTGGACCGACGGCGGCCCGCTGCGCCGCAGGTATACGGACACGATCATCTATGAGCTGCATGTCAAAGGGTTCACGATGCGCAATCCGGCTGTGCCCGCGAAGCTGCGCGGCACGTATGCCGGGCTAGCGCACGAGTCGGCCATCTCGTATCTGGTAAACCTGGGGGTCACGGCCGTCGAGTTGCTGCCCGTGCACCAGAACGTGCCGGAGACCACCGTCGCGCAGCGCGGGCTGACGAATTACTGGGGTTACAACACCATCGGCTATTTCGCGCCGCACAATGGCTACTCGGCCGCGGTGCGGGCCGGCCATCCCGGCGGTCAGGTCGCCGAGTTCAAGTCCATGGTCAATGCCCTGCACGCGGCGGGCCTCGAGGTGGTTCTCGATGTGGTCTTCAACCACACCGCAGAGGGCAACGAGCTAGGCCCGACGCTCTGCTTCCGCGGCCTGGACAATCCGAGCTATTACTGGCTGGACCAGGCCGACCCTAGCCGCTACGTCGATACCACGGGCTGCGGCAACTCGCTGAACGCTGGCGATCCGGTGACCCTGCAGCTGATCATGGACTCGCTTCGGTACTGGCTCACAGAGATGCACGTCGACGGCTTCCGCTTCGATCTGGCGCCGACGCTCGGCCGGCAAGAAGGCGGGTTCAGCCAGGTCTCGGCCTTCTTCGACCTCGTCTCGCAGGACCCCGTTGCGTCGCAGGCCAAGCTCATTGCCGAACCTTGGGACGTGGGCCGGATGGACAGCTACGATCTCGGACGGTTCCCGCCATTGTGGCGGGAGTGGAACGGCAAATACCGGGACAGCATGCGCGACTTCTGGCGCAGTCACCAGATCGGCATAGGCGAGTTTGCCACCCGCTTCGGCGGCTCGTCGGACCTGTACAGCGGCGTGGGACGTCGGCCAAGTGCCTCGGTAAACCTGATTACAGCGCACGACGGCTTCACCCTCGCTGACCTGGTCTCCTACAACGACAAGCACAACGAGGCGAACGGGGAGTCCAATCACGACGGGACCAGCGACAACAGGTCCTGGAACTGCGGGGCCGAGGGCGCGACCGACGACCCGGCCATTGTGGCGCTCCGGCGGCGGCAGTCCCGCGCCATGCTCACCACCTTGATGCTTTCCTTCGGCGTGCCGATGCTGCTGGGCGGGGACGAGCGCGGCCGCACCCAACAGGGCAACAACAACGCCTACTGCCAGGACAACGAGATCACCTGGTTCGACTGGGCCCATGCGGACCAGGACCTCGAGGACTTCGTCAGGCAGCTGATCGCCTTCCGCAAGAAGCATGCCGTATTCCGCCGGCACAGGTTCCTCGCCGGGAAAGAGGCGACCGAGCTGGGTTGGTTTACCCCGGCGGGGACACCGATGACCGCGTCAGACTGGGCTTACCCAAGCGCCTTGGCCCTGGCCATCTACCTCGACGGTTCTGACGATCCCGACCGCGCACAGGACGGTGCGCTGCTGATCGATGACGACTTCCTGGCCATGTTCAACGCCTGGTGGGAGCCGCTCGACTTCGTTATCCCCGGCACCCGCGACGGACAGGTCTGGACGGCGGAGATCGATACCTTCGATCCGACGTCGATTGCCACGGCACCGCCTCGCCACGCGGGTGAGAGTGTCAGCGTCGCCCCGCGCTCGGTCGCCGTGCTGCGAGGACCGCGACCCTCGGGCAGGTCATAGGAGCCCAAGCTCGCGCGCGGCGGACAGCCTGCCCGCGACGGGCAACTCGCAGCTTCCGCAACCAGGGCGAGCGGGAGTCGCAGAAGTAGACCGGGCACTGGGAAGGAGACCGCGAGGCGGGGCTGAGCTGAGCTGAGCGAGCGCTGCGACCCTGACCTGCGGATTCAGAGTCCGCTTTATCCTGCGCATGTTCGGCATCCCCGCGGCCGAAGCCGGGCGCCTAGCAGCTCTCCCGCTACCAGAGATCGGCGCCTGGCAGTGACGACCGATCCGCTGTCCGCGGTTCCCGACGACCGGATCAGGCCGTGCCGCTGCCTCACGGCCACGTGCGGGATCCGGGCGGTGCGCATTTCGCGAGGTACCTGGCGCATAGGCGTGGATCGCCTGCGGGACCTTAGGGCACCAGCCTGCTTGCCGCCGAGATCCTCGCCCTGCTGGCCCAAGGCGGGCCTGGTGGAACGGGTCCCGTCCAAAGGGCGCCCGCGAAGGTGGGTTCCCCGGAGAGCGGAGGGCTCTGGGGGGACCGTTCCCGCGGGCTGGCAGAGCCATTGCGCGAACCGCTCAGCGAAACCGAGTTGCGCGTCCTGCGTTACCTGCCGAC
>JBKQTJ010000017.1:0-22993 GCA_052143255.1 Streptosporangiaceae bacterium | reverse complement strand
CCCGAAGCTCGAGGCGGGCGATGACCGGCTGGAGTCGGCAGTGTGGAGCAACGGCAACCTGTGGGCGGGCGGCAACGACTCGTGCAGGTACCGGACCGACACCGCTGCTCGCTCGTGCCTGCGCGTCATCCATATCTCCACGGCGAGCATGACAGTGCTGCGGGACGTCGACATCACGATGGTCGGCGGGGACGTGATGTATCCGGCTGTGATGATCGACAACCAGGGCGACTTCTGGGTCGCGTTCTCCTCAAGCTCGACCACCCAGTACCCATCCTCCGAAGTGGCCGAGGCACCGGGCGCCACGATCGGCTCCACGATCGGCGGCATCATCTACCGGACTGGGTCAGGCGTCATCAGTTACACAAGCTGTTACCCCCCACCAGTGAGGCAGCGCTTCGGCGACTACTCGGGCGCCGCCGACGATCCAGCCGAGTCCGGGATCTGGGCAGCTACCGAATGGGGCGCTCCGTCGGCGAAAGTGCAGTGCTCCTGGGCTACCCAGGTGGCTCAGTTCCGGCCCTGAGCTGTAGCCGGTCGCGTCGCTGATGCGTGACCGACGAGCTACCTAACCAAGCGGCAGACGGATCGACGGCGGGAAACACGGCGTCCCGGCGCGTGACCCAGGCGGCAGGGGCCAGCACCTAACGCTGGCTCCTGCCGCCCTGGGAGTGCACACCGTGGCCGAGGTGACATGCATCCGGCTGTTTCCGGCCGAGGCCCAGGCGCGCACCATCGCACCGGCCGCCAAGCGGGTGCGGCGGCCCGGCCGCGCCCAGCCTGCGTGTTCCGGTGCCGCTAGTGGCCGACCGGCAGGCGGCCACGCCTGTCTTGCGCGCGATGGCACCGCATCGTGACCTGACAACCGGCATCGCCCGCCGCCGCTATCAGGCTTTCAGTTTGTCGGCGCCTACGTCGAGCATGAGGATCGTCGCCAACAGGTCATCCGCCAAGCAGGGTAGCTCGTCGATCCGGTCGGCGAGGATCCGGTTCAATACGACCTCGTGGATGCCGCCAACGATCGTTTCCGCGGTAAGAGCTGCCCGTTGGCAACCGGGGATGAGTTCGTGGATGTTGTCCTCGATTATCTCAGCGAACATCCGCATCGCCTCGTTTCGCTTCGCCATGGCCCGCGGGCCGGCAGCGAGGACCTCTACGATGCACATTCGTGCCAGGTCAGGCTCACTGGCTATGAACTCCATGTACGCCCGGATGCCTGCGTGCAGCCGCTGCTGCACAGTCGTCTCTTCGAAATACGCACGCCGGATTAGCCTGGCCTGCTGGCGTACCACGGCATCGTAGGCGGCAAGGAAAGCGTCTTCCTTGTTCTTGAAGTGTTCATAGAAGGTCCGCCGCGACACGCCCGCACGTGCAACTATCTCCTCCACGCTCATGTCCGGGTAGCCGAGCTCGGCTGCGGCTTGACCGACTGCGGCCATGATGCGTTCCCGCTGATTGGCGGCGACGAAGCTGCGCAGCAATCCGTGGCGTCCGCTGGGCAGTTGATGCGGGCGCCGCCTGGGGTCGCCTGCAGCCTCAGCTTGCTCACTGCCGCCTCGCTGCCTCGAGTCGGTCGGCAACTGTCCTGGGCTCATGGCTAATTGTATACGGCCTCGTTCCTGGAAGTGCGGCCTATTCCGAGCGCTTGCACTGGCCCGGGTCCCCTCACGGGACGAGCCTGGCGTCGGCGTGGCGGGCCTCTGGGCAGCCACATGACAGGGGTGGCAGCGGGCCTGTTGCGACGAAAACGACCGGTTCGCTGGTGTATTGACTCAGCGAGCACCAGAGCACTACGGTCCTAGTAGCCCAGACACATCTACGTTTCTCATTTCCGTTGCAGTGCGCTCGCATACGGGAGCGAAGGGAGGCTGCTCAAGGCGCAAGGTACCGACATGAGGCCAGCGGTCGCAAGGCCACCGCGCCCATGCAAGACGGCACACCCTGAATGGCCGATCCGGGCGAACTCGTCTCGGGCCAGCGTGACGAAGTGTTACTAGTGCCCGGCCTATTCGTCGCGGATCGAGATCGGATGGGTG
Source organism: Streptosporangiaceae bacterium (assembly GCA_052143255.1). Taxonomy (GTDB): domain Bacteria; phylum Actinomycetota; class Actinomycetes; order Streptosporangiales; family Streptosporangiaceae; genus JAJYUU01. The sequence goes on along the minus strand of JBKQTJ010000017.1, from coordinate 20,957 downwards.
ACAAGACAAGGAGGCGTGAATGAAGGTGCCCAGTCAGTGGATTCGCCGTGTGATCCTGTTGAGCGCGACGGGAGCTACCACGGCCGCCGTGATTATTGCCGGGTCGTCAGCAGAGGCCGCGCACACGACGTCGCATGCCGGTCCCAGCCAATCCCTTATGGCTTCAAGTTACAAAGGTCCAGGTTATCCCGCGCCTAAGGGTATTTACAAACCATTCACCAACTGCCCGCTCCTAAATCCCCTCATGCAGGAATCGCTTGGCGGCTCAGCGACTGGATGCATCGCGGGGTATGTCAGCACGGGCTCGATCAAGATCGGTAATATCACGACAACGATTAAGCCTTCGGCAAGGGTTACGCACCCGGTAGTTGTGCAGTTTGGTATCTGGGATCCGCCGAACGCGGGGTCCAATCAGTTCACCGGCGGGATCCTGCCACCGCCGAACGGCCTTTCGGCGCAACTGGTATCGTCCCCCCGGTACGTGCCAGGCGGGCTGCTCAAGGCGCTGGGCTGCCCGAACGCCAACCGCACCGTTCAGAACCTGTGCAATGAGGCGACGAAGCGTGGCGGGAAATATCTCCAGGTCCACGCTGTGGCCGAGTCCGCCGGCCCGATCACCAATTTCCAACTCACCACGTGGACGCAGCCGCTGAAATTCAATCTGATCAATCCGCTACTCGGCTCGTACTGCTATATCGGGTCCAACGACAACCCGGTCGTGATCAACCCCACGCTCACCGGCACCTTGGTTGAAGAAATCGACCCGGACCCGACGGCCCACCCGGACACCGCTGTCCTCAAGATCGAGGGAGCCACGACCACGGACACCACCTTCGTCGCGCCCGGCGTCACCGGCTGCGGCCCAGGAGGATCGGCCAACATCGCAATCGACGAAGCGATCGATACTTCAGTCGGCCTGCCCTCGATATCTGGGGCCAACAGCGTCACGCTCAACGGCGTGTTCTACCTCGCTGCCTGCTACGCGCCTAACCACATGGCGAACATCCTGCTGTCCGCCTTCAAGGCGAGCACGAGGAATGGCGGGACCCAGGCGGCCGGTCACCGGATCACTGTCGCCAGTCTCCGCGACGGGCATTACGGCATCAGGCGGCAACGCTGAAGCCGGCGGCCGATCGGACAACATCTCCGCTGACCTGACCACCATAATTGCACGATGATCGAGTGACACGGCGAAGGGCCGCGTGAGGCATCACGCGGCCCTTCGCGCCGGGCCGCGGCGCGTCCGCCGCCTGGCGTGACATTGCCAGGTACCGCCTGACGGGCCGTTGACCTGCCGCGATAATGGCTGGCCATAGCTCACCGTCGCCTGGCGCAGGTGGCCGTTGGTTCTTGGTTTGGCTCTTTGGTAGCCGCCTGGTCAAGCGCCTCGGGCGGGGAGCACGTCGCTTGCCCTTCGCCCACATTTAGGCGATTACCGGCGAGCCGAAGCTATGGACTCGATCCTGAGCTGATCGCTGTTCGGTAGCCCTCTGAGCTCCGGCCGGCGCCACGCGGTCAGCTCCTGCTCCCCTACGCCGACGAGTTCTTCGACTCACCCAAAGTGCCTCTGAACTGGTGGGCGGTACCGGGATTGAACCAGTGACCTCTTCCCGTGTCAGGGAAGCCTGGCCAGCGGCTGTCGGAGGCTGGATGTGGCGCGCTGCGGCGTTCACCTGCGACTTCCTGGCTTGACGTCGCCTGGCGTAGCGGAAGAACTGCCTGCGTTGGCTCTGGGCTTGGCTCTGCTTTTCCAGGTCCGGCGGCGGTGAGGCCTGTCACGACGCGTGCGTAGGCGAGGCATCGCCGGCGTGGATCCGCGTTCACCGCGTGCGCAGCGCTGCCTGCTTCTTACCCGCGATTCAGTTAGCTGCCGGGCGGTGCTACCGCATCGCGATGGCTGCCAGGGCGGCGTCGCCGCGGTAGTTGCTGGGTCAGAGCAGGTCGCGAAGCTGGGCGGCGGTGAGCCCGCAATCGCGCGCGCCAGGAACGTGCCTTTGGGCACGTCCTTGTTGCCATGGACCGGCACGGTGGTCGTCCGGCCGTCGGGATGCTTGAGCCAGTGGTGACTGCCGCTGACCCGGGCTTGGCTTGAGTCCGGCAGCCTGGAGCGCGCTGACAAGACGACCGCTCGCGTTGACGGCGGGGTTCACTTCCTCAATCCGACGCAGGTGCGCCTCGACAACCTCGCGGCTGGACACCTGCCCGGTCCGGATCGCTTCGGCCAGCTGTGCCGCTCATCTTCCACAGCTCGGTGACGTTCGTGATGTTCACGCCTGCGCCCCCTGACGTGGCATGTCATGGCCCCGGCGGGCGGGCGCCGCTGCGGCTGCGGCCGCAAGAGCGCGTCCGCGGGCTCGCAGCGGCGCGTATTGCCTGTGCCGCCGGACGGCGTTCGCCGTGGCGTTGGCGGCTACCGCGCCGAGTGCGCTGCTGACCCAATACCGCGGGTTCCTGGTGGCTGGTGGCTGGTTGCTTGTCGAACGACAGGAGGGCGATGTCGAGGTCGAGGTGGAACGCCGTCACTTCGGCCTGCGGTGACCGGGTGAACACCACCCGGCTGGTGCCGATGCCGAGGCTGGACAGGTCGATCCGGAACACGTGAGGGTCGTCGGCGTCGTCGGGGTGGAGCGGCAGCCCGCCGGCCAGCGCGGGCACGGGGTGACTGGCCGGAGCGTGAGCTGGCCGCGCCGGACGAAGACCTCCGCCCCGGCGACAAGCCACTTCTGCGCGCCTTTGAGGGAGCCGCGGAACGAGTACCAGCCGCAGACGTCGGTCCAGATCTCCGGGTGGTGCGGTACATCGGCCGGGATCACCGGTTCGGGGACGCCGAGGATGCGCCCGAGGAGCGCGGTGACCTCCGCGCCGAGCCACGCCATGGCGCCTCGCGACCCGTTGGTGAAAGCGACGACCCCGGTGCCGTCGTGCGGCGCCAGCAGCATCTGCGAGTTGAAGCCGGGCACCAGTCCGTCGTGTCCGGCGACGAGGTGCCCGCCCAGGTTGTGGCGGAAGAAGCCGAGCCCGACCCGGGCAGGTGCCACGTGCGTTGTGCTCCGGGACCGGGCTAGTCGCTGGTTGTGCAGGTCGCACCGCCTACGGTCACGGTAATGCGCGCGCCGGGTGGGGGTCCGTTGAGGTAGATGAGTGCGTATCCGGAACCGTTGGTCTGGTAGCTGTGGGAGTAGCCGTCGGCGGTCGCGGTTGCGGTCTGGTCGGGCTGGTTGGAGTGGACATAAACGTTGTTCTCGTCGTCGGAGGCGTTGTAGATGCTCGCGGAGGCTGTGCACCATGCGGCTGAGCTAGTGGCCGAACTGGACGGCGGGGAGTAGGGGGCGCCGCCGGCATAGTCGCCCGCCAGGGTCCTGTCGAGGGCGGCAACCGCGGAGCGGTTGCGCGTGATGATGCCGAGTTCCCGGTTGTAATCGAGGCTGGCGACGGAGAAGTTCTGCGAGCCGGCCAGCGCCTGCTGGCCGGGTCGGCCGGCGTCGGCGACGATGACCTTGGCGTGGATGTACAGGGCGCTGCTCTGGTCGGGGTAGAGCCGGATATGCACGCCGGCGCGGGCCAGTTCGGTGAACGCCTGGTCCCATTCGGGGTCGGCGGTCATCGTGATGGTGACGTGCACGCCGCGCCGCGCGGCGGCTGTCAGGGCGCTGGTGACGGCCGGGTCGTCCATCTCCTCGTTCTCCACGGCGAGAGTGCGAGTTGCCCCCTCGATGATCGCCAGGACGGACGCCTGGGCGTTCGTGGGTGACCAGACCAGGTCGGTGCCGTCCGACGGCGTTACCGGCTGGCCGGCGAAGTCGGCGTTGAAGGTGGTGACGATGGCGGCAACGTCGGCGCGGTTGGTGTCGATCACGGCGAAGTCCCGCGTCCCGGGGTAGTCCTCGGCGGAGAGGTTGAGGGTCATGATGATCGAGGTGGCGTCGTCGACGGTGAGGGTCTTCTGGTGGTAGATCGTTGCGGCCGGGCCCCACCGGACGTGCACGCCGTGGCCGGCCAGGTAGTCGTATGCGCTGATGTTGCGGGACTTCTCCAGGTACTGGTCAAGGATGACCCGCACGTTTACCCCGCGAGCAGCGTCCGCGCCCAGGTCCGCTTCCGCAACGGGGTCCGCCAGCTCGTACATGCTCAGATCGACAGAGGAACGCGCCCCGGTGATCAGCCGGTAGATCGGCTCGATCCCGGCCTGAGGTTCGGTCAGCACCCGGAGAGACCCGGCAGGGCGCGGCGAGTGGTGCGCCTTCACGGGCGTGCCTGTCGATGCAGTGGGCGCAGCTGCCGGCGCCGGGCTCGACGCCGGAGGCTGCGCGGCCTGCCGCGACGCTGCGCTGCTGCATGCCTCAGCGCCGGCGGCCAGTACAACGGTGGTGAGCACGATAAGGATCTTGCGGCACAAGTCAACATGCTCCGCCCCGGCCGGGAGTCTCCCGGCGTGTGCCTAATGTAAGTCGATGGCCAAGCGTCATGCGGGCGTCGGCTGGCGTCGCCCGTCCGGCAGCGGTGGTGCCTAGACGTTGCCAAGTAGCGGTCCGACGGCCGCGCATGACGGCCGGAACTTCGGGTTGTCGGTGCCCAGGGCATCGATTATGTCCTGCAGCGCGTTGGAGTCGTACCCGATCGACAGGTGATCGCTGGAATCCTGCGGGCACTGGTCCTGCAGCGTGATGTTCCGCACGTTGGGCCCAGCCGGCAGGAAGGCATTCTTGTAGGGCGTGATTACCTCGTCGTGCTTGGTCTCGATCACTACGTACTTCACCCTCGCCACCGTGGGTGTCCGGTTCAGGTTGGTCAGGAACGACGAGCCATGGACCTGCTCGACGCAGGCAGGGCAGGTGACCGATAGCAAGGCGGTGGCAATTCCCAGGAGACCCAGCTTGGTGATCAGATTCAGCAGGCCGCTGAGGCTCGTGCCGTAGTTGGACGGTGCGAGACCGACCAACACGTGCACCTTCGCGCCGCCACCCAGTTTGTTGATGTAATACCTCGGCATCATGCCGCCTTGCGACCAGCCCACGAGGTCCACCTTGCTGGCACCAGTCTCGGCCAGCACGTGATTCACCTCCTTAGACAGCTGCGATGCGTCAGTGTCGATGTCGGCGGTCGCGTAGATGCCGCTGTGCGGGATGGTCTGGCCGTAATTGAAGGAGTAAACGCAGTAGCCGTTGTTAGCCAGGTCCGGGGAAATGGCTCCGAAGGCGTTGTACATGCTGAAGAAGGTTGCCTCCACCAGCACGACCGGATAAGGATGGGCATTCGACAGGGTGCAGTGCACATTAGCACCGGGAGGCGAGGCGCTGTAATTCCAGGGGAACGTCGAATTAAGAAAGGCCGAGGCTTCTTGCTTGAGCGGCAGGGTCGACGCCTGCGCCGATATCCCGCTCATGACCAGCGTGATCGTGGTCACCACGATCAGAGCAGGAATGCCGAGGAAGAAAGGAGATCGCGGATACTTCACTTTTACTCCCAGACCCGTTGCTGAGTTACTTGGCAGGCAGGAATGGTGCTCATTGCGGCTCGGTCTTCGGCAACTGAGGAAAGGGTTACTGGCAGGCCCTCCTTATAGGGCCGCGAGTTATCATCTCAAGGTTACTGGCCAGTATGGTCCGGGTGAACTTTGCTGTCAACGGCACTTCGGCGACTTGGCCAGCGTGATCTTGGGTTCGGGCTGAAACGGGGAATGGGGCCTGTGGCAGCCCGCGCACCGGGACATCGCTTAAGGCTGCCTTCGTTCGGCCGCGCGAAGCGAGCGGCGGCGCGTGACCGTACTCGTCACCTCCGGAGCGTTGGCTTTGTAGAACATCGATCAGCTGCGGGACTTGGCGTGCAGGTGCTGCCTGATCGCAGCTGCGATCACGGCCTACGCCTGAGTGAGCCTCGGCTTGTTGATCTCTCTGCCGGATAGGTGCTGATAGCAGGCCCGGTAAACCGGATTGGCGCACTGTGCTCCCAGCGCAAGCTACCAGGCGGAGCCTGGGACGGCCCTGCCCGGTGAGCTTATTCCTGCCAGCGAACGCGCGCCAGGAAGGCCCTTTCGTGAAGTAGCTGGATGTCGGCTCGATGAACACCACGGGATTGTCAGCGCGGATCGACGCGAGCAGGAGACCCTTGGCGTCGGCCGGGCACGAGGGCACGACGACCTTGAGGCCGGGGATATGGCACAGCCAGGCCTCGAGCATCTCCGTGTGCTAGGCGCCGAACTGTGCTCCGCCGCCGCCAGCGGTGCGGATCGTCATCGGCACCGTTGTCTGGCCGCCGGACATGTACCTTAGCTTCGCCGCGTGGTTGGCGATATATCAACCAACTCGGGACGGGCTGAAGTTGCATCCCATCGCGCTCACCGGCCTGCGGGTACGTCCATGTCACGGGGCAATCGCTTGATCACGACTGGGGCACCCGGGCTCAGCAAGTGCGGCTCGCCCCGGATCGTGACTTCTAGCGGGTCGCCCTCGTCAACGACGTAGCGATCCTCGTCGTGGGTGAGCTGAACCCGGATCTGCCGGTCGCAGAAACGCAGCGAGAATGCCAGTTCGCTCCAGCCCTGCGGGAGGACGGGCGCGAACGACAGCTGGCCGTCAAAGTCCCGGACGCCGCCAAACCCGAATACGAGAGCCGACCATACGCCCGCGGCAGAGGCGATGTGGACTCCGTCCGAGGCGTTTCCCGCGACGTCGGCCAGATCCATGAGCAGCGCGTGGTCGAAGTACTCCAGAGCCTGACGCTCGTTGCCTATCTCTGCGGCGATGATGCTCTGCACACACGCCGACAAGGACGAATCGCCGGTAGTGAGGGGATCGTAGTACTCGAAGTTACGTCGCTTTTGTTCCTCGGAGAACTCGTTGCCGAGCAGGAACATCGCGAGCACGATGTCTGCCTGCTTGAGCACCTGGTGCCGGTAGATCACCAGCGGATGGTAGTGCAACAGCAGCGGGAACTTGTCGCGCGGCGTGGTGTTGAGATCCCACAGTTCTCGGCCGAGGAAGGCGTCATCCTGGGGGTGAATGCCGCGCTCCTGGTCGAACGGGACGTGCATGGCTGCCGCCGCGCGCTCCCACGACTCCAGTTCGCCGGGCTGAAGCATTACCGTGTGGACGAGTGCGGCGTAGTCCTCCGGTCGCTGATCACGCAGCCCGCGCACGGTGGCGGCGGCGAAATTGAGGTTCAGCCGTGCCATGAGGTTGGTGAAAGTGTTGTCGTTGACCACGGTGGTGTACTCGTCGGGTCCGGTCACGCCGTGAATATGGAACTGGCCGTTAGTGTCGTAGAAGCCGAGATCTTCCCACAGTCGGGCGGTCTCGACGAGTACCTCGGCGCCGATCTCGCCGAGCATGCGTGAGTCGCCCCGTACGGCGGCGTAGCGCCTGATCGCATATGCGATATCGGCGTTGATGTGATACTGGGCGGTGCCCTGTTGGAAGTTTGGCGAGGCTTCCTCGCCGTTGATAGTCCGCCAGGGGAAGAGCGCGCCACGCTGGCTCAACTCGCGCGCCCGGTCCCGCGCTCGATCGAGCATGCTGTGCCGGAAACGCAGGAGATTGCGGGCGATCCTCGGCTGGGTGTAGGACAAGAACGGCAGCACGTAGATCTCGGTGTCCCAGAAGTAGTGCCCCTCGTATGCCTGCCCGGTCAGCCCCTTCGCGGGAATACCGCTCCCTTCGGCCCGCCATGTCGCCTGCGCGACCTGGTAGAGGTTCCACCGGATCGCCTGCTGCTGCCGCACAGGATTGAGCGAGGTGTGTACTCGCACGTCGGCGCGTTCCCAGAACCGGTCGAGATTCTCGCGCTGGCTTTTGACGAGCACGTTGAATCCATCGCGGACCGTACGGTCCAGCGTCCGGCGGCACCGGTCGACGAGCTCGGGTGCAGGAGTGTGTCGGGACGACTGGTAGGTCGCGTACTTGGTGATCCGGATCGGTACGCCGGGCAACACGTCCGCCGTGATAGTGACCTCGCCCTTATCATCGTTGAGAGACCCCACCGCGCGGTACGAGCAGTCCGCTTCGATGACGTGATCGACTCCGACGCCTAGCGTCATCAGGCTGCTGGTCGTCTGGTAGCCGAGCAGGATGCGGCGGTCGGCTAGCTCGACGGCCCGCGCGTTGAGCACGCGGTGTGGCAGCACCGTCGCGAGGCGGGGATCGCGCGGCCGCTGCTCGGGTAGGTCGTCCGGCGAATCGGCGTCCTGGCGGTTGAGAACGAGGGAGGATATGGCGACTGGCGCCGGGCCGTCGAGCAAAGTCACCTCGTAAGTAATCGCGACCACATGGCGGTACTCGAGTGAGACGATCCGGCACGAGCGGACCCGGACGTGCTTCCCAGCAGCGGTGGCCCACACGAGGTCCCGCGTCAGCGTCCCGGCCCGCATGTCGAGAACCCGCACATAACTGGGGAGGCGCGCCGTCTCCATGAGCAGCGGCTCATCGTCCACGTAGAGCTTCAGGATGGTCGCGTCCGGCACATTCACGATCGTCTGGCCCTTACGTGCCAGCGCGGCAGCCTCTTCCGCATGCACGATCGGCCACGTCTCGTGAAAGCCGTTGATGAACGTTCCAGGGAAGAGCGCCGGGCGGCCCTCCTCGAAGCTGCCGCGGACGCCGACGTAACCGTTGCCGAGCGAGAAGACGGTCTCTGCGCGAGCGGCAAGGTCTTCAGAGTATCGCGCCTCCGTGACGCACCACTCGTCTGGCGGATACATATGCTCTGGCGGCAGGACGATCTCGCGCTTGAGCATGACTCGACGGTAATCCGGCCCGCGAGATACTAACAGAGGAAGTCGGTCACGTTTAGACCCGTCTTCTGACTGCCCATCACGAAAGCAAGATGAGCGTTGCGCACGTTTGAATGCCGTGCCGGAGATTGAAGTCGTTCGCTGCACGTCATGATGGCTGTTCAGCTTCGATGAAGTCAGACTGGGCTGGCAGCCTCTAGTGCCTGCCGGGTGCTCACCCGGATTCCGGCAGAAGCCATCAGACATGGAGATTGTCAGGACGAGCACTTGCTTACTATGGACCAGCCGAAAGAGCCTGGGAGAAAGGCCGCAGCGGAAATCCCGATGGAGCATTCGCGATGGGCGCCCGTCGATGCTCCGCCGGGAGCAGACCGCGCGGCGCGAGCGCAGTCACCGCGGGTCGCCGGGCAGCCTGGAGCCGGAAACAACGGTCAGGAACAGGTCCCGCAGCCGGTCGCTGACGCGCTCGCCGGTCAAGTCCTCTGTCAGCGCGAGCTCCACTACCCGCGCGGTGGGAAGGTCGAGGTGGCTGCGTGCGGCAAGCCGCAAGGCAGCCGCGGTGTTCGTCACTCCTTCCACTGTGCTGCCGATCGAGCGGATAGCTCCGTCGACTGTGGCGCCCGAGCCCAGCAGCCGCCCGAAGCGGCCGTTCCGGCCGTGCTGACAGGTGACGTAAAGGTCGCCCGCTCCGGCCAGGCCGAGCACGGTCGCGGCCCGGCCGCCCTGTGCCTCGACAAGCGCGAGCATGTCGAGCATGCCGCGGGCGAACACCGCGGCGCGGGCGTTGAAGTAGCTGGCAGCGAGCGGGCTCTCGGCGATGCGGTCGGACAAGCCCTCGGCCAGACCGACCGCGACGGCCACCACGTTCTTGAACGCTGCTGCGGTTTCGGCCCCGGCGACGTCGCTGGTGGTGAACACCGCGGTGGTCGGGGAGGCGAGTGCGGCGGCGGCGCGCCTCCTGGCCTGCTGGTCCGTGGAGGCGCAGAGCAGGCCCGTTGGCGAGCCCGCGAGGATCTCGGCGGCCAACGCGGGCCCGGCCAGCGAGACTACCGGCCCGTTCCCCAGCACCGTCGCGGCCACCTGGCTCGGAGTCTGCAGCGTGTCCTGCGCCCAGCCCTTCGTGGCCAGCACCCAGGTCGCGTCGGCTGCGCCAATGGCTGCTGCCTGGGACAGCACCCGCTGAAGACCCGCGCTGGACACCGCGACGAACACGACCGTGGCGGCCCGCAGAACCTCCGCCCATTCTCCGTCCGGGCAGCAGCCCACGCCATGGTGGAACGGCATCCGCAGCGACGGGTGCGGCAGCCCCCGCCGCCACGCATCAACGGCCGCCGCGTCATGATCGGTCGCGAGTAGCACGCTGTCGGCGCCGTGGCGCGCAGTGTGCACCGCCAGCGCAGCTCCCATCGCGCCTGCACCGACCACCGCAACCCTGCGGGCCTCACCCATCACATCATTAATCAGTGCCGCGGCATCCCGCGCCAGAGGCCAAAGGACCTGTTCCGGGTTCCGTTTGCGCCGGGCCGCGTCGTTGCCGCTTGGGGCGCGTGCGGTTGGGGCGCAGTTCCCGTGATACTGGGCTAGTCCCCAGATTCATGACTGGTGACGGTCCGTCGTGTGGTCGGCGAAGCTACCGGGCCGAAGGCCCGTGACCCCCTCGACCGCATGACAACGCCGGCTGATCGAAAACAGCCGTCAGGCAAGCCTGTCCCGTCGGTCCGTAAAAGTCCTTGTGCGGCCTAACTCTTGCAGCTCACCAAGTCGTCAGTGTTCCGGGACCAATGGCTCTTAAATGCAGCTGGCGAGCGGTGCAGCCTGGGTCTGTACGGCGGGCCGGTGGCGCGCCATAGCTAGTAGGGCAGGCGACACTGATGGCGGGAATGTCAGCAAGCTGGGCGGTGGACGACTTGGGCCCGGCAAAGGTGGTTTTCCTGCGCCTCAGCGCCGGGGTCGAGGCGGTCGTTGTCATCGACAACGTCGCGCTGGGCCCGGCGATTGGCGGCGTGCGGATGAGGCCCGACGTCACCGCGAGCGAGGTGGCACGACTGGCGCGTGCGATGACAGTCAAGAACGCAGTCGCAGGGCTGCCGCATGGTGGCGGGAAGACCGGCATCGCGGCGCGGCCGGACTTGGCGCCAGCTGATCACGAGCGGGTGATGCGTTCCTTCGCCCGGGGGATCGAGCAGCTCACTGATTACATTCCGGGGCCGGATATGGGCACGACAGAGACATCGCTGGCGTACGTGCACGACGAGATCGGCCGGGCTGTGGGCCTGCCCCGTGTGCTCGGGGGAATACCGCTTGACGAACTCGGCGCGACCGGCTACGGGCTGGCGGTGTGTGCCGAAGTCCTGGACGAAGCCAATGTGCTTGATCTTGTCGGGGCACGCGTTGTCGTCCAAGGTTTCGGTGCAGTCGGCAGCAACGCGGCGCGGGCACTCGGCGAGCGCGGTGCCGTCATGATCGCCGTCTCGGACATCCGGGGTGCCACGTGGAACCCTGACGGGCTCGATATCGCGGCTGTCGTCGGGCACAAGCAGGCCACCGGCTCCGTCGCCGACTTCGCCGGCGGTACATCTGTGCCGAGAGATGACATCCTCAGCTTGGACTGCGACATCCTCGTTCCGGCGGCACAACCGGACGTGGTGACAACGGACAATGCTGCGAAGATCTCGGCCCGTGTGGTGCTTGAAGGAGCCAACATTCCTGTTACCCGCGAGGCCGAGGCCGAACTGGCCGAGCGCGGCGTGCTCTGCATCCCTGACGTCGTTGCAAATGCAGGCGGGGTCATCTGCGCGGCGGCCGAGTATCGCGGCGCCGGCCACATAGAGGCATTCGCCGAAATCGAGGAGAAGATCCGTGAAGCCACCGCCGAGCTGCTGGACCACACCGGCCACGGCTCGATAACTCCGCGTGCTGCCGCTGAACAGATGGCGATGGCACGGCTGGGAAAGGCGGTTGCTCTGCGCCGAAGGTTCTGATCACTCGACGTCGGAATGGGATATCTGTGAACCGCCATCCGCGTGCTTGTCTATGCCGCCACGCTCGTCATGTGCTATCGGGCAGGAGTGCAGGCGGGAGCTCGACGTGCTGACGCAGTGGCTCGCGCGCGCCGAGCGGCAGCTGCCCCCTGAAGTTCGGTGGCTGACGATGGCCGAGCGCCGCCATGCGGAGAGCATGCGTTACACCAAGCGCCGCATGGACTTTCTGCTGAACCGCTGGACACTCAAGCTGGCCGTGGCCCGTGTCCTCGGCTGGCCCGACGATGACGCTGTGCTGGCGCGGATAGAGGGACGCACGGCCCGCGACGGCGCACCCGAGCTTTTTGTCGACGGGCAGCGCGCTGGCCACGGCATCTCGCTCACTGACCGGGCAGGCTGCGCTGCTTGCCTGGTTGCGGACGGGCCCGCCGCGGTCGGATGTGATCTGGAGCTAGTGGAAGCGCGCAGCGATGCGTTCGTGCATGACTACCTCACGGAGCCCGAGCGCGATGTTGTTACGGCCGCAGGCCCGGCTCGCGACGTCGCCGCCAACCTCATCTGGTCGGCCAAGGAGAGCGCGCTGAAAGTGCTCCGTACCGGCCTGCGCCGGGACACCCGGTCAGTGGAGGTGACTGTGGAAGACCTGACGCCGCCCGAGCATGCGTGGTCCCCGCTTCAGGTCCGTGCCGTCGAGGGCCTCAATTTCGGCGGCTGGTGGCGGCTGAGCGGGTCGTTCGTGCTTACCGCCTGCGCATCCGGCCACCTCCCGCCGCCGACCGCGCTGGAGGAAATGTCTCCGCTCGACGAGGAGTGCCCCACGCATAACTGGCTGCACAGGCCGCTGGCGTAGCTTTGCGGGCATCGTCCTATTAACTGGCAGCTATCGCCGCGCCGAGTGTTGCCGCCGTGCCGGGCACCGGGGCAGGCGGCGGCGCTGCTGTCGGCGCCAGCCGCCGCTCGAGCGCTCCGATGATGAATGGACGCAACTCGGCGGCCGGGATGATGTGATCGACCGACCCCACCCGTCTGGCTCGCTGGATGTCGTGGATGCTATCGAACTCGTCGGCCACCTGCCTGAGCTTCTCAGCCCGGACCACCTGAGTGAGAACGATCAGCTCATGGCGCAGCTCTGCGTGCGTGTCGGCCAGACCTTCGGCGAGCTTCTCGCGCACGTCCGCGATACGCGGATCCTTGTCGGTCCTGGCGCTGACCTCGCGTGCGAAGACCACCGCGGCGGCGGGCCCGCCGCCGATCACGGAAGCGTAGGAACCGGCAACCGCTGCGGTCACCATGCACTCGTGCAGTCGCTTAGAGAACACCACGAATGCGCCGCCGTGGTAGCGGGACACCACCACGAAGACGATCGGACCGCGGAAGTTGGTCACCGCACGGCCAATCTCCGCGCCGTACTCCAGTTGCCATTTGCGCATGCTCTCTGGCGAGCCGTCGAACCCGCTGAGGTTCGCCAGGACCACCACGGGGCGATTGCCGCTCGCGGCGTTCACGGCGCGGGCGATCTTGCGCGAAGACTGCGGGAACAGCGTGCCGGATGTCCATGATGGCGGACCGTCAGCCGGGACGAATCCGGTGCGGGAAAGGGTCTGTGATTCGAGACCGATGAGGCAGACCGGGAACCCGCCGACATGCGCTTCCCACACAATGGCATTCTCTCCGTCGCGCCACCTCATCCAGCGCTCGAACGGCTCGTGATCAGCATCGGTGACGGCGCGCATCACCGATCGCATGTCGAAAGGCTTCTTGCGCTCGCCATTCAGTTCGGCAGAGAAGATATCCCCGATCCGATGGAAATCCGACCCGGCCACGGTCTTGTGTTCCGATACGCACACGTCCCGGTCAAATGGGTCGCTGGTGGGCGCCCGCCGCGGGTGGCTCTCACCTGGGACGATGTACGTGTGCTCGTAGTGCCGGAGCAGTATGGCGCACGCATGGGCCACGGTGGGCGCCCAGTACTGTCCCTGCCCGTTCGGCCCCATGATCCGGTCGAACCCGCCGATCCCGAAGTTGTCCTCGGCCGACACTCCGCCCGAGTAGTCCAGCGAGCTCTTGCCCGTCAGCACCATCGCGCTGTTCGGCGTCATCACGAGGATTCCACGCGTATGCATGAGCATGGTCGCCTCGGCGTTCCAGTAAGGCTGCGCGCCCACGTTGATCCCGGTGACGACGACGTTGACCTCGCCGCCAGACTGGGTGAACTCGATCAGGCGCCGCAGCACCGCCGCTATCCAGTCCATGTTCTCGGTGCCGCTGTCCCAGGCGATGCGGGCGCCGGAGGAGAGAGCGAACCACTCGACCGGAACCCTCAGCTGACGGGCAAGTGCCAGCGCCCCGAGAATGCGGCGGCACTCCGGCTCGGCGAGATTGCCGAGGCCAGAGGTCGGGTCGCCGAGAATAACTACTCGGCGCATGCCCTCTGGTACCAGCCCGGTGTAGTTGGTGATCACCCCGACCACGATCCCGGCGACATTGCGCCCATAGGGCCGGTCGACCGGCATGAGGTCCTCGCCGCCGTCGACGTCGTACTCCGTGAACTCGCCTGCAGGGAAGTCGGCGGGCGCGTTCGGCGGCGGAGTGAGCATCCGGATGAGCTCGTACGGGTACGGATAGCCGAGGCGCTGCGATCGCAGCAGCTTCTGTTTGTACTCAGTCAGCGGCCTGATGGGCCGGTCGGACACCGGCCGGATCCGTACGCTGACGGCCGTGTCGGCCACATTCTCGACGTCGAGGACCGCGTCGCGGCCGTCACCGGTGGCCGCATCTACCGCCCGGATCCTGACCGCGACTTTCTCTATGCCAAGGCCAGCGGCCATCGGCGCAAGTCGGTGGGCCACACCGCGCCAGGTCCCAGGCGCGATGTCCCAGGTCGGGCGCACGTAGAGGATGATCCGGTTGCTCAGCGGCCGCTGCTTTTGCGTTCGGCGGCTGAGCGTGTGACGGATGTCTTCGAGCGTTTGACCAAGCACTCTCTCTAGCTCCGGGAAGCCGATTGCCCGGCCACCCGAGTCTCTGGCAGGGGTGAGGTCACGAACCTCGGCGATGGCGATCAGACGTTCGTCATTCGGATTCTCGCGGGCGACCGCGTGGAACAGGTAGATATCCTCCGCGCTCGACATCCTCTGGAGATTGAAGTTCGACAGCCGCCACAGCTCGAGGCGCTCGGCGATCATCGGATGCAGGTTGCGGTAGAGCAGATCTTCGGTGAACCCCGCCTCGTCTTGGCTGAAGGTGAAATGCAGCGTGCGCAGATGCTCCTCAGACTCCTCTTCCTGATCGGGGCCGCTCTCGCTGGTGATCGTGATGTCGAGGCGGTGCAATACATGACCGAAGTCAGTTCGCTTGAGCAGACCGGCCAGCTCAGCGGCCATGTGCTCGGCGTTCATCTGTTCGCCGGTCCGCCAGGACTCGATGTCGACGACTACGAGTTGGTCCGGGGGCAGGGTGCCGAGGAACGCCCGCAGCTCAGTGGCGAGACTGGCTAGGTCCTCGATGGCTACATACCCGGTGACCAACTGCACGGCCCGCCCATCCTCGGCGTAGTTGGCTAGGCAGGTCAGGTGCCGGCCGAACGCCTGGCATCGCAGCTGGGCAAGCTCATGGATCCGGTAAAACCGCAGGGTCCGTGCCTGCAGCAGCCGTATCCTGGTTGTGGCGTCCGCGTCGCGGTACCGTTCCCGGAGCAGCGCGCGCATCGGTTGTGGGCACCACATGAGTCGATCGGTAAGCTGGCGGAGGCGATCTCCGGAGGGATGTGCTGCGAGTTCGTCGATGCAGCGCTCCATCTCGGCGTGGATCTGCGGGCGCATGCGCCTCAGCGTCGGCACATCGACGTAGCTGCGGCGCACGTCACGTGCCAGGTCGCAGACCTCCTGATGGCGTCCTTGCGTAGCGGCGATGAGACGATCGAGGACCGCGAGCCGCTCATCGGTCATCAGGACCATCAGCGTGTCGCGTCGGCTCAGCCACTGATCCAGCAGTGCCATGATGACCGGCGCGGTGACATGGACGCGCGAAAGAGACCGGTACATGCGGAGCAGGGCCTGCTCAAGCTGCGGCGTGCGCCGAAGCGACGTGACGCCGTAGCGCGCCAGTGCCCGACGCAACTGGCTCAGGAAGCGTGCCGGCAGCCCGCTGCGCTCTGGATCGAGCACGGCCAGGTAGGTAAACAGGTAGTCCTCGGCGCTGTGTGCGTGCTCATCCTCGGTGTCGTCCGGCTCGCGGCGCGCTAGCGTGGCGATGTCGGCGAATATCTCGAGCAGCTCCTGCTGCTGGCCGAGCAGGACTGGGTCGGCCGGGCCGACGGCTGCTGTCATCGCCTCCTGCCTAATGCTCAGCGCCCGCGCGGCGTCCTCGTCGACGTCGTAGCCGAGCAGGTAACCGCGAAGGGTAGCGGGATCGCCATGGCCGTCGGGGCGGTGTCCGTCCGCGCCAGAACCCGTGACCAGGGCAGCGAGATCGAGCCACGGACCGGCCGTGGCATGACCGTCGGTCTGATCCGACGGCACTAGCTGCACCAGCGACGCGCCTGCGTCTACCTGCGTGTTGACGCAGGTGAGCACGGCGTGGACCGTACCGGGAAGGGGGGCCGTGATCGAAGTCTCCATTTTCATGCTCTCGACCACGACAAGTGGATCGCCGGCCCTGACCGTATCACCAGGGCTGACGAGGACGGCGACAACGAAACCGGGCGCCGGAGCGCGGACGTGACCGCCACCGTCGCGGGTGACGACGTGGGGGACCCCGGTTACTTCGACGATGATCCTCGGCCCTTGCACATCGGCGACGACTCGAAGGCGCTGCCCGCAGCACGTCACGGCGCGCTCATAGCGCCCGAGGCGCTGGACGTTCACGTCTATGACACCGTCGCCGGTGTCGACACGGTAATCGCCGCGCTCCAAGCAGTAAACGTGCATTCGGTAGGCGTTGCCGCGCAGGCTTAGCTCTACCGCGTGCCCTACCTTGTCGGGCAATTCCGGCCGACCGCGAGCCGCAGCCGCAAAGAAGTTGGCCTGGTCGGCGGCCTGGTCGGCGTCGGCCGCCTCGATGGCCGCTGCGAGCAGGGCCACGGGGTGTTGCTGCGGGAGATGCTGGCCAGCCGCGGTCAGCTGGTCGAGCCACTGGTTGTCGTAGCTGCCCGCACGCATCTCAGCCCGGTCAACGAGGGCGAGCAGGAAGGCTTTGTTCGTGGTCCCGCCGTCAACGACGACGAGCGACTGCGCAAGGCCGCGGCGCAGCCTGCTGAGTGCCTCGCGCCGGTCCCGGCCTAGTGCGACCACCTTGGCGATCATCGAGTCGAACTCGGGCGCGATCTCGTCGCCCTCGGCGAGGCCGGCATCGAGGCGGATACCTGGGCCGCCCGGCGGCCGCAGCGCGGATACGCGGCCTGGTGAGGGGGCGAAGGCGTGTTCCGGGTCCTCGGCGTTGAGGCGTGCTTCGATCGCGTGCCCGCGGACCGGTGGCGGTCTGCCGGACAGCCGCCCACCTTGCGCGATATGGAGCTGGAGCTTGACCAGGTCAAGTCCGGTGGTCAGTTCAGTGACCGGGTGCTCGACCTGCAGCCGGGTGTTGACCTCCATGAACAGGAATTTCCGCGTCGCCGGATCGACGAGAAACTCGACCGTGCCGGTGCTTCGGTAGCCCGCTGCTGCGCACAGTCGCACAGCCGCGCCGCGCAAGGCCTTCTCGCCGGGCTTGTCGAGCAACGTGCAGGCCGACTCCTCGATGACCTTCTGGTTGCGCCGCTGAATGCTGCAATCGCGGACGCCGACCGCCCATACCGAGCCATGGCCATCGGCCACCACCTGAACTTCCACGTGGCGCACGGCATCCAGCCTGCGCTCGATAAAGACCGTGCGGTCACCGAACGCGTGGTCCGCCTCGGCCTGGGCGGCAGCGAAAGCGTCGGGCATGCGGTCCGCGGAGTCCACTACCCTGATGCCCCGGCCTCCCCCTCCGGTCGCCGCCTTCACAAGTACCGGGTAGCCCAGCATTCCGGCGACGATCAGAGCGCTGTCGGCGTCATGGACAGGACCTCCGCTCCATGGCACAACGGGGATACCGATGCTCTCGGCAAGCCTCTTGGCCCGCACTTTGTCGCCGAGCAGCCGGATTGTCTCACTCGACGGGCCGATGAAGGTGATGCCCGCTCGCTCACAGCGCTGGGCGAATTCGGCGGACTCGGCGACGAAGCCCCAGCCCACCCAGACGGCGTCGGCGCGCGCCTCTGCCATCGCCGTCATCAGCCGATCGAGGTCGAGGTAGGTGCTCTTGCGGCGGCCGTCAGGGTCGGCGAACGTCGCCGGGCCGAGCAGCACAGCCTCGCTCGCTTCCCGGACGAACCATGCTGCCGAGTCCGGCTGCGTGTACAGGGCGATCGTGGCGATAGGGTCGCGGGACTCCGAGTTGAGCTCTGCGACCGCGGCGATGCAGCGCATCGCCGCTTCTCCGCGGTTGAGAATGGCGAGCCTGTGAATGGTGGTCACGTCGGCTCCCATGGCCGCTGGTAACTCACGTCAGCCCCCCCATGGCAGCACGTATCGGGCGCTGGAGCTCGTCCGCAATCGCGCCGGGCAGTGCGGTGGAACGGTACCCGTCGATGCGGACAAGCACATCGCCTGCCGAGTCCACGACGCGGCAGTCGAAACTGCCGTCGCTCACGGGATGAACGAGCGCGAACAGGGGGCCTTCGCCACGCGGCTTATGCAATGTTCGGATCAGGTCGGCGTGGCAAGGAAGCGCTAGCTGTCCGGCCTGGCCGATATCCCAGATGCCGACCGTCTGGAAGCACAGCTCGGCCAGCCGTGGCTCCGTTGTCGTCGGATCTCCCGCTGGCACGTGGTCGGGGGGCAGATGCTCGGCTAGTCGGCCGACAGCGTCACCGTCGCAGCGCCACGCCTCGTCGAGCACCTGGTAGGCGGGGCCATGGGGGAACAGGCGGTAGATGTCCGCATGGCCGACACGCACGGCAGCCGCTTTAGTAGGGGAGTCATCAATCTCGGGCTGCGGCTCCTGCGTGGTGAGCCGGACGCTGCCGGTGAAATGCGTTGTCCAGCGCGGTGCCTCGTCTCCCTTGAGCATCCGGCTGCCGGCCATCGCGCAGTCCGCGACCAGGTCGGCGCCATCCCGGCGGACCACCGCACGCACTATCACCGTGCGAGGTTCGTCGCGATAGAACTTCACTGGCGCGTTGAAATCCATTCGCTCGATGCCCGCGACGTGCAGGTCCGGAGCCGCGAGGCCAGTGACTGCGGCGAACGCCTCGGCGCCCATGACGCCGGGCAGCACGGTGATGGATTCGATCTTGTGATCGTGCAGGAACGGCTGTGCCGCTGGATCCAGGGTCGTCTCGACCGTCAGCCCTGAGTAGACGCCCATGCCGGTCACGGATCCGGCCATCGGTCCGGCAGCGGTGGTATCAATGGCGGCGATGTCGAGCCCGCCGGTGGGGTCAAGTTCGTCCAGCATCATTCCGAGCTTTCCGGCGACGACGACCTCACCGCGGAACGGGCCGTCTGTCAGCTCTCGCCTGATCCAGGCGATTCCTGCCTCGGGAGGCAGCATCTCGATCCCAGCCATCTCCATGACCTTCGGAATGGAACCGCGCGTGGCCATGCCGAGCCCGCCCCACGCGGTCCAGTCGAGCGCGATCCCGCGGGTCCCCGGCCGGGTCCGGCGGAAGCTCGATGTGATCTTGCACAGCAGGTCGTTCGCCGCGCTGTAGTCGGTCTGGCCGGCATTGCCGAACCGTGCCGCCACCGAGCTGAACGCCACGGTCGCGCCGATCGGCAGGTCGCCGGCCGCATGCAGGAGGTTGAACCAGCCATCGCTCTTTACATCGAACACGAGGTCATATTCGCGGCGGTCCTTGTCGGCGATCACGCGGCTGACTTCGATCCCGGCCGCGTGCAGCAGTACGTCGATGCGCCCGTGCCGCTCGCGGATGCCCGCGACGACCCGTGCGACCGCCTCGGCGTCGGTCAGGTCCACCGGGTGGTAATGGGCCTCGCCGCCCGCCTCGCCTACCGCTTGTATCGCGGTGAGCGCGGACTGGAGCCGCTCGTAGCGCGAGAGCTCGCGCTCGATCAGCACGGGAGTTGGCCGCTGTCCGCCGGCCTTGAGCCGCTCTGCGATGGTCGCTCTGAAAGCGTCGCGGTCGGTCGCGAACCGGTTCAGATCCTCGTCCGCAGGATCAGGCTCAGGAGTCAGGTCGAGCAGGTGGAAGGTGCCGCCGGTCGCCGCAGCCAGGTCCGCGACGATCGCTGACACGATGCTGCCGGCCGCACCGGTGACGACGAACACGCTCTGAGTTCCGAGGGTTAGCCCGCCGACTCCGTCTCCGAAGGAGACCTCGCGCATGCCCACGGTCCACCGGCGGCCGTCTGCCCGGCCGATCTCGATTGCCCCTGGGTCTCGCTGCGTCTCTTCGATCAGAGCGTCAGCAAGCGACGCGGTCTTCCTGCTCACGGGGAAGTCCACGGCCTTGACTAGGACTTCGGCCCGCTCACGGCGGTAGGCCTTGGTGAAGCCGGTCACGGCACCGCCGAGAGGCGCAACGGCGCCTGCTTCGTCATAGCCGTGGTAGCCACCGAGACGGGTGGCGGAGACCAGGAACGTGCCCCGCGGTCCGAGCTGACCCGCCGTGTCCAGGCGCCGCACCACGGAGTGCAGGTTCTTGACCCGGATCGCCAACGCATCGCGCCAGCTGGCCAGGTCGAGTTCCTCAATCGCCGGCTCGGCATCAAGCGCCGCAAGCCAGTACAGGCCGTGCACAGGGCCGTCCGCGAGCCAGGTCGTCAGCCGCGCGTCGATGGCTTCGGCGGCGGATCCGGCTTCCAGGACAAGAGCGGTGACGCCAAGGGCACCGAGGCGCCTGACGAGCGCTTCCGCGATGCCTCCCTGGTCTGCCATCACGATGACACGCTTGGTGTCATCCAGGGTCACGCCGGTGAAGGAGCACCACTCGATCGGAGGCCGCAGCACGGGAATCGGAATCCGGCGCGGCAGCCGTTCGGCCGCGGCTATGTCCCCGGTGAACACAGGCGTGGTCCGCAATGCCGGCGGTGCCTCCTGGGCCGCCGCGGATCCGTGGCCTGCCGTGGCCGCTGCGAGATGTGCCCGGTCGCGGGCGAAGCCGATGACGTGGGCGAGGGTGGGGAAGTCGCGGAGCCTGAGGTTCTCATCGCGCGGGATGCCGAACCGTTCCCGCACCGCCGCGAACACCTCGGCCTGCTTGACCG
>JBKQTJ010000016.1:0-5199 GCA_052143255.1 Streptosporangiaceae bacterium | reverse complement strand
TCCGGCGTCACGTTCATGCTCGCGGTGGTCGTCATCGGCATCGTCATCTACTGGATCCGGAACATCCAGAACCGGATGAACGGGATTGATCTGGCCCTGCTGTACAAGACTGTCCCGCCCGACTGAGCCGATCGGGAATGGCTGATGATCCCGGCGCCGGCCGGGCGGCCGACGTTGCGTTCCTGGGCGGCGCGGTCTACCGGGTAGATGCCCCGCGCAGCTGGGCCCAGGCGGTGGCGATCAGCGGTGACACGATCCTGGCGGTCGGCTCCGATGACGATGTGCAGGGCCTGATCGGCAGCAGCACGACCGTGATCGACCTGCGCGGCCGGATGCTGGTGCCGGGCTTCCAGGACGCGCATGTGCATGCCGCCGGCGGCGGGCTGGACCGGCTCCGGTGCGATCTGACCGGAGTGCACGGCCGCGGCGAGTACCTGCGGCATATTGCCGGATACGCCAAGGCGCACCCCGGCGACGGCTGGATCACCGGCGCCGGCTGGTACATGGACGCCTTCGACGGAGGCGTTCCCGCCAGCGCTGATCTCGATGAGGTCACCGGGGACCGCCCGGCATTCCTGATCAACCGGGATCATCACGGTGGGTGGGCGAACTCCGCGGCGTTGCGGCGGGCCGGCATCGACGCCGGGACGCCAGATCCGGCCGACGGCCGGATTGAACGGGACGCCTCGGGCCGGCCCGTCGGCGCGCTTCAGGAAGGCGCGATGCGGCTGGTGGAGGCTGTCATCCCGCCACCTACGCTGCGGCAGCGCATCGACGGCGTGCTGGCAGGGCAGCGGTACCTGCACGAGCTGGGGATCACCGGCTGGCAGGAAGCCATCGTCGGCGACTACCCGGGCATTCCCGACAGCTTCGAGGCGTACCAGCAGGTGGCGGCTGATGGCCGGCTCACCGGGCGGGTGATCGGGGCGCTGTGGTGGGACCGGACTCGCGGCGAGGAGGTCCTCGATGCACAGATAGCCGAGTTGGAGGCGCGGCGAGCCGCTGCGACGCACGGCTCATTCTGGGCCAGCACCGTGAAGATCATGCTCGACGGTGTCTGCGAGAACTTCACGGCCGCGATGCTGACGCCCTACCTTGGCGGGGCCGCTCCGGCCCATGCGGCGGCGGGGCTCGGCTACCTCGAGCCCGCGTTGCTGCGTCGGCTGGTGACGCGACTGGACGGGCTCGGGTTCCAGGTCCACGTGCACGCGATCGGCGACCGCGCGGTCCGTGATGCGCTTGACGCGTTCGAGGCCGCGCGCGCCGCGCATGGGACGCATGACAGCCGGCACCATATCGCCCACCTGCAAGTCGTGCATCCTGATGATCTGGGCAGGTTCCGCGAGCTTGACGTCACCGCCAATGCCCAGACCCTGTGGGCTTGCCATGACCGGCAGATGACCGAGCTGACCCTGCCGTTCCTTGGCCCCGAACGCTCGGCGTGGCAGTACCCGTTCGGCAGCCTCGTTCGCAGCGGCGCCCAGCTGGCGATCGGCAGCGACTGGCCGGTGTCGAGTCCTAACCCGCTCTGGCTGCTGCATGTAGCAATCAATCGAGTCGCCCCGTGGGATACCTCGGCCGAGCCGGATCCGCGCAGCAGCGAGCCGTTCCTGCCAGCCGAACGCCTTGACCTGCCGACGGCGCTTGCCGCCGCCACCGCGGGCTCCGCGCACGTCAATCACTTCGATGACAGTGGCAGCATCCAGCCTGGTTACCGCGCGGACCTGACGGTCCTGGACCGGAACCTGTTTGCCCATCCGGCCGCCGAGATCGGCGACGCGCAGGTGGACCTGACAATGGCCGGCGGCCGTATCGTGTATGCGAGGCCTGGCATTGGCGGATGAGCGACGCTCGCCCGCTGCGGGCCTGGATGAGGAAGAGGCAGCATGCCGTTTCTAGGCAGGAAAGCAAAGAAGGACGTCGTCCGCCTCTACGTCGTTTCGGACTTCCACGCGTCCGCGCCGGCCTGGCGGAAGATGCTGAACGCGGTGCGGATGAATATCTACAAGGCGGACGCGGTCCTGTACGCGGGCGATCTGACCGGCAAGGCCATCGTGCCCGTCGTGCAGAACGAGGACGGCTGGGAGGCCGAGCTGCTCGGGCAGAAGCGGCGCCCCCGCACCGACGAGGGCCTGCAGGACCTCGACCGGGACATCATGGCGCTCGGCTACTACCCGTTCCATACCACGCACGCCGAGGTGGACGCCCTGCACGGCGACGCCGGGGAGCTGAACAAGCTGTTCTCCCGGCAGATCCGTGCTCAGGTCACCGAGTGGATGCAGGTAGCCGCCGACCGGCTGGACGGCTGCGACGTCCCGGTGTACATCATTCCCGGCAATGACGATCCGTATGAGATCGACGAGGCGCTGGCGGCTAGCGAGCGCGTGATCAACGTGGACCGGCGGGTGGCCGAGCTGCCCGGCGGCCTGGAGGTGATCGGGCTCGGATTGTCCAGCCCCACGCCCTGGTCCACGCCACGGGAGGTCTCCGAGCACGACTTCCGCGAGCAGATCTTCCGGCTAGCCGATCAGGTGAAGGACCCGCGGCGGATGATCTTCCTAACTCACTGCCCGCCTTACGACTCCGGACTGGACGTGGCACCGATGCTGGACGCGGACATGCGGCCGATTGTGTCGGCCGGCGATCTGCTGCGCGGCCCGGTGGGCTCAACCGGGGTGCGCGAGGCCATCGAGCAGCTAAACCCGCTGCTGAGCCTGCACGGGCATATCCACGAGTCCGCGGGCGATGCCAAGATTGGCCAGACGCTCTGCCTCAACCCGGGCAGCGAGGCTGCCTACGGGATCGTCCGTGGCTACCTGATCGATGTGAGCGCCGACGGCATCGAACGTTACTTCCGGGTGGAGGGCTGATGACCGAGACGCCGCAGCCGCCGCAGGCCGCGCTGGACGCCATGACCGAGGCGATGGACCTAGTCACCGCTGCCGAGAAGGAAGGAGTTACTGTCCGGCTGCTCGGCGGCATGGCGGTGCGGGTGCTGTGCCCGGACTACCCGCCGCGACCTTCCGCCGGGCTGCAGGACATCGACCTGGCGTCGGTCACCCCGTCCCGCAAGGCGCTGCAAAACTTCCTGGTCGCGCAGGGTCACCAGCCGGACAAGAACTTCAACGCCCTGTACGGCCATAAGCAGCTCTACTTCATTTCCGCCGTCAGCGGCCGGCCCATCGATGTGCTGATCGACCGGCTGGCGATGTGTCACGAGCTCGAATTCCGGGACCGCATTACCCGCATGCCCCATACTCTCGATCCGCTGGACGTGCTGCTGTCTAAATTGCAGATAGTCAAGCTGAACGAGAAGGATGTCCGGGACATCGTCTATCTGCTGTCCGGCTACCCGGTCCGGCATGGGACGGAGACCGGCACGATCTCGCTTGACTTGTTCCGGCCTATCGTCGGGGACGACTGGGGCTGGTGGCGCACGGTAACGATGAACTTGGCGAAGATCCAGGAGATCGTCGGCGAGAGAGCCGCAGAGCTTGTGCCCGACGCGGCGAAGTACGACCCCGCTGCCCAGGCAGTGTCCCTGATCGATGCGGCGGAGCAGGCGCCGAAATCGAGGCGCTGGAAGATGCGGGCGCGGCTGGGGGACCGGATCCGCTGGTATCAGGAACCGGAGGAAAGCACCCACCACTGAGCAGCCGCGTCGGCTGTGGCCCCGGCAGGGTTCGCCCGGCGATCGGTGATCGTGCGCCGCGGCTGTGTTATCTCAGCAGACCTTGGCGACGATCTCGACGAGATTTCCGTCGGGATCCCGCAGCAGGGCATTGCGGTTGTTGTTGCCTGTGTTGTGAGGCGGCTGCACCACCGGTACTCCCGCGTCCACCAGTTCCGCATAGGCCCTATCGACGTCGTCGGTCCAGACCACCAGGACCATTGCCGGGCTGCCTGGCGCGGCCTCAACGCCGTGCACTCGCCTAGCTGCCTCGACTGTACCCAGGCCGATCGTGAACTCGCCAAGGTGGAGTTCGACGTGGTCGGGTATGCCGTCGGCGGGAGTTCGGAATGTCTCTGCAAAGCCGAGCAGATCCCGGTAGAAGCGCAATCCGGCTTCGATGTCATTGGTGTACAGATTGACCAAGCACGCGACGAACACGCCTCGCAATGTAGCAGGCCTGGCCATCGAGATCATGCTCTGTCAGCGGGCCAGGTCTGGGAACGCGCGGGTGACGGCGGCGGTGCGGCTGGAAAGCTGCAGCCTGCCGTAGATGGCCTGCTGCCTGGTGTCCATGCCTAGGAAAGTGACGCTGTCGCAGGCTATCAGCTCCATCAGGTCAGCCAGCAGGGACGATGGCAGGCCGTCCGGTGGGATGTCGTCACCTGATCCGCGCCGGCAGCACGCCGGGAGTGTAATACGTTTGTAGTACGCTTATTGAGTGGCCGAGGAGGGGACTTATGACGGTATTGCGATCGCCAACTTACGCGTGGACTCCGTCACGTGGACGCCAGCACAGGCGGAACACGTTCGGACGCCGTCCAGCCGTTATCCAGGAGCATTCGATGTTGAGCCTGAGTGGGCGACAGAGGCCGCCGTGCACCCAGCGCGACGCTCTGGCCGGGGTCCGGCCGGTTCAACAGGCGAGGGCATCCGCGTCATCGGCCGTTCGGAAGCCGCGGGCCGCGTACTTTCGGCGATCCTGATCCCCGAAGAGCACCCACCGGCTGGAGCGTGGCTCGGCGTGACCGCGTGGGCTACGAAGGGGCGTGACCTGCGCGACTATGAGACCCACGAGTGCGGATACGACCCCGGCGGAAAACGATGAGGCTGGCCATTAGAAAGGAAGGGTGGTTGATGAAGGATGACATTGCCGGCATGCTGGCTGCTGAGGCTGAAGCGGCTGAGCAGCTCAGGGATGAGGATGACCTAGGCGAGACCTACGTGCCGAGGCATCCGCCAAGAGATCCCTCGCAGGTCTACAGCGTGCGGATTCCGGTTGGCAGGCTCGAGCAGCTCAGACAGCGAGCCGCGGCAGAAGGAGTCGCGCCATCGGCGCTGATGCGCCGGTGGGTGATTGAGCGGCTCGACACTGATGAGTTCGAAAAGGTGCCCAAGGATTTCGAGGCGTTGGCTGCAGCGTTCGTCGCCGCGTTGACGTCGGTCCAGCCCCGCGCTCTTGGTGATGCCATCTGGATGGTCGCCCGGGCAGAGAACGAGCAGGCTCTCTTGGTGTTCCAGGACGAGGA
>JBKQTJ010000015.1:0-41051 GCA_052143255.1 Streptosporangiaceae bacterium | reverse complement strand
CGGGCGGCTCCAGCACGGTGAAGTCGTAGCCGAGCATCGCGATATGGAACGCGAGTGCGTCGAGCGAATCAGAGCCGCTGGTCAGCAGGCAGCTTCCGGCGCTCACCGCCGCAACGATGGCGACGGTCGGCGGAACCAGCGCGGCGACCTCGTCCGCAGGCGCCTGCACCTGGACCCTGGCCTGGTAACGGTACGGCGCGGTAGTGACTGCATTGGCCACGAACGCGGCCGCATCCGGCGGGTCGCGCGGGGCGAACTTGATCCCGGTCGGCCGGGTCGACTCGATCCGGTCGGCACGGAACGTGCGCCAGTCGTCGCGATCCAGATCCAGCGCGACCAGGTACCAGCGGTAGCCGGCTTGGACTAGCCGGTGCGGCTCGACCCTGCGCTCGGTCGGGTCATTGCCCTGACCACGCCGGTAGCCGAACACGATCTGCTCTCGGTTGCGGCAAGCCCGTGCGATCGCGATGAGAACGTCAGCGTTCACGGCCGCGCCCGGCCCGGTCAGCGGCACCGTGGCATGGCTGATCGCCATGGCTCGCTCGCGCAGGCGGGACGGCAGCACCTGCTCCAGCTTTGCCAGCGCTCGCACGGATGCCTCGCCCACGCCGGTCACCGAATGTGTGGCGGCCGTTCGCAAGCTAAGCGCTACGGCCACTGCTTCCTCGTCGTCGAGGAGCAGCGGCGGCAATGCGGCTCCGGCCCCGAGGCGGTAGCCGCCGGCGATTCCCGGTTCCGCATGCACCGGGTAGCCGAGGCCGCGCAGCTTCTGCACGTCGCGCCGCAGGGTGCGGACGGTGACCTCGAGCCGGTCAGCCAGGTCTGCGCCGGGCCATTCGGGGCGGGACTGAAGCAGCGACAGCAGCCGCAGCAACCGGGCCGAGGTTTCGATCACGAATCTCAGTGTGCCAGCAATCGAGGACAGTTCTTGTCCGCATTACGGTCTACCGTGGCCGACATGAACATCGACTGGAACGCCGAGCTAGCCGATCAGCTCGAATGGCACTGGGAGAACCAGCTGCGCCCGCGCCTGGACGGCCTGACCGACACGGAATACTTCTGGGAGCCGGTCCCCGCCTGCTGGAGCGTCCGCCGTCGCGCCGAGAGCATGACCCCGCTCGCGATGGGTCCCGGCGACTTCGTCATGGACTTCGCGCTGCCACCGCACGACCCTGAGCCGGTCACGACGATCGCCTGGCGGCTCGCCCACATCATCGTGGGAGTTTTCGGATCCCGGAACGCCTCGCATTTCGGCGGACCCCCCGCGGACTGGCCCACCTGGGACTACGCAAGCACGGCGGGCGCGGCGCTGCGTCAGCTCGACGAGGGTCATGATGCCTGGATCAAGGGGGTGCGCGGCCTGGGCGCGGACGGACTGGCTCAGCCGTGCGGACCGGCCGAAGGCCCGTTTGCCGAGTACTCGATGGCCGCGCTCGTTTTGCACATTCACCGCGAGGTAATTCATCACGGTGCCGAGATCTGCCTCCTGCGCGACCTGTACCTGACCGAGCGACGCTGAGATGGATCATGACTCCAGCTCGCGGCATACGATGATCTGCCGGACGGTTGCCGTGTTGGCCGACTCTGGTGCGGCGCGATGACCGCTACCGGACCTCCGAGCCGCCCGCGGTGGTGGATGCCGACTTCGGCGCCGTTGCCGCGCGAGTTGCTAGCACTGCTTTTGTGCCGCCGGGAGGCTATCGGGTCTTCCGCGCGCCGGCCGCGGCTGGCTACGATGCGCCGGTGGGCATGTCGCTACCAGCACGTCAGATCGTTGTCGATCCGGCCAAATTGCAACGGATGCTTGGCTCGCCTGAGCTCTCCTGGCTGGTGGACAGGATCCGCAGCAGGCTGGAGCGAGGCGAGCCGATCGACGGGACCGTCACGCTGGTCGGTGCTACACCGGGCCAGCGCCGCGCGGCGGCCCGGCTGATCGGCCGCAGCGTTGGTCGCGGCACGTCGCTGAGCATCCCGCTGCCAGCGGTGGCGACCGAGCTGTGGCGGGCTGCCGCCGCACCGGACCTGGTGTCCGCAGTGGAGGCTATCGGCGGTCCGGTGCGAAACCTGGCCGCCGAGCGCGCCGCCGACCTGCAGCGCTGGGGCGATGCCCTGACCGAAGTGCGAGCTAGCCGGCTGTCACGGCACGCCTGGTACCGGGACTGGCTGGATGCCATCAGCCGGGACGGCACCGTGACCAGGCTCATCAGGCAGGGTCAGGCGCACGTGATCGGGCAGGCAGTGGCGGTGCTGGAGCTCCTGCCGATCGGGTCGGAGGCGGGCACGGCCGTGCTCGCGACACTTGCCGCGGGCGCGACGGGCAATGACCGAGCGCTCAGCGAGGGCCCGCTCGCCCAACTCGTATTGCGCGCCCTGGCCACACGCGAGGGCGTGGCGGCTCCGGTCGGCCGCGAGGCCGAGCAGGCGCTATGGAGCGCGGCGGGCGTGGTCGCCGACGATCTGGCCAGCCAGGTCCTGGTGCTCAACTTGCGGTCCGGCGGCGAGCCTGTCGGCCGCTGGCTGACCGAGGCAGCCAACTCCAGCCAGCCATTCAGGCTAACGCTCCGGCAGATCATCGCGGCGCCGGTGCTGCCCTGGGCGCTAGATATCTTCGTCTGCTCGAGCACCGCGCTGATGAGTGCGGCGGCTGACCAGCTTGCTGTCGCATGCCCGGCGCTGGTGTGCACCGAGGGAGAGCCGTCGGTAGCCTGCATCCGGTTGCTTGAGTCGGCCGTGAGCAGCGGGTCGGCAGTCCGCTGGCACGCCGATTTCAGCTGGCCGGGGCTGCGCGGAACTGCGGCCGCGATCCGGCGGCTGCGCGCCGAGCCATGGCGGATGGCGGCCAGCGACTACCAGGCCGCGCTGGCGGGTGGAGCTGATCCGCTCAAGGGCCGGGCCGAGCCAAGCCCGTGGGACCCCCGGCTCGGCGAGCTCATGCGGATGACCGGGCGGGCCGTCTACGAGGAACGGGTGCTGCCCGGGCTGCTCGCCGAGCTGGCGGCGCGCGCCGAACCGGGCTTACCGCTCGCGGGTGCTGGCTAGCCGGGCTGTCCCGCGGACGGCGTGCGATCAGTCAGCGCGTGGTGCTGACGAGCGTGCGAAGCAGCGCCCTGGTGCGCGGCCCCTCATCGCCGCGCGCGTACTCGCCAGCCACGAAGTCGGTGACACCAGCGTCGGCCAGGGCCAAGATCTGCGCGACGACGGCATCCTCGTCGCCGACGATCGCCACGTCGCCCGGCCCTGCCGCGCCCTCCTTGTCGAGCATCGCCCGGTAGGACGGCAGCTGACCGTAGATCGCGAACGCCTTCGCTGCATCCGCCCGGGCCTGCGCCGGATCATCGGTCACGCAGACCGGCAGGATGCACACGACGCGCGGGCTTGGCCGCCCTGCCTCCGCGGCGGCCGCGGTAATAGCCGGAACGATGTAGTCGCGGACGGTAGCCGGCCCGGTCATCCACAGCACGGTGCCGTCGGCGTGGCGCCCCGCCAGGCGCAGCATCTGCGGGGCCAGCGCCGCGAGCAGGAGCGTGACCTTGTCCGCGATGCGCGGCACGGTGAGCCCGATATGGGCATGTATGGTTTCGCCGTCGAACGAGGCAGGCTCGCCGCGCAACAGCGGCGCCAGCGCTGCGAGGTATTCGCGCATGTGCCTGGCAGGCCGGTCGAAGCTATAGCCATACATGTCTTGAATCACGATCTGATGGGACAGCCCGATTCCGAGCGCTAGCCGGCCGCCAAGGGCCAGGTCGGTGGTCAGTGCCTGCTGGGCGAGCACGGCCGGATGCCGCGGGTACGTCGGCACCACGGCGGTGCCGAGCTCAATACCAGGTACCTGGCTTCCGGCCACGGCCAGCGCGGTCAGCGCGTCGAGGCCGAAGATGTTCGACATCCATGCCGAGGCGAACCCGTCATCGGCCGTTCGCCGCAGCTGGTCAGCAAGCTTCACCAGTGCGTCCGGGCCATCTGGCTCGACTACTGAGGTGCCGATGCGCATTACAGTTCCGCCTCTCACCGTTGTGGCTGCCACTGGGAAACCCGTCGCCGGATGGGCTGTCCCGCTAATAGCGGCTGGATTGTGATCTGAAGAACTCGGTGGAGTCCCGTTGCCAGAGCAGCACTATCGCGCACAAGCCAGCCAGCCAGGTCGCCAGCGGGAGTATCTTGAGCCCAGCGATCATCCATGTCCCGGACGGCATCGGCTCCACAATCACCGCCAGCATCCCCAGCGTGCCTAGGCTGAATAGCAGGGTCGAAAGGACGCGGGCCCACCTCTTGCCGGCGTTGTTCTTATTCGCCATCCACAGCCACACGACGATGCCCAGCAAGCCGGGGAGCAAGATGGCCAAGGCCACCCCGATGTTCGCAACCTGGTTCACCTGTGTCGGCGTGAGCGTCGTAACTGTTCCCGAAACGGTGGCCTCGGCTTCGCTCTTGAGGTTACTGAAGCGCGCGAAGCCCACTATCACCGCGAGGATGTCGGTGGCGGCTCCCGCGTACATGCACTTGACTGCATTCTGGACCGATCGCGGCCTGGAGTACTCGGTCCAGACCGGCAGCCCCCGCATCCAATCGCCGTCAAATGGTGGCTGGTAAGACACCCGTGACTCCCGATATCAACCCCGTCGAGCGCCGTGCCGAAACGCCCACTGCGGCACAGATACTACCTGAACATGCCAGACTTCCGCCCACGTTACCACCACCGCAGGCTGCCTACCTGCCTTTCAGCGGCGGCGCGCGCTGGTATGGCCGCCTGCCATGACCGGACCCGTTCCGCTTTTCATGACCGGAAGACCGTTCGGTCCGGGCGTGCGCCCGGCGCCGGCGCGTCGCGGGTGGTATACCTGCGGCGTGCCTGACTTGCGCAAAGTGACGAGGGTCGCGGCCTATGCCGTGCTCGTGCAGGAGGGCAGCGTGCTGCTCTCGCGATGGGTCGCCGACACCGATCGTCGGCTGTGGTCGATGCCGGGCGGGGGAGTCGAGCACGGCGAGGATCCGACCGCGGCAGCCGTCCGCGAGGTCGCCGAGGAAACCGGCTACTCGATCGAGATCGAGCAACTGCTTGGCATCCACAGCGTCGCCTGGCAGTTCGAACGAGAACCGGAGACCGTCGACTTTCACGGGATCCGGATCGTGTACTCGGCCAGGATCACCGGCGGCACGTTGCGGTACGAGACCGGCGGCAGTAGCGACATGGCTGCCTGGACCCCGCGCGAACAGGTGGCCAGCCTGGACCGGGTGAGCCTGGTCGAGGCAGCTATCCGGCTATACGACGAGCGACCGGCGTCAGGGCACCTGGCGCACGCATGAAAGGACATATAACGGATCCGACACTGGTCAGCCGGCGGGCGCGGCCGTTGATTTGGCGGAGCATTCAGGCACCGGTTACTGGGAAACCGGGACCTGGCCTCTTTTGCTCCAGGCCAGCGTGGGGACAATAGGGACATGGAATCCGCCGCGCCCGACCGCGCCGACCGCGGCGACCGCGGCGACCGTGCCGACCGTGCCGACCGCGCAAGCCGAGCCGCGGCGGCGGAACTCGAGCGCCAGGCCGCGGAAGAGCGGACGACAAAGCACCAGCGGGCTGCCGCCCGCGCCCGGGCGCGGGCCGCCGAGCGCCAGCGGCAGGCTGCCCAGCGGCCAAATCAGGATCGCCTGCTAGTCCAGCTGCCGCCAGATCGCTACCTGGACCGTGAGGATAGCTGGCTCAGGTTCGCCGAGCGGGTGCTTGAGCTAGCCGAGGATCCCAATGTCCCGCTGCTAGAGCGGGTTCGGTTCGCGGCGATCTTCGCCAGCGCGCTTGATGAGTTCTTCGGCGTCCGGATCGCCGGGCGGATCCGCCGGATGGCCACCGGGCTTCCGGTGGAGCACGCGTCAGGTGCCACAGCGGAGCAGATCCTGGAGAATGCGCTGCGCTTCGCGGGCGAGCTGGCTGCCCGGCATGCGCGGAGCTTCGCCGATCTGATACAGCCCGCCCTGGCCACGGAGGGCATTGAGATCCTGCGCTGGAAGGAGCTGGTGCCGGACGAGCAGTCCCGGCTGACGACGCTGTTCCGGGAGCGCATCTACCCAGTGCTGACACCGCTGGTCGTCGACCCGGCGCACCCGTTCCCATTCATCTCCGGCCTGACGCTCAGCCTGGCCATGACCATCGCTGATCCGGACACCGGACAGACCATTTTCGCCAGGGTGAAGGTGCCGCCTCTGTTGCCCAGGCTGCTCACCGCTGCGCCGAATAGGTTCGTGCCGCTTGAGGACGTGATCGCCGCGCATCTCGGCGACCTGTTCGTCGGGCTCGACGTCCTGGAGCACCACGTGTTCCGGGTTACCAGGATCAGCGACCTTGAGATCGACGAGGACGTCACCGAGAACCTGATGAAGTCGCTCGAGCGGGAACTGATGCGCCGCCGATTCGAGCCGGCGATACGGCTGGAGGTAGAGGAATCCATCTCCGACGACGTGCTGGACAAGTTGGTTACCGAGCTTGACGTGGATATCCGGGCTGTCTACCGGGTGCCGGGCCCGCTGGACTTGTCTGGTCTGTCGTCGATCGCCGACCTAGACATACGGCACCTGAAGTATCCGAGGTTCGTCCCGTCCGAGGCGGCACTGCCGGCTGGCGGCGCGAGCGTTTTCAACGTCCTGACCGAGCATGACGTGCTGGTGCACCATCCGTACGACTCGTTCTCGGCCAGCGTGCAGCGCTTCATCGTGGCAGCGGCCGCCGACCCGCGGGTGTTGGCGATCAAGCAGACGCTGTACCGGACCAGCGGCGACTCCGAGATCGTCGATGCGCTTATCGACGCCGCCGAGGCTGGCAAGCAGGTTGTGGTCGTGGTCGAGCTCAAGGCGCGTGGTGACGAGCGGGCCAACATCGCCTGGGCGCGCAAGCTTGAGCAGGCCGGCTGTCACGTCGTGTGGGGCTTCCTCGGCCTGAAGACCCATTGCAAGATGTCCCTGGTGGTGCGCGAGGAGCCGGACGGATCGTTGCGCCGGTTCTGTCACATCGGCACCGGTAACTACCACCCGAAGACGGCGCGCCTGTATGAGGACTTCGGGCTGCTCACCGCCGACCGGACGGTCGGCGAGGACATCACCGCCTTGTTCAACCACCTGACCGGATTCAGCCTCAGGACCGACTACAACCGGTTGCTCGTAGCGCCGGCCAAGTTGCGGTCCGGGCTGATCGAGCGCATCCATGCGCAGGCGCAAGCGCAGCGAGAGGGCAAGCCGGCCCGGATCCAGATGAAATGCAATGCGCTCATCGACGAGGAAACGATCGATGCCCTGTATCGTGCCTCGATGGTCGGGGTCCCGATCGATTTGTGGATACGCGGCATCTGCTCGATCAGGCCGGGTGCGGCGGGGCTGTCGGAAACGATCCGGGTGCGCAGCGTCGTCGGCCGGTTCCTCGAGCACTCTCGGATCTACGCATTCGGCGCAGGCAAGGACGAATCACCCGGCGAAGTCTGGATGGGCAGTGCCGACCTGATGCACCGGAACCTGGATCGCCGGGTCGAACTGCTCATCCGGGTGACTGACAAGGCGCACCGGGCCCAGTTGCGGCAGCTTATCGACCTAGCCATGGACCCTCGGATCGCCTCGTGGTGGCTAGGCCCTGACGGCAGCTGGACACGGCATCACCTCGACGCCTCCGGAGCGCCGCTGACCGATATCCAGGACCTGCTGATCCGGTCCAGGCGGGTCCGTGGGTCTGATGGGTGATCAGCGGGCGGCCGATGAGGTAAGGGCCGCCGGGGCTGTGGTGTGGCGGCCGGCCGGCCGCGGCGCACAGGTCGCGGTGGTGCACAGGCCGAAGTTCGACGACTGGACTTTTGCCAAGGGCAAGGTCGACCCCGGCGAGCATGTCCTGCTGGGCGCGGTCCGTGAAGTGGCCGAGGAGACCGGGCTGCCCGTCACGCTCGGCCGCAGGCTTCCTGAGGTCCGCTACTCCGCCGCAGGCGCGGTCAAGCGGGTCGATTACTGGGTGGCCACTGTCCGGGCCACGGACGCGGCCGCGGGTTTTGCCGCCAACGCCGAGATCGATCAGCTGGTCTGGCTCGCCGCGTCGACGGCCGGCGCCCGCCTCAGTTACCCGCGAGACGCCCAGACCTTGCGCGAGTTCCGGACCGGGCCGCGCCGGACGTCGCCCATGATCCTGGTGCGGCATGCCACCGCCGGCAGCAAGTCGGCCTGGCACTCCGATGACGCCTCCAGGCCGCTCGATTCCCCCGGCAAGAGGGACGCCAAGCTGCTGGCCGCGCTGCTGAAGTGCTTTGGCGACTGCCGGGTGCTGAGCTCGCCCGCCGAGCGCTGCGTCGCTACTGTCCGGCCGTACGCGGCCTGGGCCGGGACGAGCGTCGAGGTCGAGGCAGCCCTCGACGTGACCGAAGGCGGCGACTCGGCACCGGGCGGCGTCGCAGCAAAGACGGCTGCACAGCTCGCAGCCGACGAGCAGCCGATCGTCCTGTGCGCGCACCGGGAGAACCTGCCGATGCTGATCGAGGCTGCCTGCGCGCAACTCGGGGCGGCCGCGCCGGCCGACCGGCCGCTGCGCAAGGGCGAGTTCGTGGTGCTGCACCGCGCGGGCGGCAGGCTCGCGGGCATCGAACGGCATCACTCCAGCGACGTCGGCTGAGTACGCGCGAAGTCCGCATGCAGTCCCGACAGCGATGCGGCGAGCGCCAGGGCGCCCTGGCCGATGCTGAGCGCGGTTTCCAGCCAGCCCAGGCGCCGGTTCCACGCCGCCTGCACCCGCCGTTCGACGATCAGCAAGTTGGCAATGGTACCGGCACCAGCGAATCCGGCGCCGTTACAGAGCGCCAGCGGTACTTGCACGGCCTGCCCGACCAGCGGGAACAGCCACAGCCAGGCGCGGACATCAGCTTGTCGCCGTGGCCGGCTCCCAGTCCAGGGTGGGCGGCAGCGCGCCCTCCAGGATCAGGAGCCATCGTTTGACTTCGAGGCCGGCGCCGCCGCTGTAGCCGCCGAGGCCGTCGCTGGCCAGCACCCGGTGGCACGGCACGATCACCGGAATCGGGTTAGCCGCCATGATCTTGCCAACGGCCCTGGCAGGCACGATGTCGTTCGTTGCCCGCAGGCCGCTGCGCCGGGCAAGCTCGCCATAGCTGGTCGTCTGCCCGTAACCGACCGATGCGGCGAGCGTCTGCAGCACCTGGCGCTGCTGTCCGGCGGTCACCGACCAGTCGATCGGCAGGTCGAAATCCGTCCGGCGACCGCGGAAGTACTCGGCGAGCTGGGCGCGTGCTGCTTCGGCAAGCTCCCGATAGTCGTCGTTGCCGTCTGGAGCAGGGCCGAACCGGACCTGGGCGATGCCGCCGGTGCCGCAGCCAGCGCTGACCTCGCCAACCGGCGTGGATAGTCGCGCCCAGGAAAGCCCGGTCATCTGAGCATTCTGCCGGTTGCCTTCCAGCGACCGCTAATGACTGGCCGGCAGGCTGTCGAGGTAGCGGTCAGGCAAGCCGTCGGCCGCGACCCCGGATCGATTCGTGGCAGCCGAAGTGTCAGAAGCCGGCGATACAACTACAGAGAACATCGGAGGGAGCATTGCGATGACCGACAATATTGCGGACGCCGTTGAGGCCGAGCTCGTCGCGCTGTCAGGCTTGTTAACAGAACCGCTCGAGCGGGAGTGCCTGCGGTGCTTCCTGCTCAGGATGCTCAACGAATTCGGCTGCGACGGCACGCACCGGTGGACGGTGCGGTGGCGCGATCAGCGCGCGCCGCTGGCGACGGCCCTGATCAGCAAGCTGGCAGAACTCGGCGGTTGCTGTGACTGTGAGGTCGTGTTCAACATCTTCCCGCATTACCCGGAGAGCGACCGCCTGCTGCCGTGCGCAGGACAGCCGCAGGCAGGCTCGGCAGTGCCCTGCAACCTGCGGGCACTGCGCCGAACCGCGTGACCCATACGCGCATCGCCGGCCCGCGGCTTACTCCGTGCCTTTCTCCAGGATCCGGAGCAGCGCGCGGCCGATCGGGACGGCCGCCAGCTCGACCTGCCACGGCCGCGCTCCGTAGCTGGCCAGGTCAGCGGCGATGGCCGTCGGGCCGAGGTCGGCGGGTGGCTGCCAGGCCAGTCGCCGGACCGCGTCCGGCGGAAGCAAGTTCTCCGCCGGCATGGTGTGCTCATCGGCCAGCGCGGCTACGACGGCGCGCACCGCAGTCAGCCGCCTGGCCGCCTCCGGATCGCGATCCTGCCAGCGATGCGCTGGCGGCGGGCCATCCCCCGCTGGTGCCGACGCGGCCGGGAGCGCGCGGTCGGGAAGGGCCCTGGCCCGGCCGATGGCCCGCAGCCACTCCGGCATATGGCGCCGCGCGCCGCGGCCGGAGAAGCCGGCCACGGCACTTAGCTCAGCCGGGCTGTTCGGCATCAGGCGCGCGGCTTCGACGATGGCCGAATCTGGCAGGACCTTGGTCGGTGACATGTCCCTGCGCCGCGCGATCTTGTCTCGTTCGAGCCAGAGTTCCCGAACGACGGCGAGGCCGCGTCGATTGCGGACCCGGTGGATGCCGGAGGTGCGACGCCACGGATCAGCGCGCGGCGGCGACGGCGCGGCAGCGAGAACCCCAGCGAACTCCTGCCTGGCCCATCCGAGCTTGCCCTGGTTAGCGAGTTGTTCGGCGAGCAGGTCACGCAGCTCGACAAGGACCTCGACATCGAGGGCCGCATACCGGAGCCACTCCTCCGGTAGCGGCCTGGTTGACCAGTCGGCGGCCGAGTGGCTCTTCTCCAGGCCCAGGCCCAGCATGGACTCGACCATGGTCGCCAGGCCGACGCGCGGGCAGCCGAGCAGCCGGCCCGCGACCTCGGTGTCGAAGAGCTGGCGGGGTCGGTACCCGAGTTCAGCCAGGCAGGGCAGGTCTTGCGACGCCGCGTGCAGCACGGCCTCGGCGCCTGCGAGCGCCGCGTCTAGCTCGGACAGATCCGGGCAGGCGACTGGGTCAATGAGGACCGTTCCGGCCCCCTTGCGCCGGAACTGCACCAGGAAGGCACGGTGGCCATAGCGGAAGCCGGAAGCGCGCTCAGCGTCGACCGCGACCGGGCCGGTGCCGTTGGCCAGCGCCTCGATGGCCGCACGCAGCGCGTCGGCGCTTGCGACCAGGGCCGGGAGCCCGTCTCGCGGCTCGAGTAGCGGCTCCACCGTGCGCTCCGGCGGCGCGGCCTCCGGCGCGGGCCCGGGCGGTGCAGCATCGGCCGGTGCAGCCTCGGGCACTGCGGCTTCGCTCGCCCCGGCCTCGGGCAATGCGGCACCAGCCGCGGCGGCCTCGGGCAATGCGGCACCAGCCGCGGCGGCCTCGCGCAGTGCAGCACCGGCCGTCCCGGCCTCGGGCAGTGCGGTACCGGCTGCGCCGGCCTCCGGCCCCGGGCGCGACGCCAGCGCGGGCTCGACCGGGCCTGTGCCTGCGCTCCCGGGTTTACCGCTCATGGCCGTGGCCTGCGCCGCTGGGGGCGCAGCGGCGCGACGCCCGGTGCTAGCGGCGGCAGCCCTGCTGCCGTGCAGATCACCTCGCACCAAGCGGCTACATGCCCGTCGAGTGCAGCTGACGTGCCGTCCGCGAGGGCGGGGGACCACGACGCCCGCAGCTCAAAGCAGGTAGAGGTCGGCTCGTCCTGCTTGCTGCCGAAGCCCTGCGTCACGACTGTGGTCACGGTTCCGCTGATCTTCCTGTATCCGGCACTGCGCGCGTCAAGAGCCTCGGTGAGCCAGCTCCAGCCGACCTCATTGATCAGCGGATCGGAAGCCATCTCCGGCTCAAGCTCGGCCCGGACGTAGCCGATAATTCGATACTTCCCATCCCAGCCCGGCTGACCCCCCGGGTCAAACAGCAGGACAAACTTGCCCGAGCCGATCTCGGCGTCGGTGTCGGAGCCAGCCAGGCTGTCGGTCACTGTCACGGCTACGGCGGACGCCAACGGCGCCAGCCGGCGCGGTGGCGGTTCCTGCTCAGAAGCCAGTTCCGGCCGGAGGCGAAGCTCAATGGCGATCCCGGCTTCGATCTCGGCCACGGCCCGCTGGAACTCGGCGCCCCCGGGAATCGCGTTCACTGGCTGCCCGGCTGGCCTCAGGGTCTGCGCATCGGGCACGGGCCAGTGACCGTCATGCCACGCGATCGCGGCGGGCAGCGGGCCAGCTCGGCTTCGGGATAACCGGGATAACCGGGATGTCACCAATGAGCAGAGCAGCACCGCAGGCGACGCAATACCACTCGGGGCAACACAGGTCGGGACTGTCCGGGCACCGGACTGCCAGTCCGTGGTGTTTCGTGATCGAGCGATCCATGCCGCAGTCGGGGCAGTGCCGGATGATCTCAGCCATCGGGCCTCCTTACCGCTCGGCTCAGCTTCGATGCTGGCACGAGACGGGTCGCAAGCCCCGGACCTGCGGCGGCGTGTCATGCGGTTTTGGCGCGGAACGACCAGCCAGAGGCCGGCGCCAGCCGGCGGATCGCGGACAGCCGGGCCGGCCCTAGATCGCCGCCGTGGTGGCTGCGGCCATTCATAGATCGGGTGCTAGCAGGCCCGTATAGGCCAGGCAACGTCACGCCTACGGATGAACCGCTGGGACTGTGGCGCACTTTTTGCGATGTTTGCACAAGTCTGGCGGGTTTAAGTCCTCGCCCGAGGCTTGCCCGGGCACAGCCGGCGGATTGCCGACGGAAGGTCGGGAGACCAGCCGGTAGATGCCTGGCTTGTCGCATAAACGACCGCCAAGCTGCGGCCGGGCCGCCCTCGGCTGCCCTGCCGCCTGAGGCCGGACCGGGATGGGCGCTGGCCTGTGCAATCATCGGCTGGTGACGCCGATTGCGGATAAGTCCCCGTTCCTGCTCGCATGCCGACGGCAGAAGGCGCCGTATACGCCGGTCTGGTACATGCGCCAGGCAGGGCGTTCGCTGCCGGAATACCGCGCGCTTCGCACCAGCACCGGCATGCTTGACGCGTGCGCGAACCCGGATCTGGTCACCGAGATCACGCTGCAGCCCGTGCGCCGGTACGACGTCGACGCTGCGATCCTCTTCAGCGACATCGTC
Source organism: Streptosporangiaceae bacterium (assembly GCA_052143255.1). GTDB lineage: Bacteria > Actinomycetota > Actinomycetes > Streptosporangiales > Streptosporangiaceae > JAJYUU01. Next base: position 28,007 of record JBKQTJ010000015.1, on the reverse strand, counting down.
GTCCCGCTGCGCGCGATCGGCGTGGCTATCGACATCAAGCCCGGCGTCGGGCCGGTAGTGGATCACCCCATCAGGTCGGCCGCCGACCTTGAGCAACTGCGGCCGCTGGCGCCCGACGACATCCCTTACGTGACCGAGGCGGTCGCCAGCCTGGTCAAGGAGCTGGGCACCAAGCCGCTGATCGGATTCGCGGGCGGCCCGTTCACACTGGCGAGTTACCTCGTTGATGGCGGTCCGTCGAAGAACTTCGAGATCACTAAGTCGATCATGTACGGCCAGCCTGAGCTGTGGGCGGGCCTGATGAGCAGGCTCGCCGATATCACGATCGGCTTCCTGCAGATCCAGGTCGCGGCAGGCGCCAGCGCCGTGCAGCTGTTCGATTCCTGGGCCGGTGCGCTCAGCCCGGACGACTATCGAAGCTGCGTGCTGCCGCACAGCAAGCGAATCTTCACCGCGCTCGCCGACAGCGGCGTGCCGCGGATTCACTTCGGCGTCGGCACCGGCGAGCTGCTTGGCCTGATGGGCGAAGCCGGCGCTGACGTCGTGGGGGTGGACTGGCGGGTGCCGCTGGACGAGGCGGTGAGCCGAGTGGAACCGGGCAAGGCCTTGCAGGGGAACCTCGACCCCGCGATCTTGCTAGCGCCCTGGCCGGTTGTCGAGCAGCGCGCCCGGCAGGTACTGGACAGGGGCCGGACCGCTGAGGGACACATCTTCAATCTGGGCCACGGTGTCTTGCCGCAGACCGACCCGGACGTGCTGGCCCGGCTCACCGAACTCGTCCATGCAGCCTCGGCTCAGCGAGCCTGAGCAATGGCCAGGCCGGCCCCTGTTCGGCCTGGCCCGCTCCGTCAGCCGGCGGAATCGGTCGGCTGAGGTGGCGTGGCGCGGCGGCCGCCCAGCCGTCGCCAGCCCAGGTAGCCGATGGCGCCGAGCAGGAGCGCGAGGATAAGGAAGGGCAGCGCGGCGCCTAGCGCCGTCAGCAGCCACCCGCCAGCGTGCCGTAGCGCCCGCCAGCCAGCTGCCAGACCCGCAAGGAACCCGCGCTTAGACGCCTTGTGGTGCGCCGCCTTCGGGGGACTGACCAGCGTCATGGTCACGGTCGCGTAGCTGGTCTCGGCATTGAGGGCACGCTGCTGGGACTGCAGCGCGTTCAGGTAGGACTGGTCCTGGCTGATCTGCTGCTGTACCTGGAGCAGGCCGGACACCGACGCTGCCCGCTTCAGCAGCCCCCGGAGCGCAGCGATGGCGTCCTGCTCGGAGGCCACCAGGCTGTTCACGTCCGCTACCTGCTGCGTGACATCGGTAGCGTGCTGCTGCAGGGCAAGCTGCCTGCCGAACGTCGGCGCGGAAAGCTGGGCCAGCACCGCTTGATAAGAGGGAACGGGGACCTTCAAGGTCAGGCTGATCGTTTCATGGCGCGACTTGCCAGCGGACTTGCCGGACACATGTTCGTCAGCGGTGTAGCCACCAGCCGCGACGACGGCGGTGATCGCCCGCTTCGCGGCAGCCGCGACATCATCCGAGCGGACCGTCAGGCTGGCGGTGTAGATGATGCTCTGATTAGCCGGAGTTAGGCGAGCAGTCTCGATGGCGTTGCCGCGGTTTGATGTGCCCCCATAGGTGGCAGAGCCGAGTGCTCCTGCGGCGTGTGCACCCGGCACTTTTGCGGGCGCGGCCTCCGGGCCCAGTCTTGTAACCTGACCGGAGCCGGAGCCGGAACTGGCGGTATTAGCGGTGGAACCGCCGCTGCATGCCGCGAGCAGCACGCAACCTGAGAGCAAGACGGCGCCGCCGATGGCGATGCGCCGAGGGCGAACTCGACTGGTCATGCCCATCGGACGCGCTGGCCCCGGGCCCGGTTCCGCGGCTGGCGATAATCTGGGCCAGCAACCTCATGACGGGAGCGCAGTCAGTGGCCGGGGACTCTCCAGCGATTGGCCCGGCCAGATCGCTGTCCGGGCAGCCGGCGCCGCGTTCCGTCGCGATCATCGGCGCCGGGATCTCTGGCCTGGCCGCCGCCTTCCTGCTCCGGGACCGTGGCCTCGCCGTCACCGTGCTGGAAGGTTCGCCGCGGCTGGGCGGCAAACTGGCCGTGTCCGAGGTAGCCGGGGTTGCCGTCGACTCCGGTGCCGAGGCGCTGCTGGCCCGGCGGCCTGAAGGCACCGGCCTGATCGGCGAACTCGGCTTGTCCGGCGAACTGCGCGCGCCGGGCACGACCTCGGCCGGCATCTGGACCCGGGGGAGCATCCGGCCGCTACCCCGGCGGCAGTTCATGGGCGTGCCAGCCGATATCGGCGAGCTGGCCGCGACCGGGATCTTGTCCGCAGACGGGCTGGCGAGGGCGCGGCAGGACCTGAGCATGCCCGCTTCCGGCGCCGACGGTGACGAGTCTGTGGCGAGCAGAGTCGGTGGCCGGTTCGGCCCGGAACTGGTCGATCGCCTCGTTGAGCCGCTGCTCGGCGGCGTCTATGCCGGCCGTTGCGAAGACCTGTCGTTCGAGGCGACCTTGCCCGGCCTGGCGCAGGCGGCGCGCAAGCACAGTTCACTGGCCGAGGCAGCAGCGGAGTTGCTGCCGCCACCGCCTGCGAGCGTGCAGCCGGCCCAGCCTGCGGCACCCGTCTTCACGACGCTGGCCGGTGGTCTTGGCACGCTGCCGCCTGTCCTGGCCGCCGCCTCCGGCGCCACGATCCGGACAGGCGCCATGGTGCGGGAGCTCACCAGGACCGCCACCGGCTGGCGGCTGACCCTCGGGTCGGCGCATGCCCCGCAGTGCCTTGAAGCGGACGCTGTGATCATCGCCGCTCCGGCCGTTCCGGCTAGCAGGCTGCTGGCCGGCACAGCGGATCAGGCCGCCGCGGCCTTTGGCGAGATCAGGTACGCGAGCATGGCCGTGGTAACACTGGCCTATCCGGTGGCCTCGTTCCCCGCCGAAGTGACTGGCAGCGGTTTCCTGGTACCGGCGGTCGATGGGCGCGGGGTTAAGGCGGTCACCTTCAGCACGGTCAAGTGGCCGCACCTGCGCGGCGGCGGGCACGACCTGCATATCGTCAGGTGCTCGGTCGGCCGGTTCGGCGAGGACGCGATCCTGCAGCGCGACGACGCCGAGCTGGCCAGCCTCGCGGCCGCCGACCTGGCCGATGCCACCGGCGTGCGCGGTCGGCCTGCCGGTGCGCGGGTCACCAGGTGGGGCGGCGGCTTGCCCCAGTACGCCGTCGGCCATCTCGACCGGGTGGCGCGGATCAGGGCCGGGCTGGCTGCGCAGCCCGGGCTGGCCGGCTGCGGTGCCGCGTATGACGGCGTCGGCATTCCGGCCTGCATCGCCACTGCGAGGCAAGCGGTCGATCAGGTCGTGGCTTACCTCGGCAGTCTCCGGAAACCCGGCGAGTGAGCAGGAGAACGCGTTGATCAAGCTAGACCGCGACGGGCATGTCTGGGTGCTGCGGATGCAGGCTGGCGAGAACCGGTTCGGCATGGACTGGCTCGACGCCGTTAACTCCGCACTTGACGTCGTCGAGGCGAGCGATGCGCCGTGCGCGCTGGTGACGGTCGGCGAGGGCAAGTTCTACAGCAACGGCATGGACCTGGAATGGCTGGCCACGGCTCCGGAGCGGGCGGCCGAGTACCTGTCGGCCATCTACCGGGTTCTCGGCCGGATGCTGGGGTTCCCGGCGATCACGGTGGCGGCTGTCAACGGGCACGCATTCGGTGCCGGAGCATTGCTTGCTGCCGCGCACGACTTCGCCGTCATGCGGGCGGACCGCGGATACTGGTGCATGCCGGAGGCCGACCTCGGGCTGCCCCTGACGCCTGAGTATCTCAGCGTACTGACCGCCAAACTGCCCGCTCGGACCCGGCAGACCGCGGTGCTGACCGGCCGCCGCTACGGCGGCGCGGACGCGCTGGCGGCCGGCATCGTGCATCAGGTAGCCACCGAAGATCAGGTACTGCCGGCCGCCGTGGCGCTCGCGGCCGATATGGCGGGCAAAGACAGGCGGACCGTCGCTGAGCACAAGCGCCTTCTCTACGGCGAGGCGATCAGGACCCTGCTCCGCTGAGGTCGTGTCGCGCTAGCCTGCCCGCTGAGACCATGTCAGCTCAGACCACGTCAGCTGAGACCATGGCTGCGTGAGCGGTATCCGGGTCCTGGGCGTGGACGCGTGCAGTGCTGGCTGGGTGGGGATCGTGCTGGCCGCGAACCAGATCCGTGCCTACGCCGCTTCGGACATCGAAGCGTTAGTGGAGCAGGTCATCGTCGACGGCCCGCTGCAGGTCATCGGGATCGACATTCCCATCGGCCTGCCTGATGCAGACGTACGCCGGGCCGACGTTGAGGCACGGGCAGTGGCCGGCCCTCGGCGGTCGTCGGTGTTCATGACGCCCGTCAGGGACGCGCTAGCGCTGACCGACTACCGGGCCGCATGCGAGCTGAACAGGCAGCGGACCGGCCACGGTATCTCGCGCCAGGCGTTCGGCCTGCGGGCAAAGATCAGCCAGGTCGACAGCTGGCTGCCCGCGGCGCCGGGCCGGGTCATCGAAGTTCATCCGGAGCTCAGCTTCGCCGAGCTGGCAGGCGCTCCCTTGCAGGCCGCCAAGTCCAGCTGGGCGGGGCACGTCATCAGGCGGCGGCTGCTGGCGGACGCCGGCATCGTGCTGCCGGACGACCTAGGCCAGGCCGGCCATAAGGCTGGCGGTGACGACATACTGGACGCGGCCGCCGCGGCCTGGTCCGCACTCCGGGCCGCCACCGGCCAGGCCCGGAGGCTGCCTGCGCAGCCGGAGCGGTTCAGCGACCAGGTCGACTGCGCTATCTGGACCTGATACAAGCGGGGCTGGGAACAGCGGGTCAGCCGTCTGACCGGCCACCGGCGGGCCGGCCGGGCCGCCGCATCTGCCTCGCGTGACTGGGCAGCCGCCCAGCCTCGGCCAGCGCCCGGCGCAGCAGGAACTCGATCTGCGCGTTGGTGCTGCGCAGCTCGTCCGATGCCCACCTCGCCAGCGCGTCATGAACGGCCGGGTCGAGCCGCAGCAGGATGCCCTTGCGGTCGGTCACCGCGATACCGTGCCAGCCGTCACTGGTACAGCGATCCGGTGTTGACCACCTGCTGGGTGGCCTGCTCGCTGCACAGGACCACGAGGAGGTTGGAGACCATCGCGGCCTTCCGCTCCTCGTCCAGCTCGACGACGCCCTCGTCCTGCAGCCGTTCCAGCGCCAGCTTGACCATGCCGACGGCACCTTCCACTATTCGCTGCCGCGCGCCAACCACGGCGCTTGCCTGCTGCTGGCGCAGCATGGCCTGGGCGATCTCGGGGGCGTAGGACAGCCGGGTAAGTCGGGACTCGATGATCTCTACGCCGGCCGGCCTGACCCGGTTGCTGATCTCAGCCGACAGTTGCTGCGTAATCTCGTCGGCGTTGTCGCGCAGCGATAGCGCGCCGCTGCCGCGGTTGTCGTATGGATAGGAGGACGCGATGTGCCGGACCGCTGTCTCGGTCTGGATGGTGACGAACTGGTTGTGGTTATCGACGGCGTAGACGGCGCGCGCGGTGTCATGAACCTGCCAGACGACAACGGCGGCGATCTCGATCGGGTTGCCGTCGGCATCGTTGACCTTCGTCTGAGCCGATTCCTGGTTGCGAATCCGGGTGGAGACCGAGATCCGGAGAGTGAACGGATTGACCCATTGCAGGCCGGACTCGCGGATGGTGCCCTTGTAGCGGCCGAAGAGCTGGATGACGCGCGCCTTCCCGGGCGCGATCGGCGTCAGGCCGGCCAGGTCCAGCGCCGCGGCAACAATAAGGATCGCCCCGGCCCAGCGCAGCGCTAGCGCGACATCGTGGCTCTGGCTGCCAGCTCGTTGCAGCAGCACGATCCCGGCTGCGAGCAGGGCGAGGCCGAGCACCAGCATCCTGATGCCGGGCAGATGCCAGGCCGGGCGCTCGGCAATCTGTTGCACGTTGTGCTCCGTGCGCTCAGCCACTGGAACCTGCGATGCCATGGAACCCACCTCCGGTGGACGCGTCTGATAGCAGCATGATATCAGTTTTTCGCGGCACCGCCAGACGCGCGTGGACTCTACATCGCTCGAGGACATGGACGGGGGAAGCCAGGCCGGAGCACTCGATCTCATGGGATTGCGGCGCCGCTACGGCGACGTCGTTGCGCTGGACGGGCTGAGCTTGTTTGTCCCGCGCGGTCAGGTTTTCGGCTTCCTCGGCCCAAACGGCGCGGGGAAGCCCCCCGGCGACGCGTGCCATCGTCGGCGTCGCTTGCCTCGCAGCGTGAATCCGCTGTTCCACGTGCTGGCCGTCATCCGTTCGCCGCCCCGGTAGCCATGCCCATGCTGGTCGCGATGGGCGCGGCTCCCGCCAGGCGGGTGGCGGTGTCAGCCGCGTTCACGGTGGCGGCAACGGCCGGGATGGCGAGGCTGGCCGGGACGATCTACGAGCGGGCCATCCTAAAGACCGGAACCCGGCTCAAAGTCCGGCCGGTGCTCAGGTCAGCCAGCTAACCGGCGGCTCTGGTAGACATGTGAGCATGGCTGGAGATGAAGGGTCCGAGCAGTCGGCTCGCCCCAGGGCACGTGAGCTGAATGAGCTCATCCGCTATGTCATGTGGTCGGTATTCCGGGTCAGCGGTCCGGACGCGATCGACGCGGCCGCACGGGCCGGCGGCGCCAGCGGCCGGCCCGGGCTGGCGGCCGAGGTGGCCGAGCTATGCCAGCAGGCTTGCGGCAAGGGCGTCATGACGCGGGGGTGCTACGACATCCAGGGCATGCGGGCAGACGCCGATTACATGTTCTGGTGGGTCGCCCCGACCGCCGACGACCTGCAGGAGATGTACGCCAAGTTCCGCCGGACCGGGCTCGGCCGGGCCAGCGAGCCGGTCTGGTCGGCGATGGCGCTGCACCGGCCAGCCGAGTTCAACAAGAGCCACATCCCGGCGTTCCTGGCAGGCGAGGACCCTAAGAATTACGTCAGCGTCTATCCGTTCGTCCGCTCCTACGAGTGGTACCTGCTCGATGATGCGGAGCGCCGCGAGCTGCTGGCCGAGCACGGCCTGATGGCGCGGGAGTACCCGGACGTCAGGGCCAACACCGTGGCCTGCTTCTCGCTGAACGACTACGAGTGGATGCTTGCCTTCGAAGCCGATGAGCTGCACCGGATCGTGGACCTGATGCGGCACCTGCGCGGGGCCAGGGCCCGGCGTCACACCAGGGTGGAGATCCCGTTCTACACCGGCCGACGCAAGCCTGTTGACGAGCTTGTCGCCGCCCTGCCGTGACGCCTCTCGTTGACGGCGCAGTCGCCCTCGAAGGTGCCGACGTCGGCTGCCAGTACGGCCGCGCGCGCGAGGTCCTGCCCTTGGGTGATCATGGCGGAGTTGCTGGGGCTATAGCACCAGTAACTCCCCCATGATGGGTTCGCGGTATGTGCTAGCGGCGCAGGGCTGCTTCGATCGCGACCCGGTGGTCATCCGCATGACGGGCCGCTATCTCCGCCAGCCGCCTTACCCGGCCGCCACCCGCGTCGAGATCGCTGGCGTCGAGCCCGCTGACCAGCGCGACGATGGCATCACCGCTGGCCTGCAGATGCTGCATCGCCGCGGCCTGGGTCAGCGCTGCTGCTCTGGATGCGTGGGCTGCGTTGAGCTCATCTACCAGCTGAGGGCTCACCGGCGGATTATCACCCGCGACGATGGCGCTCATCCAGCTGCTGAGGTAGTCGTAGGCATCCGCTACGTGGTCGACGATCACTCCGGCTGGCCGTCCGTCGCCCTGCTCGCTGAGCGGCGCCGCGTGCCACTGGTCATCTGTGCAAACTGCGGCGAAGGCAAGCAGCCGATCCCGCGCCGCGCCGATCTGGGCTGCGTGCTCCGCCGCGCTGTAGCCATCTGTCATGGCCGGAATATATAGCGACCGGGGGTTTTCTTATCACTTCGTGTCGCCGTGCGCTAGCGTGTTGTACACCTGCCTGGGGGAATGGGCCAAAGGAGAGGCAGGACCAGAGTGTCCAGTAATGCAGACCGGGCTCCCGGTTCCGCCGCGGCTGACGCAGGCCGTTCCCGGCGGCTGTTACGGTCCGGCGGGATTAGCCTTCGCCGTCGCGAGCAAGACGCGCCGGGCACGTTGTCCCGCCGCGCGCGCGCAGCATGTCCGGACTGCGGCATGCGCATCAAGGATCCAGCCGCCGCGCGGCTCGGGTTCTGCGACCGCTGCCACGACTTCACTGGCATGTGCGGTGCTGGCCGCAGGATCGTGTCACCGGACATGATGACCCTGACCAGCTGGCACACTCCGTGCACCAATCCCGGTGCCGTGCCCTGGGAGTTCAGCGCTGACGGTGTGGCGCGCCGCGCCTTACTCTGCACGGAGCATGACTCGCAGTTGCGAACTGGTGAGGCACCCTGGGTTGGGGATGCGTTCCCGCTCGCGGACGCGCCCGACGCCAGTTAGGCGGCTGCCCGGGCTGGCCGCCCGACGCCGCTTGGGCCGCTACCCCAGCTGGCCGATCTGAGCCCACCCGCTCGATCCGGCTACCAGGACTCCGGCTGCGCACGCGGGGAGTGCACCGGGCGGGCTGGCCTGGAACGCAGCACAAAGCTAGCCGCGCTTGCGCAGGAAGTGCCTGAGCCTCGGCAGCGGCCACGTCGTGACCACGTCATCGGCGCTGAGCCAGCCACGCTGCGCCGTGGCCACGCCGTACTTGAGGTAGTCCAGGTCGCGCACCGAGTGCGCGTCGCTGTCGACGGCGAATTTCACCCCGGCGTCGCGGGCAGCCTTGATGTGAGCCGAAGGAAGGTCGAGCCGGGCCGGGTGCGCGTTCACCTCGAGTGCCGTTCCGGTGCGTGCGCAGGCCCGGAACAGTTCGGGCAGGTCCACATCGACCGGCGGCCGGCGGCCGATCTTGCGCGTCAGCGGGTGCCCGATGATGTTCACGTGCGGGTTCTCGCAGGCTGTGATGAATCGCCTGGTCATTTCCCGTCGCGGCAAGTCGAAGTGAGAATGCACGGATGCAACGCACACCTCGAAACCGGCCAGGAAATCCGCGGGCCAGTCGACGCTGCCGTCAGGCGCGATGTTCAGTTCGGTGCCGTGCAGCAGCGTCATGCTGCCGCCCGGTTCGGCCGCGATGGTTACGCTGAGCGCCCGCACCTGCTCGCGCTGCGCCAGCATCTTCTCATCGGTCATACGCTGCATTACCAGGTCCGGAGCGTGGTCGGTGATCGCGAAGTACTGGTAGCCGCGAGCCTGCGCGGCCGCCACCATCTGCGTAAGCGTGGCGGTACCGTCGGTCAGGTTCGTGTGGCTGTGCAGGTCGCCGCGTACCTCGGCTGCGGAGATCAGCTCCGGCAGCTCACCTTTGCGAGCTGCCTCTACTTCGCCGTGGTCCTCCCGCAGCACCGGCGGAATCCAGGCAAGACCGAGCCGGTGATAGACCTCTTCCTCAGTGCGGGACACGATGAGCTCGCCCGATCCGGCGTCGAACAGGCCGTACTCGGACAGCTTGAGCTTCATGCGCACGGCCAGCTCGCGGATCCTGACGTTGTGCTGCTGCGAGCCGGTGAAGTACTGCAGCGCAGCGCCCCAGGCGTCGAGCGGCACTACCCGCAGGTCAACCTGCAAGCCCGTTCCGGTCCTGATCGACGTCTTGGTAGGACCGGACACGATGATGTCAGCGGCCTGGGGCATCGCGGTCAGCGCAGCCATCAGCGGGGCCGAATCGACAGCGGCTGCCAGCACGTCGACGTCTCCGACTGACTCGGCGGACCGGCGCAACGAGCCTGCTGGCTCAATGCGCAGGCAGCCGGCTGCGGCACTAACGGCGTCGATCACAGCGGCAGCAGTCTCCGCAGCCACGTTCAGCAGCACCCGGTCGCCGGCGCTCTCCAGCAACTCGAGCCCCTGCAGCAGTTTGTCGGCGCTGCGCGGGCCGAAGCCCCTGACACCGGTCAGCTTGCCCGCCCCGATGGCCGCCCGGAGCTGGTCCGCTGAGCTGATGCCCAGCTCGCGGTACAGCTGCAATGCTCGCCGCGGCCCGAGTGCCGGAATCCGGGTGAGCAGCCGTACGCCGTCGGGAATGTCTGCCCGGAGCTCCTCCAGCTCGGCGAAGCTGCCAGTGCCGTTGATCTCCCCGAAGCGATGGACTTGCCGACGCCAGGAATCCGCACCAGCGCGGCCGCTTGCAGCTGCGAGACATCCTGTGAGTGCCCGGCGATCGCGCGCGCGGCCTTGTTGTAGACGCGGGCCCGGAACTGGTCGCCGCCGGACATGACCAGCAGGTCTGCGTACTCGTCCAGCAGGGCGGCGGCGATGTCGTTTGGCTGAGGCATGGCAGCATTCTGCCCGTCCGCTGATCAGCCGCGGCTGGCTCGGGTGCAGCAGAGGTGCAGCAGGGCCGCGGCACTGACCGCCGCTTTGATCTGCCCGTCGGCAACCAGCGCGGGAACATCACCCAGCTGGAACCACTCGATCCGGTCGGCCTCGAAAGCGGCCGCTGGCTGGCCGCGGAAGACCGAGCGGTCGGTCCAGAACACGTGACAGACCGAGTCTGTCAGGCCGCTACACGGCTCGAGAGTCAGCAGCGGGCGGGGCCCGACTGGCTCCCAGCCCGACTCGGCTAGCGCCTGCCGGCTCGCCGCGCCAGCGAGGTCCTCGGCCGGATCGGTGGCGATGCCGGATGGCAGTTCCCAGCCCCAGGAGTCAGGAATGAAGCGGTGGCGCCACAGCAGCAGTACCCGTTCCCGGTCATCGAGGACGGCGGTCAGCACCACTGGCGGAAGCCGCAGCAGGTAATGCTCGACAGTCCTGCCACCCGGCAGCGCCACTTGGGCGAGTTTCACCTGAAACCAGGGCGTATCGAAAACGGGTTCCTCGCCAAGGTTCTGCCAGCCGTGGCCTGGTTGCGGTCGCGCAGCGCTCATAGGGCAGTATCGGCCCCCGGACTGCCGGACGTATGGAACCTGGCAACTGTTCGACCGCGAACAACCAGGTTCCGTACGCCGGTCACCAGGTCGCCCGCGGGCCGTGCAAGCATGTGGTGACCTGGCCGGGCGGCCGGAGCCGCTGGCAGACTCTGGCCAGCCAGCCGCCCGGGCGACAGGCAGGAAAGGGCAGGGCGCCAGTGAGTCAGCCGCTGGAGAGCTACCAGGACGAGATTTACCTGACCGGTCTCACGGGCGCCGTGCCAGAGCTGCCTGCCGACATCGGCCGGCTAGAGGAAGCGGCAAGCGCCGTCATGGCGCCGCGCGCTTACGACTACGTGGCCGGAGCCGCCGGATCGGGCGACACCGCCAGGGAGAACCTGGAGGCCTTCAGGCGCTGGCGGATCGTGCCGCGAATGCTGACCGACGTCAGCACGCCGGCTTTCGGCCGCACCGTGCTGGGTGCTGACCTGACGGTGCCGTTCCTGCTGGCTCCCATCGGCGTCCTGCGCATTGCCCACCCCGACGGTGAGCGTGCTGTCGCCAGGGCGGCCGCTGCCGCCGGCGTGCCGATGATCCTGAGCACTGCTGCATCCACTTCGATCGAGGAGGCGGCCGAGGCAAACGGGGAAGGCCAGCGCTGGTACCAGCTCTACTGGCCTAAGGACAGGGCGGTTGGCGCCAGCTTCATGGGCCGCGCCCAGGCGGCCGGCTACAGCGTGCTGGTCGTCACCCTGGATACCAGGACGCTGGCCTGGCGGCCGCGCGACCTGGCCAACGGCTACCTGCCGTTCCTGCAGGGGATCGGCGTGCAGAATTTCCTGTCCGACCCGGCGTTCCAGGCCGGGCTGGCCAAGCCGGTCGACGAGGATCCAGACGCCGCGATCCTGCGCTGGACCCAGATCTTCGGCGACACCTCGATAACCTGGGAAGACCTGCCCTACCTGCGGCAGCACTGGCACGGTCCGATCGTGCTCAAGGGCATCCTGACCGCGGCTGACGCGATCCGGGCCGCCGCCGCGGGTATCGACGGCATCGTTGTGTCCAACCACGGCGGCCGTCAGGTGGATGGCGCCGTCGGTGCCCTCGACGCGCTGCCCGCGATCGCCGACGCCGTCGGTTCCCGGCTGACGGTCCTGTTCGACAGCGGCATCCGCGGCGGCGCGGACATGGTGAAGGCCCTTGCGCTTGGTGCGCAGGCGGTGCTGCTGGGCCGTCCCTACGTCTACGGCCTGGCGCTCGGCGGCGAGGCCGGTGTCCGGCACGTGCTGCGGGCGCTGCGCAACGAGTTCGAACTGACGATGCGGCTGGCCGGGCTGTCGCGACTCAGCGAGCTCGGCCCCGACTGCCTGCAGCGCCGTCGGTAGCGGCACGGGGCCGCAAGCCAGCAAACCAGGAGATGGCGCCATGGACCTCCAGCAGATCGGCCTCCGGCACCCGGTGGCCGACCTGGTCAGGGATATCCAGGGCAACCGGACAGGGATCCCGCGGCGGAGTTTCGTCGCGGAGGGCCTGTATGAGATCAACATGGTGCTGGCCACCGGCGTGGCTGTCGACGCGTTCCTGTGGTGCCCCGACGCGGCCTACTCCGACGAGTCCGGCACGCGCGCCCCGCAACTCGCCGAGCGGGCCCGCCGGGCCTACCAGATCTCGGCCAAGACGCTCGAGCGCCTTGCTGAGCGGCCGAACCCGGACGGCCTGCTTTGCATCGCGCAGCTCCCGGACTGGCAGCCAGATGAGCTACAGCTCGCGCCCGACTCGCTGATCCTGGTTGCGGACGCGATGGAGATACCTGGCAACCTCGGCACGCTGATCAGGACGCTGGACGCCTGCGCCGCCGACTGCCTGGTGCTGACGAGCAAGCGCACCAGGCTGACGCACCCTAAGGTGCTGCGCAGCAGCCAGGGCATGAACATGAAGGTGCCGTCGGTCGAGTTCGCCGAGATCAGCGACGCGATCGGCTGGCTGCGACGGCACCGGTTCACCGTCTACCTGGCCGATGCCAAGGAAAGCAGGGGATACCGGCAGGCCGACTACGGCGGCAGGACCGCGATCGTCGTCGGCAGCGAACGGTACGGCATCTCACCGCCCTGGTACGACGAGGGCTTCGGCCGGATCGGGATCCCGATGCTCGGCTCGGCGGACTCGCTCAACGTGTCAGTGTCAGCATCGGTGCTGCTTTACGAGGCCCGGGCCAGAAAGAACGGCTGGTGACGGCGGCGGCGACCGGACGCCGGCCCCGTTCCCCCGGCATGGTCGGTCAGCTCGGCGTTATGGCGGCCGGGTAGGGAAGCGTCCAGCGCTGCTCAACCGAACCGTTACAGCGGGCGGTCGTGGCATCGGCGAGGTGCACGCCGCCGCGGCGAGGTGCCATCAGGCACTGGCCCGTCGCGGCGTTCCTCAGTTCGCCAGCCGGGTTGGTGAGCCAGCGCTGGCTGGCCGCGTTGCTGCACGTTTCCAGCAGGATGCGCGCCGGCCGGCCGTTGGCGCCGGGCACACTGGTCATGCACAACCCGGCTGCCTCGACGATGCGGCCCGGCGCGACCGTCCACTGCTGCCTGGCGCGCGCGTCGCAGCTGGTCAGCTTTAGCTGGCTGCCCACCTTAGCCCGCCCAGGCAGTTCGAGGCACAGGCCGGACGGGGCGGACGAGACCGCAGGGCCGGTCGGAGCCGGCGGTACTTGCGTGCCATAGGACGGCGGAGTGTCGGCGGAGCCGGCGGCCCAGCTGCGCGCAGGTTTACTGGCCAGCCGGAAGTCCAGTGTGCCGCCCTGGATGATGGCCTGGGCGGGCGCGTAGGCGCGATTCCAGCTCGCCCCGTTCCAGGTCGCTGAGCGAACGTAGGGCGCGCCCGTGGCGGCGCCGCTGCCGATAATGCGCAGGGCCCCGCCCGAGGGCAGCTGGATGACCGCGCTGCGGAACAGCGGCGAGCCAAGAGCCAGCGCCGGGGTACCCGGCGTCATGGGGTACATGCCGAGCGCGGACCAGACGAACCAGGCGCTCATCGTGCCCAGGTCGTCGTCACCCGGAATGCCGTCCGGCGCATCGGTCCACAGCTGGTCCTGCACCATGCGGACCGCGTGCTGGGTGGCATACGGTTCGCCAATGTAGTCGTACTCCCACGGCAGCTCGATGCTCGGCTCGTTGCCCATGTTGGCGGTCGGCCCGTCATCCGCCGAAGTGAAGCCGGAGAGAACGCTGTTGAGGTACCGCCGCATCGCACTGCGCCCGCCCTTGGCCTTCGTCAGCCCGGCCACGTCGAACGGCACCATGCCCGTGTACTGCCAGGAATCACCCTCAACGAAGCCGTGGCTGGCGCGCGGGCTGAAACCCGGTCGCCACCGGCCGTTCGCTAGCCGGGGCTGCAGGAATCCGGTCGCGGGGTTCAGCAGGTTCTGCCAGTCCCGTGCGCGGTTGCGGAATGCGGTCCCATCGGCCTGATCGCCCAGATCCCCGGCGAGCGCGGACACCGCGAAATCCGCCATGTCGTATTCCAGCGTGGTGGAGACCGAGCCGTGGTAATTGCAGCAGCCGTAACTGCCATCATCGGGCAGGTAGCCGAGCTTGTTCAGGTAGTTCAGGCCGGGCCGCACGTAGGACGGCTTGCTGCCCTGAGCAATCATCGCGGCCAGCGCGGCCGAGACGTCGAATCCCCTGGCGCCGAACGCGTAATAGTCGGCGATGACCGCGTCGGCCGGGTCGCCCACCATGATGTAGGAATCAGGGCCGTAGGCGGGCCACCGCGGCAGCATCCCGGTCTGCTGGTAGCTATCGAGCAGCGACTGCGCCGCGCCGCTGGCCGCCAGCGGGTCCAGCAGCGCCGCTAGCTGAGCTTGCGTCCGGTAGATATCCCAGCCGGAGATGTTCGTGTACTCGGCGGCCTGGCCAGGATCCACGGTGTGCACCGCGCCGTCGCTGCCGACGTACTGGCCGTTGTCGTCGCTGAACACGCTCGGGGCCAGCAGCGAGTGGTAGAGCGCGGTGTAGAACGCCGCACGCTGCGCCTTGGTGCCGCCGGTCACGGCGATCTTGCCGAGCAACGCGTTCCACTGCTGCTGGGTCGCGCTCCGGACCGCGGCGAAGTTCCAGCCGGGGTCCTCGGCGGCTAGGTTGGCCACCGCGTTGGCGGCCGACACGTACGAGATGCCGACCTTGGCCAGCACGGTC
This sequence comes from Streptosporangiaceae bacterium, assembly GCA_052143255.1. Taxonomy (GTDB): domain Bacteria; phylum Actinomycetota; class Actinomycetes; order Streptosporangiales; family Streptosporangiaceae; genus JAJYUU01. The sequence continues at coordinate 12,920 of JBKQTJ010000015.1, read as the reverse complement.
CGGCCGCTGCCCGCTGGGAAGCTGACGTACGCGCCGACCGCGCCGGTGAGGGCCGCGCCGGTTCCCGTTCCGCGGGGCAGTCCGCCGTAGTAGGCGGTCGGGGGAAGACCGCTGGCGCCGGCAGCGGCCGCCGAGATTGTTGGCGGCAGCCGCAGCGGCCCGACATTGGTCGCGAAGAGCCGGGCGGCCTGTGCGTGCATGCCGCCGGCAGTGTCGCTGGTGAAGGTGCCATGGCCGCTGACCGGACTGCTGAACTGCACCTGGAAGTACAGGGTGTAGGGCCTGGCGGCACCGCAGAAGTTTTGCGAGGTAACCGAGCCGTCTACGACCGTCGGGCTGTCTTGCCGGAAGCTCACCGCGCTGTCACCGCGCTGGCTGCCATTGAGCTTGAAGATCAGGTTCACCTGGTGGCCGGCCGGGACGCTGAACGCGGCCAGGCCGGTTCTGGTAGTGGCGGTGAGCTGAACGCCGATGCCGTTATCCAGGGCGACGGAGTAGTACCCGGCCTGCGCATGCTGCCGGCGGTGGCTGAAGGAGTCGCGCGCCGTGGGCACGACCCGGCCCACTGTCGGCAGGATGGGCACGTCTCCGGCAGCCGCGCAGCCCGGACCGGACATGTGGGTCAGACTGAATCCGGTGATAGCGGTGGAACTAGCGGAGTAGCCGCCGCCCTCGGTCGGGTTCGTCGTATCGGGGCTCCATTGCAGCATCCCGAACGGCGTGTCGGCGCCCGGGAACACGTTGCCGCCGCCGGCGGTACCGATAAACGGGTTGACCAGCGCGGCCGGGTCGACCGCTGGCGGTGCGGTCGCAAGCCGGTCTGCCTGGCGCGGCACGGCCTGGCCGGGCACGGCCTGGGCCTGCGCGGTCTGGGCCTGCGCGGTCTGGGCCTGCGCCGTCCGGCGGGCCTGCACCGTCCGGCGGGCCTGCGCGGCTCGGGTTGGCGGGGCAGCGGAGGGTGCCGGCGCCGAAAACGCCGCGATGGCAAGGGCAGCGCCAATCGCGACCGCGCCGATCGCAGCAGCGTGCAGCGCTGGCCGAGAACTTGCCCCCATAGAAGACAATCTTAAAGATTGTCAAGATTTATTACGATGGCTTCCTGGGTGGATCGCGCGATCACGACTGTGGCGGGCTCGTTGGGCGACGGGTTCTCCTCCCGGTGCGGAGCGTGCGGTGGTACCCAGACATAATCGCCAGGCTGGGTCTCCAGTCTGACCTCCGCTCCGGTGCCAGGATCGCGGAACACGAAGACAGGGCGGCCAGCAACCACGTAGATCCCGGTCTCGGAATCGCCGTGATGGTGGTTACCTGAGTTCACGCCCGGCGGCAGCTCAGTGCGGCCCATCCAGAGTGACTGCGCCCCGGTCAGCTCGCCCGATATCGCTGCTGACCTGATCATCCCGCTGGTCTGCGCGGTGGCGCCGGATAGCTCGCCGGACCGGATCAGTTGCAACGGGCCGGGTTCGGCGCCAGGGTGGCGGCTGGGTCTATCGGCGGTCACTCTTCCTCGAGCGTCAGCGACACCGAGTTGATGCACCACCGCTGGTCGGTAGGTACGTCGTAGCCCTCGCCCTCGAAGACATGACCCAGGTGCGAGCCGCACGACGCGCACCGCACTTCGGTCCTGATCCGGCCGAGCGCACGGTCCTCGATCAGCAACACGGCGTCATCCTCGGTCGGCTGGTAGAAGCTCGGCCAGCCGCAGCCCGAGTGGAACTTGGCACTCGAGCGGAACAGCTCGGCTCCGCAGGCGCGGCACCTATAGACGCCGACGGTCTCGGTGTCGGTGTACTCGCCGGTGAACGGGGCCTCTGTGCCCGCCTCCCGCAGTACGTGGTACTCCTCGCGGGACAGCCGGTCCCGCCATTCGTCCTCTGACAGCTGCACCTTGTCCATAAGCGTGAGACTACCTGGCGGGTGGGTGTTAGCCCGCAGGGCCCGGTTCCACGCAGAACACGTTGCCTTCAGGGTCATTCATGATCGTATGTCCGCCGATTGGCTCCACTACGGTGGCGCCAAGCGCCTCGAGGCGCTGGACCTCGTCCGCCACCGCGGCAGGCGCGCGGAGGTCGAAGTGCATCCGGTTCTTGGCCGTCTTGGGCTCGGGCACCCTGACGAACCACATGTTCGGCCCGCCCCAGCCCGCGGCTTCGACGTAGGCCCGGTCGGCTGTGGCGTCATCGTCCACGTCGGTGCCGAGGACCGCAGCCCAGAACCGGGCCAGTACCAGTGCGTCGGCGCAGTCGAATGTCACCGACTTGATCACGGCAGCCACGCGACGAACGTAGCCGCCGCCTGCTGTCGCGCGCCACCATATCTCCTGCCGAAATTGCCGAGAACGTAGCCGTTCGGCTGCCGAAGCACAGTAATTGGCCGAAGATGGCGGTACGACCGTCGGCGTCATTGTCAGCGCCCAGGCTGGAACCGGAGAAGCCACATGCGGAAACGACGGATTCTCACGGTCGCGATCACGGCAGTGAGCGCCTGCGCCGTGCTCTCCCAGGTCGCTGCAGGCGCCGCGGTGACCGGATCCACCTGGCACGCCACCGAGATCAAGCTGCCAGCGAACGCGGCGGCCAACCAGCTGTCCCGGCTGTTCGCGGTGGCATGCGCGGGCACCGCTTACTGCGCGGCGGGCGGCTATTATCGGGACCGCTCGGGCACCTCGGATGCGATGGTAGTCACCGCGTCGAACGGCAGATGGGGCCGGGCGCAGGAACTCCGCCTGCCCGCGAACGCTGCAGCGAATCCAGATGCCGATGTCGACTCGCTTGCCTGTACCGCCGCCGGGTCATGCGTGGCGGTCGGCCAGTACGGATATCGCAGCGGCGCTCATGACCAGGCACTCATCGCGACCGCGTCGAACGGCAAGTGGGCACGGGCGCGCACAGCCGCGTTGCCGGCGAACTCGGCCGCGACCCCGGACGCCGGGTTCTACGTGGTGACCTGCACCGGGCCCGGTTCCTGCGTCGCGGGCGGCTTCTACACGGATAAGGCAAGCAGCGATCAGCTGATGGCCGCCGTGGAGTCGAAGGGCCGGTGGGGGCGAGCCCTCGAGCTCAAGCTGCCGTCGAACGCGGCCGCGGTGGACGAAGATGCCTACATTGGCGGGCTGGCCTGCGCGCGAGTCGGATACTGCTCAGCGGTCGGCGACTATATGGATAGCTCGGTTCACGAGCAGGCACTGGCCGTTACGGAATCGCACGGCCGCTGGGGGCGTGCGACCGAGATCCGGCTGCCATCGAACGCGGCTGAAGAGCCGTACGCCGAGCTCAACTCGGTTGTCTGCAGCCGATCCGGTACCTGCCAGGCGGTTGGCAACTATGTCAATGGCTCGAACCTGGGCCAGGTGATGGCGGTCACGCAGGCGAAGGGTCGATGGGGACGGGCAGCCGAGCTCAGGTTGCCATCGAATACCAGCACGACTCCCGGCGCAGACGGTGACCTCAACGGGCTTGCCTGCAGCGGAGCTGGCTCCTGTACGGCGGCCGGCGGCTACTCAGACAGCGCGGGTCATGCCCAGGCGATGGTCGTGGCGCAGGCGAAAGGCACGTGGCAGCAAGCCGTCCAGGTCAACGCGCCGGCCAACGCCGCCACCGGTGCGAGCCAGAGTTCGTTCCTGTACGCGGCGGCATGCGTGACCGGCGGTCAGTGTGACGCCGTAGGCTCGTACGCCGACAGGTCTGGCCATAGCCATCCCATGGTGGTGGTGCGGGTCTAGCCGCCAGATCACCACATCGTGGACGGGTACAGCGACGTCGGCATCGCGCAGCTTGATTTCACCGGCGTGGCCTGCCGCCTGCACGTCCCGCCCGGCTGCGGCCAGCGCCGCAAGAACCCCTGGACGTGCGGTCACGATGTGCGTCCGGACCGGAGTCTTCATCGGCACCCGAGCGTGCGACTTCGCCCTCCTTATCGCCGCGATGGCCGCTGACGCCGCCACGAGCACTGCCTCATCGCCGGGACTCGCAGGCTCGCGGAGTTCTGCGGGCGTCGGCCAGGGGGCCCGGTGGATCGTGCCGTCCTGCCACCAGGACCAGACCTCCTCGGCCACGAACGGCACGGACGGCGCAAGCAGGCGGAGCACCGCGGACAGCCCGAGGCACAGGGTGCCCTGGGCGGACGCGACGGCCTGCGGGCCGTGGTCGCCGTAGGCCCCTGGCTTCACCAGTTCCAGATAGTCGTCGCAGAAGAATCAGAAGAACCGCTCGGCGTGCTCCAGTGCCCCGCGCCGCAGAACCGGCACACCGACACACCGAGCGCTGCCCAGGGGCTCAAGCCCTGCTCAAGGTAGGAGGCAACACGGTCCCGTTCAGTTGCGTCCCAGTGCTCATCCACGAAGTCGGTGACGATCCGCCACTCCGGCTGGTAGTCGCTCCGGGCACGCCAGGCGCGCACCTAGGCTGCCGATCTCCTCGCGGGTGTCGGTGTCGTGTCGCATGCTTGTCCGGTCCTGGATTATTGAGACTGTCTAGTTGCCCTCGGGCACCCTGACGAACCACATGTTCGGCCCGCCCCAGCCCGCGGCTTCGACGTAGGCCCGGTCGGCTGTGGCGTCATCGTCCACGTCGGTGCCGAGGACCGTAGCCCAGAACCGGGCCAGTACCAGTGCGTCGGCGCAGTCGAATGTCAACGACTTGATCACAGCCGCCATGCCCGCCAGCGTAAGCGTCCAGGCGCCTGCCGGGCCATTGCCGCGCCCCGAAAACGGACGGCCACCGCGAGGCGGCTACAGCGTCACCTCGTAGCCGGGCGCGCCGACGTCAGCCACCCGCAGCTCGATCCCGGCAACGTGGCCGGCCGCCCGCACATCGTGGGCGGCTGCTGCCAGCGCGTCGAGGTCAGCTTTCGTCGCGCTGACGATCAGGAGCGGAACGGGGTTCTTCATCGGCAGGCGCGCCTGCGACTTAGCCTTCCTGATCGCGCCGATGGCCGCCGACGCGGCCATGAGCACCGCATCATCGCCTGGCCCGGCAGGCTCGCGAAGTTCCTCGGCCGCCGGCCAGGCTGCCCGGTGAATCGTGCCGGGCTGCCACCACGACCAGACCTCCTCGGTGACGAACGGCACAAACGGCGCCAGTAGCCGGAGCACTGCGGACAAACCGAGCTGCAGTGTGGCTCGCGCCGACGCAGCCGCCTGCGGGCCATGCTCGCCGTAAGCCCGCGGCTTCACCAGCTCCAGGTAGTCGTCGCAGAAGAACCAGAAGAACCGCTCAGCCTGCTCGAGCGCCGCTGCGTGTTCATAAGACTCCAGTGCCTGCGTGCATTGCTCGGTCACAGCGGCAAGCCGCCGCAGCAACGCCCGGTCGATCGGCTCGGTCACCGCAGCTGCCGTTCCGGCCGCGGCGCTTTCCGAGCCGATGCTGAGCGCAAACCGGCCGGCGTTAAGGATCTTGATAGCCAGCCGCCGCCCGACCTTGATCTGGGCCAGGTCGAACGCGGTGTCCACACCGAGCCGCGCGCTGGCCGACCAGTACCGGACCGCGTCGGCACCGTGCTCGCGCAGCAGATCCATGGGAGTGACGGCGTTCCCCTTGGACTTGGACATCTTCTTGCGGTCCGGGTCCAGGATCCAGCCAGAAATCGCCGCGTGCTGCCACGGCAGCACGCCCAGCTCGGTATGCGCGCGCAGCAGCGTGTAGAACAGCCAGGTCCTGATGATCTCGTGCGCCTGGGGCCGCAAGTCCATCGGGAAGACGCGCGTCATCAGGTCCTGATCCGCCGGCCACCCGGCCGCGATGAGCGGGGTGAGCGATGAGGTTGCCCAGGTATCCATCACGTCCGGGTCCGCGGCGAACCCGCCCGGCATGCCGCGCTGCTCGGCCCTGTACCCGGCCGGGGTGTCGGCGGCGGGATCCACCGGCAAGTCCGCCTCGGCGGGCAGGATCGGACTGTCCTCCTCGAGCCGGCCTGCGTCGTCGAGCCGGTACCACACCGGGACCGGCACGCCGTTGTAGCGCTGGCGGCTGATCAGCCAGTCCCCAGTCAGCCCTTCCACCCAGTGGTCATACCTGACGCGCATGTGCTCGGGATGCCAGCGAAGCTCGCGCCCCCGTGCCAGCAGGGCATTCGCCAGTTCCTTGGACCGGCTTCCGTTGCGGATGTACCACTGGCGGGTCGTGATGATCTCCAGCGGAGCCTGGCCGTACTCGTAAAACTTCACGGCATGCCGGATCGGTTCGGGCTCGCCACGCAGCAGTCCCGCCTCGTGCAGCAGGTCGGTGATCCGGTGCCTGGCGGCCTTAGCCGGCAAGCCAGCGAGCTGGTCGTAGGTAGCCGTTCCCGCCGTGGTGGTGATCCCCGGCGGCGGTGCAGGCAGCAGCCGGCCGTCCTTGCCCATCACCGGGCGGGTTTCCAGCTGAAGTTCGCGCCACCAGGTCACGTCGGTCATGTCGCCGAACGTGCAGACCATCACCAGGCCGGAGCCTTTCGCCGGATCGGCCAGGTGGTGGGCCACGATCGGCACGCGCACGCCGAACAGCGGCGTCGTCGCCGACGAGCCGAACAGGTCGGCGTAGCGCGCGTCGTCGGGATGCGCGACCAGCGCCACGCAGGCCGGCAGCAGTTCCGGTCTGGTGGTGGCGACGACGACCTCGCCGTTCCCGTCTGGCAGTGCGAACGCCGCGCGGATGAAGGTGCCGGGGACCTCCCTGTCCTCGATCTCGGCCTGTGCCACCGCGGTGCCGAAGCTCACGTCCCACAGCGCGGGCGCCTCTGCTTGGTACGCCTCGCCGCGCTGCAGGTTGCGCAGAAACGCCAGCTGCGAGATCGCCTGCACGCGCTCGTCAATGGTGCGGTAGCTGGCGTCCCAGTCAACCGAGAGGCCGAGGCGCCGCCAGGCCTCGGCGTAGGCGTTCTCGTCAATCTCGGTGAGCTGCCGGCACAGTTCGACGAAGTTGCGCCGGGACAACGGGATCTGGTCGGCCGGGATCAGGGCGGCGGAGTTGGCTCGGGCGGGCGGGGTCAGGCCCGGCTGATAGGGCAGGCACGGGTCGCAGCGGACGCCGTAGTAATTCTGCACACGGCGCTCGGTGGCCAGGCCGTTGTCGTCCCAGCCGACCGGGTAAAAGACTTCCTTGCCGCGCATGCGCTGGAAGCGCGCGATCACGTCGGTGTGGCTATAGGAGAACGCGTGCCCTAGATGCAGGGAACCGCTGGTCGTCAGGGGGGGAGTGTCGATGGCGTAGACGTCCTCGCGGCCCTTGGAGCGGTCAAACTTGTACTACACGCTCCTTGGCCCAGCGCTGCGTCCACTTGTCCTCAAGCCCGTCGAGGGAGGGCTTGGCTGGCACGCGGTGTGTTTCGCTGGTCATGTCGGCAGGATAGCGCCCGGTGGATGGCTCGTGCACGCGCATATCGGCCCGGCCCGCGGGTCTGCCTCGCCTCGCCCGCGCGGGTCCGACGAGTCAAGATCATCCATGAATGTGAAGTAGCTATTGCTATATAGCTATAGGAACGCCACATTCATGGATGATCTTGAGGGCATTTTGTCGGTATCGGCTGTCAATGTTGCCGTCATGACGCTAGACGATCGTGATGTCGCCTGGTTAGTCGCCAGCCAGCGGGGCGTCCTGTCCAGGGCGCAGACACTCGCATGCGGAATCACGGCGAATGGCGTCCAGTACCGTATTCGCCCAGGCGGGCCGTGGCAGCGGTTGTTACCCGGCATTTACGTGACGACAACCGGCGAACCATCGCGCGACCAGCTCCTGATGGCGGCATTGGTTTACGCGGGTCCCGCCAGCATGATCACTGGACCTGCCGCCTTGCCGATCTACAGCATCCGCCCGCCGAAGGCCAGGATCGTGGACGTGCTGGTGCCGGCTTCCCGGCAACGGGCTAGCCGGGGCTTCGTCGCGATCCACCGAACGCACAGGATGCCACGTGGGTTCACGGTGGACGGCGGTCTTAGGTTCGCGCCGGCCGGGCGCGCCGTTGCGGATGCTGCTCGTGGCCTTGCGGTGCTCTCGGAGGCGCGCGCCGTTGTGGCAAGCGCCGTTCAGCAGCACCGGTGCACGATTCATGACCTCTGCGTCGAATTGACCAACGGCCCGATCCGTGACTCGGCAAGGCTGCGGGCTGTACTGGCCGAGGTAATAGACGGGATCAGGTCGGTGCCGGAGGGCGATTTCCGCGTTCTGATCCAGAAGTCCGGCTTGCCGCTGCCGATCTTCAACCCGCAGCTGTTCCTGAACGGTGAGTTTCTGGCCACGCCCGACGCGTGGTGGCCAGATGCAGGAGTGATTGTCGAGATCGACTCGCGCGAGTGGCACTTCTCTGCTGAGGACTGGGAGAAGACGTTGCGGCGCCACGCCCGGGTCTCAGCGACCGGGATCATCGTGCTGCACATCACCCCGCGCCAGCTGCGCACCGAGCCAGACCGAGTGCTGCGCGACCTTGCCAACGCCTTGCGGGCGGGGCGGCCGGTGCAGGGGATCACGACCCGGCCAGCCGCGGCCTGAGGCTCATCATCGGGCGATGCGGGTTAGGAGCCTGCGCGCATCTCGCACTGAACCGGAGGCACACCGGCCTAACTGACCACTGGCTCGGTAGCGCCGCAACCGCCGCCATAAGGTTGCGGTCATGAACACTCGACCCCTCGGCTCAACCGGTGTCCAGGTAACACCGCTCTGTCTCGGCGCGATGATGTTCGGCGGCTGGGGCAACCCTGATCACGACGAATCGGTCCGGATCATCCACGCGGCGCTCGACGCCGGAATCAATTTCATTGACACGGCGGACGTGTACTCGGCGGGCGAGTCGGAAGAGATCGTGGCCAAGGCGCTGACCGGCGGCCGTCGGGCCAATGTCGTGCTCGCCACCAAGGTGCACGGGAACATGGGCACCGACGTCAACCAGCGGGGCAACTCACGCCGGTGGATCATCAGGGAATGCGAGAACAGCCTGAAGCGGCTGGGCACCGACTACATCGACCTGTATCAGATCCACCGCCCAGATCCCGCTACCGATATCGACGAGACGCTCGGCGCCCTGTCCGACCTGATCAGGGTGGGGAAGATCGGCTATGCCGGCAGTTCTACTTTCCCCGCCGACCAGATCGTGGAAGCCCAGTGGACGGCGCAGCGGCGCGGCCGGGAGCGGTTCGTCTGCGAGCAGCCGCCGTATTCGATACTGGTACGCGGCATCGAGGCCGATGTGCTGCCGGCGTGCCAGCGCTATGGCATGGGCGTGATCAGCTGGAGCCCGCTTGGCAGCGGCTGGCTGTCGGGCGCCTACCGGAAGGATGCCGAGATCCCGGTCAGCCGCCGGGCGCAACGCCTGCCGCAACGGTTCGACATGAGCCTGCTAGGAAACCGGCTCAAGCTGGAGGCGGCAGACCGGCTGGGCAAGCTGGCGGCCGATGCTGGCATGTCGCTGATCCACCTGGCGCTGGGCTTCGTGCTGAGCCACCCCGGAGTTACCTCGGCAATCATCGGCCCGCGCACCATGGAGCACCTGGAAAGCCAACTGGGCGCGCCGGCTGACGGGCTGCCCGCAGAGTTGCTGGACCGGATCGACGAGATCGTGCCCCCCGGGCTGAACCTCAACCCGGGCGACCGCGGCTATGAGCCCCCAGCACTTGCCGATGCCGCACTCCGCCGCCGGCGCGGGTAGCCGCTCAGACTACGGGTTTCAAAGCACGGGGGAACCGCCCAGACTACTGACGCGTCTGATCGGTGTGAGAACAGTCACCGTCGCGATAGCGGCCGTTCTGGTGTCAGCGTTGGCGGCCGGTTGCGGATCGGTACGCGCACCAGCGCAGCCCGTCGCCACGGCCAGCCGCCTGGCTCCGGCAACGACTGGCGGGCCGCCGACAGCAGCCGGGAACCGGAAGCTAGCCGCCAAGCAGGCGCGCTGGCTCATGTCGCTGGTGCCCGTGCCGCGCGGCGCGGAACCGCTGCGCCGGCCGCCGGCCGGGCTGCAAGGCCCGGCGCTGGGAACTCCGGCAGTTGGATCCCTTATCGACAGGTCACGGTCGTGGCGGCTGGCAATGCCGGTTAGCCAGGCGGACGCGTGGCTGACCGCGCACCATCCGCGCGGACTGACTCGAGATGGCTCGTCGACCAGCTTCGCGTCCGGGCAGGCAACCGGCTACGGCTACGGCTACGCCAGCCGCACGAGCCCGGCGTGGTCCTCAGCGGATCTGGAGGTCGAGGTTGCCGGAGCGGCCAGCGGCACTAGCGTGCTGCGCGCCGACGCGGTCGTCGTGTGGCTGGACCCGGTCCCGGTGCCAGACAACAGTTCGGGTCGGCGGCTGCACGTCGGCGTGTCTCCAGGCTGCCCGCCCGCCGACACGTCGATCGTCGGGGTGCGGAACTCAGGTGCGGACCTGCGCCTTCGGCTGCTGCCGGCTGGCGCCCCGACGGCCGGGCTGGAGTGCCGCTATTACGGCTTGAACGGACATCCGTGGCGGCTCCGGAGCAAGACCAGGCTGACCGCTGCGGGCGCGGCCCGGATAGCCAGGTCCATGCAGCGGCTCGCGCTCAGCCACCCGGTGGGCGCCCTGTATCACTGCCCCTTGGCCGATGGAGGCGCCGAGATCATCGCGCTGTCCTACCACGGTCGGCCAGCAGCCGATCTGTGGGTCGAACTCAATGGCTGCCGGTTCGTGGCCAACGGCTTCATCCAGGCCAGCCTGCCCTGATCGGGCGGGAAGCCGGCGGTCGGGACTGCGCCGCGCTTGCCCACCTGCAAGGTCACCGGGGTCATCGCCGCGCTGGGATTAGGCGACCGGGGCCAGCGCCTCCATGATCTCCACGGCCCTGGCCACCGCGGCTAGCGGCGCTGCATCCGGCGATCCGACCTGCGGATCCCAGTTGAGGTCGTAGAACACCTCGGTGATGCCGACCTCACCAAGCCAGGCTGTGTCGGCCCTGATCTGGTCGTAGTCGCCCGACAACAGCAACCGCTGCCCGTCGGCACCTGGCACCGGCGCCCCCGCGCGGACAACGCCACGGCAGATGAACCGCATCGCCTCGGCGTCACGCCCGGCGGCGTCGGCCGCGTCCTTGACGATCGACACAAGGTTGCCAACACGCGACAAGTCAGTCCGGCTAGAGGTAACCCAGCCGTCCGCGATGCGGCCGATCCGTTCCAGCGCCGGTTTCGCCATTCCGCCGAGCAGCACGGGCGGCCCGCCTGGTTGCACCGGCAGCGGGGCCTGCGTTCCGGCCGGCACCTGGTAGAACTCGCCACTGAACTCGGCCGCATCGCCAGCCCACAGCGCCTTCAGCACCTGCACGTACTCGGCTGACCGCGCACCACGGCGGGACAAGTCTGCGCCGGTCAGGGCGAATTCTTCCGGCATCCAGCCGATGCCCAGCCCGAGGTCGTGCCGCCCGCCGGACAGTACGTCCACCGAAGCGGCCTGCTTGGCCAGATAACCAGGCGAAACGTAGGGCAGGTTGATTACCGCGACGCCGAGCCGGATCCGGCTGGTGACCGCTGCGGCGAACGACAGCGCAGCCATCGGATCGAGCACGCTGTGGTAGACCGGTTCCATGCGCGAGCCAGCCGGGAGCAGCAGCCGCTGGAAGCTCCAGAGCGAGTGATAGCCGGCCCGTTCTGCGGCCGTGGCGAAGGAGGCTAGATTCTGCGGTGTGGCCCAAGCGCCTGAAACCGGGGCGCCGAATCCGATGTCCATTCTGCAAACTCTAACGGGCCGGCCCTCGCGGACGGCCGAACATCCTGAACGACCCCGTTCCGTAAATAAATCCGGAGGCAGTAGTGGTGGCAACCGAACCGCGCACCTGGATCGCGACGTTGCGCGAATCGCACGACAAGCTAGCTGGCCTGGTGCAGCCGATGACGCCGGAGCAGGTTCGCGCCCAGTCGTACTGCCGGGACTGGTCGATCGCGCAGGTGCTGTCGCACCTTGGCAGTGGCGCTGAGATCGCGCTGATGACACTGCCTGGCGCGCTCGGGGAGGCCGAGCCGGTGGCCCGCGACGCGTTCGGCCCGGTGTGGGACGTGTGGAACGCCAAGAGCCCGGACGAGCAGGCTGCTGACGCGATCGAAACCGACGAGAAGCACGTGGCGACGCTGGAGCAGCTTAGCGACGAGCACCTGGCCGCCATGCGGCTCGATTTCTTCGGCATGCAGCTGGACGCCGTCGGCGTGATCAGGCTGCGGCTTAGCGAGCATGTGATGCACACCTGGGATGTGACGGTGACGCAGGATCCGGCCGCGACGGTGCAGGCCGACGCGGTCGAGTTGCTGATCGACAACGTGCCGCAGTTCCTCGCGCCGCGACTGGGCAAGCCGCTGGCCGAGCCGTTCGCGGTGCGCATCACCACCACCGGCCCGGACCGCGATTACCTGCTGACGTCCGGCGAGTCGGTCAGCATGACCAATCGGACTGGCGAGGGGCCGAATGGCGCGGACGTACGGCAGGCGAGCATGCCGGCCGAGGCGCTGCTGCGGCTGGCGTACGGTCGGCTGGACCCCGAGCACACTCCCGCCACCGTCGCGGCCGATCCGGACACACTGGACAAGCTGAGGACGATATTCCCCGGGTTCTGACGGGGCGGTTCGCTGCTTCCGGCCCCGCATGGCAGCGAGCTCAGGACAGCGCCGCGAGCGCGAGCTGGCTGGCGTCCTGCGCGCAGCCCCAGGAGAGCGTGACACCGGCGCCGCCGTGCCCGTAGTTGTGCACGATCGTGACGCCGTCGGCCCGCTCGGCCTCAAGCCGCACCGAGGAGCGAACCGGGCGCAGCCCGACCCGGTGCCGGAGCACGGTCGCGGCGCGCAGTTGCGGCCGCACCGCGATGCACGCCGCGAGGATCTGCTCCGCGGTTGCCGCGTCGGGCTCGCGGTTCCAGTTGCCGGCCTCCGCGGTGCCGCCCAGCACCACGGTGTCGCCGTGCGGGAAAAGGTAGACCAGGTCGTCGGGCGCCGGGCCGGTACCGACGAAGAACTCG
>JBKQTJ010000014.1:0-4667 GCA_052143255.1 Streptosporangiaceae bacterium | reverse complement strand
TCTCGCGGATCGCCTGGGTGTCCATACGCGTCACGATGTGCTCGTGCCAGATGCTGCCGACGATACGGGTGAGGAGCTCGATCACCCGGTTCCCGCCAAGCGCTTCGACCGACCCGTGGAACTCGTTGGTAACCGCCCAGTAGCTAGCGCCCTGCACCGGTTGCTCTTCGAGAAGGAACGGCTTGAGCGTCGCCCGCACGAGTTCCCGGTCACCGTTCCGGGCCGCGCGTTCAGCGCTGATCGGCGCCATGACGACCTGAGCCTCGAACAGCTCCTGGTAGGTCGCACCGCCAAGATGCAGGTACAGCGTGCTGATCTTGGCCAGGTTACGCGGGTCGACCGCGCTCACGATCGGCCCGCCGCCGGGTCCGGGCTTGAGTCGGATCAGCTCCTGGACCTCCAGCAGCCGCAGCGCCTCACGCAGCGACGCCCGGCTGACGCGGTAGTGAGCGAGCATCGCCGCCTCGGACGGCAGCGTGTCGCCGGGATTGAGGTTCCGGGACACGATGTCCCGCACGATCGCCGCGGCAACGGTCTCGGCTGTCTTGGCGGCGCGCCGAGGCTGATCCGTGGTGTCCGCATTGGACTGCGCGAGGCTGACCCACAGGTTGCGCCCAGTAACGCCGGGTGGTGCGACGTCCTCGGCAGGCAAGGCTTCCATACTGCGCAATGTACCCCCTGGAGTCTCGAGCCTTAATGGTAATGATCCCTAGGGATCTGAGAGGTTTCGGCCACGAGTCGTGCTTGTAACGTCGTCTGGGACTTTCCCTTGTGATGATAATCATGATATCTTCATTTCGCTGAAAGGGAAGTGGCGCTTGGCGGACTGAGGGGGACGGATGCGGATCTCGGTCGATGCGGAGCAGTGCGTCGGTCATGGCCGGTGCTACACGGTGAGTCCGGACGTGTACGAGGCCGACGATGAGGGCTACTGCGCTGACGGAGGCCACGAGCGGGAGATACCTGGCGACCTGGTGGTTGCCGCACGGGCCGGCGCGCAAGCGTGCCCTGCGGGCGCGATCACGATGACTGAAGGATGAGGAGTGCTCGATGGACCCTGCCGGCTCACTGGACTCCGCGGTAAGCCAGGACCAACTGCGCTGGCTCATTGACCGCCAGCAGATCAGCGACGTGCTGTACCGGTACGCGTCATCGGTGGACTACAAGGACTATGCCACCTTGCGCTCGCTATTTACCGACGACGCCCATGGCGTCTACACAACTGTCGCGGACCTCACCGGGGCGGACGAGATCGTGAAGTGGATCGACGGGATGACTGCTGACAAGTCCTGGCAGCATCACAAGCTGACCGTCTACCACATCGACTTCACCGGCCCGGACGAGGCCAGCACACTCACGTATCACACGTCTCACCAGACCGATGTTGGCGATGACGGCGCGGTCACCCTGATCGTGGCCCGCTACCGGGACAAGCTGCGGCGCGTGGACGGTAGTTGGAAGATCACCGAGAAGATCATGGAGCCAGGCTGGATGGAGCAGCGCCGGCCCGGCTAGCCGTCACAGGCTGAATCGCCGCTAGCCGGTCGCGAAGCAGCCGCGAGCGGCACCCGAAGCCGCTGTCGCGGCGGGGCCGCTGTCGGCAAGCGCCGCGGTACCGGTGGGCGCAGACGCCACGGCCGGCACAATCAGCAACCCGGCCAGAGATCCGGCCGTCGACAGTGCGCGCACCGTCAGATGATCGACGTCGGGACTGGCACGACAGCAGCGGCAACCCTTCAGCCACATGAAGCGACGAAGGGCCAGCGCGAGATCTGGGTTTGCCCCGATGCCCGCGACGACGTGCAGTGCCAGACTGATCAGGTGAAGCTACCGAGGCGATCCCCATAGCCGAGCTGCCGTGAGCCGCCGGCTGCTGACCGTGCTGATCGCGGGGGCTGCGGCGGCGGTCTTGTTCAACGTGCTCTCGTTCTACTTCAACAACTGGCCGACGCCAACGGGCTCATCCGTGTACGTGACCGTCACGACCCTGGTCTTGGTGGCCTATCTCGGTGTCGGTATAACTGCCTGGCGACGGCATCCAGACGGGCGGGTCGGACCCCTGTTTACCTGGGTTGGCTACGCCTGGCTGCTGCCGTCCCTGACCAACCTGCACTGGGCGCTGCCGTTCACGGTCGGTAACCTCTGCTTGTACCTCTACCAGGCGGCCCTGGCGCATCTGGCGCTGGCCTGGCCATACGGACGGCTGCGGTCGAAGTTCGACTGCTGTGTTGTCGTGTTCAACTACTGCTGGAACATCGGCAACAACGCAGTGCAGATGCTGTTCTGGAATCCGCGGACCGAGAACTGCGGGCCGGCCTGTCCGGCGAATTTGTTACTCGTTCATGACTCAAGCCGGCTGCATAGCACCGCCGGCTCGGTCGCGTCGCTGGTCGGGAACCTGGTAACTGTCGCCATAGTCGTTCTGATAGCTCGCAACTGGTGGTCATCCCGCGGATATGCGCGCCGGGCAATGACATGGCTCACCGTCGTGGCGGTACCAATCGCGGCCTACATGGCCATCCTCAACGTCCCCGGCACGCTCGGCCTGTCCAGTCTGGCGGTAAACGTCTATGGCCCGCTCATCCTGCTCTTGGCCCCGGTGGCGTACTGGGTCGGGGTAGCCAGGGCTCGCCGAGCCCGGAACGCCGTTGGTACCACCATGGTCGGCCTGGAGCCGCGAGTTCCGCCGGCCAGGCTGCGGGAGGCCCTGGCTCTGGCATTGGGCGATCCGAGCCTCCAGCTTGCCTTCCGCGTCTCCGGCAGCGACTGCTACACCGACACCAATGATGACCTTGTGGACGCCGCTCGACCGCCACGTGGACGAATGACGATTCCGGTCGGCTCGAACGCCGGGGCGGTGCTGGTATTCGACGGGGAGTTGCGGCATGAGCCCGAGCTCGTGCGGGTCACCGCTGCCGCGGCGGGTCTTGCGCTGGAGCACTGGCGGCTCCAGGCGGAGGTACAGGCACAACTTGAGCAGGTCCGGGCGTCCCGCGCCCGCATCGTCACCGCTGGCGTCGAGGAACGCCGACGGCTGGAGCGCAACCTGCACGACGGGGCCCAGCAGCGGCTAGAGACTCTGACTCAGGCGCTGGCACTGGCGCGTAGCCGCGCGGCAGGTGCTGACCCCGAGCTCGCCGCCTTGATCGAGTCGGCCAGCAAGGAGGCACGAGAGGCCCTCACCGAGCTGCGGGAGCTGGCTCGCGGCATTCATCCGGCCGTGCTGACCGAGACGGGTCTGGCGGGCGCCGTCCACGCGCTCGCCGAAAGGTCGCCGGTGCCTACCACGGTCGCAGCCGTCCCGCCGGAACGATTCGCTGCCGCGCTCGAGGCAACTGCCTACTTCGTGGTCTCGGAGGCGCTGGCCAACGTGGCTAAGCATGCGATGGCACGCAACGCGACCGTGACAATCCGCCGACGGTCAGGGCTGCTATCAGTCGTCGTCACCGACAACGGGGCCGGAGGCGCCAGCTTGGACAGCGGCTCGGGGCTGCGCGGCCTGGCCGACCGAGTCGCTTCCGTCGGAGGCGTGCTCCAGGTCGACAGCCCGCCAGGGCGTGGAACGCGCCTGCAGGCAGATATCCCGTGCAGGTGAGCCGGGGCCTGCGTTGCTGGGTGTTCATAGCCAAGGACGACGTGCTGCTACCCAAGACCGCACGGCCGGGACTTCCCGTCCCGGCCGCCGTCGCTTGCCTCAGCGCAGCCGAAGAGTGAGGATCTTGTAGTTTTTGGTAAAGGAGACGTCTGCTGTGCCTGTCGCGGCACTGAACCTGCCGGTACCCCCGGTCACCGCGAACACAGCAGCCTCGGGTTGCTGCGACCTGAAATGGACGGCCCCCTGCAGACTCAGGCTGCTGCCGCCGTTCCAGACCGCGGTGACAACACAGTTCGCTATCGTCTGCTCGGCGTACTTTTCCGGGATCCTGGTCAGGGTGCAGATGCCGGAGTCGTAGCCGACGATGGGGTACCCGCCCTTGGTCTGGTGCGTGCTGGTCAGCTGGTCGTTGATGATCAGCTCATCGCCCTGCGCGAAGACAGTCGGGCTGGTGCCTGCCACCGCGATGAAGCCGGGGTCCTTGCCCCCGTTGTTAACGTCGAACGCGTAGTACCTGAGCGGGGCGGCGCTCCTTCCGGGGCTGCCTGATGCGGCCGTAGCCACCCCCGCCATCGCGCAAGCGAGCAGTACCGCTCCCGCGCCAATCGCTGCGAATCGTGCTGGCCTTAGCATGCTGACCTCTTCCTCCTCGGTGTCCCGAGACCTGTACGGGGCCGGCTCGCTCGATCATCGGGTTGCGACCGAACTCCGGCTTGCTGCCAGCACAGCACGCAGGGCAGCCGTGCCGGATCGGGGGAAGCTCTGGAGTCTGCTCAGGGCAAGCCCCGAGAGAGCACTCCGTACGGCCGGGTCATTGCGGCCACCTAGGGCCGCGCCAGGATGCTCAAACGAGATGCCAGCGGCTCCTGCTACGGTTGAAAATCGACCCGCCCGCCGCGTGGTTGGCGGGGGAGCGCCAGGGCCGTTCGGGCTGGGCGGCCTAGCCCCAATACCGCTAACTTAAGAGATCATCTGCTACGGTGCGGGTATGCCACGTGCCGGCCAGGTCAAGCCGCCCACGGATGAGCGGTTGTCTGATCGCATCGCGATAGGCCTGCTGACGCGGGTGTTC
>JBKQTJ010000013.1:0-2538 GCA_052143255.1 Streptosporangiaceae bacterium | reverse complement strand
CCGGGCCGGGCAGCCCACCCAGATCCAGCTGCACATGACCCTCAGCCAGCTGCTGGGCCAGCAAGAGGCCGAACCGGCCGCGGCCGCGTGGATCGCCGCCAACGCCAGCCCCGCGCCGCCCGGCGCGGACTGCGACGCCGCGATCACCCCATCGTCACCGGCACCGTCGACCCCGGCATCCTCGACCGGCTCGCCGCTATCATCCTCAAGGACGTCAGCGGCACCGGAAGCGGGCTCGGCGCCGTACCGGCCGGCCCCGGGTTCGGCAGCCTGGGCGGCGTCAGCGCCTCCGGCCCGGCCGAAGGCGGCCGACGCGGCCAGCAGATGACCATCGGCGCAGTCCGGCAGCTGGCCATCGGCCACGCCGCCCGGCTGCTATCGGGACCTGGCGGGCTCGCCAGCTGGCTGCGGACCAGCCAGCTGCACGGCTACGCCGCCTCGGTCAGCCTGCCGCTAGACATCGGCGCCACCACCGACACCATCCCGGTGCAGTTGCGCCGCGCGGTCGCCCGCCGCGACCAGCACTGCCGGTTCCCCGGCTGCCAGCAGCCCCCCCCCCCCCCCGCCGCATGCCACGTCCATCACCTCATCCCGCGCGCCGACCGCGGCCCCACCAACCTGGCCAACTGCTGCCTGCTCTGCACCTTCCATCACCAGGTGGCCGTCCACCGTTGGGGCTGGAACCTCACCCTCAACCCCGACGGGTGGTGAGGTGGAGGGAAAAACCGCACCCCCGGACTGCAACTCGTGTGGTCATTGGCGCCCGATTGGCATCGGTTGTGGCGCTGTTCACGCGCGCACGGAGCCACGGAACCGCGATCTGTGTACAGCCGACTGTCTGCCCGGCAGGGGTTGGGCTTGTTCAATGCAGATCTGGCTTTTCCGTGTGCCGAGGCCCGGCGCTCGGGAGGCGCGGGGCGGGTGCGGTCAAGCGTTCCTTGCCTGCTGAGGGCCGTTTCGCCCTGCAGCGATCACTGCATCGACCTCGCGGAGGAAGTCGATCAATGAGACCGCTAGGAACGCCGCGCCGATCAGCGATAGAACCTGGGCCTCCGGCCAGCCCGTCCTGCGGGCTATCGCTCGGGCGACCGGCTTGACGGCCACCCTGGTCCAGCCGGTCAGGCCCACCTGGCCCATCGCCACGAAGTTCCATTTCGGCATCGGAGCCGCTTCTTCCTTCGTCGAGGTCACTGTGGGGACGCCCGAGCGGCTGCCAAGCCGCACTGATGCCGCTTATCGAGGTCCTCGACTACCAGGACCGGGCTGACAGCGGCACTCGGCCCAGTTGCCGGAGCCGGGTGCTCGACACGCCCGCCTAGCCGCTCTTATCCCAAGTCAGTTTTCGCGCGCCGACGACGTAGCTGACGACCCCTGACATCGACGGTAGCGCCCAAGGCCACGAGGACGATCCCGGCCGGGTTACATTTCCTTGACGGTTTGCTGGAGGGTCTTGTCGATGTCCTTCGGGTCTACGTCGAGGTCCTTGGCGGTCTGCTTCTCCGCCCCGGTCACCGCTTTCTTGATCGCGTCCTCGACCTTGTCTTCCCCCACCACGACGAGGCCGGCCTGGCCCGGGTCGATGAAGTCGCCGAGCTGCTTGGCGTCCGAGCGCGACATCCCCTTGGCTAGGTGCCCGCCGACGGCGCCGATCGCGGCCCCTGCCGCCGCCCCCGCCAGGATCGACGGCGGGAAGATGACCCCGACCGCTGCTCCGGCGACTCCGCCCCACCGGGCGCCCTTCCGGGTGGCGGTCTCGTCTTTCTTCTCGTGCACCTTGCCGCTGGCGTCCTTGGTGACCACTGCCGCGTCGTAGGAGCCCACAAGGCCCCCCGCGTGCGCGTCCTTGATGACCTGATAGTCGTCTTGTGCTGCTGCTTCGTCGGGATATGTCGCTACCAGGACGAACGTGCTGCCGGATCCGGCCATGCCGGCCTCCCCAGTTTCCGCTGGCGTTACTCTGCCAGCTGCGGTTATGAAGCCGCGTCGGCCGCCTGCTGGCCGCCGCGTCGTGTTGTCCAGCCTGTCAGCCGGACGGCTGGCTGGTCGTCACCCGTATCGGGCGAGAACTCCGGCCGGGTCCGGAGCGCTGGGATGGCAGGCTCATTCGGCCTTGGACCTGCTGCTATTGCCTGTCATGCCCTGGTTCAGGCATCTGGCCTGGCGTGGATCACGGCGATGGTGGTGCGGTCCCGGCGGTGTGCTTCTGGCTCTTTTGCAGCAGGTTTGCCACGAGCATGACGATGACGGCGATGCCGACGCCGGCGAGTGTGAACAGGATCCGGCGTCCCTCGGAGTCGAGGCTGGAGGGATGGGGGATGTCGACACCGATCAGGACGCCTGCGGCTACGGCTGCGGTATACCAGGCGTAGTTGACGGTGCGGGTCGCTCCTGCCAGCGCGAACAGGATGACGGCGATCACTTCGAGCGCGGTCTTGTTGGTGACGGTGGTGAGGAACAGGGCAGCGACAGCGGCGCCCAGGATCGCCCCGGCCAGGCGCTGCTCGGCGATGAGGGCGGATTGCTGCAGGTCGGGCTTCA
>JBKQTJ010000012.1:0-44452 GCA_052143255.1 Streptosporangiaceae bacterium | reverse complement strand
GTCCCTGTGGACCCGGCCCGCTCCGCTCGGCTCTGCCGGCCCTGTCGGCCGTACCGTCGCTGCCTCTGTCGGCGCTACCGCCGAGGCTGGCAGCGACGGCGAGCTAGCTAATCAGGCGCCGTCGCGGTTGCTCCGCTGGCGCCGGCTTTCACGTCGACCTCGACCGGTGGCGGGGCCTCGGGAACGTCGGACGGCTTGGCTATGCCGGTGAAGACAAACTTCGCGTCCTCACCGGTGCCCTCCGCATCGACGATGACGATCTGGCCGGCCTTGAGCTCGCCGAAGAGGATCTTCTCCGACAGGTGATCCTCAATCTCCCGCTGGATAGTCCGCCGCAGCGGCCGCGCGCCGAGCACAGGGTCGTAGCCCTTCTGCGACAGCAGCGTCTTGGCCTCTGGGCGGATCTCGATGCCCATGTCCCGGTCCCGCAGCCGCTCGTCAACCTTGCCGATCATCAGGTCGACGATCTGGAAGATCTCCTCCTGGCTCAGCTGGTGGAAGACGATGACGTCGTCGACCCGGTTGAGGAACTCAGGGCGGAAGTGCTGCTTCAGTTCCTCGCCGACCTTGGTCTTCATCCGGTCATACGAGCCGCGCGACTCACCGGCGGTGCCGAAGCCCACCGCGGTGCCTCGGGTGATGTCCCTGGTACCGAGGTTGGTCGTCATGATGATGACGGTGTTCTTGAAGTCGACGACGCGGCCCTGAGCGTCGGTCAGGCGGCCGTCTTCCAGGATCTGCAGCAGCGAGTTGAAGATGTCGCCGTGTGCCTTCTCGATCTCGTCGAACAGCACCACCGAGAACGGCTTGCGCCGTACCTTCTCGGTCAGCTGCCCGCCTTCTTCGTAGCCCACGTAGCCAGGTGGCGACCCGAACAGGCGCGACACCGTGTGCTTCTCAATGTACGCGCTCATGTCCAGCTGGATCAGCGAGTCCTCGTCGCCGAACAGGAACTCTGCGAGGGTCCGGGACAGCTCTGTCTTGCCCACGCCGGAGGGCCCGGCGAAGATGAACGACCCGCCTGGGCGCTTCGGATCCTTCAGGCCCGCCCGGGTCCGCCTGATCGCCTGTGAGAGCGCCTTGATGGCGTCGTTCTGGCCGATCACCCGACGGTGCAGCTCGTCCTCCATGCGCAGCAGCCGCTGTGACTCTTCCTCGGTGAGCTTGAACACCGGGATCCCGGTGGCGGTAGCGAGGACCTCAGCAATGAGCTCCTCGTTGACCTCGGCCGGGGTATCCATGTCACCGGCCTTCCACTCCTTCTCCCGCGCGTCCTTCTTATCGATCAGCTGCTTCTCGGTGTCGCGCAGCGAAGCCGCCTTCTCAAAGTCCTGAGAGTCGATGGCCGATTCCTTCTCGCGCCTGACGTCCGCGATGCGCTCGTCGAAGTCGCGCAAGTCCGGCGGCGCAGTCATCCGGCGGATGCGCATCCGCGACCCGGCCTCGTCTATCAGGTCAATCGCCTTGTCCGGCAGGAAGCGGTCGCTGATGTAACGATCAGCGAGCTGCGCGGCAGCAACCAGAGCGTCGTCGGTGATGGTCACCCGATGATGTGCCTCGTACCTGTCCCGCAGCCCCTTCAGGATCTCGATGGTGTGCGAGATCGTCGGCTCGGCCACTTGGATCGGCTGGAACCGCCGCTCGAGGGCGGCGTCCTTCTCCAAGTGCTTGCGATACTCGTCCAGCGTGCTCGCGCCTATGGTCTGCAGCTCGCCTCTGGCCAGCATCGGCTTGAGGATCGAGGCCGCGTCGATCGCGCCTTCGGCCGCGCCCGCGCCGACCAAGGTGTGGATCTCATCTATAAACAGGATGATGTCCCCGCGCGTCCTGATCTCCTTCAGGACTTTCTTGAGGCGCTCCTCGAAATCACCGCGGTAACGCGACCCGGCGACGAGCGCGCCGAGATCCAGCGTATAGAGCTGCTTCTCCTTCAGTGTCTCAGGCACCTCGCCCTTAACGATCTTCTGGGCCAGCCCCTCCACGACCGCTGTCTTGCCCACACCTGGCTCGCCGACCAGGACGGGGTTGTTCTTCGTGCGGCGGGAGAGCACCTGCATCACCCGCTCGATTTCCTTGTCCCGTCCGATGACCGGATCGAGCTTGCCCTCGCGGGCAGCAGCAGTGAGGTTCCGACCGAACTGGTCAAGCACCAATGACGTCGACGGCGCGCTCTCGGATGGCGCGCCCGCGGCGGCAGGCTCCTTGCCCTGGTAACCGTGCAGAAGCTGGATCACCTGCTGGCGAACCCGGTTCAGGTCGGCACCGAGGCGGACCAGCACCTGGGCGGCGACGCCCTCGCCCTCGCGGATCAGGCCGAGCAGTATGTGCTCAGTGCCGATGTAGTTGTGGCCAAGCTGAAGGGCCTCACGCAGGGAAAGCTCGAGTACCTTCTTGGCGCGAGGGGTGAACGGGATATGACCGGACGGCGCCTGCTGGCCCTGGCCGATAATCTCCTCAACCTGCTGCCGTACGGCTTCGAGGCTTATCCCAAGCGACTCAAGTGCCTTAGCTGCAACGCCCTCGCCCTCGTGGATAAGGCCCAGCAGGATGTGCTCAGTGCCGATGTAGTTGTGGTTGAGCATCCTGGCCTCTTCTTGTGCCAGCACCACAACCCGCCGCGCCCGGTCGGTAAACCTCTCGAACATCTCGTCGCTCCTCACAGCGCGGTCGGTCAGGCAACTAAACTGCCCCGTCCCTTCCGCATGTTAGCCCGTGTGCCGGACGGCGCCATGGCGTGGTGCGTGCCGCACCACTCAAAACGTTCCCCGCCAGCAGGGCGTTCATCCCATTTAACCTGGGCTGAAGAGGCAGTGTTCCCAGCTACGCCGGCAGCGAAAGCAATTGTCGATGGCTACGCCAGCAGCGAACACGGCTGTAGCTGTTACATCCGCAATGAGTTATTCGCACCGATTTACACCGGCCGCGCAGACCCGCCCGGCAACTCGCTGCTGCACGCACCAGCGGGCCGCGTGTCACTGGCCACCCGACGAGCGGTTGCCGAGTAGGAAAAACGGAGCCGGCGTCGGCTGACGCCAGCTCCGCCCGGCTGAACAGCGGCTACGCCCGGCCATCAGGCCCGCAGGCCGCCCTGATGGCTATCGGGCTAGCGCGGCTCCCGGCTGCCACCTCTGGCTGAGGCCCGGCAGGCAGCTGAACTCCGGCGCAATCCCGGACCCACGCGTCGGCCGCAGCCGCGGAAAATACCGCCAGTACTGCTAAAGGCCGGCCCGCTCGTTAGTGACTGGCCTCGTATTCCTGAATGATCGACGCCGGAATCCGCCCGCGCTCGCTCACCTTGTCGCCGCGCTCTCGGGCCCACTGCCTGATTTCCGAGCTGCGCTCACGGCCGGGGCCGCTGCGCGTCTTACGGCGCCGCGCGGCGCCGCTCACCCGGCGGGCATGCTCAACGTATCCACCGAAGATGCCATGCAGTTCCTTAGCATGCGGGGAACACAGGTCGATCTCGTAGGCAGCGCTGTCGACCGAGAACGAAACTGTCTCGTTGCCCTCGACCTCGCCGTCGTGAGGGAGATCACAAACTACCGTTACTACGGTCTTCTGCACCATCAGGCTACGGCCTTTCACTGAAGTCCTTTTAGGTTGCCAAAGATATACCACCCCGCATCCGGTTGACAATTCAAGATTGCCGTTTAGGTATCGGCGGCGCAGTAGCTGCCCGGACAATGGGGGCCGTCAGCGTAACGCTGTGTAATCGGTGTGTACTTAGCTGCCGTCGGAGGCGGATGAAGCGCCATGCCCATCTGCCGTGCTATCTAGATCGGCGTCATCGAACTGCTCGGCCGGTGAAATATCGGCAGGCTGACCTTCGCCTCCGGGCCGCGAACGGCGCATCTCGTGCCGCAGGAATGCGACAATAGCGAGCACAACAACTGCACCCATCAGCAGCGGCGGAGTTAGCACTGACAAGTCTCTCATCAGGTACTCCTTCCGGTATGCAGATACCTGCTCGGCGGCGCCGCGCAGGTCACGAGGCCGTCCCAGCGGCGACCGAGGCTACGCTGGCCTGCGGTCCATCCCGGCCAGGCTGAGCCGGCAGTGCGGCGCGGCGCCGGCCTTGCCGCTCGTCAGCCCGCCTGCGTGGGCGAGCGGCCGGACATACGCTGGCTTCTTATCAGCTGATTCTGCCGCAATGCCCCGCCGCGCATCCAGTCGGGACCCGGTGTCCTTAGCGGAGCTGCCGCTGGTAATCGGCTCATTGCGCGTAAGGAACTCCGGCGTATGGCGCCGGTCGACGGGCAGGGCCTAATCCTGCCCATGACGATATCGTGCCGCCGTTTGTGCCCAGCTCACATGTTTTAGACCGGCTAGATGGGGATGCGGTGCCAGCGGGACCGGATTGCTGCTAGTTACTCAACGCCTCCGTGCGGATTACTGGTAGCCCGTTTCACATATGCGCTTGTCGTCACAAAGCTAGCCGGTCCAGTCTATCTACTTAGTAAAGTGGGCCGAGCATGTCTCGGTTCGCAACGTGCATATCAATGTCACTAGCTGGGCACTTGCATTACCAATGCCCGGCTACGGCTCATCATTACCGAGATTGCGTTCGCTGATCACAGTCAATGATCGCAGTCAAAGGCCCCGTCATGCGCCACCGGGCGTACGCCACAAGCAATGACCGCATGCACGTCCAGGTGCTGGTTTTGGGTGCAGACAACCGCCCAGTCGCGGTCGCAGCGGCCGCCGAGTCGCTCAGATTCGCAGCAGCATCCGGGTGTTACCCAGCGTGTTGGGCTTTACCCGGTCAAGATCGAGAAATTCTGCGACGCCCTCGTCATACGAGCGCAGCAGCTCGGCATAGATTTCCGGGCTCGCGGCTTGCCCGGCGATCTCGGCGAATCCATGCCGGCTGAAGAAGTCGACCGCGAAAGTGAGCACGAAGACCCGGCTGACGCCGATCTCCCTGGCAGCATCGAGCAACGCCAGCGCAATCTGGCTGCCGACGCCCCGGCCCTGGTGGCTGTCAGCTACCGCCAGCGTGCGGATCTCGGCGAGGTCCTCCCACATAACGTGCAGCGCGCCGCAGCCGACGACTTCCTCTTCTGGGCTGGTGGCCACCCAGAACTCCTGGACGTCCTCGTAGAGGGCGACCGTCGCCTTGTCGAGCAACCGGCCTGAGTCGGCGTTGGCATCGATCAGCGCCCGGATCGCTCGCACGTCGCGAGTCCGCGCCCGCCTGACCGCGTAATCCATCCGGCTGCCACCTCCGCCATTGCCGCCAGCCCACCGGCGCCGGGGGATGACGCCATCGGGGCCCTCGCGTGGTGTCCCCCTGAACGCGATAGTTTGCCGGGGATACCGGGGGATGTCCCCCTGGACGTCAGCATGTCAAACGAAGGCGAGCCGTGGCAATACGGTTGCGCACTGACTGTTACGACGCTTACACATTTCGCTGCGTCTTGGTGTCCTGTACTTATCCGTGCAGATCACGCGCAGATCACACGGCGTTACCGTGTGCCATGACACGCCGTCTGACCTGCGGCAACGACTGGAATCCTGGCGAACGCGCACCGACCGTGGACTATGTAGATGACCGCGATAGGCGCCAACGGCAATGCGCGAAGATAGGCCCGGGATAGTGCCGAGTTCAAAATCTTCGCTGTTTTGCCGCGCGGTGCCGGGGGTCTCGATTAGCCTCCATCGCTGTTAGCCGTTTGCGACCGGCCGGACAACCGGGGCGGCGCGCGGCACCCGCCGAGTTCCTGTCTCGCGCAAGCGAGTCAGGGAGCCGGGGACCCAGGATCCTCGGGGTGAATCGGCAGGCCTCGTCGGCGCAAGCCGCCACGGCCCGCCGTAGGGCTTCTCCGGCCCGAACCCGTCAGCTAACCCGGTAGGCGGCCTAGGAGAGGAGCACGCTACGTGAAGCACATGCCACACCACAGGCATGTAGCACCGCAGTCGTCAGCACCAGCCTCCGCGATTTCCCGCGCCGTCCGCTGGCGTCGGGCCGCCGTCCTGGCCAGCACAGCGGCAATCTGCGCCGCGATCCTCCCCATTGCCACCGCTGACGCCACGCCCGCTGCGGGCAAGCCGAGCCTCAAGGCCACCCTCGCCGAGGCCAACGAACTCTCTCAGCAGATCGACATACTCGGCCAGCAATATGACGGCCTCACGATCCAGCTCAAGCAGGCGAAGGCCAACGTCATACTTGCCAGGGAAAGCGCAGCCAGGGACTTCCGTCTGCTGAGGCACGACCAGTCGGCGGTCGGCGCGATCGCTGTCGAGGGTTACATGACCGAGGGCATGAACCCGGCTCTTGAGCTCTTGCAGAGTTCGTCTCCGCAGAGCCTGCTAAACCGGGCGTCGATCATGACCCAGATCGAGCAGGAGAACGGCGCGAAGCTCAAGCTAGTCCAAGACGCCGCGACCGCCGCCGACCGCGCCCAGGAAGCGGCTGCTCAGGAGCAGCAGCGGGCGACCGCGCTGTCAAAGCAGCTGGCTGGGAAGGTCGCCGCGATCCAGAAGAAAGAGAGCTTCTTCAACAGCCAGGCCTACGCACAGGCTGAGGCGATCTTCCAGCGGACCGGTCAGTATCCCAACATCAGGCTGCCGGGCAACTCGGTAGGCGTCCAGGCGCTGCGGTGGGCTCTCACCCGGCGCGGCAAGCCGTATGAATGGGGCGCTGCGGGGCCTGATGCCTTCGACTGCTCCGGTCTAGTGGTCTGGGCATACGCCCAGATCGGCATCACCCTCATGCACTACACCGGCGACCTGTGGAACGAGGGCGAGCACGTTTCCCGCAGCGAGCTTGAGCCTGGGGACCTGGTGTTCTTTTACCCCGGTATCGAGCACGTCGGCATTTATCTCGGCGAGGGCCTCATGATTGATGCGCCTACCTACGGCCAGGTCGTGCAGGTGCAGCCGATGTCAGACTTCGATCCCTTCTACGACGGCGCGGTCCGCATCATCGCCTGACCATGCCCGGGCAGCTGACCAGGTGTCAGCACAAAGCTCGGCTCTCCCTGACTGCCCGGCCAGAATCCCCCGCTGGCCGGGCAGTCGCCATTTTCACCGGGGGCTCCGCCGGCCGTGCACCCCCGGCAAACTGGCTAGCCCGGCTTCACAAGGGGGAACAACACGGTCTCGCGAATAGACGCTCCCGTCAGCATGATCAGCATCCGGTCAATGCCCATCCCCATGCCGCCGCTTGGCGGCATGCCGTACTCAAGCGCCCGCAAAAAATCCTCGTCGAGCTGCATCGCCTCGGCGTCGCCGCCCGCCGCCAGCAGCGATTGCGACGTCAGCCTGGCCCGTTCCTCGACCGGGTCGACCAACTCCGAATAGGCCGTGGCGATCTCGGTCCCGAAGGCGACGAGATCCCACTTCTCGGCCAGCCGCGGATCGTCGCGATGCTGCCTGGTCAGTGGCGCGACCTCGACCGGAAAGTCGCGGTAGAACGTCGGTTCCACGGTGTGCGCCTCGACCAGCCGTTCGTACAGCTCGAGCAGCACTTGCGCCCGGTCCCAGCCCGGGTGGAGTTCGATCTGCCGGTCAGCGGCGATCGTACGCAGCTCTTTCTCGTCGGTGTCGGGCGTGACCTGCGTGCCCACCGCTTCGGACAGCGCCCCGTGCACCGTGGCCTCGCGCCAGTTGCCGCTGATGTCGACTTCGGACCCGTCCGGTCGACGCGCCACCTGGCTACCGTTCGCGGCCTCAGCGGCCGCTTGCAGCAGCTCCCTGGTCAAGGTCGCCATGGTGTCGTAGTCGCCATACGCCTCGTACGCCTCGAGCATGGTGAACTCTGGATTGTGGGTGGCGTCGGCGCCCTCGTTACGGAAGATGCGGCCGATCTCGTAAACCCGCTCGATACCGCCTACGACCAGACGCTTCAGGTACAGCTCCAGCGCGATCCGCAGGTAGAGGTCCAGGTTGAAGGCATTGATGTGAGTGGTAAATGGCCGCGCGTTGGCCCCGCCGTGCAGCGTCTGCAGCACCGGCGTCTCGGCCTCAAGGTAGCCGCGGGCGTGCAGCTCCTCGCGCACCGACCTGGTGACCGCAGCCCGAACCTCGGCGATCCGCCGCGCGGCGGGATTGGTGATCAGGTCCAGATAGCGCAGGCGCACCCGCGACTCAGCGTCCGTCAAACCCTTGTGCTTGTCCGGCAACGGCCGCAGTGCCTTAGCCGTGATGGCGAACGAGTCAGCCAGTATGGACAGCTCGCCGCGCCTGGACGAGATCACCTCTCCGGTCACGCCGACGTGGTCGCCGAGGTCGACGTCTTGCTTCCAGGCCGCCAGCGCCCGCTCCCCGGCTCGGTCCAGGGAGATCATCACCTGGATCTCGCCGCTGCCATCCCTGATCGTCGCGAAGCAGAGCTTGCCGCCGTTGCGGTACAGCACGACCCGCCCGGTTACGCTGATGCGCTTGCCGGTCGCCGTGTCGGCTGGCAGCTCGCCGAACTCGCTGCGTACCTCCGCGATTGCATGCGTGCGCGGATAGCCCACCGGGTACGGGTCGATACCGTCTGCACGCAACCGGTCGATCTTGGCCAGCCGTACTTGCATCTGCTCGGGCACGCCCGCCCCAGCACCCGGCCCGCGGTGCTCGTCCTCGGTCATCTGCCTGAGGCTACCGGTGCGGCTGTCAGCCGGTCACCGCAGTATCGGTACCGCGCTCGCCGACCACCTGCCGGTCGCCGGCGTGCCGGTCGGCTGCGTTACGGTCCTCGGCGTGACGGTCGGCTGCGTGCCGGTCGCCGGCGTGACGGTCGGCCGTGTTGCGTTCATAGGTCAGCCGGAGCCCGATAAGGGTCAGCCACGGCTCATACGCGTCAATGACTGAAACCTCGTCAATGACCAGCGGTGCCAGGCCGCCGGTGGCGATGATGGTTACTGACTTCGGGTCGGTCGGCGCCAGCTCCGCGGCCATCCGGGTGGCGATGCCCTCGATCTGGCCAGCAAAGCCGAATATGATCCCGGACTGCAGTGCCTCAACCGTGCTCTTGCCGATAACCCGGCTCGGCCTGGTGAGCTCGACCTTCAGCAGCTGGGCAGCGCGCCGGGACAGCGCATCGACAGAGATCTCGATGCCCGGCGCGAGCGCCCCGCCGACAAATTCGCCCCGATCGCTGACCGCATCGAAGTTCGTTGACGTGCCGAAGTCGACCACGATCGCGGGCCCGCCATACAAGTGGACGGCCGCGACGGCGTTCATGATCCGGTCGCTGCCGACCTCCTTCGGGTTGTCGTAACGCAGCGGCACGCCTGTCTTGACACCAGGTTCCACGATCACCGCCGGCACATCGCCGTAGTAACGACGGATCATCTCGCGCAGCTCGTGCAGGACCGATGGCACCGTCGAGCAGAGTGCGATGCCGCTCACGTCCGGCTCGGCGAACAGGGTGCTTTGCCGCAGCAGCCCCTGCAGCAGCACGGCGAACTCGTCGGCGGTGCGCACCGGATCGGTCGAGATCCGCCAGTGCTCGACCACCTCAGCGCCGTCGAAGACGCCCAGCACGGTGTTGGTGTTTCCGACATCAATGGTCAGCAGCATGTCGCTCCCGCTCGCTAGCCGACCCGGACCAGGTCGAGGCCGATATCGAGGGCTGGCGCCGAGTGAGTAAGCGCCCCCACGGCAAGGTAGTCGATGCCGGTCTCAGCCACAGCCCTGGCTCTGGCCAGGGTAAGGCCGCCGCTGGCCTCCAGCAGGGCCCGGCCGCCGGCCAGCCGCACGGCCGCGGCCAGTTCCGCCAGGCCGAAGTTGTCCAGCAGGATAAGGTCGGCGCCCGCCGCCAGTGCCTCGGCTACCTGGGCGAGGGTGTCGCATTCCACCTCAACCGGCAGACCGGGAGCCCGCGCCCGGACGGCGGCGAACGCAGCACTTACCGACCCAGCCGCCGCCACATGATTGTCCTTGACCAGAGCGGCATCCGACAGCGCCATCCGGTGGTTCACCCCGCCCCCGCACCGGACCGCGTACTTCTGCAGCGCGCGCATGCCCGGCAAAGTCTTGCGGGTGTCTCGGATCCGCGCGTGCGTGCCCGCGATCGCGTCGGCCCACTGCCTGGTCAGCGTGGCGACGCCGGACAGGTGGCAGAGCAGGTTCAGCGCGGTGCGCTCAGCGGTGAGGATCGCTGCGATCGGGCCAGACACGGAAAGCACGGCTTGCCCGGCGCTGATCCGGTCGCCGTCGGCGGTCGTCAGCTCGCACTCGCGCGGCTCCCCCTGTCCCTGCCCGCCCTGCCCGAAGCTGCCCGCGGACGCCAGCCAGAACACGGCCTCGGCCACCGGCAGGCCCGCCACCACTCCGGCGGTCCTGGCAACCAGCTCAGCCCGGCCGGAGGCGGCAGGCGGCACGGTAGCTGCAGTGGTGACGTCAATGCCACCGGCTAGGTCCTCTGCCAGCGCAGCACGGACGAAGGACGCGACGGCGACGGGATCGAGCCCGGCCGCTACCAGCCGTTGCGCTATCGGCCGGCTCAATGAGGTAACGTCGCCCGTTGCCCCGGCGGCCGCCGCCTCAGCCATCGAGCACCGGCTCGAATGCCGACGTTAGCCCGGACGCGCCCAGGGACATGATCAGGTGGCCGCGCCAGGCTGCGCTCTCCTCTCCGAAGTCATCGCGCCAGTGGCTGCCGCGCGTCTCTTCTCGCGCGCCGGCCGCGCTCACCAAGGCCGACGCGACGAGGTGCAGGTTGGTCGCCTGCCACGCCTCGGCGTTCGGCTTATCTGACTCATGGCCGCCGAGCTCGGTCAGTCCGGCAGCTGCCCGCGCCAGCCCGGTGCCCGAACGCAGCACTCCGGCGCTCGCCGACATCAGCTGCTGTAGCGGACGGACCACGGCCGGGTCAAGCAAGCCGGCGCCGCGGCCGTCATGGACCGCGGGCTCGGCCGGAGATGGCAGCCCTCGGCCCAGCGCGGCCCCGATCCGCTCGGCGAAGACGAGTCCTTCGAGCAGCGAGTTGGACGCCAGCCGGTTGGCACCATGCACGCCGGTACATGCGGTCTCGCCGCAGGCGTACAGACCGGGCACGCTAGCGCGACCGTGCAGGTCGGTCCTGACTCCGCCGCTGGCGTAGTGGGCCGCCGGCACGACGGGGATCAGCTGGGTCACCGGATCGATGCCGTGCTCCCGGCAGCTGGCCAGGATTGTCGGGAACCGTCGTGCCCAGAGCTCTTGACCGAGCTGCCGCCCGTCCAGGAACATGTGATCTGTCCCACGCGAGATCATCTCGCGCATGATCGCCTTGGCGACCACATCACGCGGGGCCAGGTCGGCCAGCGGATGCTGGTCGGCCATGAACGCCTTGCCCGCCGCGTCAACCAGGACGGCGCCCTCGCCCCGGACAGCTTCGGAGATCAGTGGTTGCCGCCCGCGCGAGTCCGGCCCGAGCCACAGCACTGTCGGATGGAACTGGACGAACTCCAGGTCAGCCGCTTCCGCACCGGCCCGCAGCGCGAGCGCCACGCCGTCGCCAGTGGAGACCGGTGGATTCGTGGTTGCCGAGTAGACCTGACCGAAGCCGCCGGTCGCCAGGACTACCGCGCCAGCATGCACGGCGCCGACGCCGTCGGTCTGGCCCGCACCGAGCACATGCAGCGTTATGCCTGCTGCCCGGCCGTCCCGCGTCAGTAGCAGGTCGATAGCCAGCGCATGCTCGATCACCTCAAGCTCGGCGCTCGCACCGGCCTCGGCCAGCGCTGCGAGCAAAGCGCGGGAGACCTCAGCTCCGGTGGCATCGCCGCCCGCGTGCGCGATCCGCCGGCGCAGGTGGCCGCCTTCCCTGGCCAGTGCCAACGGCCCGGACGGCTCACGGTCGAACTCGGCTCCGAGGGCCATCAGCCGCCGGACCGCGTCGGGACCCTCTGTAACCAGCGCACGGACGGCGCGCGGGTCGCACAGACCAGCCCCGGCGACGAGGGTGTCCTTGAGGTGATCATCGGGAGAGTCACCAGGGCCAAGCGCGGCAGCCACGCCACCTTGCGCCCAGCGGGTCGAACCGTCATCGAGCACGGACTTGGTAGCGAGCAGGATCCGTGCGTCGGGGAGCGCTCGGCGGATGGCGAGCACCGTCGTCACGCCCGCCACGCCAGAGCCGACCACGACCACGTCGGCGTCCCTGCGCCAGCCAGGCGGCGGTGCGACCAGGCGGCCGGCGATCATGGCATCCCGCCGGAAATCTCAAGGCTTGTGTTGTCGATGAGCCGGGTACTGCCAATCCTTGCCGCGACCAGGAGCAGCGCCCGGCCCTGGTGCTCGGGCCGCAGCTCCGCGAATGTGTCGGGGTCGGCCAGCACCAGGTAATCAAGCTCTACCGGCGGTTTGCCTGCAGCCGCGACGTCGAGTACTGCCCGGGCCGCGGCTAGTGCCGCCGCCGCACCCTGCCGAGCCGCTGCGGCCGCTGCCGCCAGCGCCTGCGGCAGCGCGAGCGCGGCTGCCCGCTCGAGTGCCGACAGGTAAGCATTGCGGCTTGAGGCAGCCAGCCCGTCGGGGTTACGGTGCAGCGGCGCGGCTAGAACCTGAACGCCCAGATCAAGATCAGCGGCCATCTGCCGGATCAAGGCCAGTTGCTGCGCGTCCTTCTGGCCGAATACGGCCGCGTCGGGGGTGGTCAGCTGGAACAGCTTCAGCACGACGGTCAGCACCCCCTCGAAGAAGCCTGGCCGGGAGCTACCCTCAAGGACGCGGCCAGCCGGCCCCGGATTGACGGTGACCAGCGGCGGTTGCGGGTACATCTGGCTGGCATCCGGAGCAAAGACCAGGTTCACGCCTTCCGCAGCGCAGACAGCGAGGTCCTGATCGAGCGACCGCGGGTACCGGTCAAAGTCTTCCGACGGCCCGAATTGCAGCGGGTTGACGAAGATCGAGACCACCACGCTGCCTCCCGGCCCGGCAAGTTCGCGCGCCAGCCTCAACGGCGAGCGATGGCCGTCGTGCAGGGCTCCCATCGTCGGTACCAGCACGACCGGCCCGGTGAGCGTGGCCCGGGCGGTCGCCACGCCTTTTCTGGTCCTGGCCAGCATGGGCATGGCGAGCCGGCTTTCCGGCTGGCCGGCCGGCCTCATCGTGGTCCCGCCGCGAGCACGTCGAGCAGCCGCTGCGCGTCTGCTGCGGTCAGCGTCCCGGCGGCGAGAGCCCTGGTGGCGGTCAGCCGTGCCATTGCCAGGTAAGCACTGAGCGCCTCGGGCGCTGCGGCTTGGAGCGCCTCGATATGACTGGCGACCGTATCGGCGTCGGCACGCGCAACTGGCCCGGTCAGGGCGGCATCGTCGAGCCGCAGGGCGTTATCGAGCGCGGCGGATAGTAGCGGGCCGAGCATCCTGGCCGGCTGCGCCACTCCAGCCCGCTCCAGCAGATCGGCTGCCTGCACTACGAGCGTTACCAGGTGATTAGCCGCACCCGCGAGCGCGGCGTGATACAGCCCGCGGTCTTCCTCGGCGATGAACGCGGGCTCGCCGCCCATCTCCATTACGAGCACCTCGGCGACGGGCCGCAGTTGGGGCGGTGCCGTGACGCCGAAGCTGATGCCAGCAATCCTGTCAACGTCGTCGGGGCGCCCGGTGAAGGTCATCACCGGATGCAGCGCAAGCGGCAGGGCGCCGAGCCGGGTAGCCGGCTCAAGCACGGCGAGGCCATGTCGGCCGCTGGCGTGCGCGAGCAGTCGGCCAGCCAGCGGTGCCCCGGTCGCGGCCAGGCCACTCACCAGCCCGCTGAGCGCGTCGTCCGGCACGGTCAGTAGCACCAGGTCGGCAGCGCCGATTACGTCGGCGGGCTCCCGCACCGGCGTGCCCGGCAAGTACCTGTCGACTCGGCGTCGTGACTCTGCCGACACCGCAGAGGCGCCTGTCACCCGATGGCCGGCCCGGCTGAGGGCAACCGCTAGCGCGGTGCCGACGCGGCCCGCGCCGACAACCCCGATGTCGAGCTGAGCCGGGTGCTCGTAGCCGGCCGACGCCGCCTCAGTTTGCATATGCCGTCCGGTGCCGCGGCTCATAGAGCCCGATCTCGCCGCCGCCGGGGACGCGTACTGAGGTCAGCAGCCCGAAACTTGCCTGCGTGACCGGCGCGGTGAACTCGGCGCCCTTGGCGGCCAGCTCGGTCATCGTGGCAGTGAGGTCGTCGCACATCAGGTAGAACTCGTGCTTGCCGCTGGGGGCCCCAGCATTTGACTCTGGATGAATGCCAAGTTCCGCGGGCGGCAGCGTAAAGATCAGCCAGCCGTCATGTGCGTCAACGCTGGCCAGGCCGAGCACGTCGCGGAAGAATGCCCGCGCTTGGTCCGGGTCGCTGGCATAGATGATCGTGTGCACGGCCGTGATCATGGTTTGGCTACCGCCTTCTCCTCTGCCGCCTGCCGGCAATCCTCTCTGACCTGGCTCATGTCGCCGCAGCCGGGGCCGTCACGAATGCCACTGCCAGTCGTCGCGCGGATCCCGCTCGCTATCGTCATCGTCGGGCGGGTTCGGGTCGCGGCAGCTGCGCTCCAGGTAAGTCGCCGCGGCCAGCAAGACGATCGCAGCGGCAAGCGTCGCACCTGCTACCCGCGCATCCCTGGCGGGCACCGTCTTGTCGAGCAGGCCCAGGACGTAGGCAAGGTAGCCGCCAGCCAGACCGCCAAGTGCCGCGGCGGCGGCTGAGCTCGCTTTGGCCAGCGCGACCAGCCTGGCCACCGCGATCGGCGCGACCGGCTTACCAGGGCGGCGACCGGCTAGCCGGCCGCGGATGTTCCTGGCCACCACGGTTTCCGCGATGGCCAGCGCGGCCAACGCGGGAATCGCCGTAACCGGCAGCAACGGCAGGTTCTCGAAGGTGGCGCGAACTGCGAGCCAGGCGAGTAGCGCGCAGCTCACGAAGATCACGGCAAGCGTGCCCGGGCGAGTCAGGTTCACCTGCCTGCCGCCTCCTGATCCGCGCAGGGTGGCAGAGGCAGACGCAGTTCGGGTCGGCGGCAGATGCCGGTGAGCTGCCCGGCGGCAGGCAACTGCGCGACCGGGCCGAACCCAGGCAGGGCCGCGTCCGGCGCCACCTCAAGCCACGGCACTAGCACGAAAACACGCTCATGTGCCCGCGGGTGCGGCAACGTCAGCTCCGGCCGGAGGCTGGTCTCGTCGCCGCAGGCGATGATGTCCACATCCAGAGTTCGCGGGCCCCAGCGTTCGGTCCGGATCCGCCCAGCCGCGGCTTCGGCAGCCTGGCAGCGCACGAGGATATCCGCGGCGGGCAGCGCGCTGCCGGCCAGCAATACCGCGTTCAGGAAATTGCCCTGCGCAGGTCCGCCAACCGGGTCGGTCTCGAACACGCTGGACACGGCCCGGCAGCATAGTCCCGCTCCGCATAGCACCGACAGCGCGAGCTGCAGGTGCCCAAGCCGGTCGCCGAGGTTACTGCCGAGCGAGAGCACCACGGTTCTGGTCCGACGTGCCTGAACTGCACTCACGCCCGCCTCCGCCGGATGGTGACAGTGATGTCGTCCACTGGCCGGCCGACCGGTGCCTGAGGCTTGTGCACGGTCACCTCGGCAGCCTGCACTGCCTGGTCGGCGAGACACGCGGCGGCAAGCCGGTCAGCGAGGGTCTCGATCAGAGCCACCGGCTCGCCCGCGACGACGTCCGCCAACCGCGCTGCGACCTGTCCGTAGTCAGCAGTCATGGCCAGGTCATCGGTGGCGGCGGCTGGCCTGGTGTCTAGCCACAGCAGCGCGTCCACGATGAAGTCCTGACCGTCGGCACGCTCGTGCGCGAACACGCCGTGCCTGCCCCGGATGCGCAGGCCCAGGATCGAGATCCGGTCCAGGTCCGCACTCGCGGAGGGCTCCGACCCCCAGGCACCCTCCGCAAGACGCGCCTCCCCAGCCGGGGGCTCGCCACGGACGTCACCCATTACCGGGCGTCCGCCATGGACTCATGTCGCCATCGGGTCGCGACCCGAACCGCGT
The DNA here is from genome assembly GCA_052143255.1 of Streptosporangiaceae bacterium. GTDB lineage: Bacteria > Actinomycetota > Actinomycetes > Streptosporangiales > Streptosporangiaceae > JAJYUU01. The sequence goes on along the minus strand of JBKQTJ010000012.1, from coordinate 28,560 downwards.
CCAGGTTGCCTGGCACGACATGCACCCGGACGCACCAGGCGCCGGCAGCCACCGCAAGCGCAGTGACCGCCACGGTGGCATCGTCGCTCCCGGAGAACGGCCGCGGCTCGCCCTGCGGGCCGGCCAGCAACTTGCCGAGGAAGCCTTTGCGCGACGCTGCGATCAACACCGGGAACGGCTCCTGGTAGCCCGGCTGCCGCGCGATAGCGCTCAGCCTGGCCAGCAGTTTCCAGTTGTGGTCGGGCAGCTTGGCGAAGCCGAGACCAGGGTCAAGGATGAGCTGAGATGGATCGACGCCAGCCGTGACCAGGGACCGGACGCGAATGCCGAGCTCCTGCCTGACCTCAGCTACCACGTCACCGTAGACAGCCGGGCGGTACATATCCGAACTGTGGCCACGCCAGTGATTCACTACGTAGGGCACCCGCGCGGCAGCTGCGACGCTGGGCATGTCGGGATCGGCCAGCCCACCACTCACGTCGTTGATCATCACCGCGCCGGCCGCCAGTGCACGGCTTGCCACCTCAGCGCGCATGGTATCGATGCTGACCCGGCAGCCGGCCGCAGCTAGTGCGGAAACGACCGGCACGATGCGGGTCAGCTCGTCGGCAGGCGGCACCCGCTGCGCGCCGGGCCGGGTCGACTCCCCGCCGACGTCGATGATGTCGGCTCCCTGACCTGCCAGTTCAAGACCGTGGGCGATGGCCTTGTCCGCGTCCAGCCAGGCGCCGCCGTCCGAGAACGAGTCCGGCGTGACGTTGACGACGCCCATGACCAGGCATCGTGACGCGCCTGTCAGCAGCTCAGCCCCGCTGGTCATGACAGCTAATCTAGTTCTTCGCACGGGGGCCGCGCCCCCCGTGCACCCCCAACCCTCACTACCCACGGGGGCCTGCGCCGCAGTTCGGCGCCCGGAACCCTGACCCGGTCTCAGCCGTCTGCCGGACGCTGTCGCGCGGTCGCGATCCGCCGCCGCAGCCGTCCGAGGCCCAGCTTCCTGGCTATTCTCCTGATCTCGAACGTCGGCCAGACCAGGAACGCCTCAGCTTCCAGGGCGGCCAGCCCGATCCGCGGCGCGTCCCTGGTACCGGGAAAGACCAGGAACCGAGGGACCCACTCCGGGCTGAACTTCGCGTTGAACTTGTAGAGCGACTCGATCTGGAACCATCGCGACAGGAACAGCAGCACCCCGCGCCACGCCCGCAGCACCGGTCCCGCGCCTATCCGCTCGCCCCGCTCCAACGCTGCCCGGAAGACCGCGAAATTCAGCGATATGCGCTTCACGCCGAGGCCGGCAGCCGCCTTGATCGCCTCAACGATGAGGAAGTCGTTCAGCCCCGGTGCAGCCGATCGGTCCCGCCGCATCAGGTCGAGCGACAGGCCGTCGCTCCCCCAGGGCACAAAGTGCAGGAGAGCACGGAGCACGCCATCCTGCGTGGCAGTCGCGACCACGCACCGGCCATCATCCTGGCCACCGACCCGGCCGAGCGCCATCGAGAACCCGCGCTCGGTGGGGCTGCCGCGCCAGCTGTCGGCCTGCCGTACCATCCGGTCGATCTCGGCCTGCGGTATGTCCTCGATCCGCCGGACCTCGGCCACGTAACCCTGCCGGCAGACGCGGCCGACCATCTGCCGGACGTTGCGCATGGCGCGACCTTCCAGGCTGAAGTCAGTGACGCTCACGACAGCTTCGTCGCCGAGCTCGAGCGCGGTCAGGTTGCCCTCCCGGCACCAGACTTCCGCGCCAAGCTCTCCGCAGCCGACCACGGCCGGCACCCACGCATGCCGGCCGGCCTCGTCCAGGAAGGCATTAATCACCCCTGGCCACGCCTCGGGGTCGCCGATCGGGTCGCCGCTGGCGAGCATCACCCCGGACAGGACGCGGTAGCCGATGCATGCTTTCCCAGACGGCGACCAGATGACGTTCTTGTCGTTGCGGAGCGCGAAGTAGCCAAGAGAGTCCTGATCGCCGTACCGGACTAGCAACGCGCGGATCTGGTCGGCATCGGCCGCCGTCATCCGGCTTGCCCGCCGAGCCGGTCGCAGGAACATGAAGGCTGCCACCACCAGGGTGAACAGACCAAGCGCGCCCGTGACGAAAGCGAAGTGATCGGCGCCGCTGGCGGCCCTGAACTGGACCGGCCCGGAGAACCCGACGAGGCTGAAGATCACTGACTTGACCCGGTCCCACGGGCTGTAGACATGCGACAGGCCACGGCTCAAAGACAGGTACGCCAGGCCGATCAGCACATCGGCCAGTACCAGATAACACAGCACCCACAGAGCCCGCCATCGCGTTCGCCGGTCCCCGACCGCGTAGAACTCGCGCCGGTAGAAGATCAGCGCCACGATCAAGATGGCCGAGACGGTGGTGCTGACGGGCCGGAACGCTGGCCTGGCTCCATTGGGATCAAGGCTGTAAGCAAGGAAGCCGAGCACCACGTGTACGAGCAGGCCTGCCCCCAGTAGCGCCAGCACCGCTTCCCAGGCACGGTGCTTGCGTCGGCGCAGTCCGTGGGACACCATCAGCAACAGCAAGCCGATGATGATGTCGGCCGTGCGGGTGAGACTGCCCAGGTAACTCAGGCCCTTCAGCCGGCGCGCCGTCAGGCCAGGCAGGACGCCTTCGACGATGTAACCAAGCCCGACGAACAGCGACGTCACGCCTGCGGTCAGTGGCACCCAGCGCCGTAGTTGCCTCCGGTCGACAGCCCGCGTGGCATGCTGCTGCTCGTCGTCACCGGTTCTGGGCGCTGCCGGGCCTAGCCCGTTATGGTCTGTCATCTCGGACAAGAAGGTCAGGCCCCGGCTCACGGGGCATCAGCGTAGTCATCGTGGACCAATTGCCGGGGGCAAACCCAGGCATTGGCTCACATGGCTTCTTAGCGGCGGTCCGTTAGCAGGCTCATGGCCTCTGCCCTGGTGCTCTCCGAGCTGAGGAAGCAGCCGCGGACAGCGGATGTGACGGTCTTGGCCCCGGGCTTGCGCACGCCGCGCATGGACATGCACAGGTGCTCCGCCTCAATGATGACGATAACTCCACGTGGCTCCAGAGTGTTCATCAGGGCATCGGCGATCTGACTGGTCATCCGCTCCTGTACTTGCGGTCGGCGGGCAAAAACGTCCACGAGCCTGGCCAGCTTGGACAAGCCGGTTATCTGGCCCTTTTCATTAGGGATATACCCGACATGGGCCCGGCCGATAAAGGGCACCAGATGGTGCTCGCAGGTCGAGTACAGTTCGATGTCGCGAACGAGCACCATCTCATCGTGATCTGCGTCGAACACTATGGTCAGCACGTCCGCAGGGGCCAGCAGCAGACCGCTGAACTGTTCGGCCAGCGCCCGCGCCACCCGGGCAGGAGTGTCCTGGAGGCCGCCCCGTTCCGGATCTTCGCCGACAGCTAGCAGGATTTCCCTGACCGCACGCTCGATCCTGGGCAGATCGAAGCCGTCGTTCAATGGACCTCGCCGTCGCCGCCGCCGCCCTCGTCTGGCCGGTCCGGCCCGGCCTGCTCGGTACCTGGCTTGGTGTCGAACGGGTTCCCGCCACCCAGCGGGTTCGCCCCGCCGAACGGGTTCCCGCCACCCAGCGGATTGCCGCCACCCAGCGGATTCGCGAATCCGCCTGGCTGTGGCGCGGGACCGGCCGGCAGCCCGGCCGTGCTAGCGCCCTGTCCATTGCCGAGCGACTGCGGCATGTCCCGTCCGTCGGACGCCGCGGTCAGCGCCAGTTCCTTGGGCGTCAGCACGGGCGGGCGGTCAGAGGGCAGCCGCTTGCCGTAGCCGGTGTACGAGCCGCGCGACGGCCGCTTGTGCACCGGTGCGAAGATCTCCAGGACCTGCTGACGCGACAGCGTCTCGTGCTCTATCAGCTGAAGCACCAGGGTGTCCAGCACATCGCGGTACTGAACCAGAATCTCCCAGGCCTCGTCGTGCGCCGACTCGATGAGCCTGCGAACCTCGTCGTCGATGGCCGAGGCGATTTCCTCCGAGTAATCGCGCGCATGAGACATCTCCCGGCCAAGGAACGGCTCGCCGTCGCCGGTGCCGAACTTGCGGGCCCCGAGGCGCTCGCTCATGCCGTACTCGGTCACCATGCCGCGAGCGATCGAGGAAGCCTTCTCGATGTCGTTGGCCGCGCCCGTCGTCGGCTCGTGGAAGACCAGTTCCTCCGCCGTGCGCCCGCCCAGCAGCATGGCCAGCTGGTCCATCATCTCCGCGCGGCTGACTAGGAACTTGTCCTCGGCAGGCGCCGCAGCCGTGTAGCCGAGCGCGCGCCCGCGCGGGATGATCGTGATCTTGTGGACCGGATCCGCGTTCGGCAGCGCGTGCCCCACCAGAGCGTGACCGCCCTCATGGTAGGCGATGATCTTGCGCTCCTTTTCCGACATCAGCAAACTCTTGCGCTTGGGGCCGGCGGTGACCCGGTCAATCGCCTCTTCCAACATGGCCATCGGGATCTGGGTCTGATTCGCCCGCGCAGTCAGCAGCGCGCCTTCGTTGATCACATTGGCGAGGTCGGCACCGGTGAATCCGGGCGTCCGCCGCGCGATGACATCGAGATCGACGTCCGGCCCAAAGGGCTTGCCTCTGGCATGGACTCGCAGGATGCCCTTGCGGCCGTTCAGGTCGGGCTGCGCTACGACGATCTGGCGGTCGAACCGGCCAGGCCGCAGCAAGGCGGGGTCCAGGATGTCGGGGCGGTTGGTGGCGGCGATCACGATAACGCCGCCCTTGGTGTCGAAGCCGTCCAGCTCGACAAGCAGCTGGTTCAGGGTCTGCTCGCGCTCGTCGTGACCGCCGCCGAAGCCGGCTCCGCGGTGCCGGCCGACCGCGTCGATCTCATCGACGAACACGATCGCCGGAGCGTTCGCCTTCGCCTGCTCGAACAGGTCGCGGACGCGGGAGGCACCGACGCCGACGAACATCTCGACGAAATCGGAGCCGGAGATCGAATAGAACGGCACGCCCGCCTCGCCGGCGACCGCCCTGGCCAGCAAGGTCTTACCGGTGCCAGGCGGGCCGTACAGCAGTACGCCCTTGGGGATCTTGGCGCCGATGGCCTGGAATTTGCCCGGGCTCTGCAGGAACTCCTTAATCTCCTGGAGTTCCTCGATGGCCTCGTCCGCCCCGGCCACGTCCGCGAATGTCGTCTTAGGCGTGTCCTTGGTAATGAGCTTCGCTTTCGACTTGCCGAAGTTCATGACCCGCGAGCCGCCGCCCTGCATTTGGTTCAGGAACACCATGAACAGCAGGAAGATGATCAGGAACGGCAGGTAACTGAAGATAAGGGTCCAGAACGAGCTGCTCTTGGGCACCTTGACGTTGTAAGCGCTCTGCGCCAGCGTGTGAGCATTGACCTGCTTCTGCAGGTCACTGGCCAGTACGTTGCCCTGGTTGCCGACCCAGGAGGCTTCCCAGTTGTGGTTGCCCTTGAGGGTCGTGAGCTGAATCGTCTGGTCGACGTCGGTCAGGGTCACCGACTTCACGTTCCCGTGCTGGATCGCGTAGACGGCTTGCGAGGTAGGCACGAGCTGGTACTGAGGCCCCGTGTTTACCAGCTTGTACAGGATCACGAGGATGATGGCGACAAAGAGGATGGCGAGCACCCAGCCGCGGAATATGCGGTTCAGATCCATCGATGAACGGCCCACGGGTCCGGCCGGTCCCTCCTGACGAGCCTCGTGCCTCGCCGTCGCGCGACGGGGCTACCTTGCATTTCCAGCGCTAATGCGCGGCTAATTCTTCCCCGCCCGCTAGGCACGGGAATACTCGACGGTACACCGCGATCACCGTGGCCGGCACGCGGCGGGGCCGCACAGGGTCAATGGCGGCCGTTCTTACGCCTCTTACCCAGGTTAACGAAATTCAGCGCCACGCCAGTTCCCGGACCAACCGGGCGCTCTGCCCCCGTTCGCCACCGGAAAACCAAATCCGCCACCGCGGGACGCTTCGTTGCCTAGCTCACTGCGTAGACGTGCTCGGCCAGCGTCCCGATGAAGGGCAGATTCCGGTAACGCTCGGCGTAGTCCAGTCCGTAGCCGACGACGAAGGAATCGTCGATCTCGAACCCGGTATATGCGACCTCCACATCCATCCGGGCCGAGTTCGGCTTCCGCAGCAGCACGCAGACATGCACCGATGCCGGACCTCTCGATTGCAGGTTGCCGATCAGCCAAGACAACGTCAGCCCGGAGTCCACGATGTCCTCGACCACGAGCACGTGCCGGCCGCTTATGTCGGTGTCAAGGTCCTTCAGGATCCGCACGACGCCAGAGGACTTCGTGCCCGAACCGTAGGACGAGATCGCCATCCAGTCCATCTGCACTGGCAGGTGCATTGCCCTGGCGAGGTCAGCCATCACCATGACCGCGCCTTTGAGGACGCCGACGAGCAGGAGTTCGCGATCAGCGTAATCGGCGTCGATCTCGGCGGCCAGCTCGCCGATCCGCTGGTGCAACTGCTGCTGAGTGATCAGCACTTGCTTGAGGTCGGCTGCCACGTCACTCGCGTCCACCCTGGTCCTCCGATCGCAGCGCGGTCCCGGCCAGCGGGACAACCCCCGAGCCCCCGGCTGTGGTGAAGAGCAGCCTGCCATACCGGCGCTGGCAGCGGACGCCACCCGGCAAGTCCGTCCAGCGCTGCCCGCGCCAGCAGGTGACCAGCTCGTCCAGGCTCTGGACATGCCGCTGCGACAGCGCATTCGCCGGGCAGCCGGCCGCGAGCGCCGCCAGGCGCAGAACCCGCTGCCTGACCGCGGCGGGCAAGTCGGCTAGGTCAGCGGCCGGGAGGTCGGGGAGCCGCCTGGCCTCCGCCGCAGCCAGCTCGTCCAGTACCTCGGCGTCGGCGCGGAGCAACGCTGCCGTCCTGGCCAGCGCCTCTGCTGCGCCAGGGCCGAGAACCTGTTCGAGGACCGGCATAAGCTGCCGGCGCACCGCGACTCTGGTGAAACGCGGATCTTCGTTATGCGGGTCGGCCCATGGTTCCAGCCCCAGCGCGGCGCACGCGGCCTCAGTGTGCTCGCGCCTGACCGCCAGCAGCGGGCGGAGGTACCGGCCGGAGCGAGCCGCCATGCCGGCCAGCGAGCGCGCGCCCGATCCCCGGCCGAGGCCGAGAAGCACCGTCTCGGCCTGGTCATCGAGGGTATGCCCGAGCATGATAGCGGCCGCGCCGGTCTGTTCCGCCGCTCGTGTCAGCGCCGCGTACCTAGCCTGCCGGGCGGCCGCCTCCGGCCCCGCGCTCCAGTCGCCGCTGGGCCCGCCGACCGTGACCGGGATCGTCAGCACCGGGTCCAGCCCTAGCCCGGCTAGCTGAGCCGCTACCTTGGCGGCAACTTCGGCTGAGCCCGGCTGGAGGCCATGGTCCACGACCACTCCGCCGGCCCTCAGGGCCGCCTTCGGCGCCTCGAAGGCCAGCGCGGCTGCCAGCGCGAGCGAGTCCGCGCCGCCCGAGCAGGCAGCCAGCACGAGATCACCGGGCCCAAGGCTGGCAACTGCACCCCGGACGGCGTGCCGGATCTCCGCGACAGCCGGGTGCGGGCCCGTCACGTGCCTCAGTCCGCTGCGCTGGCCGGTGCGCCGCGGTCGACGCGCTCCAGCCAGGAGCGCGGGCTTTGCAGCTCGTCCTTGGTTGGCACGGTGTCGGGGGATGTCCAGACCTTGTTGAAGGTCTCCATCCCGGCCTCCTCGACGACCGTCTTGACGAAACGGGAGCCCTGCTCGTACTGCTTCATCTTCAGGTCAATGCCGAGGATCCTGCGGATGGCTTGCTCGATCCGCCCGGCCGAGCCGCGCCTGGCGGAGAATTTCGCCCTGATCTCCGCCACCGACGGCACGACAGCCGGGCCGACTGCGTCCATCACGTAGTCCCCGTGGCCCTCGACCAGCGTCATCACGCACGTCATCCGGTCCAGGATCTCCCGCTGACGCGGGCTCTGGATGGCCTCGATCAGGCTCTCGCCGTCGCTGCCGCGGACGGCGCCCGCGACCGCGTCGGCAGCAGCGCGCAGGCGCTCCAGAATGGAGGCCGGGTCGAGGTCAGAAGCGAGCAGGAAATCGGTCATGAGCTGCTGCACATATGGCCGCAGCCAGGGAACCGAGGTGAACTGGGTCCGGTGGGTTTCTTCGTGCAGGCAGACCCAGCGGCGGAAGTCGTGCGGATTGACGTCAAGTTCCCGTTCGACCATGACGATGTTCGGCGCCACCAGGGTAAGCCGTCCGGCGGGCGCTTCGGCGGCGGGCCCGTCCGGGTCCGGCGGCAGGAACAGCTCATACTGGCCAAGCACACGCCCGGCCAGGTAGGCAAGTATCAGCCCGGCCTGCATGCCGGTGACCCTCGAGCCGACCGCGGTGATGACCGAGCCAGGCTGCGGCATGCCGCCCTCCGCCATCCGCTGCACGAGCGGGTCAAACACCACGCGGAACCCGTCCACGTTGGCCCTGATCCAGCCCGCTCTGTCGACGATCGCGACGTTGCCGTCGTCGCCGGATCCCGGCAGTCCGGTCAGCTCGCGGACGGGGTCGGCCACTGCGGCGGCGAGCTGGCGCAGCTCGGCCACCACCTTCCTGGCCTCGGTCATGCTGACCTGAGGGCCGGGCCTGACCCAGCGAACCCCAGTGGAGGTAGCGACCTGCCAGTCGATCATCTGAGAGCTGCTCACCCCTCCACCGTACGTTGATTCAGGCGTTACGTCGTGTCCGGGCCAGGCGGAGCGGCAACCTCAGCTGCAGCCGCAGCCCGCCAGGATGGTGGCCATGCCGGCCATGCTCGACCCGGCGGCCACCAGGCCGGCGGCTGGCAGCTTGTCAGCCATGATCGCGAACGCAAGCAGCTGGCCGTTCCTGGCGTAGGCGATGCCCGCGAGCGCTGCCACCGTGTCCAGGTTTCCGGTCTTGGCCCGCACCAGGCCCCAGCCAGCAGCCCCGCCGGAGCCGAACACGCTCCCGTTCGGCAGCAGCGTCCCGGAGAAGTTGGAGACGGGCAATCCGGTCAGCACCGACCGCAGCTGCGGGCGCTCGGCCGCCAGCGCGATCAGCTGCACAAGCGCGGCTGGCGGGATCCGGTCGTCGACCGAGAGCCCGCTGCCGTCAAACAGCTGGAGGCCGGTAACACCGAGGCGGCGCAGTACGGACTGGGTAGCAGCGGCGCCGCCGGCGAACGACGCAGGCTGGCCAGTCGCGAGGGCTACGTGGCGAGCCAGGTTCTCGGCAATCACGTTGTTGCTCTCCTCGAGCATCCACTGGACGATCTGGGCCAGCGGCGGCGAGTAGACGGCCGCGAGCACCGGTGCGCCGGCCGGCGCCGTGGCCGGAGCCGGGCTGCCCTGCACGGAGATGCCGTCTGTAGCCAGGAAACGGGCAAAGACCGCGGCCGCCTGGCCGGCCGGGTCGGCGGCGCGCGGCAGCGGATCGGCGAGGTCGGCGTCTTCTGGCGCGCCCGTCGTGGTGAGCCTGCCCTGGTCGACCTCTAGCGGAGTGATCACCGAGACATTACCGGTGCTGATGTAACCCGGCGACCAGCCGACCGCCAGGGCCGGACCGGTGTACAGCGAGCTGTCATAACCAACCCGGACGCGGTGAGCGCCGCGAGCGCGCAGCGCCCGGGCGGTCCGGTTGGCCAGCTCAAGCAGCGTGGCCGGCTGGGGGTAGTCAGCCCTAGGAGGCTGGCCGGCCGCTAGTGTCGGATCGCCTCCGCCCACCAGGACGATTGCCGACGGGGACGAGCCCGTTACCACGGTGGTGCGGAACCGAGCAGCCGGGCCGAGCACGTGAATCGCGGCGACCGCGGTAGCAAGCTTCGTGGTAGACGCGGGCGCGAAGCCCGAGCCGGCGTTGACCGAGTACAGCACCTGACCCGACACCAGGTTGGTAACAAGGATGCCCAGATGCGGGCCGAACACCGCCGAGCCGGCCACCGGGGCCAGGGCTCTGGCTAGCCCGGCCTGGGTGACTGCCGTCCCGGCACTGGCTGAGCCGACCGCGGCACTCAGTACTTGAGGCGACCCGGCAAGCTGCCGGGCAGCTACCCGTTGGGGCCGCCACAGGGCTAGGCGGGCCGGCAGCAGCCGGACAACGGTAACGCCGGCCGCGATAGTGAAGGCGCAGAGCAAGGCCACGGCTGCCGCCGCCAGGCGACTGTGGCGATGCAACGTCTGCTTCCCTTCGCACGATACGGCTGTCCCCGCGTTAGGTTCCCTCTTGACAGATGCGGCACGGCTTGATGGGCGCTCCAAGCGACAACCCGGCCGCCATCGGGTAGACATCAGCCAGGCAATCGGAGTTCGTCATCTAGGCGCCAGGGGGTGAACCGTGGAGTTCGATGTAGTAATCGAAATCCCCAAGGGCCAGCGTAACAAGTACGAGATGGATCACGAGTCGGGTCGGATCAGGCTAGACCGTATGCTTTTTACCTCAACTCGCTATCCGGCAGATTACGGGTTTATTGAACACACGCTGGCCGATGATGGCGATCCGCTGGACGCGCTCGTGCTGCTCGACGAGCCGACCTTTCCCGGTTGCCTCATCCGGTGCAGGGCGATCGGCATGTTCCGGATGCGGGACGAGAAGGGCGCCGATGACAAGGTGCTCTGCGTAGCGGCGACGGATCCCCGGATGGCTCATCTCAGGGACATCAGCGATGTCTCGGCGTTCGATCAGCTTGAGATTCAGCACTTTTTTGAGGTCTACAAGGCGCTTGAGCCCGGCAAGGAAGTCGAGGCGGCCACCTGGGTAGGCGTTGGCGCTGCCGAGAACGAGATCCTGGCCTGCCGCGCCCGGCTGGCGGAAGAAGAGCACCCGGGATGACACAGCGCCGAACTGGGCACCAACACTAGCTATCAGGCCGAGGAGGGGTCATGGCCAGCGCCGATGACGTTCTCAGAGACACACCGCTGTTCGAGGCGCTCACCGAACAGGATGCTGACGCCCTGCGAGCGGGGGTAATCGACGTCCGCCTGGACCGCGGTGAGCGGCTGTTCTCCGAGGGAGACGCCGGAGACAAGTTGTACATAATCCTGGCCGGGAAGATCAAGCTGACGAAGGCAGCGCCCGATGGCCGGGAGAACCTGCTCAGCGTCCACGGCCCGGGTGAGATGTTCGGCGAGCTGTCGCTGTTCGACCCGATTCCACGCACCTCCAGCGCTACCGCGGTGACGAGCGCGCGGCTAGCAGGCCTCGCCCATGACGACCTTCGGAGCTGGTTGTCCAACAGGCCTGAGGTCGCCATGCACCTGCTGCGGGCCCTGGCCCAGCGGCTGCGGCGCATTAATGACGTAAAGGCCGACCTGGTTTTCACCGATGTTCCTGGTCGGGTTGCCAAGGCGCTGCTGGACTTGTCGGAACGGTTCGGGGTGCCAACGCTGGAAGGCCTCCAGGTCAATCACGACCTGACCCAGGAAGAGCTGGCACAGCTCGTCGGGGCGTCCAGGGAAACGGTGAACAAGGCGCTCGCAGACTTCACCGCGCGCGGCTGGATCCAGCTGGCGGCTAAGTCCGTGCTGGTCACCGAGACCGACCGGCTGCGCAAGCGGGCCCGGTGACGAGCAAACCGCGCCCGTTACCAGGACACATCCGGGGGAACCTCGCCATGGCCGGCCAGGTAGTCGAGCTGAGCGCGCACCGAGGATTCAGCGAACCGCCATAGGGCCGGGTCGACCGCGGCGTACACCCGGGCTACGATCTCGGCCGGGTTCCTGTCCCCGGCAGCAAGCGCGGCCTGCACCTCCGCCAGCCGCTCGGCCCGATGCGTCAGGTAGAAGCCAAGAATCGCCGCCGGGTCGGCCAGCAGCGGGCCGTGCCCGGGCAGCAGCGCCACCAAGCCAGTCTCCTCGGCCAGCGTGCTCAGCCGGTGCAGCGAGTCTAGGTAGTCGGCAAGGCTGCCGTCCTCGGCAATGACCGTCGTGCCGCGGCCGAGAACCGTATCGCCGGTGAGGATGGCGCGATCGGCCGGCAGCTCAAGGCAGACGGAATCAGCTGAGTGACCGGGGGTTGCGATGACGCGGAGGGTGCAGCCGTCGGTTTGGAGCACGTCGCCGGCAGCCAGGCCCTCGCTGCCGAGCCGGTGCGCCGGATCGACGGCGCGCACCGGCGCGCCGGTAAGTTCGGCAAGCCTGGCGGCGCCGGCCGAGTGGTCGGCATGTCCGTGGGTCAGCACGATCACCTCGACCCGCTGATCCGCCTCGGCCGCGGCGGCGCGGATCCGCTGCAGGTGCCCCTCATCATCGGGGCCTGGATCGACGATCATGACGGCAGCTGAGCCCGGCTCGCTGATCAGCCAGGTATTGGTGCCGTCCAGCGTCATCGGGGACGGGTTTGGCGCTAGCAGACACCGCGCCCGGCTGGTGCCGGATCCGTCGATGCCGCCCCCCGCGGCAGCCTGCGGTTCAGCCGTCATGCCGCGAACCTGGTCCTGGGTCATCCGCCAGGCCAGGTACCGTCAGCCAGACCGCGCCGTCCCGGAGGTGCACCTCGGGAATGATCGGCGCCACCTGGCGGAGGCCCGATAGCGCGGTTTCGACCTCACCGCAGGCCGCCAGCTCCGATAGCGTCACAGCCGTCGGCGGGAAAAGCAGGATCTCGCGACGGTTGCCCGCGGCCAGCGCCTCAGCCGGCGCCACCCAGGCGACCTCGCTCGCCTCGCCGCCGACATCCCTGGTCCGCTGGCCGGCCGGCAACGCGGCGGCGAAGAACCGGGTGTCGAAGCGGCGCGGCTCGACCACCGGCGTGATCCACCTCGCCCACGGGCGGAGCAGGTCAGCGCGCAGTACCAGCCGACGGCGCGCGAGCAGCTCAGCCAGCGAGATCGACCGGTCAAGCAGGGCACGCCGGTCTGCCTCCCACTGGTCGCTGGTCGTATCCGCCACTACTGAGTCGGCAGACTCCCCGGCCAGCATCACGCCGGACTCCTCGAAGGTCTCCCTGACGGCGGCGCACACCAGCGCCCTGGCTAGTGACGGCGGGGCGTCGAAGATCTGGCCCCACTCGGCGGCGTCCGGCCCGGCCCAGGCGACCTGCTCATCGGCGTCCCTGGCGTCTACCGATCCGCCGGGAAACACGTAAGCGCCCGGCGCGAAAGCCATCGACGACTTGCGCCTGAGCATGTACACAAGCAGCCCGGCCGGGGCCTGCCGGAGCAGCATGACGGTGGCGGCGTCCTTAGGTACGCTCGGCGGCCTGCTGCCTGCCAGGATCTCGCGTGCGGCGTCGGCCAGGTTGCCGCCGATCCGGACCGAGGCAGCCTTCGCCGCGTCCTCTGCCACCAAAGTTCTCCTACCCCGTCGGCTCGCTCCGCGCGGTCCGCCGATGCCTGACCGCGCGCCGATGCCTGACCGTCTGCTGATCGCTGGCCGTCCGCTTGTCCTGCCCGTTCGCTAGTCGCTGACCTCGACGATCAGGTCAATCTCGACCGGCGCGTCCAGCGGCAGGACGGCCGTCCCGACGGCGCTGCGGGCATGGCGGCCCGCCTCGCCGAAAACCTCGAGCAACAGCTCGCTCGCGCCGTTAACCACCTGCGGCTGGCCGGTGAAGTCGGGTGCGCTTGCCACGTAACCGGTCAGCTTGACAATCCGCCGGATGGCGGATAGCCCGCCTGCAGCTGCGGCGGCCGCAGCGAGCGCGTTGAGCGCGCAGGTGCGCGCGAGGGCAGCCGCCTCCACGGCACCGACCTCGGCACCGACCTTTCCGGCCGACACCAGCTTGCCGTCCACGACCGGCAGCTGTCCGGCTGTGTAGACGAGGGAACCGGACCGCACTGCGGGCACGTAGGCAGCGAGCGGCGCAGCAACCGGCGGGAGGCTCAGGCCGAGCGCCGCCAGCCTCTCCTGCGGCCCGGACGCCGCAGCATTGGGCTCGGTCATTCCCTTGCCCGTTTCAGGTAGGCAACAAGCTGCTCCGGATTCGGCCCGGGTATGACGGCGACGAGTTCCCAGCCGTCGTCGCCCCAGCTATCCAGGATCTGCTTAGTCGCATGCACCAGCAGCGGCACAGTCGCGTACTCCCATTTCGACATAGCCGAACCTTACAGCCGAGGCGTCAGCCACCGCCGCCTCAGGCAGGGGGCTCGGCTTCCCCGGTTCGGACCGCCGCTTAAGCGCCTGCACCGGCCTCGGATTCGCGGTCGGATCCGGACGCGGGTTCGCCGTCCGCATCAGCCTTCGCGCCGACGCTCTCACGATCGCCGTGGTGGACGGTGCCGACTTCGCCCTTCTCCGCAGGCGACAGCTCCGGTATCGCCGGGACTTCGGGAATTTCCAGCGGTGCGGATCCGGCACTGCCCAGTTCAGCCTCGGCCTCGCGGGTCATCTTGGCGACATCGCTGAAGTCGGCCATTGACGAACCTTCCGGCGCCCCGGCGGAGCTGGGGTTGCCCTTGTCGAAGAACCTGAGCAGCTCCACCGGAATCGGCATGACCAGGGTGCTGTTGCGCTCGGCCGCGACCTCGACCACGGTCTGCAGCAGGCGCAGCTGCAGCGCCGCCGGATCCCGCGCCATCACGTTGGCCGCGGCCGCCAGCCGCTTGGATGCCTGGAACTCGCCGTCAGCGGTGATGATCCTGGCCCGCCGCTCCCGCTCGGCCTCGGCCTGCCGGGACATGGACCGCTTCATGCCTTCGGGCAGCGAGACATCCTTGATCTCGACGCTCTCCACCTTCACGCCCCACGGGACCTCTGTGCCCTCATCGATAATCACCTGCAGCCGCCGGTTGACCGCATCCCGCTCAGCCAGCAGCTCGTCCATCTCCGACTGGCCGATGATGGACCGCAGCGAGGTCTGGGCACGCTGGGAGATGGCGTTCTGGTAGTTGAAGACATTGATCGACGCCTTGATCGGATCGACCACCCGGAAGTAGACCACGGCATCTACCCGGACGCTCACGTTGTCCCTGGTGATGCCCTCCTGCGCGGGCACGCCCATGGCGATGATCTGTTTGTTGACCTTCACGAGCTTGTCGCTGATCGGGTTGATCATGGTGAGTCCCGGCCCGCGGATGCCGGGGAGCACCCGGCCAAACCGGAAGATAATCCCGCTCTCGTACTGCTGCACAGTCTTAATGGACCGGGCCGCGGCAATGAGTCCGAGTACTGCGAGCACTACCACCACGGCGATCACTGCAGCCATCTGCTGACACCTCTTCCCTGTGTCGCCGGGGACCAGTCGGTCTCCGGGTACCAGCCTAGTGACCTCCGGGCCAAGCCGCGCCTGCCAACATGCGCCCGATGCCGGACATGTCACGCCGACGCCGTTCGATGACCGACTGCGGGGGCCGGACGTGCTGCTGCGCTGGCGCGGATAACCTCCAATCGTGACCACTGTTGACACCGACTGGGCCGGCGTGCGGCTGCACGTCGTGACGGGCAAGGGCGGGACCGGCAAGACGACCGTGGCCGGCGCGCTGGCCCTGGCGCTGGCCGCCGGCGGCAAGACAGTGCTGCTCATGGAGGTCGAAGGCCGCCAGGGCATCGCCCAGCTGTTCGACGTGCCGCCGCTGCCGTACGCCGAGCGGCGGATCGCGGTCGGGCCAGGAACCGACGCCAGCCCCGGCGGGGACGTGTACGCGCTGGTTGCCGATCCGGAGTCGGCGCTGGTGGAGTACCTGGAGATGTTTTACAACCTGCGGCACGCCGGTTCCGCGCTGGCCAGGCTCGGCGTAATGGACTTCGCCACCACCATCGCGCCCGGCCTGCGCGACGTCCTGCTGACCGGGAAAGCGGCCGAGGCCGTCCGCCGCAAAGAAGGCGGCCGCACCCGCCGCTACGATGCGGTGGTCATGGATGCCCCGCCCACCGGGCGGATCGCCCGCTTCCTCAACGTCACCAGCGAGGTCTCTGACCTGGCCAGGGTGGGACCGATTCGCGGTCACGCCGACACGGTGCAGAAGGTGATGCGATCGCCCGAGACCGTCGTGCACTTCGTGACGGTGCTTGAGGAGATGCCAGTCCAGGAAACCCTGGACGGCATCGCTGAGTTGCGCAGCCTGGGCGGCATCCGGGCCGGCGGCATCATCGTGAACATGACAAGGCCGCTGGCGTTGCCGGCCGGTCAGCTTGAGGCGGCCGCGAACGGCACGCTCGACCAGGGTCAGCTAGCCCTCGGCTTGAAGGCAGCCGGCCTGGACGACAGCGCCGGCCTGGCTGCGGCGCTGGCGGCCGAGCTAGCCGAGCAGGCCCGCACGGTGCTTGGTCAGGAGGAACAGCAGCAGCGGCTCGAGGCAGCCGGGCAACCTTGTTACCAGCTGCCGTGGATCACCGGCCGCATCGACCTGGCCGGACTCTACCGGCTGGCAGCGGCCTTGCACGAGCAAAGGTTTGCCTGATGACAGCTCGCAAGCCGCCAGTGCTCAATGTGGACCGGCTGATTGATGATCGGCGGACCCGGATCATCGTCTGCTGTGGCTCAGGCGGCGTCGGCAAGACCACGATCGCGGCCGCTCTCGGCCTGCGAGCAGCTCAGCACGGCCGGCATGTCGTGGTGCTGACGGTCGACCCGGCCCGGCGATTGGCCCAGTCCATGGGCCTCACCTCACTGGACAACACCCCCAGGCTCGTTCAAGGCATCGGGTCGGCGGACCGCCGCGATCAGGAGGGGAACGGGGCCGGCTCTGCCGGGAGCTTGCACGCCATGATGCTCGACATGAAGCGAACCTTCGATGAGATCGTGGAGGCGCACGCTGATCCGGATCGCGCTGCCCAGATCCTGGCGAACCCCTTCTACCAGTCGCTCTCATCAAGTTTTGCGGGCACCCAGGAGTACATGGCGATGGAGAAGCTCGGTCAGCTGCGGCGGGCCGAAGAGTGGGACCTCATCGTCGTTGACACGCCGCCGAGCCGGTCCGCGCTCGACTTCCTCGATGCTCCGCAGCGGCTCGGCCGGTTCCTTGACGGCAAGCTGCTGCGCCTGCTGGTCGCTCCGGCGAAGGTCGGCGGGCGGGCGTACCTGCGGGTGCTGAATGCCGGATTCGGCGTGGTTACCGGCGTCCTGACGAAGATCCTTGGTACTCAGGTGCTGAGGGACGTGCAGACCTTCGTCAGCGCGCTGGACACGATGTTCGGCGGCTTCCGGGAGCGGGCTGAGTACACCTACCAGTTGCTCCGAGCCCCGGGCACCGCCTTCCTGGTCGTAGCAGCGCCCGAGGACGACGCGCTGCGGGAGGCCTCATATTTCGTAGAGCGCCTGGACACCGAGAGAATGCCGCTGGCCGGGCTCGTGCTGAACCGGATGCTGCAGCTGCCTGCGACTCACTTGTCCGCAGCCAGGAGCCTGGCCGCCGCAGAGGTGCTGCAGGCTGCAGGCGGACAGTCGGGGGCGTCGGCAGCTGAGCCGGAGGCGAATGCACTTGCCATCGCGGCGCTAAGGCTGCATGCCGAGCGGACTGAGCAAGCGGCCGTGCAGCGCAGAACCGCCGAGCACTTCACCGCTGCCCATCCGCTGGTTCCGGTAGCAGAGGTGCCAGCTCAGGCTGAGGATGTTCACGATCTCGACGGACTGCGGCGGATCGGGACCGCATTCGACGCAGGACGACCAACGTAGGGTGCTGGCGGCCTGATCTGCAGGGATGTGCTTGGGACGCGGAGCCGCGCGCGGGGAGTGCAGCTCTGGGGGCGGAGCCCCGTGGGTGCAGCGACGAGCTAGCTCGCGACGAGCTCGTCCCCGGTCCGCTCGTAATGGTCGCGGGCGTTCTCCAGCAGGTCGCGCCAGGACGCCACATCGGGTCTGCGGCGCAGCAGCGCCCGGCGCTCGCGCTCGGTCATTCCGCCCCACACGCCGAACTCGATCCGGTTGTCGAGGGCGTCAGCAAGGCATTCGGTCCGGACTGGACAGCCACGGCAGATCAGCTTGGCCCGGTTCTGCGCCGCGCCCTGGACGAAGAGCTCGTCTGGGTCAGTCCCCTTGCACGCGGCACGCGCAGTCCAGTCCGAGATCCACATGTTGGCCCAGCTCCTCTGATCGTCACGCCCGCGGGGGGGGTTGATCACGCCCGGGTGGCGTTCAGTTGCGGTCCGGAGCCGCCTGTTGGCGACCGGCTCCGGCGAGTGATGGTCGCGGAAGAGTAACTTACGGAAGTCCGGCGCGCAGCGCTAGACCCCAGCCGACCCATTTCCTGAATAGCCCAGATGAGCTATTCAGTCTGCAGTGACTTACGGCTACACTGCCGGCACTGTACGGAGCGAGCTGCGCGGGCTGGCGCGGGCTGGCTGATCTCGCGGTGGCCTTCGCGACGTCTGGGGGGCTTCTGGAGTGCAAATAACCGCTGCCTATCGCTGCTACTTGCCGATGCAGCGTAACCTGTTCAGGTGCAAAATCCCTGGCGCCGCGCCGGCGCAAAGTACGATGCGGCCGGCCGCCTCATCGTGATGACCGTGGTAGCCGCGGTGCTGGCCGCCGCGGCGGTGCTCCCGGCCATCGGGATCGTCGGCGTAGCTGCCCGCGACGCTGCCAACACCTTTAATACGCTGCCTGTCGGCACCCTGGGCACGGCGCCGTCGCGATCGGTGATCTACGACTCGCAGGGACACGTCATCACCTACCTCTACCCGAACAACATCTACCGGGTACCGGTCACCTACAACCAGATCGCGCCGGTTATGCGCGATGCGATCGTGGCGATCGAGGACGCCCCCTTCTACACCCAGGGCGCCCTTGACCCCCGTGGCACCATCCGAGCGCTGCTGCACAACTCAGCCGGCAACGGGCTCCAGGGTGCCTCGACGCTGGCCCAGCAGTACGTGAAGAACGTGCGCGAGCTGCAGGCCGGGAGCAATACGAAGGCCCTGTACGCGGCGATCTACCCCGACCTCCGGCGCAAGATCCAGCAGCTGCGCATCGCCGCGGACGTCGAGCATCAGATGACGCAGCATCAGCTGTTGGCGGCCTACCTCAACGTGGCGTTCTACAGCAACCACGCCTACGGCATCGAGGTAGCGTCGCGGGTTTACTTCAGCGAGCCCCCCTCTAAGCTGACCTTGCCGCAAGCCGCGCTGCTTGCCGGCATCGTGCAGTCGCCGTCGCAGTACAACCCGGTCGCTCACCCCGGCCCCGCGAAAGTCCGGCGCAACGAGGTCCTGGGCCGGCTGTGGAAGCTGCACTACGTCAGCAAGGCAGCGGCGGTCTCCGCCGAAAAGACACCGATCGTGCTCAAGATGTCCGCGGCGCCGCTGAACAATGGCTGCGCTAGCCCGCAAGCATCCAAGGTTGCCTTCTTCTGCGACTACCTACAGCACGTGCTGGAGATTAACTACCCGGACTTGTGGAAGCAGATCAACACCACCGGCGGGCTGGCGATCTACACGACCCTGAACGTGCGCGACCAGCTGGCAGCCGATCACTCAGTCGACTCGGTACTGCCGGCGCACAACCTCAGCCTGAACCCCGGTCACCTCGCCGACACCGAGGTCCTCATGACGCCGGGCACTGGCCAGGTGCGGGCCATCGCAGTCGACCGGACTTTCAGCACCCAGGACTCGATCGACTACGCGGTTAACACGCAGTACGGCGGCGGCATCGGCGTGCAGACGGGCTCGTCATCAAAGATCTTCACACTGATCACCGCGCTGGAGCAGGGCTACCCGCTTGGCCATCAGATCGCGATCAAGTCCCCGCAGTTCGTCGGGCCGTATTTCAACTGCCAGGGACAGCCCGTAAACGGCTTCCTGTTCCACAACGCCGAGGGACCGTCCAGCGGTAGCCAGGTCTGGCAGATGGATCTCGCCACCGTCATCTCCGTCAACATCTACTTCGCCCACCTCGAGCAGCAGGTCGGCCTGTGCAACGTGGTCAAGACCGCGGTGAAGATGGGGATGACCAGGCCGGACGGCAGGTCACTGCTCAAGCCGGATAAGACTTACGGTTACTCGGCCGATAATCTGCCCGGCTTCACCCTCGGCGAGGTCAACGTCTCGCCCATGAACATGGCAGCCGCGTACGCGTCGGTAGCCGCTCGTGGCTGGTACTGCAGCCCGCAGGCTCTTGAGAAGATCGTCGTGCTGGCCTCCCGCAAGCAGATTCCTGTGCACAAGGCGACCTGCTACCGGGACATGCCGAAGGGCGTCGCCGACGCGGCCAACTTCATCTTGCAGGGTGTGCTGACGGTGCCAGGCGCGACGGCAGACGGCCGGGGGATCGGCCGGCCGGCCGCTGCCAAGACCGGCACGGCTAACAGCGGTTACTATGCCGCGTTCGCGGGCTATACGCCGACGCTGGCCGGCTACGTCTCGGTGTTCAACCCGAAGGACCCGACGTCCCCGGCGGGTCAGATGTTCGGCGGGCAGGCCTGCTACACCGACCTTCCGCAGTTCGGCGGATTCCAGTGCCCGAGCCAGATGTACGGCGACAACGCTCCCGGCGCGACCTGGGAGGAGACCTTCCTGCGCGCTGATCTCGGCCCGCCGATCGGGTTCGTGTACCCGCCGCTGCAGTACTTCAGCATGGGCAACGGGCTCGGTGCGCCGAAGACTATTGGCGGTCCCAAGAAAAAGCACGGTGGCGGCGGTAAGGGCATCCCGCCGCCGAGGCACTAGACCGCGGCGCGCTAACCAGCTAGCTTGGCGCGGACCAGGGCGGCCAACCTGCTGCCTTCGGCCCGGCCCGCCACCCGGGGCGTCAGGACTTTCATAACCTGGCCCATGGCGGCCGGCCCGGACGCGCCGGTCTCGGCGATCGCGGCGACCACCATGGCAGCGAGTTCGGCATCGCTCAGCTGGGCGGGCAGGTAGCTGGCCAGTACCTGCTCCTCGGCTCGCTCCGCCGCAGCCTGGTCGTCGCGGCTGGCATCCGCAAAGGCTGCGGCTGCCTCCCGGCGCCGCTTGGCTTCCCTGGCCAGGATCTTGAGCACCTCTTCGTCGGTGAGGTCATGGGCGGCGGCGCCGGACACTTCCTCGTTACTAATCGAAGTCAGGGCCATCCGCAACGTCCGCGTGCGCGTCTGGTCGCGGGCCTTCATTGCTGCTGTCAGATCTGCCCTGAGCTGGTCCTTGATTGTCGGCATGAGGCCTATCCTGCCGTTCCAGGCGCTGGGCTGCGGGCGCGGGCGGCAGGTCCACTACCGCGGACGTGGCACGATAAATGAATGCGAGCGCGATCCCTGCTGACGGTAACGGCACTGGCGGGCGCGGCCGGACTCGGCTACGCGTCGGTCATCGAGCGGAACTGGTTCGCTCTCCGGCAACAGGTAGTGCCGGTGCTGCCAGCCGACTCAGCGCAACTACGCATCCTGCATATTTCCGACGCGCACCTGACGCCCGGCCGTCATCGGCTGATGTCGTGGCTGCGGTCACTTGACGCGCTGGAGCCCGACCTGGTGGTCAACACAGGCGACTCGATCGCGCACCCGGAGGCCGTCGGGCCTTTCCTCGCTGCGCTCGGCCCGCTGCTGGACCGCCCCGGCGTTTTCGTCTATGGCTCGAACGACCTGTAT
The DNA here is from genome assembly GCA_052143255.1 of Streptosporangiaceae bacterium. Taxonomy (GTDB): domain Bacteria; phylum Actinomycetota; class Actinomycetes; order Streptosporangiales; family Streptosporangiaceae; genus JAJYUU01. The sequence continues at coordinate 7,153 of JBKQTJ010000012.1, read as the reverse complement.
TCGCCGACGGTAAGAAACCCGGCCCGCTACCTCTGGCGCACCAGCGCGGACGAGCACCGGCGGCACCAACCCGACCTGCCCTGGGAGGCACTGGGCGAGGGCATGGAGAGCGCGGGCTGGCTGAACGCCAACAACAGGCGCGGCCGGATCAAGGCCGCCGACCACGACATCGAGATCGCCGGGGTGCACGACCCGCATGTCCGCAGGGACCGGTACGACCAGATCGCGGGCGCCGCCGACCCGGCGGCCGACCTGCGCCTTGGCGTGCTGCATTCACCTGAGCCGCCGGTGCTGGACAGGTTCGCTGCCGACGGGTTCGACCTGCTGCTGGCTGGTCACACACACGGCGGCCAGGTCTGCCTGCCCGGCACCGGGACCCTGGTCACCAATTGCGGCATCTCGCGCGAGCTAGCCAGCGGCCTGCACCGCTACCCGGGCACCGGGGCGGACAGCGAGCCCTGGCTGCATGTGTCTGCCGGGCTGGGTACCTCACCGTACGCCCCCGTTCGGTTCTGCTGTCGGCCGGAAGCTACGCTGCTCACGCTGGTACCCGGGATCAGCTAGACTTCTCGGGCGGTCGGCGGGGTGTAGCGCAGCTTGGCAGCGCGCTTCGTTCGGGACGAAGAGGCCGCCGGTTCAAATCCGGCCACCCCGACCAGGGTCAGGGGCTCGCTTCTCATCATGAGGAACGGGCCTCCTTCCGTTCGTGCGTCAGACGTGCGGCCCGAGGCGCGTTCATATGGCCGCACCAGGTACGCGCGCCCAGCAGGCGGATGTCTCGGCTGGGCCTCCACTGGCCGCGTCCGGCTCGTGAGTTAGCGATTCCCGCGCAGCGCTCGCCTGAGAAGCCGCCTCATGCGCCCGACCGCTTCCGGGGCGCGTGCAGGAGGAGGCTGCGGGCTAGGCGATGCCGCCGGCGGCCCGTATGGCGAGCCGCGAGAACCGCCCTCTGCGTAGGGGTGCTTCAGATCCTCATCGCTGAGTTGCTTCACCAGGTCGTCGCCGTCGCCCGGCGTATCAGTCATGGCTACCAGTATGTAGTCGTCAGCGCGAAAATCATGAGCGTCATGCCGATTGCTATGCAGCCCAGGCTGATCCGCCACCAGCGTGTCTTGCTGGTGTTTCCGCGGGCGTTGCTCTCGAAAACCTCGACCCTGGTGGCTGCGAGCGCGGCGAGTGCCTGAGCCCTGGACCTGGTGACGTATTTCGTTAGCAGCGTGCGCGGTGCCGGGACATCCTGGTGGCGGCGGACGGCGGAAGCCGCGATCCCGGAGCCGGCCGCAGCCGCGAATGCGGCGAATGCCAGGCCCGCCAGGACAGGCTGCCGGTGATGTTGAGCGGCCAGGAACGAAGACACGGCTCCGGCGTAGCCCACCAGGAGTGTCGCCTTCGCGTCGAGCCTGTGACTGACAGAGGCCTGCCGCGCGAGGCTCGCGGATAGCTCGGAGTTGATGAGCTCCAGGGTTGCAGCGTGTTCTTCCAGAACCTGCGGTGTTATCTGCCCCATAGGTGCTGATTGTGAGCCATCTGGCCGCCGACCGCGGCTTATTGCCATTGGCAGGTCAGGCTATGGCCACGCAACTGCGGATTCCGGGCGGCTTTGGAAAGCGATCACGGCCGGCGCCGAGGCGATCACATCAGGGCTGGCTGCGGCTGATGCTCCAGGGCAAGCTCAGCGAGCCGGAGATGCTGCTCGCCGGGTCATTCGGCGCGCCGGCCGGGCAAAGCTTAGCGAACCTATGTGAACCAGGCGCACTCCGGGCGCGTCTCACATTACGGGTGCGCTGCCGCGGCCCGGACCGTAAATGACCGTGGCAGGGACTTAGCGGGCGGGCAGGAGTGCCCTATGCCGCGGCAGCGCACCCGCCCAGCCATGGTAGTAGCGCAGGTAACGCGCGCGCTCCAGCTCCTTCCACATGCGGTGCGCCCGTTTTGCCCGCCCTGTCGGCTAGGCAAGCTAGTGGGTCTGTGGTACTACGTGGCGCATGGACACCAGCCTGGCTGCTGACCGGGTCCGGTTAGCGCTGCGAGGCGCCGGCTACCAGGAGTGGGAAGGTGGCCGGCCGGGCTTTCTGGTTGAAGGCGACCCCGAGGGCGGGTGGGTCGGGGTCAACTTTCTTCCTGGCTTTCCCGGCTTTCCCGGCGCGAGGAGAAGGCGCGAGCGCGAACTGCAGAAGTTCCGCGACATCCTTTCGGCGGCTGGTTTCACGGTGACGGCTAGTCCTTACACGCCAGGCGTCCTGCGGGTCACGCTTCCCCGGGACCCAGCTGGGGCCTGAACCCCAGGACGGTGTTCAGGGCCTATCGGCAGGCCGATAAGCCCACCCAACCCGTGTGTATCGGCCTGGGTCAGTCTGCTCCGTCTCGCCGCCAAATCTCGCGCCGGGAGAATCGCACTTAGCGGGCGCCTCGCTCATATGCGGGCCTCGACCGCCGACCAAGGTCGCCGCCGGCTCGCGCTGTCCCGGCCTGGCAGCGTCTGAATGGCGCGAACTGCCCGGCTCATGATGAAGGCGGGCCCGCCATCGCGAACTTTCAGGGACCCGCCATCTTGTCGTGTAGCGCACCTGCGGCGCCCTGCCCGCGCTTAATGCCGGCGCGCCGTGATGACCGCGAAGACGGCGAGCCTGCAGGCGATGCCGGCAATGACGCCGGTTCGGTTGCCTGATTTGTAGATCAACTTCAACATTTACAGCAAATTATTGTCCGTCTCGATCAAATGTGTGAATATCTGTTTCGTCTGCTGGGCCTTGACAGCGGTGTCGAATGGAGGCGGAATGCAGCATCCGAAGCGCCGGTGGCGCGCGGCCCTGTTCGGTTCGATCGCACTGGGCACGGTGATCTCTCTCGGCGGGGCCGGCTTTGCGGCCGGGTCCTCACTCGACTCGAAACCAGGCGCACTGCACGGCTTTGCCGCGCGGCAGCATGCCCTGAACGTCTATCTTCGATCCCATGCCAAGGCCAGCACGGCAGCCGCGGCGGCTAGCTCGGGCTCGGTCAACAGCACGCCTGACGATAACGACCTGGCGGATCAGAACGCCCAGTACGACTTCGAGCGGACCGCGCCAGCGGCTGCCGTCAACGGCCCGGCGCTCGCGAGCGCGGAGCAGCAGGCGGACGCCCTGCCCGCCACCCACGGCCGCTGGCAGGAGTTCACCGATCAGCCCTACAACGCCGAGCCCAGTAACTACACCGACCCGTTCTGGGGCAACCAGGGCGCGGGCTTCTCCCTTGTGAGCGGGCGTGTCACCGCGCTCGCCGCAGCCCCGGACGGCGCGTGGTTCCTCGGCGCGGCCGACGGCGGCGTCTGGCGGTCGTGGGACCAAGGCCAGCACTGGACGCCGGTGTTCGATAACATGCCGACACTGTCGATCGGCTCGATCGCCATCGACCCGGTCGACGGCTCGCTGTGGGTTGGCACCGGTGAGGCGAACGTGTCGCAGGACGCCTACGCGGGCACGGGCGTTTACCGTTCCTTCGACAACGGCGCGAGGTGGGAGCCGGTCGGCGATGTCGACGGAATCAGCCCGATGGCATCCGACTCGATCTTCCGGATCGCCTTCGACCATCGCGGCAACGCCTACGCGGCCACCGACAACGGGCTGTTCCGGTACTCGGCCCGCACCGGCCAGTGGGCCGAGGTCCTCGATCCCGCAGGCCCCGTGGACAGCCCGCCGTACGACCAGCAGGTGACAGATGTCGCCGTCGTGCCGGGCTCGCACGGCCGTGACGTCATCGCGGCTATCGGCTGGCACGGTCCGGGCAATACCGAGAACAACGGCTTCTACGAGTCGACCGACCACGGGCACCACTTCACCGGGGTCACTCCGACGGGCGACATAAACACCGGCGACATCGGCCGGACCACGTTCGCCTACTCCGCGGACGGGACAAAGCTCTACGCGATCGTGCAGTCCCCGGCCATGCTCACAGCGGGTGACGAGTCGGTCCTGCAGGGCATCTTCGTGTCCTCCGGAAACCCCGCCAGCGTGTCCGGCCCGTGGACGATGATCGGTGACGAGGCCACGCTGGCCGGCTCCGGCTCCGCGCTGAGCGTCGGTTCTGGCTACGGCGTCGGAGTCCAGGCCTGGTACAACCAGGTCCTGGCCGTTGATCCCAGCAACCCGGATCACGTCTACGCCGGCCTGGAAGAGGTCTTCGAGTCCACCAATGCTGGCCAGAGCTGGGTCGCGGCCAGCCCGTACTGGAACTACCCGTTCGCGTGCGATGCGACAAACACCTGTCCGAACACCACCCATCCTGACCAGCACGCGATGATGATCACGGATGGCCAGATCGTCATCGGCAACGACGGAGGCGTATACAGCAGGCCGCTGTCCGACGATGCCGAGGATGGTCAGTGGACTGACCTGAATACCTCGCTGCGGACCATGCAGTACTACGACGCTCGGGCGGGCCTGCTCCCCGGTGGAGGTACCCAGGTCATCGGCGGCATGCAGGACAACGGCACGTCGGTGGTCAGCAACAGGACTACTCAGATGTCCGAGGCGGCCGGCGGCGACGGCTTTGACGTGGTCGTCGATCCGCAGAACGGCAACAACATGGTCGGCGAGTATGTCGATGGCACGATGTACTCCTCAACCGACGGCGGGCATTCGTTCGCGGACTACATCAGTCCCACCTGCGTTGGCCAGGAAGAGGTCGGCCTGGCGCCGAGGCCCGACTGCGACCCGAACGCACGGTTCGTCACGCCGCTCGTGCCGGACCAGCAGAACGCGGACGTGTGGGTTACCGGCGGCCAGTACGTGTGGGTCACGACGGACGGCTGGAACACCAGTTGCACCGATACCGCCTGCTCGTGGACCCCGGTATACGACACCGGAACTGGCAACGCGGTCACGGCGCTGTCGTCGGCAGATAACGGCAGCATCATCTACGCAGCGTGGGTCGGCGGCGGCGGCAACCCCGGACCGGCATTCGCCTCCGGCATCGCCACCAATTACGGCGGCACCTGGCATGAGGTGAACATGACCGGGCTGCCGGACCGCTACATCGCCGGCGTCACCGTTGACCCGAGCGACCCCGCGCATGCATATGCCATCTTCAACGGCTACTCCCGCAGGTGGGTACCAGGCGGCGGCGTCGGTCACGTATTCGAGACCTGGGACGGCGGTAAGACGTGGACTGACATCTCCGGCAACCTGCCGGACATCGCATCCGATGCCCTGGTGCTCATGCACCACAGGCTGGCGCTGGCCACCGATGGCGGCCTGTTTACCGCTCGTGAGGGCGAGGGGGCCAATACCTTCTGGCTCCGCCTCGGCCACGGGCTGCCCAATGCAGGGGTGGATGATCTCACCGTCGGCCCGGATAACTACATCTACGCCGCGACTCACGGCCGTGGCGTCTGGCGGATCCGCTTCTAAGGGTCAGTGGCGCTGTGCCCCGGCGACGCCTGTCGCCGGGGCACTCGCTACTCCGGACAGGACCTCCACCATGGTCAGGCGCGGGTGACCAGGCCGACGCTGCCGCGTCACGTCCCGGCCGGGACATTGATGACCACGTTGTTGGCGGTTGAGGAGATCGATGTGGCCCCGTGGGCCACCAGGACCGGAGTCCGTGCCGTGGACGTCCTTCCGTTGCCGACCTGACCTACGTGGCTGACACCCCAGGCGTACACCGCCCCGGTCGCTGAAATGGCATACGAGGTGGTCGATCCGGTGGCCAGGCTCACGTACTTAACCCCGGCGGGAGGATAGAACCGCAGCGGGAATGGCTGCGGCCCTCGCTTCCGGTCGCCCAGCTGGAAACCCCTGCCATTGCCCCAGGCCCACAGCGAGCCGTCCGACAACATCACCAGGGTCTGCCCGTTCCGCCAGATCGACCCTCCCAGCGCAACGTCTGTCACCCGATGGGGCAGGCGAACCCGGACCGGGACATCGGACTGGCGGCCGATGTGCCCGTCGCCGAGCTGGCCGCCCGCGTTGTAACCCCAGTCGAGGTACTCGCCGTCAGACAGCAGCGCCCCGGAGTTCGCGAATGCGGCCACCAGCCTGGTGACCGACGATCGGGCCAGCCTCGCCACCGCCACCGGCGTCGTGCTGCTGCGCCAGCTGCCGATGCCGAGGTCACCGTCAACGTTCTGGCCGCATGCGTACACGATCCCGTGAGCGTCATAGAGGGCGTGATTGCTCGCCCCGGCCAGGGCGGTCACACCGGAAAACGCGAGCTTCACCGGGGTGCCATAGGTCTTTTTGTTCCCCAGGCAGAGCTCGCCTCCGCCATTACGGCCCCAGCCCCAGACCCGCCCCTCGGTGTCGACTGCCAGACCGGTGTCGAACGGCATGGCATCGGCCGGTATCGACGCGATCTTGACCCCAGCGGGAAAGCTCACTCGCACCGGCTTGCTGAAGGAGTTCCCGGTGCCGCCGTCGCCAAGCTGACCCGCATTGCCCATGCCCCAGGCATAAAGGCTCCCGTTGGCCAGTAGCGCGTACTCGGTCGAGTTCGAGCTTCCGACCTCGACGACGGCGCGAGGCAAAGTTACGGCGACCGGGGACTTTTCGATATCGAAATTCCCTTTCTTGGCGCCGAAAAAAGACCCCCAGTGCTCGACAACCGGTGCTATTGACCGTACGGCGACCGCGGTAGCTGGCTGATGGCCACCGGAGTGAGCTGGGGAGTGAGCCGACGAGCAGCCGCTGGCGAAGGCCACGGCCGCCACCAGGCACAGGGCGGCCCCGACCGCCCGTGATCGCCTCGCAGTAACACGGGACGGCTTCGTGGCAGGCATCATGGACGGACAATACCGGGCAGCAGCAACCGTCCCGACCGCCTCTGAAGCCGACGGGTGGTCGGCCCTCTCGCCCCGAGCTGGCGCGCAGAAGCCGAAATCATGCCATCTCTCTGTAAGCATGCCCACAGTCATGATGCTGGCACCGCGCATTGCAGTTTCGTCGCACAAATTTCGGCGGGGTGCAGTGGGCGATACCCTGGCGCGCTCTTGGCTGGCTGCTGAGCGACGCTGCAGTCCTGACACCTGGCCGTGCCGCGGACGGCGAACGGGCCGTGGAAAGGCCCTGCCGGGGCCTGCCGTACCGCTAGCCCGCCGGTGGCGGGGGCAGCTCGTCATCGAGCACATCCGCCCGGATGGCCTCGGCGCGTACCACAGGCCAAAATGCCAGGCCAGCGT
>JBKQTJ010000011.1:0-126277 GCA_052143255.1 Streptosporangiaceae bacterium | reverse complement strand
GGCCACCGCTGCAGGCCCATGTCTCCTCCCAGGTCGACGGCCATACAGCAACTGTGCAGGCTGAATTCCCCGCCCCGAGCCCGACCGGACTGCTCGCCGCTGGAGCGCAGCAGTGATGGCCCGGCTCGCGGAAGCTCCCGAACCCCTGCTCCCGGAAGGGAAGGCACTAATGCTCGCTAACAGGACATCACGACTCGCCCGCGCGGCAGCCACCGTCAGCTTCGCCGTCATCGTGCTTGCCGTCGGCCAGCTTGCGGTCACGGTCCCGTTCGCTTCCGCGTCAGCCAGGGTCGGCTGGATCAGGCTGGCCCACTTCTCACCGAATACCCCTGCGGTCGACGTGTACTTGTACTCGTTCGGCAACCCGACCGCCGAGGTCGTTCTCAAGCATGTGAGCTACGGCGATGTGTCAGGGTACGAGCAGGTGGCCGCCGGCGATTACACCGTCGCCATGCGACTCGCCGGAGCCAAGCCCAGCTCGAAGCCGGTCCTGTCGACTGCGGTCGACGTGGCGGCCGGGCACTCCTACACCGTGGCTGGCATGGGTCCGGCCTCTGGCCTGCGGCTCGTCGTTATTCCCGACCGGCTGACCACCCCGCCCGGCAAGGCTCTCGTCCGCGTCATCCAGGCCTCCTTGCAGCAAGACACGGTAACCGTGACGGCCGGTAAGGACGCACTTGCCACCCATCTCAGGTTTGGCAGCGTGACGAGCTTCCAGACGGTGAGTCCGGGTACCTGGGTCGTCAAGGTCAAGGGCTCGAGCGAGACGGCGACGGCGTCGATCAGCCTGGCCGCCGGATCCATCCATACCCTGGTCGTACTGGACGAGCCCGGCAAGCTAGCCATCGACGACCTGCTGGACGCCTCCGGCAGCAAGGTCGCCCCGGCCGGCGCTGTGCAGACCGGGCTGGGCGGAACGGCTCCGCATCCGGGTGCGCCGCTGCTGCCATGGGCAGCGGCCGGGCTGGTCGGGCTGGCGGGTGCGCTGACCGGCGTGATCCGGCTCGGCAGGCGACGCAGGCCCGCCTTGCATGCCCGCTGAGCAGCCGACCGCACTGCGGCGCCGGCGCGGCACCGATGGCAAGCACGCGTCGGGCGCCCGGCTGGTTCGCCGGCCGTGGGCTGCTCTCACCGCCATCCTCGGGGCTGTCGTGGTGGGCGCGGCCGTGGCCGGGCTCGCCTGGGCTAGTCAGACGCCCAGCCCGGCCACGCCGCTGGGGCCGACGCCGATTGTGCCGATACCGAAGGGCCACTGGGCTGCCGCGCCCGCGGCTGCGCCGGGCCCGGTAGCCGCGCCGAGGTCACTCGACATTCCCCGGATCGGAGTTCGGACGCGCCTGATCAGGCTAGGGCTGACAGCCTCAGGCGCGTTGCAGGTGCCGGCCAGCACCGCGGTAGCCGGCTGGTATACCGGCAGCCCGCGTCCGGGCGCTACCGGGTCGGCTGTCATTGCCGGCCATATTGACTCCTATCGGGGTCCCGGGATTTTCTTCCGGCTGCGAGAGCTCAAGCCCGGCAACCTCATCTACGTGCGGCGTGCCGACGGCACCCTCGCGGTCTTCCGGGTTACGGCCGTGCGCACCTACGCGAAGGCTCACTTCCCCACCGCTCAGGTCTACGGGCCCGTACCGGATTCGCAACTCAGGCTCATCACCTGCGGCGGTACCTTCGATTCGGCTACCGGGCACTACCTCAGCAACGTCATCGTCTTCGCCGTCCTGACGACACGGCGCTCAGGCCGGCCATCAGGCTGACCGAGCCCGCGCCGCACGAGCAAGATCGGGAAGCCGGGCAAGCAGTTCCGCCGCCTCTGCTGCGGCGCGGTCCTGAAGATCTCCGGTCACCCGGCGGCCCGCTACGTCGAGCCGGATCGTGGCGAGGCCCAGCCGGCGCTGCACCGGCCCCTGCACCCAGCGGATGCTCTGCACCTTCTCCAACGGGACCCAGGTGGTTTTCCGGCAGACGCGCCCGCGTGCAGCGACCACGTACCGCTGGTCGCCACCCGAGCCGAGAAAGTGATACGACAGCGGTGCCTTCCAGCGCGCCGCCGCAGGCGGACGCCTGAGCGGACGGGGCCTGTCGATGAGCAACTCGTTCATCATCTGCTCGGCATCGGCGCGTGAGCCCACCGGAATCAGCGTGCGCAGGCGCCGCCCCTCTGACCGGTCTTCACCGTGCTCGCGCGGCCCGGCAATGTCGACCTCAAGCCGGCACCAGCCGAGGGCGCGCCAGATCAGCGGCTCGACGAGGCGCACCGCCTGGACCCGACCGGGCCTGATCGTCTCCGCCGAGGTCTGGATCAGGCCGGACCGCAGACGCAGCCCGTCCGGAGCGTCCGCCACGGTCGTCGCGAACTCGGCGCTGAACTGACGCCAGGTGCCCAGCACCGCGCCCAGCCCGACGGGCAGGAACGACGCGACGACGCTGAGGCTGCTGCTGACCTCCGCAACGATGATAAGCAGGCCGGCGGCGAGCGCGGCTCCCAGGCCAGCGTCGCTCAGCAGCACGGCAGCGGCGAGCCGACCGGGCCTGACCCTGAACAGCGTCCGTTCCGCACCCAGCGCGGCATGGGCTGAGGCCGGGGTAGCCGCGGGATCCGCTTCCGCTGCCGACAGCGAACCTGCCGCGGCCACCGTCACCGGATCCGCTGCCCGGGCCGCTGTCACCGGGCCCGGTACCGGAGCCGTCGATGCGGCCGTGCCAGCGAGCGCCAGCAACTGCGCGCGCAGCCGCTCCGCGTCGGCGCGCCGCAGGCAGGCGAGCCGGCCGCCGCGCGACGCATCGCCCCCGGCCACTCGCAGCCGCAGTTCCGCCAGGCCAAGTACCCGCGCCAGCCCGCTCTGCACCACGTCAATCGCTTGCACCTGAGACAGCGGGAACCGGCGCGAATCGCGCCGCAGCAGCCCTGTCTCCACCCGCAGCACTCCCTGCGCCACTTGCCAGCGCGTGACCAGCCATCTGATCACCCCGGCTGCCAGCACGATGACGATGACGACCCCGTCGCCGATTAGATCGCTGCTCGCCTGACGCTGCTTGGCCACCGCGATGCCGAGCAGGATGACGATGATTCCGGCCAGCCGCGAGCCCGCGCTGACCAGCGGGGACAGCGGATGCAGGCGATGCCAGGTGCCCATGTCGTCAATGGGCGCGGCCGGATCCGCCAGGCTGGCCGCAACTGAGCCGGCGGGCAGTGAGTCTGCCGTCGGCGCATGTGCCGCCAGCTGGCCGCCATCTCCTTGGGAAGGCGGCGAGCCGCCGGTCACAGCCCGGCCGCCTGCGCCTCGCCCAGCGCGGCAAGCTGATCGCGCAATCCGGCAGCTACCTGCTGATCAAGGCCGGGGATCCGGGCGTCGCTGGCCGCCGCGGCCGTGTGCATCCGCAGCGTCGCCAGGCCCAGGCTGCGCTCTACCGGCCCTGCCGTTACGTCAATGAATTGCATCCGCCCATAGGGGATGACCGACTGACGGCGGATCAGCACGCCGCGGCGAACCATGAGGTCGTCCTTGCGCTCGGCGTACTGCCAGGCCGCCACCCGCCGGGCCAGGAAGCGCTCGGCTAGCAAGGCCGCGACGACGATCGCGGCCGCGACTCCGGCGCCCGCTGCGGCTGACGCGGCCAGACCGGCCAGCCCGCCGATCACCGCCAGCGGCACCGCGATCAGGGCGAGCTCGATCCGGCGGGCGCGCAGCAAGCGCGGCGACGGCCGCAGCCATGCCAAGGCTGCGTCGGCGGCTGGTCGCGCCGGCCAGTCGCGATCGGCTGGCTGCGCGTTATCGGGGAGGTTCATGACGCTGCTTGCATTATCCGCTGCCATTCGGCCATGGCACCAGGCGCGAGCTCGGCGTGGCGCGCCCGGAACAACCGGGCGGCAACCGAGCCCTGCCAGGGATCCGGCAGCAATTGCGCCGGCAGAACCGGGTCTATCCAGGGAAACCGCCGCCATCGATGGACAAGTTCCGTCAGCCGGGCCAGCTCGTCGGCCCCAGCGGGCTGGCTGAAGTCCGCGAAGAATTCCTCGTAACGCTGCTCGATCTGGTCCAGGTCCCACGCCGAGCGGGCCATCGCAGCGAGCGGCCCGCCGGCCGCATACTCCGCCTTGAAGATCTGCGCGTCCGCCAGCAGGCCTGCGCTCGCGAGCACCTGCTCGGCCTCTGCCTGACGGCTGGTATCCGGGCTCAGCCACACACCCGGGGCCGGGCTGCCGAAGCCTGCCCAGGTGAGCCGCGTTCGCAGCCGATGCCGGGCCGGCCGGTCTGTCTCCGGAACCCTGGCCAGTACGAGCAGCCAGGTGCCGTCCCAGGCCTGCCGCGCCGCAGTGAATCCGTAGATGCGCTCGGAGCCGTCCGTGAGTAGCTGCTCTGCGCTGGCTGTTAGCCGCCAGCACGTCCGGCGGCCTGTTCGTTCCGCTGACAGCCAGCCGTCCGCCGCCGTCCGCATCAGCGCCTGGCGCGTGGCCTTCTCCTCGACCCCCAGCCGGCCAAGGACGTCGATCAGCGCAGCGGTCCACGCCGTACCGCCGGACCGGAGGACGAACTCGCCGAGTACCGTCAGCAGCAGGCCGCGCGCGCTTTTAGCGCCCCGGTCGGGACGGCCCGGCGAGCCGGCGGGCTGCTCTGCAGTCAGCACCACGGCCAGCCCGCTAGCGGCCCCGTTCCCCGTCATGTCTGCTGGCATCAGCCCTCCTCCAGCAGCCAGAATATGCTACGAACTCTTGACGCTCAACCACATGGATGTAGCATGAATAGGGTGACTGGCGCCGCACGATCCGCGACGGCTGACCTTGGCCGCGAGCTTGTCGAGTTCCGCACCGAACCGGCCGCTTACCGTCACTGGCGGCTCACAGCCGACGGTTCCGTCGCCACGCTTGCCATGGACGTGGCCGAAGACGGCGGGCTCGCGGCGGGCTATGAACTGAAGCTCAACTCCTACGACCTGGGCGTTGACATCGAGCTTTACGACGCGGTGCAGCGGCTGCGGTTCGAGCACCCCGCAGTCAGGGCGGTCGTGCTCACTAGCGCGAAGGACAAGATCTTCTGCGCCGGCGCGAACATCCGGATGCTGGCCGGATCGGCGCATGACCAGAAGGTCAACTTCTGCAAGTTCACCAACGAAACACGGAACGGCATCGAAGACGCGGCTGCTCACTCTGGCCAGGCGTACCTCGCCGGGGTGAATGGCACCGCGTCCGGCGGCGGCTACGAGCTGGCGCTGGCCTGCGATTACATCATGCTCGTCGACGATCGGTCCTCGGCTGTGTCGCTGCCCGAGCTGCCCCTTCTCGGCGTGCTGCCTGGCACTGGCGGCCTCACCCGGCTCGTGGACAAACGGCATGTACGCCGTGACATCGCCGACTATCTGTGCACCCGGCCCGAAGGTGTCACGGGAAAGAAGGCAGTCAGCTGGCGGCTGGTCGATGAGACGGTCCCGCGCGCGCAATGGGCGCAGGCCATCGCGGACCGCGCCGCGCAGCTCGCCGCCCGGTCGAACCGCCCGGACAGCGCGACCGGGATCCGGCTCACCCCACTGGTCAAGAAACGCAGCTATGACGAGATCTGCTATTCCACGGTCTCGGCGAAGCTGAATCGCGACAGCGGCGCGGCCGAGATCACGATATTCGGGCCGGACCGGGATGCGCCGCCCGACATCGCGGCGCTCCACGCCGACGGGGCGGACTTCTGGACCCTGCGCATGACGCGCGAACTCGACGACCTCATCCTTGATCTGCGCACCAACGAGCCGGAACTCGGCACCTGGCTGCTGGCGACCACGGGCGACGCCGGCCGGGTGCTCGGCTATGACCGGCTGCTGCTGGCCAGTCCCGCGGACTGGCTGGCAAACGAGGTGGCGCACTACCTGAAGCGGACCCTGAAGCGCCTGGACGTGACGAGCCGCAGCCTGATTGCGGTGATCGAGCCAGGCAGCTGCTTTGCCGGCTCGCTGCTGGAGCTGGCGCTCGCCGCTGACCGGTCCTACCAGCTAGCTGGCGAGTTCTCCGAAGGCGACAGCCAGGCCGGGCCGGCCGCGATCACCGTCGCGGAGATGAACCTCGGCCCGCTGCCGATGGGCAACGGCCTGACCCGGCTGCAGACCCGGTATCTCGGCGACGACGACGGCCTTGCCGACGTCCTGGCGACGGCTGGCCAGTCGCTGGAAGCTGCCGAGGCAGCAGATCTTGGCCTGGTCACCTTCGCGCCTGATGACATCGACTGGGCAGACGAAGTACGGCTGGCGGTAGAGGAACGCGCCAGCTTCAGTCCGGACGCCCTGACCGGCATGGAGGCCAATTTCCGGTTCGCCGGGCCGGAGACGATCGAGACGAAGATCTTCGGCCGGCTGACGGCGTGGCAGAACTGGATCTTCAGCCGGCCGAATGCGTCCGGGCAGGCCGGGGCATTGCGCAGGTTCGGCACGGGCCAGCGCGCGGAGTTCGACAGGAAGCGAGTCTGAGCCATGACCAGTGCGCTGCGCGGCCCGGGCGCCGACTACACCGAGAAGATCCCGAACAACGTTGACCTGCACGAGGACAGGCGGCTGCAGCGAGCGCTTGAGTCCTGGCAGCCGAACTTCCTGAACTGGTGGGAGTCGATGGGCCCCACGCTGCCCACCCAGGACGTGTACCTGCGCACCGCGGTCAACGTCGGCCGTGAGGGCTGGGCCCATTTCGGGCACGTGGCCATGCGCGACTACCGATGGGGGATCTTCCTCGCGGAGCGGGATCCGGACCGGAGAATCGGCTTCGGCCAGCATAAGAACGAGCCGGCCTGGCAGCAGATCCCGGGCGAATACCGTTCGGATCTGCGCCGGCTGATCGTGATCCAGGGCGACACCGAGCCGGCCTCAGTGGAGCAGCAGCGCAACCTCGGCGCAACCGCGCCCAGCCTGTATGACCTGCGCAACCTATTCCAGGTCAACGTTGAGGAAGGTAGGCATCTGTGGGCGATGGTGTACCTGCTGCACGCCTACTTCGGCCGGGACGGTCGCGAGGAAGCCGAGGAACTGCTGCACCGGAACTCCGGCAGCGTCGACTCGCCCCGGATCCTCGGGGCTTTCAACGAGGAAACGCCGGACTGGCTGTCGTTCTTCATGTTCACCTACTTCACCGACCGGGACGGAAAGTACCAGCTGGGCACCCTGAAAGAGTCTGCGTTTGACCCGCTGTCGCGCACCTGCGAGTTCATGCTCAAGGAGGAAGCGCACCACATGTTCGTCGGCACCACCGGGGTGGACCGGGTAGTGGAGCGGGCGGCGCAGCTGATGGTGGAGCACGACACCGACGACGCGGGGCCGTACGGTGCCATCCCGTTGACCGTCATCCAGAAGTACCTGAACTTCCACTACTCGGTGTCACTGGACCTGTTTGGCGGCGAGACCTCGACGAACGTGGCCAACTACTACACCGCTGGCCTCAAGGGGCGCTGGAGTGAATCCAGGCGCGCGGACGACCACAAGCTGACCAGCGACGCGATCATGGTCGACGCGCTGCTGGACGCCGGGGCAGGCATGCAGACCATCGGCCAGACCGAGGTAGCCGCGCTCACCGGGCTCAACACCGACCTGCGCCGCGAGTACATCGCCGATTGCCAGAGCGGCGTTAACCGGTGGAACAAGATCCTGGCCGAGGCCGGCCTGCCGCAGCGCCTGAAGCTCCCGCACATCGCGTTCAATCGCAAGGTCGGGGCGTTCGCGGGCATCGAGGCCAGCCCTGACGGCGAGATCCTCACTACCGACGAGTGGCAGCGCCGGTCCGGCCAGTGGCTGCCGACACAGCTGGACAAGACTCATGTCCGGTCCCTGATGCAGCCTGTCCACGAGCGCGGCAAGATAGCCGCCTGGATAGCACCGCCACGGCACGGCATCAATGGCAAGCCGTTCGACTACGAGTACGTCCACCTGGCCTAGCAGCACGTCCGGCGAGCCGGCAGTGATGGCCGTGCGGCGGCAGCGAATGCGATCATTGCCGGATGCCGCTTTTCGCATTTGAGGGTCATGCTCCGACGGTCAGCCCCACCGCCTGGATTGCCCCGACCGCGACGCTGGTCGGTGACGTTCGCATCGAGGACGAGGCGTCGGTCTGGTACGGGGCCGTGCTGCGCGCCGACTTCGGCCCGATCATCGTGCGCTGCGGCGCGAACATCCAGGACGGTTCGGTGCTGCACGGCGGGAAGGACCCAGTTACCGAGGTCGGCGCGGGCGCGACGATTGGCCATCTGTGCGTGGTGCACGGCTCAGTCATCGGCACCGAGGCCCTGATCGGGAACGGCGCAACCGTTCTTGACGGTGCCGTCATCGGCAGCCGGGCCCTGGTCGCCGCCGGCTGCACGGTGCCGCCCGGCATGACGGTCCCCGACGGCATGCTGGTAGTCGGCACGCCGGCCCGGATCGCGCGCGAGGTCAGCGGCTCGGCGAAGGAATGGGTGGACACCAACCCGGAGATCTACCGTGAGCTAGCGCGGCGCCACGCCGCAGGCGTCACACCGGTAACAGCGGCACGGTATCGCGACTGACAGCTGCTGGCGGATGCTTCCGTGCGGGCGGCCTGCGCGGGCACAATGAAGCGGTGACCGAACAGCAGTTAACCGCGCCATGCCCGCAATGTGGCAGCAGCGCCGCAGTGCACTCGATCAGCGAGCTTGCCGACCTGGCCAGGATGAGGCTAGGCGAGACGCAGCAGGGACCCGCCGCCGGGTCGCAGCCCGGGTTCACGGGCGAGCCGCAACCCGGCTATCTGGGCGAGCCGCAGGCCGGGCCACCGCCCGGGTACGCCGGGCAGCCGCAGCCGGGACCGCTGGCTGGCAGCTGGTCACGCCGGACGAGAGACTTCGGTGATAACCCGATCAGCGACGGAATCGATCAGGCGATCGCCGATGTGGCACTGGGCGCGGCCGCACGGTTCATCGGCCGGGCCGTCAGCCGCCGGGTGCAGCGAACCATGAACGAGCGGGTGCTGCCTACCGTCGCGAACAACGCGCAGCAGATGCTGCGCACGCAGATCGCGATTGCCGAGCGCTATCCGGACCTGCGTGCCTGCCTGCATGACAAGGTGGCCTTCCTGGCTGGCGGAAGTCGAGCACTGCCGTTGCCGAGCTTCGGTCCCACGCTCACGATGGAGCAGGCCGACGCACTGGTTGCGCAGCTCAGGCAGGGCTGACCGGGCGCGCCGCACCGCCGCCGCCAAGCAGGGCCCGGTCGGCAGTCGGGCTCAGCCTGCGTAGGTTCTGGCCAGCTCGCGCAGCCGGTCATGTACGCCGCCCATGACCGGCACGGGACCGCCGGGTAGCCAGTCCTTGCGCAGCTTCGCGACCGAGGTGTAGTTGGTGTCGACCACGTTGGCGAGTGGCGCCTCGACGGCCTGGCTGAGGAACTGGTAGGCATCTAGCGCCGAGAGTCCGGCATGCCCGGCAACCCAGTGAATCAAGTCGAGCTGGGCGATCCGGAAGGCATCCTCCAGCGGCCTGGCCGACCCAGTCGACATGATGTGCGTGTCCGATTCCAGCCGTGGCCACGGCGTCGGCGCGGTGCCGCCCGCGCCGCCCTTGATCAGGTCCACGGCAAGGACACTGTTCATCGCGCACTCGACGGCGACGCCGCAGGTCTCACCCTCCCCCTGCCGCGCGTGGCCGTCGCCGATTGACAGCAGCGCTCCCTCGACGTTGACGCCGAGGTAGCACGTCACGCCCGGGCGCATCTCCGGAGTGTCCATGTTGCCGCCGAACGCGTCGGGCACCAGTGCCGAGCGGACCTCAAGGTTGGCCGGGGCAACTCCGACAGTGCCGTGCATCGGGTTCATCGGCAGCGCGGCAGTGAACTCGCTGTCGCGGGCGCGGAACTGGCACAGCCGCGCAGCCCGGTCCAGTTCCCATATCCAGACCACCTCTGGCAGCGGCTCCTGCAACGTCGCGGTCAGGTGCGTCGAGGTTAGCGCGCCAAACAACGGGACCGTGGTCGACGCCGCCCAGTCGCGGGCTGGCTCGATCGAGATGAAATGCACCGCCAGCGTGTCGCCAGGCTGCGCCCCCTGAACGTAGAACGGCCCGGTCTGCGGGTTCAGGTACGGGAACTCGCACACCCGCGAGACCAGATCGTCAGGCCCGCGGACCCGGCCGGCGAAGCAGTCCTCGGTGTACAACTCCAGGATGGTGCCGGGCTTGATCCGCGCGACCGGCGCTGCGCCGCCGAAGGTCCAGGCGAACTGGCCGGGCTCTGGCCGGAAACGGAGCACCTCGGGATCGGTCATCTGCTAGCCCCCAAACGACACGTCGCGACCGCTAACGCTGCCTGTCACGCCCTGAGGCGTGACGCTGATCTTGTCGATCTTCAGTCCGAGCGGCAGCTTCGGGAGCTTGAGCGTGACGTCCTGGACCGCGCCGAGCACCGCGGACGGCAAGCCGCTGCTGTTCACCAGACGGATGCTCAGCCGATCGCCGCTCAGCCGGCTGACCCGCCAGGTGGCCGAGGCAGAGGTGATGACAAGATCAATGCTCGCCTTGACTTCACTGGGTCCGGCGTCGGTCAGGTTCAGCCCTGCTCCGCTCAACAGCGCGCCAAGCGGCCCAACCTGCTCGCTCATCGCGTTTCCTAGCGACGCGAAGCTGATCAGCGCCGTTCCCGACACAGTGCTGATCGTGCCGCTGCTGAAGGCGAACGACTTAAGCCGGATCCCGTGCGCAGTCGCGTTCACCTTCGTGATCGTGACGGGCCCCGCGGTGAGGTCGGTCACCGAGATGTTGACCTGGGAGAAATCCTTGGCCGCCACCTGAGTGAGAAACGGGAAGCCGCCGATGGTGACCGTGGGCTTGCGCGAGAGGCCTTGCTGCTCAATCTTGGTGGCCATCACGTCTTGCGCGACCACCCTGGCGGCGAAGTCGAGGACGACAAGCACCACGATGATGACGGCCAGGCTGATAATCCACCGCCGGGCCCGTCGTCCGGCCCTGTTGCCGCTCCGCATACCGCGCGAGGCCATCCGGGTCACCGCTGGTGCCTCATTTGCCCGATGGTAGCCGACCGGCGGGACCTTTCGGATGTTGAGCGCGCGGGCCGGCTCACGGCAAATCCGCGATGCTGACGGCCTGGAGTTCTTGCGATTTTTGGAGGGTAACCAGGAGCGTCTTCCCTCCCGGTTCGATCGCGAACTGGCGGGGCACCAGGCCAGTGCTGACATAGCCGAGCAACGCTGGCTTGCCGCTGAGCGCCTTCGCGGTGTCGATTACGGCGAGGTTTGCGGTGACTCCGTGCAGGCTGTTCAGGTTCGAATCGGCGACCACGAGCCTGGAACCGCCGCGCAACAGCGCCTCGCCCACTGGTGACTCCCCAATCATGACCCGGGCCAGCAGGGCGTGCGTCGGATCGGAGCGCAGCTTGGCGGCGCTGAGCGCCACCACTGCGTCGCCCTGCCGGTCAGTCAC
Organism: Streptosporangiaceae bacterium; assembly: GCA_052143255.1. GTDB lineage: Bacteria > Actinomycetota > Actinomycetes > Streptosporangiales > Streptosporangiaceae > JAJYUU01. The sequence continues at coordinate 114,872 of JBKQTJ010000011.1, read as the reverse complement.
CCACAGCACCTTGTGGTCCGGCGACAGCAGCGCCCGGGCCGCGCCGCAACCAGCGGGCGCGGTGGAGACCACCGCGTGCGCCGGGTTGGTCTCGGCCTTCTTCATGTTCAGCACGCTGACCTCGCCCTGGATGCTCGCCACGTAAAGCCAGGTTCCGTCGGTTGCCATGCCCACTGGCTGCTTCGGCAGCGGCACGAAGCCAACGAAGTCGGCCGGGCTGAATCCGTTAGCAATGCCGAGGCCCAGGTTGAAGACTGCCATCTCGGCGCTGCTCTGCAGGGTGACGAACGCGTACTTCTCGTTCGCCGTAATGAGAACCTCAACGGCGCCAGCGCCTTTCGGGCTAGTCAGCATCCCGGTTACCGGATTCGGGACGCCCTGGATCGCCTGCGTTACATTGATCACCGCGGCGCCGCTGCCGGCCGCGGCGAGCAGGAAATTGCCGTCCCTGGTGATCGCGTCGCCCTTCTCGGCGCCTGGTACGGCGAAGGACCTGACTACGGTCGGCGCGAGCGCCCCGCCGTTGCGCAGCACCGTCACCGAGCCACCGCCCGCGACGAAGGAGTACTGGCCGTTCGGGTCCACCGCCACGCCGAACGGGCTGCCGCCGAGCGGTACGGTAGCTGACTTCGCCTGGGCCAGCGTGCGTGCCGTTGCCGTGGCCGTCGTGCAGCCGGGCAGCGTCAGCTGCCTGGCTGCTGTGCTGTGACCGTGTCCCCGGCCTGCCGCCAGATAGGCGCCGCCGCCGGCCAGCACCACGAGGGCGCACATTCCCGCCACCGGGGCCGGGGAACGCCACCAGGGTCGGCGGGCTGAACCAATCAGATCGCCGTTCCCACCCGGCAGGCGCGGTCGACCAGCGCCGCTGCTTGGGTCGGTCAATCCGGCCCTGGTCGGCTGGACAATCCCAGCGGGCTGGGTCAGCGGGGGCCGGCCGGGCTGAGCCGGGGCTCCTGACGGCTCGGGCGGTGCGGCTGCAGCAGCCGCGGCATCGCGGCTCGCGCTGTCCGGGGCGGTCCCGCCGCCAGCTACCAGCGGCAAGGCGATCTGCGTCAACGGATGCGCTGGCGGCTGCTCGGATACGACCCTCGCCGCCGCCAGGCCGAGCGCGGCGCCAAGGGCGGCGGCGAACTCCCGGCAGCTGGCGTACCTGTCAGCGGGAGCCTTCGCCAGCGCCCGTGCCATCACGACATCGACCTCGGCCGGCAGTTCCGGACGCATGAGCCGCAGCCGCGGAGGCGCCTCGGACAGATGCGCGTACATCACCGAGACACCCTGCTCGCGCCGGAATGGCGGCTCCCCGCACAGCATCTCAAACGCCGAGCAGGCCAGCGAATACTGATCAGACCGGCCGTCGAGCTGACGGCCCTCGATCTGCTCAGGCGCGACGTAGTCAAGCGTGCCGAGGAACTGGCCGGTCGCAGTGATCCCGGATATGGCCACTGCGGTCTTGCTCAGCCCGAAGTCCGATAGATACACGTGCCCGGGCCGGTCGACCGCGCCGCCCGCCTCCAGGAGCATGTTGGCGGGCTTAACGTCGCGGTGCACAAGACCCCTGGCGTGCGCGGCATCTAGCGCGGACGCAGCCTGGGAGATGATCTCCGCGGCCTGGGCTGGCGGCAGTGGCCCGCTACTGTCCAGCAAGCGCCGGACGTCCCCGCCGCGAACGTAGCGCATGGCAATGAACAGGACGCCGTTCGACTCGCCTGCCTCGAAGACCGGGATGATATGCGGGTCATCGACAGCCGCCGCCGCGCGCGATTCCCGGATGAACCGTCGCCGGAATGCGTCGTCCGCGGCAAGCCCCGGCGCAAGGACCTTGAGCGCTACCTGCCGATCGAGGCGGCTGTCGTAGGCGCGATATACATCAGCCATGCCACCCCGGCCGATGCGCTCGTCAAGCCGGTAGCCGGCCACCTGCGCGCCCGGCCCGAGGTCCGCTGCCGCACCCGCGCCTGAGCCTGGACGACTGTGCTCATCGTGGCCCCCATCCGAACCAGCGTTCCCGGGCTCACCGGGACCGGGCTCGCCTGGGTTTTGCTCGGTCACCACTCCTCCAGCCCGGAAGCTCACGACGCAGGGAAAGGCCGGCGCGGCGAGCGCACCCGCCGGGCCAACCAAGTATCCAGTTTGCCGGATGGCGGGTGTCAACAAGCGGCTTTGCCAATGCGGGGGAAACGGCGTGCGCTGTTATCCCTTCTGCCGATCAATCGCTCTACAGTTGGCAGATGAGCACTGAGCCCGACGCCCGGCGTGCCGCTGAAGCGCAACTGCTGATCCAGGCGGAGGGATCCGACCGGCTGCTGGAGCCAGGTCCGAGCTATCGCATCGGACGCGACCCCGATGCCGATATCTGCGTTTCCGACCCTCGCGTTTCCTGGCAGCACGCCATTCTCAGCCAACAGGACGGCAGCTGGCTGCTCCAGGATTCTGGTAGCACAAACGGCACTTTCGTGAACCAGCAGCGGGTGCGCCAGATCGCCATTACCGGTGACTGCGCGATCCGGCTCGGGCATCCCGATGACGGACCGCTGCTGGCCTGCTCGATGCCGGCCAGCCGGGGCGGCGCCGAAGCTCCGGCCGTTGTGCAGGCTGCGACGGCCGGCTGGCCCCCCGACCGGCCGGCTGCCGGTCAGGTCGTCGCGGCGGCTCCCGGCGCGCAGCCGCTGCCGCGGTCCGACAGCGTCCGGAGCCCAAGCGCCGTGATGAGCCTGCCTACTCAGCGACTGCGCATCGGCCGCGCTGCCGATAACGACATCGTCGTCTCGGATCTCAGCGTCTCCAGGCACCATGCCGAACTCCGGCGAGCCAGCCGCGGCGGGTTTGAGATCGTCGATCTGGACAGCCACAACGGCACGTTCCTGAACGGGCAGCGGATCACGTCGGCACCAGTCACCGAGGCGGACCTGATCGGCATCGGACCCGCCACGTTCCGCCTGGTCGGCACCGAACTTCAGGAGTTCATCGACACCGGTGACATTTCGCTCACCGCCGCCGAGCTAACCGTTCGCCTGCCCAGTGGCAAGGTCCTGCTTGACCAGGTGAGCTTCGCGCTCGGGGAGCGCTGCCTGCTGGGCGTGATCGGGCCGAGCGGCGCGGGCAAGTCGACGTTGCTGGGTGCGCTGACGGGCATCAGCCCGGCGACCGAGGGCCGGATGTCCTACGACGGCCGGGACCTGTACAAGCATTACGCGGAGCTGCGGCACCGCATCGGCCTGGTGCCGCAGGAGAACATCCTGCACACCCAGATTTCCGCGCGGCGCGCACTTGGCTACGCGGCCGAGCTGCGGTTTCCCCGGGATACCACGAAGGGCGAACGTAAGCGCCGCATTGACGAAGTGCTGGCCGAGCTGGCGCTGACGCGGCACGCGAACACGCGCACCTCGGCGTTGTCCGGCGGCCAGCAAAAGCGGGTGAATGTCGCGCTGGAGCTGCTGACCAAGCCTTCACTGCTGTTCCTTGATGAGCCGACCTCTGGCCTGGACCCTGGCCTGGACAAATCGGTAATGGAGATGATGGCCGAGCTGGCGCACGATGGCCGCACTGTCATCGTGGTGACCCACAGCGTGGCCAACCTGAACCTGTGCGATCGCCTGCTGGTGCTTGTGCCCGGCGGCAAAGTCGCGTTCTTCGGCCCGCCTGCCGACGGACTGCGACATTTCGGCAAGCCAGGGTGGGCCGAGGTATTCCAGACCTTCGAGGCCGAGCCGGGCCGGGACTGGGCGGGTGAGTTCCGGCGGTCGGCATATTACGCGCGGTACATCGCCTCGGACCTGAAGAGCACGCCTAGCGCTGCCCGCCAGTCGGCTTCGGCGCCGGCACCGCCGGCCACGAGGAACCGGCTCGCGCAGCTGAGCACGCTGTGCCGCCGCTACCTTTCGGTCATCACCTCCGACCGCGTCTATATCGGCGTGCTCGGCATCCTGCCGCTCGTGCTCGGGCTCTTGATCCGGGCTGTGCCGTCACCGCAGGGACTGACCGGGACCGACAACGCCGACGCCGTGTCGCTGCTCCTCGTCCTCACTGTCGGGGCTTGCTTCGCGGGGGCGGCCAACGCGGTGTGGGAGCTGGTGAAGGAACGCTCGATCTACAGCCGCGAACGAGCTGCCGGCTTGTCGGCAGGCGCCTATCTGCTGTCCAAGCTGCTCATACTCGGCCTGATCAGCGCCGTTCAGGCGGCCGTGATGCTGGCGATCGGGCTGACCGGCAGGCCGCTGCCGGCCCAGGGTGCTGCGCTCACGCACCTTCCGCTCGTCGAGCTGCTGATCGCCATGGCCGGGCTGTCGATTGCCTCGATGACTCTCGGCCTGCTGGTGTCGGCCGTCGTGAATACCACCGATAAGGCATTGCCGCTGCTCGTCGTGGCGGTCATGGCCCAGGTCGTACTGAGCGGCGGCATCTTCCCGCTGAACGGCAAGACCGGGCTCGAGCAATTTTCGTGGCTCTCGCCGTCCCGGTGGGGGTTCGCGGCCACCGCGGCGACCGCGAACCTGAACAAGATAGAACCAGCGCCGGCGCCCCAGGCGGCCGCGTCAGGTGCGGCGGTGCCTACCGATCCATTGTGGAATCACACCTTGTCGACATGGGCGACTGACATCGCGATCATGTTGCTGCTCGCGTTCGCGTTCGCCGTTATCACCTGGTGGCGGCTCGCCAAGATGGGGCCGGCCAAGCGGCGCTAGCCGGCCCCATCGCTGGCCGCCGGCTAGTGCCGGCGCTCGAACTCGCCGAGGTCGAATGGCCGCAGGTACCTGGCGGCCCGGTATCGGATGTAGGCCGGAGCTGTCGCGCAGACGCCCTCTACCGGGCTGCCTTGCGGGCAGCTGCCGTTCTGGGCACTAAAGATGTTGTAGCCAGGGCCGAGCGCCGCCGCGGCCGCGTTCAGGCTGGTCGGCTGCAGCGCCTGGGCGTTCCACTCGCCGGTCTGCACGCGGTTGAGGAGGACCTGGACGGCGGCGATCGTCTCAGCCGGCGTGAAGGCGCAGTGCCCGGCCCGGCTGACGAACTCCTGGCGCAGCAGCCGGCCGTTTCCTGCCCTGGCCACAACTGACGCATAGGCCTGCTCGTTCTCCGGCACGACCAGGCCGTCGCCGGTGGTGTGAAGGCTCAGGACAGGCACCGAGATCTTGCCGTTGAAGCTGATGTTGCGTGCCAGGTAGGCCACGGCCTTGGGGTCCGCGCTGATCCTGGCGGCCTTGTTCAGGGTCCGCAGGTCCTTCGTCAGGCTCAGGCCAGCCGCCTTATACAGGTGGACGACCTCCCGGTAGTTCACGGACTTGAGCAGCTGGGTGGCGAAGTTGACGCCGGTGTTCCAGGACGGGTTGCCGCCCGCGTCCTGCTCCAGGTTGGCCCGGAATGCGAAGACGAACGGGAAGTCCACCTCGGTGTCCCAGAGGAACTGATTGGCTTCCTGCCCCGCGTAGTCGGTCCTGGCCGGCTGGGCTGACAACGGCGTAAACCAGCCGGGCGTGTCGGCCAGAGCGGCAGCCAGCGCTATCCGGGCCTGGCCGGCCGGGGTCGCTTGCGCTTGTGCCGCCGCCGTCTCGGCGATCCCGAGGTTGGATTGCGGGTTAGTGATGTTCACTACTTGCAGGCCGCTCGCTGGCGCCAGCAACTGCTGGAACGCGAACGCGGAGTCGAGCGCGGTGTTCCAGGTCGCGACCCCGCCAGACAGCACGCCGCACATCGGCAGCGCGGCAGTGAACCGCCTGGGGTATCGCTGGATCAGCCCGGCGGTAATGATGCCGCCCAGGGAATGGCCCCATGCGATCGTCCGGCCCGGGCGGCCGTAAGCACGGCCGAACACGTTCAGCGTGGCGATCTGGTCGGGCAGCGCCTGCGCGATAGCCCAGCCAGTGGTCGAGTACGACGAGCCCGCCAGCGCGAAGCCGTGAGCGAGCAGCCAGGCACCCGTCGCCGGGTCACCGACGTCCTGCGCCGGGTTCGCGGCGCCGGGCTCGACGTAACCGTGGCTGTAGAGGAACAGCGTGCCATTCCAGTCGCCCGCAGGGCACTGGATCTCATAGGTCGCGCCATCGCGGAGCGAGCCGGCCACTGTCGCGACAGATCCTGTCCCGCCGCAGGCCTGGTGGGCAGGCGACGCCGACGCCGATGCCGAGGTCGGCAACACCACCGCGGCAGCCACCGCTGCCGCCGCGAGCAGCCGGCTCGGCCGGGTCAGCCAGGATGGGCGCTGCGGCCCTGATGGGCGCTGTAGCCAGGTCAGGCTTCGCGGTACCTGCACGATCCACGCTCCTATGTGCTATCTCGGCTTAACTCATTGTTTGCCGTCTGCTCACAGGACCATAACCTGTCAAAGCGCCCGAGCGCAGTAGCGAGAATCGAGCAATCTGAAACTTTTCGCGTGGAATGCCCCGGCTACATTCGGCCGGACTCGACGATCCGTCGCAGGAACCGCTGCGTCCGCTCGTCCTGCGGGTTGGTGAACAGCTGGGCCGGCGGAGCTTGCTCGACGATGGTGCCGTCTTCCAGGAAGCAGATCCGGTTCGCGATATCCCTGGCAAAGCCCATCTCGTGCGTGGCGAGCAGCATCGTCATGCCGCCTGCGGCTAGTTCCCTGATCACATCGAGTACCTCGGCGACTAGCTCGGGGTCCAGTGCGCTGGTCACCTCGTCGAGCAGCATGATCTGGGGCTGCATGGCCAGGGCGCGGACAATCGCGACCCGCTGCTGCTGGCCGCCGGAGAGCCGGTCGGGATATTCGTTCCGCTTGTCAGCCAGGCCGAACCTCGCCAGCAGGTCCATCGCTGCCGCGTCCGCGGCGTCCTTCGGCATACGCAGCGCCTTCACCGGCGCGAGCGTGACGTTCCTGAGCACGGTCATGTGCGGGAACAAGTTGAAAGACTGGAACACGATGCCGACGTGCCGGCGCACCAGGTTCGCGTCCACGCCGGGCGCCGTGATGTCCTGGCCCGCCAGCAGGATCCGCCCGGCGCTGATCGGTTCAAGCAAGTTGATACAGCGCAGCAAGGTGGACTTGCCGGAGCCGGAAGCGCCGATCAGGCAGATCACCTCGTGCGCAGCCACCGACAAGTCGATCCCTTTGAGTACCTCGTTCAGGCCGAAGGACTTGTGCAGGCCCTCAATCCTGATCGCATCTTCGCTGCCGCCCGGCTGTGTGCCGAAGGCGGGCACCGCGCTCACCGAAGCACCCCGGCAAGCCGGCGCCGCCGGTCCCGCTCGATCACCCGGTCGGTGAACCTGGCCAGCGGGATCGTGAGGATCAGGAACAAGATCGCCGCCACCGTATAGCTAGAGAAGTTGAACTGCGAGCTGGCGTAGATCCCCGCCGCGTTCAGGGCCTCGATGGCGCCGAGCACACCGACCAGGGCGGTGTCCTTCTGCAGGCTGATGAAGTCGTTCAGGAGTGGCGGGATGATGTTGCGGAACGCCTGCGGCAAGATCACATAGCCCAGCGCGGTGCTCTTCGACAGCCCAAGCGAGCGCGCCGCGGCCACCTGGCTCTGATGCACCGAGTTCAGCCCGGCCCGGTAGACCTCTGAAACGTAAGCCGAGTACGACAGGGTCAGCACCGCCACACCGTAGACCGTCGACGACTGGGAGGAGATGACCGGCAACCGCAGCGCCGGCACGCCGAGGCCGACCGCGTAGACCACGAGCAGCAGCGGCACGCCGCGGAAAAGGTCCACGTAGACCATGGCCAGCACGCGGAACGGGAACAGGACCGGGCTCGTCGATTGCCGGATGAGGGCGATCACGAGGGCCAGGATCAGGATCAGGACCTCGGCTGACAGGAACATCCGGATGTTGAGCCAGATCGCCGCGCCGACCGAGTAGTAGCCCTGCCTCGGGTTCCCGATGAAGGAGTGCCACATGGCCTGCGGGTTGAAGAAGTCGTGCCGGACCGCCGCGCTGCCGGGTGCCAGCCAGAAGACCGAAGCCAGGGCCGCCAGCACGACCACAGTGCTGATCGTGGAAATGGCAGTCGCCTTGCCGCCACCGCCGGACAGCAGCCTTGGCCCGCGCCCGGACGCGCCGAACGGGGCCAGTCCGCCGCTCAGGCTCGCGGCCGTCAAGCCAAGCGGATCCGCGCTCGGACCAAGGCTGCCTGGACCGTGGTCCGGATCGAGGGTCATGGGGCGGTGAGCGGAACGGCCTGGTCGCTACGGCTTGATGGTCGGGACGCTCAGGTAGATCTGCAGGTACTTCTTCTGCAGCGCGGCGAGCGTGCCGTTGGCCTTGAGCGCAGCGATCGCCTTGTTCACGCAGCTCACCAGGGGATTGCCCTTGCTGAAGAGCAGACCGTAATGCTCCCCGGTGGCGGGGAACTGCGCCGCCATCTCCGAGCCCGGGACCTGATAAGCCGAGATGTACTGCGCGGTCGGGGTGTCGGTAACGAAGGCGTCGATCTGGTGCGTTTGCAAGGCGTCCTTGACGACGTTCAGCGTCTGGTAGACCTTCGGGGTCGCGGTCGGCTGGATCTGGCTGGTGATGAAGGCCAGGCTGGTTGTGCCGATCTGGTCGCCGTAGATGTAGGTCTTCAGCGCGGCAGGCGAGTGCTTGGTGGCGATCGCCGAGTGCTTGAGGGCAACCAGGGCCTGCTGCACGTCGTAATACCCGGTGGAGAACGTGACAGCCTGGGCACGCGCCGGGGTGTAGGAGATCTCGTTGATATCGAAGTCGAACTTCTTCAGCCCCGGCGCGTAGGAGTCGTTGAATGGCTCATATGCCCAGTGCACCTGGGATGGTTTGAAACCAAGCTGCTTAGCCACCGCGTAGGCGACCGCGCTCTCATAGCCCTTGCCGTTGGCGGGATTATTGTTCTCGAACCAGGGCGAGTAGGCCGGCTTGTCGGTGGCGACCGTCAGCGCGCCCTTCTGGTACAGCTCGTGCTGGATGCCGTTATAACTGCAGCTAGCCGTGCTCGCGCTAGTTGCTCCGCCGCTCGGTGCCGCGCTGCTACCGCAAGCCGCGAGCCCGGCGGCGGCAACTGCGGTGGCAGCGGCCACGACCAATCGCGCCTTCATCTGCAGCTCCCTTACTGATTGCCAGGTTCGCGCTAGCTTATCTGTCCGGCGGCGTAAAGGATGCCCGCCCCGGTCGCAGCCGGACGGGGCGCGCGGATCGAGTCTCGGCTAGGACCGACGACGATTGCTACAGATAGTACGGGGCAGTGCCGTAGATGTAGATCGGCGTCGGGTGGCGGCCGCCGATATGGAGGTCCTTGTGGAGCCAGGCCGCCGCGTCCATCCAGATCCGGACGCAGCCGTGCGACGCGGGGTACCAGGGGACCGGGATGTCGCCATGGATCGCATAAGCGGTGCCGATGAAGAAGACCGGGTTGTACATGGTGCCTAGCGGCACCGTAACCCAGCCAGGCGCGAAGGACAGCGCGCTGTACTGGCCGTCGGGGGTGACGGCCGGGCCGCAGGTGCCGCTACCGGGGGGCGGGCAGGGGTAGTAATAGCCCCCGCCAGTCGACACGTGCAGGATCACGCTGGGCTCGCCGTTCTGGTACAGGACCAGGACCTCGATCTTCTGGTTGATCTCGATCCGGTCCGCGCCGCCCTTGGGATAACGCGCATACGGCCGCTTCGGGTTGATCAGATCGTGCTCAAATGCCCTGTTGATCGGCTGCGCCGCGAGTGTGGCATTCATCCGCAAGCCCTGGACCTCACGGAACGCCCAGGCCGCCTCCACCACATCCTGGCCGTACTTGCCGTCGATCGGGCCGGGATAGTAATGGAGCTGGGCCAGCCGCTGCTGGACGCTGCGGACAGCCGCGCCTTGCTGCCCAACGTAGAGCGGCTTACTTGGCGGCGTATACCCGCTGGCGGCCTGCGCCTGGCCTTGGTGCACGACAGCCGCGCCAGCCACCGCGGCCTGACCGCAAGTGGCCGCCGCCACCGCAGCCAGCGTCCCGGCTCCCAACATCCAACGCCGAACCGACTGCCTCATGCTCGCTCTCCTGCCATTGAGCCCGCCGTGACTCACTGAGCCGCTCGGAGCGCGGCACAGCGCGGCGGAACGCCAACGAAGACTTGTACGGATTTCTAGACGTTTCAGGGTAGCCTCTGGTTGCCTGCCCGCCTTCGCCTACAGGCGCGCTTTGCCGATCCGTGACGCAACTATCGCCGCAGGCCACCCTAGGTGTGCAACGCCGTCTCAAGGGTATTTATTGCTGGTTCGTTCGCGCGGGGCCTGGCGCGGGATCAAGTCGCACGGACCGGGGGCAGCGGTGCATCTCGTCAGGAAGGTCGGCCGTCGGCACGCAAGCCACGGGGCCGGGCCGCCGATGGCCGCGGCAGGCCGGGCCGACGCCGGCGCTGCGGGAAACCCCGAGGCACAGGGTCCTGCCGGTACATGATGCCCACTGCGGACAGGCCGTTGATGATGGCCGGAACCGGCGCGCCCGGCAAGCACTCACCAGCGCGCCTCACCGGCATGCTTGACGAACTGGCAGCGCAGCTCGGATTGCGGATCCAGCGGACCAAGAATGACCCGCTGGTCTGCCGTAACGGCGTGCCGGTCGCGACTTGGCGCGAGGACTATCCGTACAACCAGCTGCTAAGCCGGAAGCGGTACCAGAAGGTCAAGCGCGGCCTCCAGATCGAGCTGCTCAAGCTCCAGCATTCGATCAAGGCATCAGGAGGGCGCCTCGCCGTCGTCTTCGAGGGCCGCGATGCGGCGGGCAAGGGCGGCACGATCAAGCGCTTCACCGAGAACCTCAATCCGCGCGGGGCTCGGGTCGTGGCCCTCGAAAAGCCGACTGACCGCGAGCAGGCAGAGTGGTACCTTCAGCGCTACATCGCCCACCTGCCCGCGCCCGGCGAGATCGTCCTGTTCGACCGGTCCTGGTACAACCGGGCCGGAGTCGAGCGCGTGATGGGCTTCTGCCAGCCCGACGAGTGGATGGGATTCCTGCGGGAAGCACCCGAATTCGAGCGCATGCTGGCCAGGGACGGCATCACCCTGGTCAAGTTCTGGTTCTCGGTGTCACGTGCGGAGCAGCTCCGACGGTTCGCCAAGCGCCAGCTCGACCCGGTCAAACAATGGAAGCTCAGCCCGATCGATGTTGCCTCGCTCGACAAATGGGACGAGTACACCGCCGCCAAGGAGTCCATGTTCTTCTTCACCGACCTGGCCGACGCACCCTGGACGGTGGTCAAAAGCAACGATAAAAGGCGGGCGCGGCTAGAGGCCATGCGGCACGTACTGTCCATTTTTCCGTACGAGGGCAAGGACGCCGATCTGGTAGGTACGCCGGACCCGCTCATTGTGGGCCCCGCGCCGTTGCTGCAGGAGAGGTCCATCCCGTTGCTGGAGCAGATGCCGATCCCGGCGCTCGCGGAGGAGCCGCTCGTGCTGCTGCAGGAGAAGGTGGAACGGGCTAGCTGACTTGCGGGCCGTCAGGCTCGCTGCCAGCCAACTTCTATAGTGGCGCTCGGCCGGGCCAGCGTAATCATGTCGTCCCGGTCCGGCAGCGGGGAGCCTGCGTCAGTGACAAGCGCACCAGCCTCCGCGGCGGGCGAGTGTGCCGCAGGCCTGGTAGCGGCGGGGTGCGGCCAGACCGCGAGGCTGAGATCGTGCGCACCGGGGCGGCCTTGGTCGGCCCAGTCCGCCAGGCTCCGGGCGAGCATGCTGGCAAGGTCAGCCCCGCCCGGACCGTAACCCCGCACCAGCACGCCGTCCGGAGTAGCCGCGTTCCAGTCGCTGGCGGTTTCGGTCGGCAGCAGCACGGCGATGCCGAGCTTGTCCGCCACGGATGCGTTCGCGACCAGTCCGCCCAGCGGTGGCAGCGGGCCGTGCGGCAGCCAGCCGCCGGGCACGGCCAGTACCGTCATCCGGTCAAGCTGTGGATGCCGGATTGTCAGCCAGAGGTCTGCGTCGGCGAGATCGGCGAGGTTCCAGACCCGCAACGGCGGCCGCACGTCGGCGACCGGACCGGTCAGGGCCAGCTGCAGTGCATCTAGATCAGCCGGACTGCCGTCCGCCACCTGCACGTACAGGCCGGGCACGGTGCCGAGTCGCTGCACCTGCTCAGGACCGGCGAACGCGCCGAGCATGCGGACGAACCCGCACCGGCACGCCGAGGTGCTGACCCACGAGCGGGTCCGCCGTTCCAGGGAGACCGACAGCTGGATTCCGCGAACTGACAGCGGCAGCACCAGACGGCCTGCGTCGGTGAGCTGGCTCAGCCAGGCCGGGGCGATATCCCAGGCACCGGCGGTAACTATGATCCGGTCAAATGGCGCGCCGTCGGGATCCCCGAACCCGCCGTCCGCGCACCGTACGGTTACCCGGTCGTAACCAGCCGCATCCAGTCCTGACCGCGCCCTGGCCGCCAACTCAGGATCGATGTCAATACTGATGACCTCGCCAGCCGAGCCGACGATGGCCGACATCACCGCCGCGTTGTAGCCGGTCCCGGTGCCGATTTCCAGCACCCGGTGCCCGGGCTGCAGGCCTAGCTGGTCCAGCATGATCGCCATCATGGCGGGCTGGGACGAGGAGCTGACGGGCAGGCCGTCTGGCCCGCACTTGATGACGAAGGCCTCGTCCCGGTAGGCAGCCGACGGCTCGATTTCGGGCACGAACAGGTGCCGGGGTACGCTCGCGAAGGCTCGCTGCATCTCCGGGCTCAGCGCACGGCCGCCATCGCGCAGAATGGCGGCCATCCGGGCGCGGGCAGCGTCGGGATCGTCCGGCTGAACCGGCGGCTCCCAGCCGGCTCCGGCAGGCTCGCGATCCTGCATGTCGCGACCACCTCCCGCCACCCACCATAGGCGCCGACCCGCTGGTTAGCCGCGATTAGCCCGGAGCCGGGAGACTGCGTACAGCGCGATGCCCGCCGCAATCCCGGCGTTGAGCGACTCGGCAGGCCCGGTAGTCGGGATCCTGGCGACAACGTCGCAGCGCTCGGCCACTAGCCTCGACAGGCCTTTGCCTTCGGAGCCCACGACAAGCACGAGCGGCGAGTCAGCAAGTTCAAGGTCGCCGATGTCGGCCGGGCCGCTCCCGTCCAGACCCACCACGAACAGGCCGTCTTCCTGCAGGGCGGCCAGTGCCCTGGTCAGGTTGCCAGCCTGCGCGACCCGTACCCGCGCGAGCGCCCCCGCCGATGCCTTCCAGGCGCCGGCCGTCACGCCGGCCGACCGTCGCGCCGGCACCAGGATGCCGTTCCCGCTGAAAGCGGCCACGGACCTGGCCACGGCACCCAGATTTCGCGGATCGGTGACTCCGTCGAGCGCTACGATCAGCGGCTGGGCATCGGCATCGCGTGCTGCCTGGACCAGATCGGCCGGGTCGGCATAGGCGTACCGCTTGATCCGCAGGGCAATGCCCTGGTGAATGGCCCCGCCGGTGATGCGGTCGAGCTCGGCCCGTCCGGCTTCCACGACCGGGATGCCCGCATCCGCCGCCAGCATGACGGCCATGCCGATGCGTTCGTCGCTGTCCAGCCTGGGTCCCACGTGCAGCGCGGTGGCCGGCACACGCGCGCGCAGCGCCTCCAGTACCGCGTTACGGCCTGCCACCAGCTCGGCGGCAGAGCTGCCTGCTCCGCGCGACCGCTCCGCGCGACCGCTGCCCGCATGACCGGCCCGGTCATGGCCAGCGGCGCCGCGGCTGGCACTGTCGTGCCTGTTTGCCCCGTCGTAGCCGGCTGCACCGTCGTAGCCGACTGCACCGTCGCGGCCGACTGCACCGTCGCGGCGGGCCACCCGGCCCGCCGGACCGCCGCGGCGTGCTCCGCCTATGGGGCCGCTCTCTGCCTGGGCTGTCTTCTTTGCCTGGGCCGCCTTCTTCGCCTGCGCGTTGGCTTTGCGTTGCGCCGGGTGGCCGGGGCGCATTTCGGCAGCGGGGGTCGGGCCCTTGCCCTCGAGCTTCCGCTTGCCGTATCCGCCGGTACCTGGCCGAGGTTTACCCGACTTGGTCCGGCCGCCCGGCCCCGCCGGTCCCGAAGTGCGCCGGCTCACTTGCTCAGCTCCCATCGCGGTCCGCGCGGAGTGTCCTCGACCACGATGCCCGCCGCGAGCAGCTGATCCCTTATCGCATCCGCGGCCGCGAAGTCCTTGCGGGCCCGGGCCGCCTGACGCTGCGCGAGCGCGACGCCTACCAGCGCGTCCACGACCGGGCGCAGGTCGTCGCCGGCCTGCCGGGTCGCCCATGGCTCCCCCAGCGGGTCCAGCCCGAGCACCCCGAGCATGGCCCTGACTTCGGCCAGCCGCTTCGCAGTGCCGGCGGCGTCGGCTGCCGACAGGGCCCCGTTCCCCTCTCGAAGGCTTTCGTGCAGTACGGCGAGCGCCTGCGGTACGCCAAGGTCATCGTCCATGGCCGCGCTGAACTCGGCGGGCAGCGACGCCGGCCCGGCGTCGGCGACCGGCGCGCCCCCGGCATAGTCAGCCGCGAGCAGTTCGACAGCCCTCGTGATGAAGCCCTCGATCCGCCGGTAGGCGGTCGCAGCCTCGGCCAGCGCCGCCTCGGAGTAGTCGATCTCCGAGCGGAAGTGCGCCTGGCCGAGGTAGTAGCGCAGCTCGACGGGCCGCACCCGGGTGATCATGGCATCAACGAGCAGCGAGTTGCCGAGCGACTTGCTCATCTTCTCCCCGCCGATGCGGACCAGCCCGTTGTGCAGCCAGTAGCGGGCGAACCCGTCGCCGGCCGCGTGGGACTGGGCCTGCTCGTTCTCGTGGTGCGGGAAGAGCAGGTCGAGGCCGCCGCCGTGAATGTCGAACGTGCTGCCGAGATACTTGGTGGACATCGCCGAGCATTCCAGGTGCCAGCCTGGCCGACCAGGCCCCCAGGGCGTCGGCCAGCTCGGCTCACCTGGCTTGGCACCCTTCCACAGCGCGAAGTCGCGCGGGTCGCGCTTGTGGTCGGCGTCATCGGTGTCGTCGGCCGCGCGCATGTGATCGAGCCGCTGGCCTGACAGCGAGCCGTAACCCGGGAACGAGGTCACGTCGAAGTAGACGTCACCGCCGGAGGCGTAAGCATGCCCGGCATCGATCAGCCGCTGCATCAGCACGATCATTTCGGGAACGTGGCCGGTGGCGCGCGGCTCCACGTCCGGCGGCAGGCAGCCGAGCGCGTCATAGGCGCGGCTGAAGGCTCGCTGGTTGCGCTCGGCGATGACCCACCACGGGACCTCCTCATGCGCGGCCGCGTGGAGAATCTTGTCGTCGATGTCAGTGACGTTGCGGCAGTAGACGACCTGGTACCCGTGGCATCCGGCGGCGCTCAGCCACCGGACCAGGATGTCGAAATTAATACCCGACCGGATATGCCCGATATGCGGCGGAGCCTGGACGGTCGCACCGCACAGGTAGAGCGAGACCTTCCCCGGGACCAGCGGGGAGAACTCGCGCACCGAGCGCGCAGCGGTGTCGTAAAGGCGTAGCGTCACCTGCCAAAGGTTACGGGATGCACGCGATAGGGCGCTGACCGTGTCTTCCTGATCCGAGTGGCCAGTCCTGGCGGGCAGTCCTAGCGGGCAGCCGATTCCCGGCTCATGCCTAGCCAAGAGCTCGTGCGCAGACTTCGGCTGGCCCTTAGTAGCTGCCGGTGCGGCGCGGCCTAAGCCGCTGCCGGCTCCGCGGGCTCACTCTGGTAGCGCCGCGAAAATAATGATTCGAACCTTATGCGTCATGAACTGCATCGGCGACGTTTAGCGGCGCTGCCACAACGCTGCTCATCCTTTATCGTGCGTGCCGCAACGCTGCTAATACGCTGCCGGCCGCGCAGGAAAAGCGCGCCGCCGCGGCCTGAACCAGCGCCGCCGCGCAGGAAAAGCGCGCCGGCACGATCTTGCTGCTCGATGTGCCACTGCTTTCGGCCGCATCGGAGGCGGCGTAGCCCGCGCGGTGCCTGCCGAGCCGCACGTGACATGGCCGGTTTGCCGGACCCGCCGGCCATGGCTCGACAGTTTGACGTATAATCATTCGACCTCTAAGCTTTGACCCTCGATCAAGGCAGAACCGCGCTTAAACCCAGCGCTTCTGATGAAGGGCATGAACATGGGCGGCATCACGCAAGCGGCGGACGACGTTGCGGCGCACTATGGGCGCTATTACGACCTGAGCGGCAAGACCGCCGTCGTGACGGGCGGCTCCCGCGGAATCGGCGCAGCCACCGCGGCCGCGTTCGCCGCGAACGGGACCGCGGTAGCGGTGGTCGGCCGGGACAAGGCAGCGCTGGAGGCTGTCGCGGGCGATATCACCGACAGCGGCGGGCTGGCGATCTGGGCGGCCTGTGACTGTACCGAGCCCGCCGACCTGGCGCAGCTGACCGGGACCGTCACTGCCCAGCTTGGCCCGCCTCACATACTCGCCGCTTTCGCCGGCGGCAGCGGCATGCCGGTGCCCACCGATCGAGAGACCCCGGAGCACTGGCGCGAGGTCATCGAGTCCGACCTCAACTCGACGTTCTACACCGTGCGTGCCTTCCTGCCCGCGATGCTCGAGCGCGGCAGCGGCGCGATCGTGACCATGTCCTCAGCTGCGGCACGCCAACCTGCGCGGTCCGCGGCCGCCTACGCCGCGGCAAAGGCGGGCGTCATCGCGTTGACCCGCCATCTCGCCAGTGAGATTGCCCCACGCGGCGTCCGGATCAACTGTCTGGCGCCTTCCGCGACAGAAAACGGCAGAATGCGCGCGTGGATGTCCGCGGAGCAGCGCGCCGAGCTGGCCGCCAGCTTCCCGTTGCGCCGCATCGGCCAGCCAGTCGACGTCGCAGCCGCCACGTTGTTCCTGGCGTCTGAAGCGTCGTCGTGGATCACGGGCGCGACCTTGGACGTCGCGGGCGGGAAGATCATGGTCTAGGCGCTCGGCGTCAAAATCCCGGCCCCCGGTCGGCACGCTCCGGGTTCACCTTGCCTCGTGCTGCGGTGGCCCAACTCCAGGCATACTCGGGGTCTTCTGCGACGCCAGCTGACTCGGCCAGCATCAGCGGTCGGAAGGTGTCGATCATGACGGCAGTCTCGTCGGTAGTGGTCCTGCCCTCGGCCAAACCCTGGATCACGGCTTCGACTGCGCCGGGCTGCGGGCCGTGCGTGAAGCCGGAGGGGTGCAAGGTGATCGAGCCGAGGCCAACGCCTGACCCTTTGCGGGCCGAATAGTCTCCGGCCACGTAATACATCATCTCGTCGGAGTCGACGTTGTGATGGTTGTAGGGGATCGGCACGGCCTCGGGATCAAAATCCAGCGGCCGCGGGCAAAACGAGCAGATGACGAAGTTCGGCCCCTCGAACGTCTGGTGCACAGGCGGCGGTGCGTGCGTGCGTTTCACGATCGGCTCGAAATCCGCGATGTTGAACGCGTAGGGGTACAGGTAACCGTCCCAGCCGACCACGTCGAATGGGTGGAACGCATAGGTCAGCCTGGTCAGGCCGCCGCGATTCCTCACTATCACGGGAACGTCTTCGCCGTCGGCCAGCAACGGGCCGGCCGGGCCACGGAGATCTCGCTCGCAGTAGGGCGCATGCTCCAGGAACTGGCCGTATGCGGACAGGTAACGCTGCGGCGGGCGGATGTGGCCGCGTGCCTCCACCACAAGGGCATGCACATCGTTGGCGGTCGGCAGCCAGCGGTGGATAGTGCCGCGCGGCACGACGAGGTAATCTCCAGCACCAGCCTCGATGGTGCCGTAGACCGATTCGAACCTCGCCGACCCGGAGCGCACGTAGACGGCCTCGTCGCCGGTGGAGTTGCGGTACAGCTCGGAGGCAGTGTCAGCGGCCACGAACGAGATGCGCACATCGTCGTTCGCCATCATCAGTTGCCTGCCGAGGACCAGGTCGCCGCCGGACACCATGTCCTGAGTGCGGTAATGCCGCGGCAGCAACGGGTGGTTCGGCGCCAGGCGAGCCTCGGCCGCGTCATCGCGCAGACCCTCGCTCTTGACGATGGCAGTCGGCGGATGCTCGTGATACAGCAGCGAGGAATCGGAGGCGAAGCCTTCCTCGCCCATTAGCTCTTCGGCATAGAGATTGCCCGCCGGCCCGCGGAAGCGAACATGACGCTTTCGCGGAATTTCGCCAGCTACCCGGTAGTACGGCATACCGTCTCCTTCGACGCGCAGTACGCAACTCAGCCGGCCCCGCCCGCCCTGACGCTGGCCCACCTAAAGTCGCTACCCGGAAAAACTGCATGCGACTCGCCGATTGCCTTGCCGTCAGCTGCTTGCGGCACCGTATTTTCCTGACTATAAGGGGAACGCGGTGAGGAACCGGCGCTGCCAGGAAGGATGCCTCAGAGCCGATGAGCGAGCGGAAATTATGAATGGCACTCTGCCCGCACCCTCTGGACAGCAGGGTGATTCCCGGCACGCGCTCCGTGCCCTCGGTCTTGCTGCCGTGTGCGTCGGTCTCGCCGGACTCGCTGGGGCCACGTTCGTGTTGTCCTACCCGGGCATTCATGCAGTAGCGCTGGAGGCTGGCGTCAGTCCGCGGCTGGCCAGGGGATACCCGCTGCTGCTCGATGCCATGCTGATCGTTGTCCTTGCGGCGGTGCTGTCACTGCGCGGCGCTGGCATGCCGAGCAAGGTGCTTGCGTGGCTGACATTGCTCGGGCTACTCGCTGCGACGGCCGGAGCTGACGCCTTGCACGCGGCCAAGACCAAGCTGCCGGCCACGGCTGCTGAGATCACCGCAGCCGTATTGCCATGGGTGCTGCTCTTGCTGGCATTCATCCTGCTGCTGGCGATGCTGCGGAACGCACGCTTGCGTCGGCTCGATGGCGGGCTCCAGGCGAGCCATCAGCGGGCTGCCGGGCAGATACTGACCGGGCAGCGAGCCGCCGCGCCCGATATCCTGCCGGGCTTCCACACCCTGCCTGGTCAGGCGGCGTCGGCCGCACCGGCCGCAGACGCGGCGGCCTCGGATGCGGCGGCCTCGGATGCGCCCGATTCGGCCGCTGTCCCGGACGTACCGCCCGATTCGCAGTCCGCCGTCTTCGATCTGACCGCGCGGGATACTGATGCCCCGAGCGGCGCCGACTTGGTGAGCGAGACCCAGCCTGCCAACGAGAACGAGCCAGCAGACGCGAACCAGCCAGCAGACGCGAACCGACCGGCCAGCGGCGCCGACCCGCTGAGCCGGACCGAGACCCCGGCAGGCGATCCGAGTATCGACGGAACTGCCGTTGCCCAAGCAGAGGTCGTGGAGAGCGACGCCGGTACCGACGCGCCGTTCGGCAGTGTCAGCCTGGCCCCCGCTGGCGCACCTGAGGCCACGGGCCCGGACATGCCGGTATTCCAGCGGATCACAAGCCCGCCGGTTCGACCGAGCGGAACATAACTGGCCGCGAGTAGCCGCTGCGTTACTCTTCGCGGCACCCGAGGATAGCCGTGGCGACCGCCGCAATGCCCTCGCCCCGGCCGGTCAGGCCGAGGCCATCGGAAGTCGTTGCTGAGATGCTGACCTCGACGCCGCCAAGGGCGGCCGACATGACCTGCTGCGCCTCGCCCCGCCTGGCCCAGATACGCGGCCTGTTACCGATGATCTGGACGGCTACGTTCCCTATCCGGAAGCCCGCGGCAGCTGTCAGCCGCGCGGTCTCGGTCAGCAGCGCCGCCCCAGACGCGCCCGCCCATTCAGGCCGGTCAGTGCCGAACTGGCCGCCCAGGTCGCCCAGGCCGGCGGCGGACAGCAACGCGCTGCAAGCGGCGTGCGCGGCGACATCGCCGTCGGAATGACCGGCCAGCCCGTCCTCGTCCGGCCAGAACAGGCCGGCCAGGTACAGTGGCCGGCCCTTGCCTACTGGATGGACGTCAACCCCGATGCCGACTCGCGGCAGCAAGTCGGCCATCCGCGGTCAGGAGGCGAGAATCTCGTCGAGAAGTGCCTCGGCCTTGTCCTCGTTCGTCTTCTCAGCCAGCGCGAGCTCGCTTACGAGGATCTGGCGGGCCTTAGCCAGCATCCGCTTCTCGCCGGCCGACAAGCCGCGCTCACGATCTCGGCGCCAAAGGTCGCGAACTACCTCGGCAACCTTGTTGACATCGCCGGACGCGAGCTTCTCCAGGTTGGCCTTGTACCGCCGGGACCAGTTGGTCGGCTCCTCCGTGTACGGAGCGCGCAGCACTTCGAATACGCGCTCCAGCCCTTCCTGTCCGACCACGTCCCGGACGCCGACGAGCTCAGCATTGTCGGCGGGAACACGCACAGTCAGGTCGCCCTTGTCGACCTTGAGCACGAGGTAGGTCCTATCCTCACCCTTGATCGAACGGGTCTCGATCTCTTCGATCCGAGCAGCCCCATGGTGGGGGTAGACGACGGTGTCGCCGACCTTAAATGACATGTGGCATGTACCCCTTCCGCTGAAGGCCATCTTACCACGTTCGTGACGGGCGATTAGCCGTCCTTAGCGGCAAAGGTGCAGGTCAATGGCGCAGTTGCAGAGCCTGGAAATTGACCACCGCAAAGACCCGGTGTCCACGATGGATCCGGGTCGGCTGCACCCAGACCCTGCCGCGCCTCCGGTAGGCACGTGGTCAGGGCCCGCTGGAGCCCGCGTACGGCTGGCGAACACGATGATCATCTTACCTGGTCGGATGGCATGCGATGAGCTTTAGGCCCGAGGGCTGTCCGGTGACGGTTATCACTGGCTCATACTGAGAGGAGACGTTCGCTCCTGCCGGAGAGGTATTGCGTTGAACTCAGGCGGCGAACCGGAACGGGACGACACTGGCCTGCCACCGGTCGACATCGAGATTCCCGACGACGCGCGGGAACTCGACCGTGACGTGCAGGCGTACTACCGCGAGCAGCGCGCTTTGCGCCGGCAGCAGCGCCGGAGCCGGTGGCACGGCGTCCTGGCTAAGGACGGGATCGTGCTGCCGCTGCTTGCCTGCTGCCTCATCTTGGCGCTCATTACCGGGACATTGCTAACCGTGTTCACCGCAGCGTCTGACCGGGGTTTCTCGAGGCTGCCCGGAACGTGGCCGGGCGGCAGCGCCGACAACGCCAGCGGTCCGTCCGGCACGGCCCAGTCCGGCGCGGAGGCCGCGAGGACCGCCGCAGGCCCCGCCAGGCAAATTTCGCTGCCGGACACCACGGTGCTGGTCGGCGCCAGGCCGGTCCGGCTCCGCAAGCTCACCAGCGCCCTGCTCGTGCTCATCCCGAAGAACTGCACGTGTACGGCGGCGGTCGCCGGCCTCGCGCAGTTCGCCGCCGCCGAAAACGCCCAGGCGTACCTGGTCAGCTCATCGAGCAACAACCCGGACGTTTCGAGGCTGGCAGGCCAGGTCAGCCAGCCCAATGCCGGCATCACCGTGGCCGTGGACTCCGGCAACGCTCTTCGCCAATACCAAGACGGCGTTACTGCGATCCTGGTCGGGCCTGACCACGATGCCGCGGTGGCGAGCAACTTGGGCGCTGGCGAGAATCTCAGTCGCCTGCGGCCCGCGCTTCCGCACACTAACTGAGCCCTGCGCCGCCGCAGGGCGCAACGGCCGGGCCGGCGCCAGCGCGAGCTGGCAATGTGGCTACGCTTTGCGACGTCTCAGGGACGTCCTCATGACGAGGGGAGCATGCCGTGATCCGGAGCGGCTGGGGAAGCGCACTGCCGCGTCGGCTGGTGCTGGTGGCGGCCGCCGCGCTGATTCCGGTTCTGGCCGGCTGCGAGGCTGGCAACAACGCGCCGACGCTTCAGTTTCACTACCCGACGGATGCGGCCGGCACAGTCGTCGGCCAGCTTGCGATCAGGAACGTGTTCGTACTCGGCGCTCCGCTCGGGTTCAGCCTGCGCAAGGGCCAGTCGGCCAGCCTGTTCCTCGCCCTGGTCAACGACGGGGCACCGGACACGCTGACCAGCATCAGCGCCCCGGGGACAGCGTCCTCGGTCACGCTGCCCGCGGGCGGCATCACCGTCCGGGATCAGCACCCGCAGTTCCTGACCGGACCGAAGCCAGCCATCTTCCTGACCGGCCTGACCCGGACTGTCACCGGCGGATCGGACATCAAGCTCGTGCTGAATTTCCGGA
The DNA here is from genome assembly GCA_052143255.1 of Streptosporangiaceae bacterium. Taxonomy (GTDB): domain Bacteria; phylum Actinomycetota; class Actinomycetes; order Streptosporangiales; family Streptosporangiaceae; genus JAJYUU01. Next base: position 92,915 of record JBKQTJ010000011.1, on the reverse strand, counting down.
TCGCCGGGCCGGTCACGCTCGTGGTGCCGGTAATGGCGCGAGCCGCGCATTACGTGACCTACGGCACGCCGCCGAGCCCCACTGCGAGCGTCGGCCCGACCAAGCATCACGTACTCATCGTTGGCGGGGGCGCCAGTGTCGGCCCCTCGCCGACCGGCCCCTCGCCGACGCCCAGACCGTCTCGCTGACGGGTTAGCCGACCGGCTCGAACTTGTATCCGAGCCCGCGGACAGTCACGATGTGCCGCGGGTTCGTCGGCTCGGTTTCGATCTTGGCGCGGAGCCGTTTCACGTGTACGTCGAGCGTCTTGGTGTCCCCGACGTAGTCAGCGCCCCAGACCCGGTCGATGAGCTGCATGCGGGTTAGCACCCGGCCCGCATTCCGCAGCAGGACCTCAAGCAACTCGAATTCCTTCAGCGGCAGCTGCACCTGCTCGCTCCGCACGGTGACGACGTGCCGGTCTACGTCCATCCGGACAGGCCCGGACTCCATGATCGAGCTGACGGTCTCCTCGGAGTCGCCCCGGCGGCGAAGCACGGCCCGCATCCTGGCGACTAGCTCACGGGAGGAGAACGGCTTGGTCACGTAGTCGTCTGCGCCGAGCTCAAGTCCGACGACCTTGTCGATCTCGCTGTCCTTGGCCGTCAGCATGATGACTGGCACGTTCGACCGCTCGCGCAGCGTGCGGCAGACTTCGCTGCCAGGCAGCCCCGGCAGCATGAGGTCGAGCAGCACCAGGTCTGCACCAGTGCGATCAAACGTCTCGATCGCGTCCGGGCCGGTCGGGCACACTGCGACCTCGAAGCCTTCCTTGCGCAGCATGTACGACAGCGCGTCGCTGAACGATTCCTCGTCCTCGACAACGAGCACCCGAGTCACTTGACTGCCTCCCTGACAGATCGCGCGGTTGCGTGGTCCGTATGCGCTGAAGCATGGCCGGCCGAAGCCGCCTTGCCGGGTTTCCCGACGGCTTTGCCGACCGCCTGGCCAGTGGTTGCTGGCGCTGCGGAGCCGGTGGCCGGCATCGCATGCCTGGGCCGGATTGGCAGCTTCAAGGTAAACGTAGATCCGCCGCCCTCCTGGCTCCAGACGGTAACGCTGCCTCCGTGGGCTGCGGTGACGTGCTTGACGATGGCAAGTCCGAGGCCAGTGCCGCCGGTCGCTCGTGACCGCGCCGGATCGACCCGGTAGAACCGCTCGAAGATCCGCTCACGGTCGCGCTCAGGGATGCCGATGCCCTGGTCGGTCACGCCGATCTCGGCCATCCAGCTCGAGGTCGTCCTGGTGGTGATCAGCACCCGAGTCTTGTCCGGGCTATAGGCGACCGCATTCTCCAGCAGGTTCCGCAAGGCCGTCACCAGCAGGTCCTCGTCGCCAAGAATCGTGATGCCGCGCTCGCCGGTTACCTCAAGGGAGATGCCGCGCGCGGTGGCGCGCATCCGGCAGCGATCGAGCGCCTCGGCGACCACGTCGTCCAGCACAACCGGGCTCGGATCGGGAACGGGCTCAGCCGCCTGGATGCGGGACAGCATGATGAGGTCCTGAACCAGATCGGTGAGTCGCGACGCCTCCTGCCGCATCCGGCCAGCGAAACGCAGCACGGCTTCGGGGTCGTCGGCAGCTTCCTCGACCGTCTCGGCCAGCAACGCGAGCGCGCCCACCGGGGTCTTGAGCTCGTGGCTGATATTCGCCACGAAGTCCCGGCGTACCTCGTCCACCCGGCGGCTCTCAGTCTGGTCTTCGGCCAGCAGCAAGATCAGCCCGCCGTCACCGACGGCAGGGCCAAGTGGTGCTACGCGTACCGCGAAGCTGGTCGCCCGGCCGTTGAAACGGCTGGTCATGATATCGATCTCGCCCTCGCGGGGCATGCCCTCACGGCGTACCTGACGAGCCAGGGCCAGCAGCTCCCCGACCACGAGCCGGTCACCGTCGACGAAGCCGAACTCGCGCGCGGCGACGCTGGAACTGAGGACGCGGTCGTCGCTGTCCAGCACGACGGCCGACGATAGTAGAACGGCGAGTACAGAGCTGATCCCGGCGGGGAGCCGGCCCTCCAGGGCGTGGCCGGAGTCTGGCATGTCCGAAGACATGACTGCTTGCACCCCCATCTCCACGCCTTGATGTTATGCGGGCGGCCTCGTCTTCGCCCACTGCCGAGCGGCCCTGCCTGTGGCTATTCGCTGAATGTTCACGACCGTGACAGCCAATATCCATGTCGATTCTGCCGCTTGAGCGTTCATGCAGTGAACAGACGCCGAACAATATCCTGGTCAGCGGCCCGGCCGCTAGGGCTGGGACGGATGAGGCCGCCGGGGTAGTCGGCAAGGAAGGCAGCCCGCCGAGGCACGATCGGACCGACGCAACCCGGCGCGGAACACCAGCCGGACCAGACCCGGCAACGCACGATCGGACCGATGCAGCCGCGAGCGGCTAGCGGCCCTGAGCCCGGACTGCCTCGGCTGCTTCGGCTGCAGCCGCCGGATCCAGGTACTGCCCGCCCGTCGTCACCGGCCGGAACGCCTCGTCCAGCTCATACACCAGTGGCATGCCAGTCGGAATGTTCAGCTCCGCGATATCGGCGTCGCTGATCCCGTCAAGGTGCTTCACCAGCGCGCGCAGTGAGTTGCCGTGTGCGACTACAAGGCATGTCCGGCCTTCTGCCAGCTGCGGAATGAGCACGTCGTGCCAGTACGGCATCAGCCGGTGCAGGACATCGCGCAGGCACTCGGTCCTGGGTAGCAACTCGTCCGGCAGCAGCGCGTAACGCGGGTCACCCGCCTGGGACAGCGGGTCGTCGTCTGGCAACGGGGGTGGCGGCACGTCATAGGACCGGCGCCAGATCATGAACTGGTCGTCGCCATATTGCTGCCTCGTCTGCGCCTTATCCTTGCCTTGCAGCGCGCCGTAGTGACGCTCGTTCAGCCGCCAGGACCGCTGCACAGGCAGCCAGCTCAGGCCGGCCGTGTCGAGGGCGATGTTGGCCGTCTGGATCGCTCGGCTGAGCAGCGAGGTATGGACGACGTCTGGCCGCAGCCTGGCTCCAGCCAGCAGCCGACCCGCGCCTTCGGCCTCGGCTTTGCCGCGCTCCGACAGGCCCGCGTCGACCCAGCCGGTGAACAGGCCTTTCGCGTTCCACTCGCTCTCACCGTGCCGGACCAGGACCAGGGTGCTCATGGACGCAGATCCTAGCCTGGCCAGCCGGTGGCGGCCGGCCGCCGCTAGCAGCCGATCCGCACCCCCCATTAATCCAGTCGGTAAAAGAGAGTTTCGCCTGCTCAACGGCGCAACTCTGGTGAGGCCGGCCGGGAACATGCGGCCGGGCTCGGGGGTTGGTTTCTTCCGGAGGTGTATGCCTGTGCCGCGACGCTATCCACGGCGGATCGCGACCGTCAGCGTTCACACATCGCCGCTTGAGCAGCCGGGGACCGGCGACGCAGGCGGTCTCAACGTGTATGTAGTGGAAGTGGCCAAGCGACTGGCCGAACGGGGCGTAGAGGTCGACATTTTCACCCGCGCGGTCTCCAGGGACCAGCCACAGGTCGCCGAGCTGGCGCCCGGCGTCCTGGTCCGGCACCTGGCCGCCGGCCCGTTCGAAGACCTGGACAAGTCAGATCTTCCTGGTCAGCTATGCCAGTTCACCTTTGAGTTGCTCAGGACCGAGGCTGCCCACGCGCCTGGCCGGTACGACCTTGTTCATGGCCATTACTGGCTATCTGGTCAGGTTGGGGCCGTCGCGAAGGAGCGATGGGGCGTGCCGCTCGTACAGTCCATGCACACCCTCGGCAAGGTCAAGAATGCCGCGCTGGCAGCAGGCGACGCGGCCGAGCCCGCGGTCCGGCTGCGCGGTGAGGCCGAAGTTGTAGCCTGTGCCGACAGCCTGGTTGCGAATACCGACGACGAGGCCCAGCAGCTGATCGGCCATTACGATGCCGACCCGGCCCGGGTGACCACCATCAACCCGGGCGTTGACTTGTCGGTCTTCCGGCCAGGGTCACAGCGCGAGGCACGTCAGCTGCTGGGGCTGCCTGCCGACGGCGTGGTCCTGGTCTTTGCCGGTCGGGTGCAGCCGCTGAAGGCGCCGGACATCGTCTTGCATACCGCAGCCCAGCTGATCAGGGACGATCCCAGCATGGCTAGCCGACTCACGATCGCCTTCGTCGGCGGCCCGAGCGGGACCGGGCGCAACGACCCCGACGGGCTCATGGAGCTTGCGGCCGGCCTCGGCCTGACCGGGCGGGTGCGGCTGGAGCCGCCATGTCCGCAACCTGAGCTCGCCCAGTGGTACCGGGCCGCGACACTGGTCATGGTGCCCTCGTACTCCGAGTCGTTCGGCCTGGTGGCGATGGAAGCACAGGCGTGCGGCACGCCGGTGGTGGCAGCAGCAGTCGGCGGGCTGCGTACCGCAGTGCGGCATGGGTTGTCCGGCGTGCTGATTGACTCCCACGACCCCAGCCACTACGCCCGCGCGGTACGCGACCTGCTCGCGGCCCCGGGCACGCTGGCCAGGTTGCGGTACGGCGCCAGGGAGCACGCGTCCAAGTTCGGCTGGTCGGCCACGGTGGACGCGCTGCTGCAGTTGTACGCCACGGTTACTGAGGCCGCCGCGGTAGACGCGTGACCAAGCTCCCGCCTGCTGACGCGCTCGCGGCCGCGCTGCGAAGCCTCGGCGTGAGCTACGAGTCGCCGGAACCGGGCAGCTACCTGGTGAAGCTGCCCGGCCAGCACAAGCTACAGACGTTGGCGTGGCTGATCGCGGGCACGCACAGCCTGCACGTGGAAGCGTTCTTCTGCCGCCAGCCCGACGAGAACCACGCTGAGTTCTACCGCTTCTTGCTCGAGCACAATGCGCGGATGTACGGGATCCATTTCGCGCTCGACCCGGTCGGTGACGTGTACCTGGTGGGCCGGCTCCCGCTGGAGTCGATCAGCGCGGAAGAGGTCGACCGGCTGCTCGGCTGCTTGCTTAGCTATGCCGATGACACCTTCGACCAGGCGCTCATGCTCGGGTTCGCGTCCGCGATCCGCAAGGAGTACGCCTGGCGAGTCAAGCGCGGGGAGAGCCTGGCGAATCTCCAGGCGTTCGGGCGGCTCACCGGCAGCGATCAGAACCCAGGCGCGGGACCGCGGTTCGGTGATCAGCCCGGCTGATCGCCGACGAGCCCTGCCGCGGCTCAGGACCGGACGAGCCGGGACACCGCTTGCGCCGCCTCGGCGACCTTGGCCTTGGCATCAGGTCCGCCTTGCTCGACGGCCTGGGTGACGCAGTGCCCGAGATGGTCTTCCAGCAGGCCGAGAGCGACTGCCTGCAGCGCCCTGGTCGCGGCCGAGATCTGGGTGAGGACGTCGATGCAGTAGGTGTCTTCCTCCACCATCCGCTGGAGGCCACGCACCTGTCCCTCAATGCGGCGCAGTCGCTTGAGGTAGGCATCCTTATCCTGCGTATATCCGCGCATGTTTCGACGGTACACGGCAGCGCGTCGATAGCGGGACGACGCTGACCGGAAGATCAGTCGCGGCAATCCGAGGGAGGCCACCGTGACCGACCCTACGGATACGGCCGCGGAGTCCTTCGAGGTGTTCGGCACCACCGCGGTCCTGGTCGTCAGCGAGCCGCGGGCACTCGGCCGAGCCCGGCAGCTCACCGACCGGGTGCTCGCGGAAGTCGATCAGGCCTGCAGCCGGTTCCGGCCAGACTCCGAGCTGGTCAGGCTCAACGCGGCCGCGGGTCTGCCGGTGGACGTCAGCCCGACGTTTGCCGAGCTACTCGCCGCCGCGATCCGGGCTGCCCAGCTGACCGACGGGGACGTCGATCCGACGTGCGCGCGCGCACTTACCGGCCTCGGCTACGACCGCGACTTCACCGAGGTTCGCGCCGCCGGTGACGGGCTCGCAGGCCCGTCCGGTCTGGTCGGCCCGGTTCCTGGCTGGCGCAACATCCAGCTGGACAGCGAGCGGCGCCGGGTCTGGCTGGCGCGAGGTGCGCAAGTCGATCTTGGTGCGACAGCGAAGGCATGGGCCTCGGACAAATGCGCCGAGCAAATCGCCAGGGAGCTTGACTGCGGTGTCCTTGTCAGCCTCGGCGGAGACGTGGCGGTGGCCGGTCCGCCACCCGACGGCGGCTGGCGTGTCCGGGTCACTGACGATCATGCTGCCTCTGCTGCCGCGCCCGGCCAGACCGTGGCCATTAGTTCCGGTGGGCTCGCCACCTCCAGCACCACGGTCCGAACCTGGACAGTGGGTGGCCGACGGGTGCACCACATCATCGACCCGTCCACCGGCGAGCCCGCCCGGTCGTGCTGGCGCACCGTCAGCGTCGCGGCGGCCAGCTGTATGGACGCGAACATCGCTAGCACGGCCGCGATCATCCGCGGCGCTGCGGCGCCGGCCTGGCTTGACGCCGCGGGGCTTCCAGCCCGCCTGGTCCGGGAGGACGGAACAGTGCAGACTACAGCCGGATGGCCGGCTGACGCCGGACCCGGCCAAACAGCATGACCGCCGCGGTCGTGATGAACTGAGTCGCGATGCGTTCGGCACGCATGCGACACGTCTGACTAGCGCCGCGCGCCAATCGCGGCGAACTGTAGGTAACGGAGGCATCATGGGTCCACTCAGCGGCGTGCGCGTGGTCGAGATCGCCAGCCTTGCCCCCGCTCCGTTCGGGTGCATGATCCTCTCCGATCTGGGCGCTGACGTGCTGCGCGTAGACCGGGCCGAGCGATGCGGACCGGCAGCTCGGCAGCCGGTTGACCCGCTCAGCCGCGGTCGCCGGTCGGTGGGCCTCAACTTGAAGGACCCCGCCGCCATCGGCCTCCTGCTCAGGCTGGTCGAGGATGCCGACGTCCTGGTGGAAGGCTTCCGGCCGGGCGTAGCCGAGCGGCTCGGCTTCGGTCCGCAAATCTGCGCCGAGCGCAACCCCGGCCTGGTCTTCGCCCGCATGACGGGGTGGGGCCAGGATGGGCCGCTGGCTCCGACGGCCGGGCATGACATCGATTACATCGCGATCTCCGGGGCCCTCAGCATCGTCGGCCGCGCCGGTGAGCCGCCTGTCCCCCCGGTCAACCTGCTCGGCGATTTCGGCGGCGGCGGAATGCTGCTGGCACTCGGCATCCTGGCCGCCCTGGTCGAGCGTGCCAGCAGCGGACTGGGTCAGGTTATCGACGCAGCCATGGTTGACGGCTCGGCATTGCTCACCTCATTCGTTTATGGCCTGCGAGCAACCGGCGCCTGGCAGGACCGACGGGGCAGCAACTTGCTCGACGGCGGCGCCCCGTTCTATGACACCTACCAGACCGCCGACGGCGAGTACATGGCGGTCGGAGCGCTCGAGCCGCAGTTTTACGCCGCGTTGCTCGATGGTCTCGGCCTCACCGGCGCAGGTCTGCCCGGCCAGCACGACAGGGCGGGCTGGCCCAGCCTCCGGCAGGCTTTCACGGCCAAATTCGCCAGTCGCAACCGCGCCGACTGGGAGCAGGTATTTGCCGGCACAGACGCGTGCGTGTCACCCGTGCTCAGCATTGCCGAGGCCCCGCAGCACCCCCAGGCTGCGGCCAGAAGCGCATTCGTCGACGTCGACGGACTGCTGCAGCCCGCCCCGGCGCCGCGTTTCGGCCGGACGACGCTCGCCGCGCCCGCCGCGCCGCCACGGCCGGGCGCCAATACCGATTCGGTCCTGACCGGGCTAGGGCTGAGTCCGACCGAGATCGCGGACCTGCGGGCCAGGGGCGTGGTTGGCTAGGACCAACCCGCAGGACCGGGAAATCCTGCGACTCGCCCTCCCCGCGTTCGGCGCACTGGTCACCGAGCCGCTGTTCCTGCTTGCCGACTCCGCCATCGTCGGGCGCCTGGGCACGGCGCCCCTCGGCGGCCTTGGGGTGGCCAGCCAGGCGCTGATCACGCTGGTAGGCGTTTCGATCTTCCTGGCGTACGGCACCACGGCTGCGGTCGCCCGCCAGGTGGGCGCCGGCCATCGTCAGGCGGCCATCCGGCAGGGCATCGACGGCCTGTGGCTGGCCGTCCTGATCGGACTGGCGGTGCTGGCTCTGGGCTGGCCGACGGCGCCGCGCATTGTCGCGGCGTTCGGTGGCACCGCCGCTGTCAGCCACGAAGCCCTCATCTACCTGCGGATCAGCCTTATCGGCGCGCCCGCCATGCTGTCGGTCCTGGCGGGCACCGGCGTGCTGCGCGGCCTGCAGGACACCCGGACGCCACTGCTGGTCGCGATCGGCGCTAATGCGCTGAACGTTGTCCTGAACGCCACGCTGGTGCTCGGTCTGCACTGGGGCATCGCAGGCTCCGCCTGGGGCACCGTCATCGCCCAGACTGCGGCCGGCGCGGCCTACCTCCGCGTGGTGGTGAAGGGGGCCCGTCGCGCCGGAGTCAGCTTCGGCCCGGACTTGCGCGGCATCAGGACTGCGGCCTTCGCCGGCGCTTCGCTTGTCCTGCGCACGCTGGCGCTGCAGGCTGTCCTCGTCCTGATGACAGCCATCGCAGCCCGGCAGTCTGATGCAGCGATCGCCGCGCATCAGGTCGCGATGCGGATCTGGAGCCTGTTTGTCTTCGCCCTGGACGCGATCGCGATCGCCGCCCAGGCCATCACTGGCAGATCCCTTGGCGCGGGCGACATCGCCGGCGCGCGAGCGGCCACCCGCCGGATGATCTGGTGGGGAGGTGCGTACGGCGCGATCTTCTCGGTGGTGCTCCTCGCGATCAGGCCGCTGCTGCCGGGTCTGTTCGGCGTCACGCCGCAGGTGCGGAGCCTGCTGCTCGCTGTCTTGCTGGTGGTCATCGCCCAGCAGCCGGTCGCGGGCGTGGTCTTCGTGCTAGACGGCGTGCTGATCGGCGCCGGCGACCAGGATTACCTGGCCCTGGCCGGGCTGGCAACGCTGGCAGTCTTCGGGGCGGCAGCTGCAGCTGGCGTCGCCTCCGGCGGCGGGCTGGTGGCGCTCTGGCTGGCCTACACGGCCTGGATGCTGGCTAGGTTCGCGACCCTGACGCTGCGGGCGCACGGCTCCCGATGGCTGGTCACCGGGGCCGTCAGGCACTGACGTGCGAGCCGTGGCCGCTTTGGCGGCGCAAGGAGGCGGAGCGGCCGATGGGATGTTTGCCATTTCAACCTGTTTGACGGTAAGCTCGCCGTGGTTTGAACCAGGCACCTCGTTCGGTGAGGCGTCGACATGAACACAGGCCACTGATCCGACGACGTCGAGAGACGCCCAGGGTCAGGACAGGTCTCCCCGGCTTAAGGGGTGACCCAAAGTGGCTGCGCCGGAAGGCGCTACGTCTTGTCGTGCCAAAGCTCTGACGAGTAGGGGTGCGCCGGCATTTCCACCGGAATTCTCCCTCTGCCTGAGGTTGGCTGGCACCCGCGCGTGTCATGGCTGGAGGAGGCGAGACATGGATAGCAGTACACCGGGCCATGAACGGCCCTGCATCCGATCGTCCTCGTCATCTTCCGGCACGCGGTAACCGCCCGCCCTGCGCGATCGACACTGCGTAATCTGCCCGGGATCGGTTCCGATCCCCCGTCGTGCTGTGCGCCAGCGCAGCGCGGACGGATGCTGCGTGCCTCCCACATCTCCTCGGCAATGAGGACAGGGAGGGATTTCCGTGGCCACCACCTTGGACCTGCGCAACCGGAGTGCCGTACTCGACGCCGAGCACGTCGGCGACATCCGCGGCGCGCTCGGCACGATCCGGCTCGACGACTCGGCCCCGCAGCGCGGCCGGTCGGCCACGCTGAAGACCCTGCTGGCCATCGTCGGCCCGGGCCTGATCGTCATGGTCGGCGACAACGACGCGGGCGCGTTCGCCACCTACGGCCAGGCCGGCCAGAACTACGGCAGCCGGCTGGTCTGGACACTGCTGCTGCTTGTCCCGGTGCTGTACGTGAATCAGGAGATGGTGGTGCGGCTGGGCGCAGTAACCGGGGTCGGGCATGCGCGACTGATCCTTGAGCGGTTCGGAAGGTTCTGGGGCGCCTTCAGCGTGGTGGACCTGTTCATCCTGAACGCGCTGACGATCGTGACGGAGTTCATCGGGATCACGCTGGCAGCTGGTTACCTCGGGCTGCCGAAGCTCGGCGCGGTCGCGCTGGCCGCCCTGGTCGTGGTCGGCGCGGCGTTTACGGGCAGCTTCCGTCGGTTCGAGCGGATCGCCGTCGCCTTCTGCGCCGGCAGCCTGCTGCTGATACCGGTCTACTTCCTGGCCCACCCCGCGGTGTCGCAGCTCGCGCATAACTTCCTGGTTCCGCAGTTGCCGGGCGGCGCGGGCCAGCTATCGACGGTCATGCTGCTGATCATCGGGATCGTCGGCACCACGGTCGCGCCCTGGCAGCTGTTCTTCCAGCAGAGCTACGTGATCGACAAGCGGATCACGCCGCGGTTTATCAAGTACGAGAAGGCGGACTTGTGGATCGGCATCGTTATCGTCGTCCTCGGCGGCGCTGCCGTGATGGGCGCGTGCGCTGCTGCGTTCGCAGGGACGGCTAGCTTCGGGCACTTCACCGACGCCGCCGGGCTGGCCAGGGGCCTGCAGGCCTACGGTGGTCGGACGCTGGGGGTGCTGTTCGCGATCGCGCTGCTGGACGCCTCGATCATTGGCGCGTTCGCGGTGTCGCTGTCGACCGCATACGCGATCAGCGACGTGCTCGGCCTTAAGCACTCACTGCACCGGGGCGTACAGGGCGCCAAGGGCTTCTACGCTATCTACGCCGGCCTCATCGGCCTGGCTGCGACCGTCGTGCTCATCCCTGGCTCGCCGCTCGGGCTGCTGACCGAGGGCGTTCAGGTGCTTGCTGGCGTGCTGCTCCCGTCGGCCACGGTCTTCCTGCTGCTGCTGTGCAACGACCGCGAGGTGCTTGGCCCTTGGGTCAACGGGCGCAAGACCAACATATTCACAGCCACGGTGGTCGCGATCCTGGTGACCTTGTCGGTGATCCTCACTGCCTCGGTGCTGTTCCCCAACATCACCTCACGGCAGATCATCGACATCATGGCCACCTGCGGCGCTGCCTGCGTGCTGGCCGCCGGGTACGCCCTGACACGGCGGCGGTCCGCGGCGCGGGCGGCCGCACCCATCGACCGGGCGGGCCGGGATAACTGGCGGATGCCGCCGCTGGCCCTGCTGCAGCGCCCAGTCATGTCCAGCGGCCGCAAGATCGGGATGTCCGCGCTGCGGCTTTACCTCGGCATAGCGATGATCCTGGTGATTTTCAAGATCACCGAGCTCGCGGTCGGCCGCTGACGCGAGCTCGACGTCACGCCCCGCCGAGCTGGACGGCCTTGACGATCAGCAGCAGCACCGAGATCACCAGGTAGCCGCGCAGCACCGTCATGCTCAGCTTGGTGCCCGCCGACCAGGTCACTGGCTTGAGCAACGCCAGTGGCGGCATCCGCCAGTTGGCCCGTTCGGCCGGGGACATGGTGGCGCGCGGGTGCGGCGGAGGCGGCGGGCGGCGAGACCGGGTCAGCAGCGCCCATCCGCCGCCTGCCAGAGCCGCGGTCACCAGGCCAGCTGAGAGCCAGGCCGCGACCTTCGTAGCGCTGACGGCGGGGAAAAGGGTGGTCACCACCAGGGTGGCAGACAGCATAAGCAGCGTCCCGATGATCACTGCCGCGGTAACGTTCAGCCACCGCGCGTTCATCCACGGGCCGAGAACCTCGGGGTCATTGCATAGCAGCAGCAGGAACACGCTGGCGCTCGGCAGCAATACCCCAGCCAGGGCTTGCACAGCTGTGGTCAGCAAGCCGAGCGGAGCATGCGGGATCAGCACGACCCCGGCTGCCACCACAACCATGGCGCTGTAGATCGCGTAAAACGCCTTGGCGTCGCGGAAGCTGCGATGCAGCGAATGCTTGAGGTTGAACACGTCCCCGAACGCGTAGCTGGTGGACAGCGTCACTGCGGCAGCCCCGATAATGCTGGCGTCAAGCAGGACGATCGCGAACAGGGCGCCAAGGGCGCGGCTGTGCAGGCCGAGCGCGTCAGCGATCCCGAGCGCGTCGGTGAAGTGCCCGGCCAGTGCGGTGCCGCGGACCGCGTAATCCGCCACTATCAGGATCGATGCGGCGCCGCCCACGACAACGAACGAGCCGAGCATCGTGTCCGCGCGCTCATACTGGATGAAACGCGGCGTGATCCGCTTGTCAATGACGTTGGACTGCTGGAAGAACAGCTGCCAGGGCGCGACCGTCGTGCCCACGATCGCGATGATCAGCAGCACGGCGCCCGAGCTGATGCCGCCCTGGATTCCCGGCACGACGAAGTGATAGGCGATTGACCCGTATCGTGGTCCGGACAGGAGCGTGACCGGCACGAGCACCAAGCTCGCGGCGATGAACACGAACATCGACCGCTCCCAGCGCCGGAAGCTGCCGCTCACCGTGATGAGCACGAGCACGGCACCGGCAAGCGGCACCGAGATATAGGGGCTGACCCCGAAGTAGCGCAGGGACAGCGAGACGCCGATGAACTCGGTCACGATCGTCAGGAAGTTGAGCAGGAACAGGTCCCCGACGCTGAAGGCGCCCCAGAACTTCCCGAACCGCTCGATGATCAGGCGCGCGTGGCCCACGCCGGTCACCGCGCCGAGCCGGACCACCATCTCCTGGTTGACGATCAGCACCGGGATCAGCAGCAGCAGCACCCACAGCAAGCTGTAGCCGTAGTTCTGGCCGGCCTGGGCGTATGTCGACACCCCGCCCGCGTCGTTGTCGCCCACCATCACGATCAGGCCGGGTCCCACGATGGCCAGGAATGTCACCAGCCGCCTGCGCCAGGCGCTGCGATCGGAGTCCTCGCCGACCCGGATCCGCCCAAAGGCACCCTCGATATCGCCCAGGTGGGCTTCGTCGAGCACCGCGCTTGGCCGCGTCAGCGATGGCCCCGGTCCGGCGCCATGAGCGGTTGCCCCGGCGCTGCCGGCGGTAACCGCGCCTACCCCGGGAACGGGGTGGTCCGGTGAGCCGCCAGTAGGAACCGCGCTTACCTCGGGAACGGGGTCCGGTGAGCTGCCGCCGCCATCGTGCGCACCCGGCGGCCGCGTCATCCCGAAGGGCCGGTCATCGCCAGGGCCCGGTCACCGCGGCCCCGGTCCCCGCTGCCCCACTGCGATGCCCCGGTCACTGCGAAGACCCGGTCATCACTGCGCACCCCGGTGGGCGTCCGGTGGCTCGGCTGCCTCCCGGCGCCGCCAGTCTTCGGGCAGCGTCGCTTCCAAGACGTCATCCACGGTTATCAGCCCGATCATCCGGCGCTGCTCATCCACGACCGGGACGGTGATCAGGTTGTAATCGCTCATCAGCACGGCGACGTCGACCACGTCGGTATCGGCTCCCACTCGCACCGGGTCGTCGTCCCACACCTCGGCGAGCGGCGCGTCCTGGGACGCTTGGACGAGCCGGACGAGGCTCGCCACGCCGCGCAGCTTGCCGCGCCCGTCCACCGCGTGCACGCTGGTGATCGCCTCTGGCTGCACACTCGCCGCAGCCGCTACCGCCGCGACCGCCTGCGCCACCGTGGCGGTCGCGGAAATCACCACGAAATCCACGCCCATAAGCCCGCCCGCGCTCGTCGGGTTGAAGCCCATCAAGGTCAGGATCTTCGTCCGCGCAGGCGGCGGCAACAGGTCAAGCACCGGCTGGCGACGCGGCTGGGGCAATTCGCTGATGGCATCCGCGGCGTCGTCCGGCCGCATCCTGGCCAGGACCGAGGCGATCTCGGCGTCGGTACGCGCGCCGAGCAGCCTGCTCGCCCGGTCCTCGTCTAGCTCCTCGAAGACATCGGCTTCCAGTTCGGGATCGGCATGGACGTGACCGAGGATCTCGGTCTCCTCTGCCTTGGATGCGCCCTCGAGCAGGTCAGCGATCTGCGCGGGTTTGAGCCTGCGGATCCGGCCGAACGGGTACCGCGACCGCGCGCTGCCGGCATGGCCGATGAGCGGCTCGAACTTGTCCCACTCCCGGAACGAGTGCTGACCCGGATCGCTTTCGCCGTGGCCGAAGAACCGGCGCGCCCGGCGCCGGCTGTCCACCCCGGTGACAACCCACTCGCCGTTGCCGGGCGCAAGTTCAAGATCAGCGGCCCTGATCAGATGCGCGCTCTCGACGTCGAGAAGCCGGTGCCCGAGCACGTCGGCCCGGAGCAGCACCTCGCCCTCCCGGCGTTCGAACTGGCGCAGGTCGAGCCGGGCGCTGGTGAGCCGCAGCTCCGGGCCATCGAGGACGGCGACCTGCTCGATCGGGACGAATAGCGAGCGCCCGCCAACCGCCACGACCAATCCGGTGACAACAGGGAAGCCGGCCCCGCGCAACCGGACGATCACGTCGGACAAGCGGCCGAGAGATTCGCCGTCTTTGTCGGTTACCGGGCGGCGGAGCAGCTCAGACAGGTGCAGGGTGCGAAAACCGCCGGCTGGCCCCGGTTGAGTGGCTGGTGTCGTGCTCATCTGAACTGCCTCCGCGCAACGGCTGGGACAGGCCCGCGACCCGGCACCGGCGGGCACAAGTGCTCGCAAGCAAGCTTGTCACGGCTGCTACCGGCCCGCGACTAGCAGCTACGAGGGCTCCGCCCCGCCCGGTCTCCCCTATCGGTCGGCCTAAATGGTATGAAGGCCACGTCAAGGTCCTGCCAAGGGGAGGATGCTGCAGCGTGGCCATGCGACGGGCAGTCGGCTCGCTAGTCGGCCGGGATGACGTTGGCGAGGGCCTTGGCTACGCGCTGAAGCTCAAGTTCCTCGGCAAGCCGCTGATCAATGAGCAGCTGGCCGAGCAGCGACTGTCAAAGCCGCTCGCCCTGGGAGTGCTGTCCTGTGACGGTATCTCCTCCGCTGCATACGGCAGCGAGGAAATCCTCATCGAGCTGGTCCAGTCATTCGGGTATGTGGCGGCCTTCTCGATTTTGCTGCCGATGACTTTGGTGGTCCTGTTCGGCATCGCGCTCGTGGTGCTGCTGTACCGCGAGGTCGTTTCCGTCTACACCCGGGCCGGCGGATCGTATGTGGTCGCGCGGGAGAACTTCGGGCCCAGAGTGGCCCAGGTGGCGGCCGTGGCCCTGATGATCGACTACGTCGTCACCGTGGCCGTGCAGACCGCGGCGGGCAGCGCGGCTATCCTCTCTGCCTTCCCCGCGCTGGGCAGGCCGCTCGGGGGGACGACAACCCTGCTGATCATCGCAGTCGCCGCGATCCTGATCATGTGCTATGGCAACCTGCGAGGGATCAAGGAGGCCGGCCGCTCGTTCGCCCTGCCTACCTACCTGTTCTCCGGCAGCGTCGGCCTCATGATCATCGTGGGGCTAGCCCGGGAGATCGTGACCGGCCTGCCCCAGGTGCACCTGGGCACCGGCTTGTACTGCAACGCCTGCAAAGTGGCCCCCGGCGAGAGCTTGCTGACGATAGGCGCGGTCTTCGTGCTGCTACGGGCCTTTGCCAACGGCGGCTCGTCGCTCACTGGCATCGAGGCAGTGTCCAACGCGGTCAGCGCACTGCGCCCGCCGGAGGGCCGCAACGCCCGCCAGATACTCGTCATCCAGGGCAGCATCGTCGCGTTCCTGATCGCCGGCATTTCCTGGTTCGCCCACGTCGCCCACGCCGTTCCCTACAAAAGCGGCTACCCCACGGTGCTGGCCCAGGAGGCAGGCCTGATCTTCGGCCCCAGTGTCATCGGCCGCGTGCTGTTCTACGCCGTCCAGGCTGGCACCGCCGCCATCCTGTTCACCGGCGGTAACACCAGCTTCAGCGGCTTCCCGTTCCTGGCCAGCTTCGTCGCCGAGGACTCCTTCCTGCCGCGCTGGCTGACCAAGCGCGGGCACCGGCTGGTGTTCTCCAGCGGCATCATCGTACTGACCATAGTCTCGCTGTCCCTGATCCTCGCCGTGGGCGCGAACGTCAACAACCTCATCCCGTTCTACGCGATCGGCGTCTTCACCGGCTTCACCATGGCCGGCTTTGGCATGGCGAGATACCACCGGCGGCACCGGGGTCCGGGCTGGCGCCGGCACATCGCGATCAGCCTGGCGGGCGCGGTGTATACCGGGCTAGTCGTAGTGATCTTTGCGATCGTCAAGTTCACCGAAGGCGCATGGCTCGTTGTGATCGTCTTCCCGTTGCTGGTGTTTGCCTTCATCCGGCTGAACCGGCAATACCGGATGGAGGCGACGGTGCTCGAGGGCATCGGCAGCCGGCATCGGCCCCCAGAGCCGCCCACCTACTCACGACGCACCGTGTTTGTCTTCGTGGACGACCTTGACCTGGCTACGCTCGCCGGCCTGCGGTATGCCCGCAGCCTGCGGCCGACGGCACTGCGCGCCGTCCACTTCGTAATCGACAACGTGCAGGCCGACAAGCTGCGCGAAGACTGGGTCCGCACGAATCCGGGCATCCCGCTTGACTTTGTCGACTGCCCGGACCGGCGACTGGCCAACGCCGCCGCCACGATGGTCAGCGCCGAGGCGCAGCTGCCGGGAGTCGGGGTAACTGCGGTGCTGCCCCGGCGGAGCTACGCCCCGATCGTGAGCCGCCTGCTGCACGACAGGACAGCTGACAAGATGGCTGCCATCATCAGCCGCATCCCGCACGCCGCGGCCACGATCGTCCCGTTCGACGTGCGCAGCCGGGTGGAAAGCCTGGCGGGCCGCGGCGCGGCCGCCCGCGCCGATGCGGCCGCGGCCACGCCGCAGCCCGCCGCCGCCGGGACAGCCCCGCGACCCGACAGCGCCGCGCCGGCGGCCGACCAGCCGATGCCAGACGCCGTCAGGGCCGGGACCGACAAGGCCTACGACCGGCCCGACCCGGCCCGGGGCGTGACGCCGATAGCCGAGCTGCGCCCGGGCCGGGCAGTCGCCGAGGGCAGGGTGCACGCCGTCGAGATCAGGCCGGTCGAGCACAACACGGTGCTTGCCTGCGACATCGAGGATGCGACCGGGCAACTGACCGCGCTGTTCTACGGCAGATCGCACATTCCGGGCCTGCGGCCCGGCTCCAAGGTCAGGCTGCGAGGGCAGGTCGGCATGAAGATGGGCAGGCCTGTCATGATCAATCCGGCCTACCAGCTCCTCGCGGCCGGCGAACCGGACCCCGGCGAGCCACCACCCCGCCCCGAGCCGCGGCGCGGCCGGAACCGCCGGGACGACCAGGAGACATGATCTCGCGGCCGCCACCTGGCGCCGGGCACGTGCACACGCACGGGCGCACCGCGACCGGCGGGCACCGCCGCGCGCTGACCGGCGTGCTGCTGATCAGCTCCGGCATCGCGGTCGCCGAGGTCATCGGCGCGATCATTACCGGCTCGCTGGTGCTCTTCGCCGATGCGGCCCATATGGCCGCGGACGCGGCCGGCGTCGGGCTGTCGCTGCTGGCCGCCTGGTTCGCGGCCCGTCCGGCCACCGCGCGCCGCACCTTCGGCTACGCCAGGGCAGAGATCCTCGCGGCGGTCGCAAACTCAGTCCTGCTGCTCGCGATGGCCGGGGTGATCTTCACCGAGGCGATCCGCCGGCTGATGTCACCGCCCCCCGTCAGCTCCGGGCTCCTCATCGCATTCGGCAGCGCCGCACTGGTGGCTAACGCGTGTTCACTACTGCTGCTCCGACGCGGCCAGGCCGACAGCCTGAACGTGCGCAGCGCCTTCCTGGAGGTGGCCGCGGACACCCTCGGCGCGGCGGCCGTCATCATCACCGGGATCATCATCGCCACTACCGGCCTCGCGGTGGCCGATCCGATTGCCTCGCTCGCCGTCGGCATCCTGATCTTGCCCCGGACCTGGCGGCTGCTGAAGGAGGCCGTCGACATCCTGCTGGAGGCCAGCCCGAAGGGCATCGACCTGGACGAGATACGCCAGCACATGGCCGAGCTGCCCGGCATCCGCGAGGTCCATGAGCTGCATGCCTGGACGATCACCTCCGGCCTGCCCGTATTCTCCGCGCACGTCGTGGTCGACCCGGAGATCATCGAAGGCGGCCGCAGCGCGATGATGCTTGACGAGCTGCAAGCCTGCTTGCGCGGGCACTTCGACGTGGAGCACTCCACGTTCCAGCTTGAGCCCGCGGGCCATGCCGACCACGAGCGGCCGATGCACGAGTAGCCCTCGCCGGTCAATGCGCCGCCGGCCGTCTTAGCCAGCGGCTGGCCCGCCCGGTCGCTAGGAATCGCCGAAGTATCCGGGGTTGGCCACCGCCAGCCGGGCGGCGACAGCGTCCGCGAGCCCGGCGCCGCCAATGCCGGAGTCAGCCGGGCACGAGCCGAGCTCCAGCTCGCGAGCGACGATCGCTAGCACGTTGGCGGCCACCCTGGCGTGGAAGGCCAGCTGCCCGCTCGTGGCCGGCATCACGCTGCCGGTGAGGTACTCCCGCACGGCGTCCAGCAGCTCGCTAGCCGTCGGGCGGCCGAATGGGGCCGGCTCCGGCCGGGCCCCGCCGTCAGGCCGCGGCCGCTGCCGAGCGGCGCGCGCGGCCGCATCCGGGTCTAGCAGCAGGAGCAGGTCCCACTCCTGCTCGCAGACCCGGCGCCCGATCGCGGCCAGTTCCACCGAGCGGTGCGCGCCGGACAGGTGCGCCGACGCCTGGGTCAGGCAGATGACGCCCCAGCGCAGCGTGCCGAGCAGCTCCCACCAGCGCAGCTCGTCCAGGCCGATGTCCGCGCCGCCGGCCGCGCGATAGGCGGCCAGCAATTCCTCCCGCAAGCCAAGGCCCGCGACCGGCGCGGCTGCGCCGAACCGCCACGCCTTGACGCAGAGCCAGCCAAGATCCTCGGCCGGGTTCCCGGCGTGGGTCAGCTCCCAGTCCAGCACCGCCCGCAGGCCCGCTGACCCGACGATCAGGTTCCCAAGCCGGAAATCGCCGTGCACTAGCACCGGATCGCGCGGCGGCGGCTGGCTGGCGGCCAGTTCGGCCATGGCCAGCTCGAACACCTCGCTCGGCCGGCCGAAAGCGTCCAGCTGCTCACGCAGCCCGCCAAGCGGATCGGGCACCGGGAAGCCGGACGGCGCCGCCAGGGCATGCAGGCCGGCCGCGAACCGCGCCAGCTGGCTGACGAGCTGGCCGCGAGCGCGCGAGTACTGCTCGTCGCGCAGGATCTTGCGCGCTATCGTCTCGCCGGGCACCCGCCGCATGACCATCCCGTCGGACTCGCTGCCGGCGCTGTCGGGCGTGACCACCAGCTCCGGCACTGGCAGGCCGGCCTCGCCGGCCAGGCCGATAGCCTGCGCCTCGCGTCGCGCAGCTGCCGGCTCCGCAGGCCTACCGGGCGGATCCCGGCGCAGTACGAGCTCGGTCCGGGTGCCGTCCGGACCCACCGCATCGAAGGACCACGTCTGCTTGGACGCGCCGCCGGGCAGCCGGGTCAGGCCCTCGATGGTGACCGGCCCGACGAACGGCAGCAGCATTCGGGCGAGCACGTTCCCATCAAAATCGCCGGCCATCAGCTCTCCGTGACTCCCTTTGGCGCACGCTGGCGCATGAAGCCGAACATGTACCCGGCGACCCGCCGCATCTGAATCTCCTCCGCGCCTTCGGTGATCCGGTACCTGCGATGGTGCCGGTAGATGTGCTCGAACGGCTTGTGCCGGGAGTAGCCGAGCCCGCCGTGCACCTGCATGGCCCGGTCAGCCGCCTCGCAGCACAGCCGGTTCGCCCAGTAGTTGCACATGGAAACCTTGTCCGAGGCGGAGAACGGGCCATCGCGGTCCATCAGCCAGGCCGTTTTGTGGATCAGCGCGCGCAGCATCTCGCACTGGGTCTGCAGCTCCACCAGCGGGAACTGGATCGCCTGGTTGGCGGCCAGCGGTTTGCCGAATGGCTTACGGTCAAGGGCGTAGGCCACCGACTGGTTGATGCAGTACTGGGCGGCGCCCAGGCTCGAGGCTGCCTGCCGGATCCGGTTCTCGTTGAAGAAATGCTGCACGACCTGCAGGCCCCGGCCTTCCCCGCCGAAGATCGCGCTAGCCGGCACCCGCAGGTCACGGAACGTCACGTGCGCATGGTCGGTGGGCATGTTGAATGTCCACAGGTATTCATCCACGCTGAAACCGGGCGAGGAGATCGGCGTCAGGAACGCGGTGATGCCGTCGGCGTCGCCTGGCTTGCCTGCGGTGCGCGCGAATATCAGGTCGTGCGAGGCCGCGTGCACGCCGGTATTCCAGGTCTTCTCCCCGTTGATCACCCAGCTATCGCCGTCGCGTACCGCGGTGGTTTCCATGAAGGTCGCATCGGACCCATGCGCCGGTTCGGTGATGCCGAACGCGAACCCCTTACGACCGCCAGCCAGCCCCTCGATCCAGTCAGCCTGCTGCTCGGGACTGCCGTAGACGATCATCAGCAGCAAGCCGACGTTGTTGCCGACCACCATGTGCTCGTTCTGCAGATCGCAGTGCAACCCGAGGCCCTTGCTGGCCAGGTGCTCGCGGATGACGGCCATGCCCAGGTTCGTGCCGTCGCGCCCGCCGTATTTTTCCGGGAACGCGTACCGGTAGTGACCGGCTGCATCGGCCCGGCGACGTGCTTCGGCCAGGAGTTCCTCCCACTGGCGATTCGGCAGGCCACCCCGATCCCAGTCGGTCCTGGCGTCCTCCCGGCGGTGATCGAAGAAGCGAATGTTGTCATCGCGCTGCTCCAGCGGCCTGATCTCCCGCTCGATGAACTCGTCTAGTTGCTCCAGGTAAGCAGCCAGGTCGGCGGGGATGTCAAAGTCCATCGTCGCTCCCTCGGATGGCCAATTGCGCTGCAGGTTACGGCATTCGCGCCGAATCATGGCTTACGGTACGCAGCTAGCAGCGCGCACGGAAGATTCACCGCAGCCGACGGGAACACTGCGCACCTGAGCTGGCAAAGACCGTTGTCCTATCCATCTGCGAGAGGCCGGCCGTGAGAGTTAGCCCATGAGACCTGACAGCGCCGTGAGTGCCCCGCTTGAGCGAGCTGCTGGCGCCGGCGCGAACGACGCGGCCGTGATTGCTCGGTCGATCGAGGACCCCGAGTGTTTCGCGGTCCTGTTCCGGCGGCATGCGCCGCTAATACTGCGGTATGTCACGCGCCGGATCGGCTCCGATGCCGCCGAGGATGTCGTGGCCGAGACCTTCCTGGTGGCGTTCCGACAGCGCGGCGGGTATCGGAGCGACCGGCCCGACGCGTTGCCGTGGCTCTACGGGATTGCGACCAACCTGATCGGCCGTTACCGACGCACCGAGCTCAGGCAGCTGCGTCTGCTGGCTCGGACTGGCGCGGATCCAGTGATCGAGCCGTTCACGGAGCGAGTCGACGCCGCAGTGAGCGCGGACACTGCGAAGGCACGACTTGGTGCCGCGCTGGCCAGACTGCCTGCCGCGCATCGCGACGCGCTGCTCCTGGTCGCTTGGGGCGGCCTGACGTACGAGCAGGTGGCGCTGGCGATGGATGCGCCGATCGGCACCGTGCAGTCGCGGATCAGCCGGGCGCGGCGCAAGCTCCGGCAGTCGCTTGGTGACCTTAATCCGGCCGCCGGGGCGGCACGGACGACGGCGCCGCGAGCTGAGCCGCTGCCTGTTCATCGGACGACGGTTACGAGGGAGACACGCAATGAACGAGCTTGACCTACTGACTCAGCTGCGCGACGAGGTACCGCTCACCGAGCCGTCGCCTGCTGTCGAGCATGCTTTCGTCCGGTCGCTGCGGGCCGGGCAGGTCGCCGGAGCCGCACATTACCCGAGCTGGCGGCCTCCACGCCTGGTGGTGGCCGCAGCTGTGGCCGCCTCGATCGCCGTCGCGACGGCCGCAGTCCTGACGGGCGGCCTGAGCGGGCACGGTAGCCTGCCACCTCGTGCCAGAGTCGCTCCCAGCGGGGCTGCGCTCCGTCACGTCCCGCCGCCCGCGCTGCGTCTTGGCCGCGCCCGCACCGAGGCACAGCTGGTGGACTACGCGACCAGATCGGCCGCCGCCGCGCCCGCCAACGTGCCAGGCCCGCATGAGTGGGTCTATGTGAAGACTGAGGACGCGCAGTCCTCGGCGGGCGGCGGCGGATTCCTGTTCGGGCCGCCAGACGAGCGAGTGATCGGGCAGGAGTGGACCAGGGTCGACCAGCGGATGTTCGCCGGTTACGTGCACGGCCATCTCCAGTTCAGCCCCGGCGGTCCGGGCACCACTCTCGGGGGCTGGAAGAGCATCAGCCCTTCGTACATGAACTCGCTGCCGACTGACCCGGCCAGGCTCGAGGCCATCATCCTTGCCAGTAACCGCAACCCGAAGATGCCGTGGTACGTCGGCCGCAACAAGGCCTACACGATCTTCAACGGGATATTCATCCTGATCTCGGACGGCCAGAGCCAGGGCACCTGGATCCCGCCCAAGCTAGAAGCGGCCATGTACCGGATCCTTGCCAGCCTTCCCGGCGTGCACTTCGATCGGACCACGGACCTGGCCGGCCGCCATGGCATGGGCTTCTACATGCTGCCTGGCGGCTGGGAGAAGCAAGAGCTAGTGATCAACCCGGTCACCTACGCCTACATGGGGTTCGAGTGGGTCGCGCTCAAGGCCCACACCGACGTCGGGACGGACGGGACCCGCCACATCAAGAAGGGCCAGGTGCTCGGCTGGGGCGCCCTCCTCAAGGTCGCTGTCGTCCAGAAGGCCGGCCAGCTGCCCTGAGCAGGACGCCTCCGGCAAGGTACGCAGCGAAACAGGACTAGAGCAATTCGATACTGGCGAGTAATGTCGGAGTTACTGCCGTTAACTCCGGAGGCCGCCGTGAGCACCTACGACCACTACACCACGCCGGTAGAGCCTGGCACCTGGGATATCCCGGCGGCCGGGTCGGCGCGGTTCAGCTGGGAATACGACGACGGCCGGAGCCGACTGCTCGACCTGTACCAGCGCGGCAAGGACAAGCAGTGGGACGCGGCCAAGCGGATCGACTGGTCCTTGCCGGTTAACCCGTGCAACGTGATGGAGCAAAGCGAGGAGCTGAACCCGATATACGGCTCGCCGCAGTGGGACAAGCTGAACCAGGGCGAGCGAGATGAGCTGGGCCACCACCTGTCGGCCTGGCTATTCAGCCAGTTCCTGCACGGCGAGCAGGGCGCACTGACGGTAGCTGCCCGGATCGTAGAGTCGGTGCCGGATCTGGACTCGAAGTTCTATGCGGCCACCCAGACCATGGACGAGGCCAGGCACGTAGAGCTGTACGCAAGGTTCATGCGGGAGAAGATCGGGCTGTATTACCCGGTCAACCCCGACCTGGCCAAGCTGCTGGCCGACGCGCTGTCTGACTCCCGATGGGACATGCCGTACCTGGGCATGCAGGTGCTGATCGAGGGGCTGGCGCTGGCCGCGTTCGGCGTGCACCGGGACTTGTCCAATAATCCGCTGGTCACCCAGCTGCTGGCGTACGTGATGCAGGACGAGGCCAGGCACGTGGCGTTCGGGCGGCTGGCGCTGCGGGATTACTACAAGGAACTGACTGCTGCCGAGCGGGCGGACCGCGAGGAGTTCATCGTCGAGGGCTGTTACCTGATGCGCAACCGGTTCACCGGCCGTGAGGTCTGGGAACGGATGGGCTTCGACGTTGCGGAGTGCGTCGCCTTCACCGAGCAGTCGCCGGTCCAGCAGGCATTCCGTAGTTTGCTGTTCTCCCGGATCGTGCCGTGCGTCAAGGACATCGGGCTGTGGGGTCCGAAGGTGCAGCATGCCTACGCCGATCTCGGCGTGATCGACGCTGCCGACAGCGACCTGGACGTGCTCATGCGGGCCGACGAGGAACTGGCCGAGAAGATCGACCAGGACAAGCACGCGGCCGAACTGGCCGCACGCCACGGCGAGGTCAGCGACGCTATCGCACTGGCCGCCGACGCGTCCTAGCTAGTCACCACAGGTCGCCGCCGGTCAGCACGTAAATGAACGGGACGAGCGGAATCAGGCTGAAGATCGCCCAGGCCAGCTTGGCCCCGCCGGCGATATCCCGGCGGCTGACCAGGTCTATCCAGATCAGGACGACGGCCAGCGGATGCAGGAAGCACAGCAGAAGTTCGACAAGCTTCTTCATCTGACTCAAGGTACTCCGTTGCGCCGCAGTTGCGGCGGGCGCCGGTCCGACTCCGGCCGGCTGGCTCGATGTCCAGGTCGCGCGGCACGGTCCGGGCCGCCTGGGGCCCGCACATGCCGGGTACGCCGGTGCCGGGCGGGGTCGATGCGGAGCATAGGTAAGCGCCGGGAAGCGGCGTCCGGTGCTAGTCCCACCACAGCGCCGTGCGCCCATGACGGCGGCAGCAGGCTGGCTCACAGGCAGATGACCTCCCCGTCGGATGCCACTGAGACCGGCACGCAGCTGCCGGCGAAACTGGCGGCCAGCGTGTCCAGCTCGGTATCGGTCCGGTCTGGCCGGTGATGCAGCAGCACCACCCGGCTGGCTCCAGCCTGAACCGCGAGGCCGACCGCGTATTCAGCGGCAGCATGCCCGAAGGTCCGACCCGGGTCGAGCTCGCCGGCCAGCCAGAACGAGTCGTGCATCAGGATGTCTGCCCCGGCCGCCAGCTCCACCGCGGCATCGTGGTACGCCCCGAGTCCGGCTGGACCCGGTCCGGCGTTGGTCGGGCTGTGGTCGGGCAGGTACGCGACCGATCCGCGATCGTCACTGACGCGGTAGCCGAAGGTCCGTCCGCCCTTATGCGGGATCTCGCGAGCGAGCAGGGTGAACGGCCCGAGCTGCACCTTGCCCGGCTCAAGGCCAGCGAACGTCCAGTTGCCGCGCAACTGCCGCGGCGCGATCGGGAAATGCGGTGGTGACATGCCCCGCTCCAGGACCGCCTCCGCGCTCAAGCCCTCCTCCGGCCCAGGCAGCAGCAGGCTGACCCTGGCATCGTCGCGGTCTCCGCCACCGAAGAAAGGCAGGCCGTGCAGGTGATCCCAGTGCAGGTGAGTCAGCGCGATAGTGCCGCGGAAGGGCTGACCGGCCAGTAGCGCGGTTACCTCCCGGATCCCGGTGCCGGCATCCAGTAGCAGCTCGGGCACGCTCGCCCCGTCCGGGGTGAATGCCAGGCATGATGTGTGACCGCCATAGCGGACGAAGTCGCGGCCCGGCGCCGGGGTCGATCCTCGGGTACCGCACAGGTTGATCCGCACCAGTTAGCCCTGGGCCGCTTCCTCGCGCCTATGACCAGTGGCCAGCTCGGTGAGAGCTGCGGGATCAAACTGACCCGCCGGGACCGAGGCGACCCGGCATGCGGTCACGGCGACCAGGGTGGAGGTCCTGATCCCGCCCTCCAGGTGCGCTCGCTCGCCGAGCAGCGCGCCCGGCCCGTACTCGGCAAGCTCCTCGCCGTCGCGTTCCACCCGGACCACGCCGTCTAGCACCAGGTACACGTCCGAGCCTCGATCACCCTGGCGGACCAGTGTCTCGCCCGCCTGCAAGTGGGTGAACGTCGGCTTCTCCCCGCCGTGCATCAGCTGCACGGAAAGCGTCCGCTCGAGCGCGGTCTCGACCGCCGTGACCAGCTGCGGGGAATCCTCGTCGCCCCACGGGCTGTGCTCAGTGCCGAAAGACCGGCCAATCCAGTCGTTCCAGTCGGTGAGACCCGACTTGGCGGCGAGCCCGCCTTTGTTGTCGTAGATCCAGTGCCGGGGGAACGGGCTCGCCCCGGTCATCGCGAACTCCGCGTGGCCGTCGGAGTGCAGGGTCAGCGACAGCGTGGTCCACACCAGTGGCGCCAGCCACAGCACGAACGGCCTGCGGCTGACGGTGCGCGGCATGGGCGCGCCAGTCCGGCCGCCTACCGTCTGGCTGAAGCGGACCCAGCCGTCGCCGCGCTCCGGCTCCCGCTGCAAGTCCGGCAGCTTGACCGCCTGGAACCGGTACTTGAGCGCACCAAGCTTGACCGTGGTGGATCCGATCAGCCCACCACCGGCGTAGCCGGCATCGGTGATCCGGCCGTCGTCGGCGACCTCGAGCCATGCCTGCAGCGCGTTGGCAAACCGGAACCGGTCCGCCGCCTTCAGCGCTTCCAGGTCGGTGAGCTCGCCAGGCGGCGGCTCGTCGTAGTGCCCGATGCCGGCGTCGAAGGGGACCCGCATGACACCGGTGACAGCCTCGGACGGAATCCAGGACAGTGATGTGACGCTGCTTTCATACCTCATAGAGCAGAGCCTGCCACCGATCCAGGCCGACCGGAATCGTAGTACTGGCCAGCGGGCCGGTGGGCAGCTCCGAGATCCGCTGAGACCCAGCCTCCTGATCGCGGCGGCTACTACCACGCGGCGACTGCGTGCCGACACCATTGACGGCGGTGCACTCGGTACGGCTGAATCACCGCCATGACCGCAGTCTGGCTGCTCACGCCTGCGACCGTGGCGAGCAGGAAGCGCGCGCCGGACTGACACGGCGTCCCCGCGTGGTCTGATCCTTACCGTGGCGCTAGACCTGATCATCATGCCAGGATGGTGGCTGGCGTAAGTCAGCGTGCTAGCACCACGAGCGGCATTGGCGTCTGCACCCTGGCCGGACTGGCCCCGCCCATGCGAGAACTATCGATATGAACGGCACGGCGGCGGCTGCCGGCAGCACTATCAGCGTCTTCCTCGCGGATGACAATCTGATCGTCCGCGAGGGCGTGCGGGCGCTTATCAACCGCAGCCCGGACCTTGAGGTGACCGGGGTCGGCGCCGACTACTACGAAGTAGTGGCTGGCTGCGAGGCGGCCGCGCCGCGGGTCCTGGTCACCGACATCCGGATGCCCCCGTCATTTCGCAACGAGGGAATCGATGCGGCCAAGGAAGTGCGAAAGCGCCATCCCGGCACTGGCGTTGTCGTGCTGTCGCAGTACGACGATCCCGAGTATGCCGTCGCTTTGCTCGCCGAGGGCTCAGCGGGTTACGGCTACCTGCTCAAGGACCGGGTGGCCGAAGGCAGCCAGCTCGCCGACGCGATTCGCAGCGTCGCAGCCGGCGGCACCGCGCTGGACCCGACCATCGTCGAGGCACTGCTCCAGCCAGTCATCTCCCCCGGCGGCTTGCTCGGGGCCGAGGAAGAACTGCTCGGGATGATCGCGGCGGGCAAGCCGATCAAGGCCATCGCCGCTGCCCGGAAGGCGCCGCCGGAGGCCGTCGACGCCGAAGTTGAGGCGGTGTTCCTGAAGCTCGCGACTGGCGCCTCGGCCGGGCAGCACGGTGCCCTCCGGCGGCTCCGCCTCCTGCATCAGGCCATCGTGGACCGAGAGGAGCAGGGCGAGACGCTGTCCCGGCTGCTGCCCAGTGGCCTGGCGGAGAAGCTACGGCAGGAGTCGCGACCCATCGGCGAGACGGAGCGCGTCACGGTGACGGTGCTGATGAGCGACATCAGGTCCTACTCGACCATCGCCGAGCATGCGGACCCGAGTCAGCTGGCCGGGCAGCTAGGCACGCACCGGGCGGCCATGAACCAGGCCATCCTCGGCCAGGCCGGTACGGTCATGCAGTTTGTCGGCGACGCGGTGATGGCAGTATTCGGCGCGCCGTTTCCGCAACCCGATCACGCCGACCGGGCCGTCGCGGCAGCCATCGCCATGCACGCGCTGCAAGCCGAGGTAAATCTGCGCTGGGAGCGTGCGGGTATGCCGGTGTTCGGCCTTGGTCTCGGGCTATCCACCGGCGAGGCCGCAGCAGCTCTGCTCGGATCGGCCGAGCGGCTGGAGTACACGCTGGTCGGCGATACGGTCAACCTTTCCCAGCGGTTGCAGCAGCTTGCCGCGGCAGGCGAGACCGTCCTCTCGGAGGCGACAGTCAAGGCGCTGGAGCAGCCGGTGAACCTGATCCCGCTGCCGCCGCAGATGGTTAAGGGCCGCGACACCCCCGTCGTGGCCTTCAAGCTGACCGAGCCGGCCACCGGACTGCTATGTCCAGACGAGAGGACAGGTCATGAGCGACACTGAGCTGGCCCTGCAGTTGCGCGGCGTACGCAAGACCTTCGAGGCCGAGAACGCTCCAGTCCGTGCGCTGCGTGGCGTTGACCTGGACATCAGCCGCGGCGAGTTCGTCGCCCTGACCGGACCGTCGGGCTGCGGCAAGTCAACGTTGCTGAATCTGGCCGCGGGCCTCGACCTCGCTGACGAAGGCACGATCTTCGTCGCCGGGGAAGAAGTAACCGGCCGGAGTGAGGACGAGCTGGCCAGGATGCGGCGGCGGCATATCGGCATCGTCTTCCAGTTCTTCAACTTGCTCGAAGGCATCACTGTCCTGGAGAACGTCGCCCTGGCGGCCATCATCGCCGGGCGGAAACGCCGCCCGGCCGAGACCTTGGCCCGCGACCTACTCGACCTGCTCGGGCTCGGCGACAAGGCAAGCGCTGTGCCCGGCGTGCTGTCGGGGGGTCAGCGGCAGCGTCTCGCTATAGCGCGGGCGCTGGCCAACGACCCAACGCTGCTACTGGCAGACGAGCCGACCGGCGCGCTGGACTCCGACGGCGGCCAGGAGGTCATCGAGTTGCTGCGCCGCCTCCATGACGGCGGGCAAACCATCCTGCTCGTCACCCACGACAGCGCCGTGGGCGATGCCGCGGAGCGGACTGTCCGGATGCTCGACGGCCGGATCCTGCCCGCGGCCGCCGCCGATCAGCAGCCGCCCGGACTCACAGTACCGGCGCCAGCGCTATGACGGGCGTGCCCGCCAGGACTAGGCCGACGGCCAGCGGCGCCCGCTCGCTGCCGGACGCCGAGCCCGACCTCGCGACGGTGGCGACGGTCGCCGGAGCGCGCGGCGATACGTGGCGCCGGATGCTGACTGGGGTAGTGGGCCCGCTGGCTGCAGCCGCTCTGCTCGTCATCGCTGTCCGGATCAGGGCACCCGGCGGCATTTCGGAGCTGCAGCAAGTTGGCATGGGGCTGGCGCTGGTCGGCGCGATCTCGGCGGCCGTCACCGGACGGGCTGCCGAGCGCACGCCGCAGTGGCAAGTCGCTGCCGGTTCGCTTGCAGCGGCAGGCGCGCTCGCCTGTTACCGGCTGGCCGATCAGCTCAGCGGCGGCGCCCGGCACGAGGCCGTGGCCGCGTACACCGTCGGGGTGCTGCTCGTCATCGCCATCTCGGTTCACCTGGCGCTGGGACTGCCGGACGGCCGGCTAACCCGGCCGCATGCGGTTCGGCCGGGCACGGCCGGGCAGCTGCGCCCGGCCGAGCCGAGCAAACCGCGCAGGGTGGCCGTCTGCGTGACTTACGCCACGGCCCTCGTTGCGGGCGTGCTACTCGGGATCGAGCGCCAGCCCGTCAGCCTGCCAGCCGGGACGCTGCTATGGGCCGCCGCACTCGCGGTCACGCTGCCCGCCGTCCGGCTCGGGTACCTGGCGTCGACGGGGCGGGACCGCGAGCGGCTGCAGTGGCTGAGCGCCGGAGCCGTCGGCGCGGCCGGGCTGGCCATGGCGGCCTCGGTGCTGCACGTGCTGGTCGGCTGGCCAGCGCCGCTGGCGGCAACCGCCGCTGCGTGCACAACGCTGCTCTGGCTTGGCATGATCGCCGGCGACATCCGCGCGCTCGGCCCGTCGGCAGGCAGGGTACTGGTCCAGCTGGTCGCCGTCGCCGGCTTGACCGTGGTCGCCTCGGCGATCTACCTGATCGTCGTGCTCGGAGCGGGCAGCGGCCCGGCCGATGCCAGCGACCGGGAACTGCTCGGCCTCTCCATGCTGGCAGCTGCGGTCACGGCGATCGGCTATCTGCCGGCCCGGGACAGGCTGATCACCTGGGCCAAGCACGCGGTGTACGGCGCGCGGGAGGCGCCGGACGAGGCGCTGCGCACCTTCGGCAGCCGGCTGACCAGGGCCATCCCCATGGACGAGCTACTGCTGCAGCTCGCCGAGTCGCTGCGCAAGACGATGGCGCTCACCAGCGCGGAGGTCTACACCGGCGCCGGCGAGGTGCTGGAGCGAGTGGTGTCGGTGCCCGACGCCGGACCGCGGTCGATCGTGGTGACGCCGCGGGAGCGGCCGGTCGTCACTAGGGCCGGTGTGTCCGGTAGCGCCTGGGCCAGCGTGTGGCTGCCGGCTTTGCTCGATGGCCGCGAGCAGGGCCAGCTGCGGATCGCGCCGATCAGCCACGCCGGCCAGCTGCTCGGGCTGATTGTCGTCGAGCGGCCGGCAGCCGGCGACAGCTTCAGCGACGAGGACGATCGCGTGCTCACCGAACTGGCCCGCCAGGTCGGCCTGGCGTTCCATAACGCGCAGCTGGACTCGGCGCTGCAGAACACGCTGGACGAGCTGCGTGCGCAGGCAGAGGCGTTGCGGCTGTCGCGCGCCAGGATCGTGGCAAGCGGCGACGCGGAGCGGCGACGGCTGGAACGCAATCTGCACGACGGGGCGCAACAGAACCTGGTGGCCCTGGCCGTCAGCCTGCGGCTGGCCCGCGACGTGCTGACCGAGGAGCCGGAGGCGGCGGCGCAGCTGCTCGACCAGCTCGCCGGTGATCTCAAGGTGACGATCCAGGAGCTGCGGGACCTGGCTCACGGCATCTACCCGCCGCTGCTGGCCGACAGCGGCCTGACCAAGGCGCTCGAGGCGGCAGCGGCACGCAGCCCGCTTGCGGTGCGCGTGACCGCGCGCGGCATCGCCCGGTATACCCCGGATATCGAGGCAGCCGTCTACTTCTGCTGCCTAGAAGCGCTGCAGAACGCGGCCAAGCACGCGCCGGGCGCGACAGTTGAGGTCCGGCTGTGGGAGGAGTCGGGCGGGCTGCTGTTCGCGGTCGCCGACGACGGGCCGGGCTTCGACACTGCCGCTGTCCGGGACGGGCACGGGTACATGAACATGGCCGACCGGCTCGGCGCTATCGGCGGGACCGTTCGCTGGCAGTCGGAGCCCGGCCACGGCGCGACCGTGCAGGGTTCGGTCCCCCTTGCCTGAGGCCCTGAAATGACCAGATCGCTGAACTGGCCGCATCGCGTCAGCCGGGCCCCGGCCAGCCCGCGTCCCGGTGCGCCCAGATCCGGCGTAGCAGGTCCGCGCCTAGATGTTCCTTGTTGACGTAGCCTGCGGCCCCGCTGATCCCTGCCTCAGCTGGCAGGTCGCGCATGTCGTAGGTGGAGCACAAGATGACGACCGTCTCCGGGTGCGCTGCCAGGATCTGCCGGGTTGCCTCGATGCCGCTCATCTGCGGCATGTTGATGTCCATCAGGACCAGCTCCGGATGCAGCCGGTCCACCAGCTCGATCGCCTCGTGCCCACTGCTCGCCTCGCCAGCCAGCTCGAACTCGTCCAGCCTGCGCAGCACGGCCTTGGCTGCTAGCCGGAACGGCGCCTGGTCATCGACCACGAGAACCGAATGCGAGCTGGCCACATGATCAGTCTCGCATGGCCGACCGACCGGGCCGAGGGTGCTGGCGCGAGTGGGCCCACGGGGGTCAGCCTCCCCTCAACGGGCCGCCTGCTGCTCACTGAGATAGACCAGCACCGCCTTGACCCGGCGGTTCACGTCCCTCTCCTCGCTCAGGCCCAGCTTGGCGAAGATCGAGTTGGTGTGCTTCTCGACCGCGCGGTCGGTGACGAACAGGGCGGCAGCGATTGCGGAGTTGCTTTTACCCTGGGCCATCTCGGCCAGGATCTCCAGCTCCCGCGGTGTCAGCAGGGCGAGGCCGTGCTGGCTGTCCTGCGCCCTGAGCCGGACCAGTTCGTCCACCACTAGGGGGTCGATCACCGAGCCGCCGGCTGCGACCACCCGGATCGCGCGAGCTAGCTCATCCACGCTGCCGACCCGCTCCTTTAGCAGGTATGCGCGGCCGGCCGAGCCGTGCTCGAGCAACGCCACCGCGTAGCCGGGCGCAACATACTGACTGAGCACCACCACGCCGACTTCCGGCTGATGCTGACGGGCCCACGCCGCCGCCCGGATGCCCTCGTCGGTCCCGGTCGGCGGCATCCTGATGTCGGTCACCACGACATCGGGGCGCTCCTGCTCGACCAGCTCGAGCAGGCCGGGCAGGTCCCCGGCCGTGCCGACGAGCTCGAGGTCCTCGTCGGCCGCGACGAGCCTGGAAATGCCCTCGCGCAGCAGCACGTGGTCCTCGGCAAGCACTACCCGGATTTGCGTCATCGCGGCAGATCGTACGCTCACCCGGTCGTTTCCGCAGCCACCGCAGGCGCGGGTGCAGCTGCTGAGGAGGCTTCCTCCACCCTGCGTGGTGGTGGCGCCACCCCTGCCAGATGGCATCTGCCAGGTACACAATGACGCCATGCGAATCACCCGGTATGCCTTCCGGGCAACCTGGCGCCGCTCCTGGCGGATGGCGCTGGTCGTCGCGCTTATCGGCGGGCTGCTCGGTGCCGTCGCGCTCGGCGCACTGGCGGGTGCGCGGCGCACCGACTCGGCCTACGGCAGGTACCTGCGGTCGGTCAACGCCAGCGATGTGCTCGTCGACGTGCCCGGCCCGCTGCTGCCCGTGATCAGGAAGATCGAGCACGAGCCCGGAACGCTGTCCAGCGCAGCCTGGATTGGCGTGGATGCGGCACCGGTCGTGAACGGCAAGATAACTGACTCGTTCCAGTTCGACGCACTCACCGGCAGCCTGGACGGCGAGTTCTACCGGCAGGACAAGCTGACCGTGCTGGCCGGGAGGATGCCACCGGCCAGCGCGACCGACGAGCTAGTACTGACTCCGGGAATGGCCAGTCATTTCCGGCTGACCATCGGCGACCACATGACCTGGGAGTTGTATCAGGGCAAGCTGGTCCACGGGCTGCCGACCGCTGCCCTGCCCCACCCTGCCGGACGGGTGACGTTCCTGGTCGCGGCAATCGCCAACGTGCCGCCCGCGCTAGTAGATGAGTTCGATGACGTATCCGCCGCGATCCTGCCGCCCGCTGCTACCGCCCGGTTCCTGAACGGGGAGTTTTCGTTCGGCTGGGCGGCGATGCGGCTGCGCGGCGGCGATGCTGGCGTGCCAGCGCTGCGACGACAACTCGCCAGCCTCGGCAGAACCATCGGGACAAGGTACGGTCTCGGCGGCATCAGCTTCACCATCCGCCGGATGGCCATCGTCAAGCACGAGGCGCAGCAGGCCATCGAGCCGCAAGCGCTCGCGCTCGCGGTGCTGGGCGGGCTGGCGGCGCTGGCCTTGCTGGTGCTCATCACCCAAGGACTGGCCCAGTTGCTGAGCCGGTCCGCGGCCGACGTTCCCGCGCTGCGGGCGATAGGTGCTAGCAGGGCCGAGGCAGCGGCCGCCGCCGCGGCCTGGGGTGCCGCCGCAGTGCTGGGTACCGTCATTGTCTCGGTCGGCGGAGCGATCGCGGTGTCGCCGCTGGCTCCGGTCGGTCCGGTCCGGCGGTACGATCCGGTCCGCGGCGTGCAGGCCGACTGGCTGGTGCTAGGTGCGGGCGGCGCGGTCCTGCTCGTCTTGCTGACAGCCCTGCTGGCCTGGCTGTCCTGGCGCGCGGTCCGCCAGGAACGAGAGCTGCCCCCGGTCCGGCCCTCCGCGCTGGTGACCGCGGCCAGCCGGGCCGGGCTGCCGGTGACGGCCGTGGCCGGGATCAGGAACGCGCTGGAGCGCGGCTCCGGCCGGCTGCGCGCTCCTGTCCGGGCAACGCTGACCGGCTCGGTTGTCGCCGTTACCGCGCTGGTAGCCGCCCTGGTGTTCGGCGCCAGCCTGACCGGACTGGTCACGCACCCGGCGAAGTACGGATGGAACTGGGACCTGCTGATCCAGTCGCAGGGCGGCTGGGGTAGCTGGCCGCCCGGCGCTCTAGACCAGATGGTCGCTGATCAGCCGGGCGTGGCCGGCTGGTCCGAACTGGGCTTCGCCCAGCTGAGCATTCGGGGCGCCGAAGTTCCGACGATGGGCGTGCTACAGCACAACACGGCGCACCCTGTGGAGCCGCCGACGACTACCGGTCGCCCCTTGTCCGGGCCGAATCAGATCGAGCTCGGCACGATCACCATGCGCGAGCTCGGCCTGCGGGTTGGTGACAAGCTGCGGCGGCTCGGCCAGGACAAGCAGCCGCTGACCGTAGTCGGCACTGCCACCCTGCCATCATTCGGTGTCGTGCTGACCGACCACGTGTCGCTCGGCCGCGGCGCGATGATGGACTGGACGACGCTGATGACCGTGCTCGGCCTGCCCGTACATCTGAGTGCATCCGAAGTCAACGACGCGGTAGCAAGCCCGGCTTACCCCGCGACGGTAGCCTTCGACGTCAGCTCTCGGTCCGTTGCCAGCAAGCTGATCGCCAAGATCGCGGCCCTCTCAGCCAGCACCGGCAGCCCGGGCGGGACCTACCAGCTCGGTCCTCAGCTCGGCGCCGCAGTCATCAACTCCAGCCAGATGGGCAGCCAGCCGCTCGCGCTCGCGACCGGCGTAGCAGCCGCCGCGCTGCTCGCACTCGGACTCACGATCCTGGCGTCGGTCCGCCAGCGCCGCCGCGAGCTGGCCCTGCTGAAGTCGCTCGGGCTCCGCGCCCGCCAGATCAGGGCCATCATCGCCTGGCAGACCAGCACGATCCTGGCGATAGCCGTCGCCGCCGGAGTGCCGCTCGGCGTCGTCGCCGGGCAATGGGCATGGCGGAGCTTCGCCAATGCGATCGGGGTCGTGCCGACACCAGTGGTGCCGGGCCGGTCGCTGCTGATCGGCGCTGCTCTGCTGCTCCTGGCGGGGAACCTGCTCGCGTCCTTCCCTGCGTTCCTAGCCGCGAGGATCGCCCCGGCCGCGACGCTCCGGACGGAGTAGCCAGGCTACGATCGCAGCGTGAACGATCTTGCCTTTCCCCGGTTCCCGCCCGGCTTCGTGTGGGGCGTCGCGACGGCCGCCTACCAGATAGAGGGCGCAGTGGCCGAGGACGGCAGAGGTGTCTCGATCTGGGACACCTTCTGCAGGCAACCTGGCGCCATCAAGGACGGGCAGACCGGAGATGTCGCCGCCGATCATTACCACCGCTGGCCCGAGGATGTCGCCCTGATGGCCGAGCTTGGCGTCGGCGCCTACCGGTTCTCGGTGGCCTGGCCGCGGCTCCAGCCGGACGGATCCGGCCCGGTCAATCCGGCCGGCCTCGACTTCTATGACCGGCTGACCGATGCCCTGCTGGCTCGCGGGATCACCCCGATGCCGACCCTGTACCACTGGGATCTGCCGCAGCCGCTTGAGGACGCTGGCGGCTGGATGACGCGGGACACCGCCTACAGGTTCGCCGACTATGCCGCGCTGGCCGCGGATCGGCTTGCCGATCGCATCCCGCTCTGGATCACGCTGAACGAGCCCTTCGTGGTCACGGCATTCGGTTACGCGCTCGGCATTCACGCGCCCGGTAAGGCACTGATGCTGGATGCGCTCGCGACCGCGCATCACCAGCTGCTCGGCCATGGTCTCGCCGCGACGGCCTTGCGCGCGGCAGGCGTCGGGCAGGTGGCCATCACCAACAACTACTCCCCTGCCTGGCCGGCCAGCGACAGCGCGGCCGACCTCGCCGCGACGGCGGCTTACGACGTGCTGCACAACCGGCTGTTCACCGACCCGGTGCTGCTCGGCCGGTATCCTGACCTGTCCGCTTTCGGTGTCGGCGCTGCCGGGCTCGGCTGCGTGCAGGACGGGGATCTGGCCGTCATCAGCGCGCCGATCGACGCGCTCGGCGTCAACTACTACACCCCGACCCGGCTGTCTGCGCTGCCGGACTCGCCGTTGCCGTTCCAGCTCGAGCCGATCCCCGGTTACCCGGTGACCCACTTCGGCTGGCCGGTCATCCCGGCAGGGCTGACCGAACTGCTCACCATGCTGACGGCCCGGTACGCCGACCGGCCGCCGCCGGTTTACATCACCGAGAACGGCTGCTCGGTAGACGATGCGCCGGATGCCGCCGGCCTGATCGATGACCAGCCGCGGATCGCCTACCTGGACGCGCACATCCGGGCCGTTGCCGATGCGATCACGGCGGGCGTGGACGTCCGCGGCTACCTGGTCTGGACGCTGATGGACAACTTCGAGTGGAGCGAGGGCTACCACCAGCGCTTCGGCTTGGTGTTTGTCGACTTCGACACCCAGCGCCGGACGCCGAAGGCCTCGTTCGCCTGGTACCGCGACGTGATCGCCGCGCAACGGGCCGCCAGCTGAGCCGACCGGCCGGCCAAATGCTCGCCCCGACACCGACGCTGGGGAACCCTCCCCTTGCCCGCCCCGCCTTGTAGACGCAGCATGGTTCCGGACGTCGTTTCGTTCCGTGCAGGTCCGGCATTGGAGGGGCCATGACGAAGCAGCGCCGGCGGAAGCTGATAGGTCTTGCCGCGGTGGCGAGCCTCACGCTACTCGTCCTGGCCCCGGCCGGCATCGCAGCCGCGGCCGCGACCGGATCGCCGTCCCCGGCGACCTACCCCAGCGCGGCGGGCCGTTTCTACCATGTCGCGGCTACATCGGCTAACGACGTGTGGGCGGTTGGCCTGACGAGCGGACCGGCCTTGATCTGGCATTGGAACGGCAGTTCGTGGGTGGAGTACCCGTTCAGCCCGGACTTGTACTTCCTGGGATTGTCGGCCGTGTCCCGAACTGACGCATGGGCGGTCGGCGGAACCAACTGGGGCTACCCGACCCAGACGGTGGCCTATCACTGGGACGGCAAGAGCTGGAGCCAGGTGCCGACACTGACCCCTGGCGGCAGCGCGTACTTCAACGCAGTCGCGGCCACCTCGCCCAGCAACGCCTGGGCGGTCGGGCTGATGGCCGGCGGACCAGGCAGTAACGAAATCTCGGTTCCGCTGATCGAGCACTGGAACGGCAAGGTCTGGCGGCGGCAGTTTTTCAACCTGCCCCAGAACAGCGGCGAGTTCAACGGCGTGGTGGCTACCTCAGCCAGCAACGCCTGGGCCGTCGGGCAGACCAACAACGGCGGCCCGAGCGGCGCCCTCATCGAGCACTGGAACGGCAAGCGCTGGAAGCGGATCTGGCCGGGCACCGCCAACGGCCGCGGGTTCCTGCAGGGCGTGACGGCGACCGGGCCGAACGAAATCTGGGCGGCCGGCTACAACGACAATGGCCCCACCCTCCAGAGCCTGATCCTGCACTTCAATGGCAAGCGATGGAGCCCGGTGGCCAGCCCAAACCCCACCGGGTCGACCGACGTGTGGGACGTGTCGGCAAGCTCACGCACGAACGCGTGGGCGGTCGGCTACACCAACCCGAGCGGCTGCTACTGCGGCACCGCCGCGTTCCACTGGAACGGCAAGTCCTGGACCGCGGTGCCCACCCCCAACCCGCCGGCCGGCTTCCTCGACGCGCTGCTGGGCGTGGTGGCCATCTCGCCGTCTGATGCCTGGGCCGTGGGCGTCACCGACTGGTCGAACACCCTGATCGAGCACTGGAACGGCAAGTCCTGGCAGGATTAGCAGCCGGCACCAGCGACGGTGACAGCGATCGTGGCGCCGTGAGAGATGCCACCAGCAGCCCGCCCGCCTACCGTCCCCGCATACTGCTGATTCCAGTGCTGCAAACCATCCCAAATCCGCCACGGAATTCACTGCAACCGACAGTACGTCGTGAGCGGCCGATCAGTACGCCAGCGCGGGCGCTTGACGAACCCAGGACCCGTCAGTCAGGACCGCGGCGATCAAGTGAGCGACGTCGGCACGGGAGATCTTCCGACCGCCCGGCGGCGGGTACTCGGGCTGGACCCGGTAGTGGCCGGTCAGCTGCGCATTCACCAGCCGCGAGGCGCGCACCATCATCCAGTCCAGGTCACTGGCGGCCACTGTCGCCTCCATCTCGCGTACATCGGCGAACGGCTGCGGACCAGCGCGCGCACTTCGTGCCCTGACCCGAGGGCCCAGGTCAGCAGGTGACTGCCGATCAGGCGGCCGCCGAGCTGGCCGGCATCAACGCGACGGACTTGAACTGCCTGAACATACTCAGCTTCAGCGGGAACATGACAGCGGGAGACCTGGCCAAGGCGACCGGGCTCACCACCGCGTCGATTACCGGCGTCGTCGACCGGCTGGAGGCGGCCGGATTCGTCAGCCGCGAGCGCGACGCGACCGACCGGCGGCGCGTAGTCGTTACCATCTCTCTTGACCGGGCTCTGCGCGAGGTGGCTCCGCTGTTCGCGCCGATGGTTGCTGACTGGCAGCGTCTTGCCAGCGGTTACTCCGACGACGAACTGCGCCTGATCGTCGAGTTCTACGACCAGATGGAGCAGATCATCCGCAACCATCTGAGCCGGCTGCGGGAAGGCAGCTAAAGATCGGCGCCGCCGGGCTGGCACGGCAGCAGCGGGATAGCGGCAACCCGAGGAGGCATTTGTGGCGCGCACGTCCGGGCCGCCCGAGCCGGCCGCATCCCACCCGCTGGACCCGCTCACAGCAGACGAGATCAGCCGGGCGGCCGGCACGTTGCGGGTTGAGAAGGGGCTGGACGAGCGCTGGCGGTTCGCCTCGATCGAACTGGCCGAGCCGGCCAAGGGCGAGCTTGCAGCCGAGCCAGGCGGTATCACCCGGAGGGCGCGGGTGGTCTGCTGGAACACTGCGGACGGCCAGACATACCGGGCCCTAGTCTCGCTCGCGAACGACACTGTGCCGCAGTGGGAGCACCTGCCCGGGCAACAGCCGAACATGACGGTGGACGAATGGCATGAGTGCGACCGAATGCTGCGCGGTCACCCGGCGGTTGTTGACGCGCTGGCCAGCCGGGGGATCACCGATCTGAGCCGGGTGCTGACGGACGTCTGGGCTTACGGCGCCGAGCTAGTGCCGGAGCGGTATCGCGGCCTTCGGCTCGGCTGGGCGGACGTCTGGGAACGCGGCAGCGCCGACGCCAACCCGTATGCCCACCACATCACCGGGCTGCACCCGGTCGTGGACCTGAACCGGATGGAATTGCTCGAACTCGAGGACAGCCGGGACGCCGAAGGCGGCGAGGGACGGCCGGAGGTGACGGGCGAGTACCTGCCCAGGCTGATTCCCACCCCGTTGCGGGCGGTCAGCCCGCTGGAAGTGAGGCAGCCGGCCGGAGTCTCCTTCACCCTGGACGGGCGGTTGCTGCGCTGGCAGAACTGGGAACTGCGGCTCGGTTTCAACCACCGCGAGGGCCTGGTGCTGCACACCGTCGGCTTCCGTGACGGCGGACGGCTGCGCCCTATCGCGCACCGGCTGTCGTTCGCCGAGATGATCGTGCCGTACCGGGACTCCACTGCCGATCACTACCGGCGCACGGCGTTCGACATCGGCGAGTGGGGCCTCGGATTCATGACCACCTCGCTTGAACTCGGCTGCGACTGCCTGGGCGAGATCCGGTACCTGGACGCGGTGGTGCACGACACGCACGGCGAGCCGCGCACAATCCGCAACGCCATCTGCATCCACGAGGAAGACGACGGGATCTTGTGGAAGCACGTCGATGAGCGCACCGGTGCCGAGGTCCGCCGGGCCAGGCGGCTGTCGATCTCGTTCCACGTCACTGTCGCCAACTACGAGTACCTGGTCTACTGGCGCTTCTACCAGGACGGCAACATCGAGTGCGAGGTTCGAGCGACCGGGATCATGGTCACCTCGTTCTTCCCGCCCGGCCACCAGCCAGCCACCGGCGCCCAGGTTGACCAGCGCACTTACGCGCCCTACCACCAGCACTTCATCGTGGCCCGGCTCGACCTGGACGTGGACGGCCGGCAGAACACGGTGTTCGCGACGCAGTCTCGCGCCGTGCCGACCGGGCCGGGCAACCCCTTTGGGCTGGCGCTCGTCACCGAAGAAACCCCGCTGCGTACCGAGGCAGCGGGCAGGCAGGACATCAGCTGGCAGACCCAGCGAAGCTGGAAGGTCGCGTCCTCAGTTACCCGTAACGCCCTCGGCCAGTCTCCTGCCTACAAGCTGCTGCCGGCCGGAAGCTTCCCGCCGCTGGTCGACCCGTCCTCGCCAGTGCTCAGGCGAGCCGAGGTCATCGGCCATGCGCTGTGGGTAACGCCCTACCACCCGGACGAGCGCTGGCCGTGCGGCGAGTTCCCGAACCTGAGCGCGTCCGACAGCGGGCTGCCAGCCTGGACGGCGGCGGACCGGCCCATCGCGGACACCGACGTCGTGCTCTGGTACGTGTTCGGCTTGCACCACATCACCAGGCCGGAGGACTGGCCGGTAATGCCAGCTGACCGCACCTCTTTCTGGCTGAAACCGTGGGGATTCTTCGACCGGAACCCGGCTCTGGACGTGCCCCCCGGCCAACACCCGGACTGAGCCCGCGCCACGCGCTCGGAGTTCGCGCTAGATTGCGGTCACATGACAACCGAGCCGGCCGGGCAGGACGTCGTGGAGGTTTACACCGACGGCGCATGCAGCGGCAACCCTGGTCCCGGTGGCTGGGGGGCTGTGCTGAGCTACCGCGGCAAGACAAGGGAGCTGTGCGGTGGCGAGGCTGGCCCGACCACCAACAACAGGATGGAGCTGATGGCCGCGATCCAGGCCCTGGAGGCCCTGACCCGGCCGTCGGTCGTCCGGCTCCATACCGACAGCAGTTACCTGCGAAACGGAGTCACTAGCTGGCTGCCCAGCTGGCAGCGCAACGGCTGGCGGACCGCGAGCAGGCAGCCGGTCAAGAACGAAGACCTCTGGCGGCGGCTGGATGCTGCCGCGGGGCGGCACCATGTGCAGTGGCTCTGGGTGAAGGGGCACGCCGGGAATCCGGGCAACGAGCGGGCAGATTCGCTGGCCAATCGCGGCATGGCCGAAGCCGTGGCCAAGTCCCGCCGGTGAGCAGGCCGCCGGAACGGGAAAACTCGCCCTGGCGAGGCTATTGCCGCGCCAGGGCGAGCCTGATGACCGGTCCCCCCCGGATTCATCTGAATAGGTCCCCCGCTACACAGGATGACATACCAGTTACAGGCAGTTGCAGGAGGGGTGGTTGTTGGCCAGTGCCCTGGCGGTGCCGGGCCGGCAGGCAATAACGAGCACATGGCCCTGTTTGCGGTGGAGGCCGCCGAGCCTGATCCAATAGAGCGCATGGAACGCCTGGACCGGCAGCTGGAGTTCATCGCGGAGGCGGGCCGCCTGAGAGGCGTGCTGCGGCAAACCATGCTCACCGACCCAGCCCGGCGGGAGAACTCGGCCGAGCACTCCTGGCACCTGATCGTCATGGCGATGGCGCTAGGTGAATATGCCCCGGCCGGCACCGATCTGGGCACGGTGACCGCGATGCTGGCCCTGCACGACCTAGTCGAAATCGATGCCGGCGACCTGTTCGCCTACGCCGCCGATGCGGATCAGGCCACGCAGGGTGCTGCCGAGCAGGCCGCCGCGGACCGGATTTTCACACTGCTCCCGCCGAACCAGGCACGTACCTTCCGTCGGCTCTGGGATGATTTCGAGGACCGGCGCAGCCCGGAGGCCAGGTTCGCCAGAGCACTGGACCGCCTTGCGCCGATGCTGGAAAACGTGACGGCTCGCGGTGGAACCTGGCGACAGCACGGTGTCAGCGCCGAGCGGGTCATGGAGAAGGTGGCGCTGATCGAGGAAGGCTCACCCGAGCTGGGCCGGTTCGCGAGGGCGATGATCCGCCGAGCGGTGCAAGACGGGATACTCGCGCCAGCTGCGGCCGTGTCTGGATCCGGCAGTTCCCGGGAGCCCGCCAGCATGCCGTCCGCTGGTATCTGAGGTGCCAGCTGAGCGGCGGGCGGTAGCGACGGTCTTCCTCGCGCTGGGGACGTGGACCGGGACATACGTGTCCAGGCTGCCGTGGATCGCCGCGAGACTGCACCTATCAAGCGGCGTCCTTGGCCTGGTCGGCCTGGCCGCCGGCGTCGGCGCCGTAACGACCATGCCGTTCGCCGCCCGCTTCGTGCACTCATACGGCGCCAAGGCTGCCACCAGGGTGCTCATCGCTGGCTCCGGCGCCGTCCTGGTGCTCCCGGCACTGGCCCCGAACGCCGTGCTGCTGGCGCTTGCGCTTCTGCTGGCTGGCGCGATATGCGGCAACACCGATGCCGCCATGAACGTGCAAGGCGTCGCGGCCGAGGGCAGGATCGGCAAGTCGATCATGTCGGGGCTGCACGGCATGTGGAGTGCTGGTGTCGTGGTGGGTGCGTTCACCGGATCGCTGGCAGCACGCGAGCAGATTGATCCCCGGCTGCAATTCGCCCTGATGGGCGGGCTCATCCTGGTCGCAGGCGTCACCGCGACCTGCTGGTTCGCCGACGGCCGGGGCAGCGAACCAGGTTCCGCCGGGCGGAGCGACGAGTCCGCCGCGGGGACCACGCAGCCGCCAGCGGTGCCCTATTTCGCCTGGCCGCGCGGTCTGGCTCTGCTGCTCGGCCTGATGGCGTTCGCGGCCATCTTCGTCGAGTTCACAGCCAACGACTGGTCAGCCCTGTTCATGCGCTGGGAATTGCATACCAGCCAGGCGACCGCTGCGATCGCGACCGGAGTATTCGCGCTGACGATGGCGGCAGGCCGGCTGTCCGGCGACGCGGTGATCAGGCGGCTGGGCCCGGAGCGGTGCATACGGGTGAGCGGGCTGATCGCTACCGGCGGCTGCCTGCTGGTCGCCCTCGCGCCTAGCCCACCGGTCGCGTTCGCGGGCTTCATGCTCGTCGGCGTTGGCGTGGCGGTGGTGGTGCCGCTGGTGTTCGTCGCGGCCGGGCGCTGCCCCCCGGCCCCGGCCATCAGCATCGCGGGTGTCGCGACGCTGGGCTACGGCGCGGGCCTGGCAGCGCCCAGCATGATGGGCGGAGTCGCCGATGTCTTCTCACTGCGGGCGGCATTTGCGGTAGCGTCCCTGATCGCTCTCGCGGTAGCGGCCGGGGCCGGGCTATTGGCCGCTGGTACGAGCTCGGAGGCCGGTATCCGGGCGACAGCGGCGCGGGCTTTCAGAAGAAGATCAGTTTGACGGCCGAGATCACGCCGATCAAGACGACGAAGATGCGCAACGCGAGCGGCGGAAGACGCCTGCCGTAGCGGGCGCCGATCACGCCTCCCAACGTCGAGCCCAGCGCGATGAGCAGCACGACGAGCCAGGCGACGTGCGCGAATGCCACGTACACGACCGCCGCGGTGCCGTTGACGACCGTGACAAGAACATTCTTCGCGCCGTTGACCCGCTGCAGGCTCTCGTCCAGGAAAGTGCCGAGCAGGCCGATGACGAGCACGCCCTGGGCCGCGCCGAAGTAGCCGCCATAGCTGGCCGATGCGAATATGCCCGCGCCGAGGATCAGCCCGGTCCGCTCACGACCCGCCCTGGCAGTGCGGTCCTGCCCGGCCTGCTGCTGCCGTCGGGCGGTGATCCGGCCGCTGAGCCAGGGCTGGACGATGACCAGCGCGCACGAGATCAGGATCAGCACTGGGACGATGACCTGAAAGGACGACGATGGCAGGGACAACAGCGCGGCCGCGCCAACCACCGAGCCAGCAGCGGCGATCACGCCGAGTCGTACCAGCCGGCTCCGCTGGCCGGCCAGCTCCCGGCGGTACCCGACGGCACCGCTGAGGTTGCCCGGCACCAGGCCAACGTTGTTCGACACATTGGCAACCACAGGCGGGAAGCCGAAGGCGAGCAGCGTCGGAAACGTGATCAGCGACCCGGAGCCGACGATTGCGTTGACCGCGCCTGCGGCCCCGCCGGCTGCGAAGATCGCGAGTGCCTCAGCCGGACCCACGACTTCCCTGCATGTTCATGATCGTAGACGAGGCCACCCAGACCCGGTCAGATCGGGGCAGCCGCGGGCCACGGCGGGCGAAAGTAGCCGCGGTCAGCGGCGGGGTCAGGGCAGCTGCGCAGCACGGGCGGACCAGCGTGACGCTCTGCGCTCAACCCGCAGCGGGACGCCGAAGCAGCGGGACAGGTTGCGCTCGGTGAACACCTGGCCGACCGGGCCGGCGGCCAGTACAGCGCCCTTGCGCAGCAGCATCGCGTGCGTGAAACCTTCGGGTACTTCCTCCACGTGGTGGGTAACCAGCACCATCATCGGCGAGCGCTGGTCTCGTAGCAGCTCGGCAATACGCTGTACCAGGTCTTCCCGGCCACCGAGATCGAGACCGGCGGCCGGCTCGTCAAGCAGCAGCAGCTCCGGGTCGGCCATCAAGGACCTGGCGATCTGGACGCGCTTGCGCTCGCCTTCGGACAGCGATGCGAATCGCCGCCTGATCAGGTGCGCGCAGCCAAGTGCGTCCAGCAGCTCGACCGCCCTGGTGACGTCGAAGGAATCGTAGTCCTCGGCGGTCCGGCCCAGTATTCCGTAGGACGCCGTGAGCACCAGGTCAATGACCTTCTCGGCGGGAGGCACCTGATCGGCGATGGCCGCGCTCGACATGCCGATCCTGGTTCGCAAGTCGGCGATATCCGCCTCGTGCAGTGGCTCGCCAAGCACCTCGACGGTCCCCTGCGTAGGCGCCAGCAACGTCGCGGCTACCTGCAGCAGGGTCGTCTTGCCGGCCCCGTTCGGCCCGATGACCACCCAGCTCTCGTCGCTGCGCGCAGTCCAGTCGACGTCGCGCAGCAGTATCGACCTGTCGTATCGCACCGTTACCCCGCGCAACCGGAGTACCTCGGCCGCCATCCGGTTCCCTTCGAGCGCCGCCAATCTCAGCTCGAACTTACGGCATGATCGGGCGCGCGGCAGGCCCGGCTGGCTAACCCTGCTGGCGCACCGCGAGCAGCGCTGCCTGGGTGCGGTCGGCTACGCCGAGCTTGGCCAGCACCGAGCTCACGTGCGTCTTGACGGTCTTCTCCGACACGCTGAGAAGGCGCGCGATCTCGCGGTTCGACCGGCCCTCAGCGAGCAGCATGAGCACCTCGCGTTCCCGTGTGGTCAGCGCGGCTACGCCGCGGGCGCCGGTGGCCGGCTGCGCCGCCACGAGGCTCGCGGCCGCTGGCGCCAGTACGGTGTGACCGTCGTGCACCGACCGGATGGCCCGCACCAGCGCATCGGGATCGACGTCCTTGTACAGGAAGCCGGCGGCGCCAGCCTGCAGTGCTGCCGACGGCCCGGCGGGCCCGGCGGCACTAGTCAGCACGAGAGTCCGGGTTCGCATGCC
Source organism: Streptosporangiaceae bacterium (assembly GCA_052143255.1). Taxonomy (GTDB): domain Bacteria; phylum Actinomycetota; class Actinomycetes; order Streptosporangiales; family Streptosporangiaceae; genus JAJYUU01. The sequence goes on along the minus strand of JBKQTJ010000011.1, from coordinate 48,038 downwards.
ACGACTGCGTAGTTCTGCTAGCACGCCCAGGCCGTCGAGCAGCGGCAGCTTCAAGTCGAGCAGCAGCACGTCCGGGTCATGCGTCACGGCGAGGCTGACCGCCTCGGCGCCGTCCGCAGCCTGGCCGACCAGCGTGATGTCATCCTGAACCTCAAGGAGTACGGCAAGGCCCTGCCTGACCACCGGATGGTCGTCGGCGATCAGCACGGTGATGCTGTTACTCACCGCTGCCAGCTTTACCTGCGCCGTTCCGCGCGTCGGCGGGTTCTCGGGGGGACAGCGGTGCGGCCCGCGCGTCGGCGGGTTCTCGGGGGGTCAACGGGGGCCGGAGCCCCCCGTTTGTCGGGATACTGAGGCGGACCTTGGTCCCGGTGCCTGGCGTGGAGGTCACCGTCAGCTTGCCGCCGGCTGAGGCGGCTCGCTCGCGCATGGAGCCCAGGCCAAGGCCGGACTGGATCGCCGCCGCGTCGAAGCCGATCCCGTTATCGCGAACCTCAAGCACGACACGGCCGGGCCGGCCGGTTAGCGTGACCGTCACCTGCTGACTGCCGGAATGGCGCAGTGCATTCCCGATAGCCTCTTGCGCCACCCGGTACACGACAGTTTCATGCTGCGGGCCGAGCACCGGCAGATCGCCTGTCCGGACCTGCACGTCGGCTCCATAGGTCCGGCCGGCAAGTCCGGCGTAGCCGCGCACCGAGCCGGCTAGCCCGCCGGCCGCCAGCTCAGGCGGCGCCAGTCCGTCGATGACGGCGCGAAGCTCGGCGTGCGCCTGCCCAGCCAGGTCTGCAACGCTGCCGATCTCTTCGACCGCCCTGGCCGGGTCACGGCCCACCAGCACGGCCGCCGCCCTGGCCTTGGCTCGCACGCTGAAAAGCTTCTGCGACACCGCGTCGTGCAGGTCTCTTGCGAGCCGGGCGCGCTCTTGCAGCACCGAGAGCTCGCGCCCGCGCTCGTAGAGCCGGGCATTGGTCAGCGCGATCGCGGCATGCGCGGCGAACAGGCTGAGCAGCCGCTCGTCGCGCTCGGTGAAGCCGCCAGGCTCGGTCTTGCAGGCGGCGAAGATGAAGCCGAGTGTCTGCTCGCCTTCCCTGATAGGGACACCCAGCACGTCGGTGAGGACGGGATGCGCGGCCGGCCAGCCCCAGAAACGCGGGTCCTGGCGGATATCAGCCAGGCGCAGCGGCTTGCCTTCGCGCAGCATGACCGCCAGCATGCCGTGCTGGCGCGGCAGCGGGCCGATCGCCGCCTGCTCACGCGCCGTCAGCCCGTCAACCACGAATTCCGCGAACGTGCCGGCTTCGCCAGGTACGCCGAGCGCCGCGTAGCGCGCGCCGGCCAGCGACCGGGCTGAGCGCACGATCATCTGCAGCACGTCACGTACCGACAGCTGGCTGGCCACCGCGAGCACGACTTGGCTGACGTGCTGGAAGATCTCATCCTGCCCGGGTGGTATCCCCGGACGGGTGTCTTGGCCCATGTCATGACGGTACCGGCCGCTCCGGATAACCGAATCGGCCGCTGGTCCTAGGCCTAAAGGCGCAGGCCCGGCCGGGCTGGTGGCCGATGCGCCAGGACGCCCGGCTGCCTAGCGTCGGTGGCATGAGAACTTCCGGAATAGCAATCGTGACCGGCGCCTCCCGCGGCCTTGGCCTCGCTCTCGCGGGCGGCCTAGCTGCGGCAGGCTACCGGCTGATCATCGACGCGCGCGACGGTGTCGCGCTAGAGGCCGCCGCCGCGCAGATCCGCGCCCAGCACGACCTGCCTCTGCGCGCCGTGCTCCCGATGCCGGGCGATATCACCGATCCAGGCCACCGGGCGGAACTTGCGGCCGCTGCGGCCGAGCTTGGCGGGACCACTCTGCTGGTCAATAACGCGGGCACGCTGGGAGCCAGCCCGCTGCCCGCGCTCGCCGCCTACCCGCCCGCGGCGCTGCTGGCCTTGTTTGAGGTCAGCGCGGTAGCGCCGATCGCCCTCACCCAGCTGGTGCTGCCGGACCTGCGCAGTCTCGGCGGCTCAGTGCTGAGCGTCACCTCCGACGCGGCAGTCGAGGCGTACGCGGGCTGGGGTGGTTACGGTGCCGCCAAGGCGGCCCTCGAGCAGGCCTGCAACGTACTGGCTGCCGAGGAACCAGCAGTGCGGGTCTGGTGGGTGGATCCGGGCGACCTCCGCACGCGGATGCACCAGGACGCTTATCCGGGTGAGGACATCTCGGACCGGCCACTGCCAGCGACGGTGCTGCCGGCCTTTCTCCGGCTGATCGGCGAGCGCATGCCGAGCGGGCGGTACCGGGCCGCCGAACTCATGCCAGCAGGCGCAGCGTCATGACCGTATCGCTCGAACTCCCGGCCATTGACGGCGCGCTGCCGCCCGAACTCGAGGCCCATGAGCCGCCCGAGGCCAGCGGCAAGACCAGGGACGCTGTGCGGCTGCTGGTCAGCCGGTCGGCGGCCGGCGCGATGAGCCATCACGCCTTCACCGAGCTGCCCGATCTGCTGCTACCAGGCGATCTGCTGGTCGTGAACAACTCGGCCACCTTGCCAGCGGCCGTGGCGCTGCCGGACCAGCTGACCGTGCACTTCTCCACCGCGATGCCGGACGGCGACTGGCTGGTGGAGCTGCGAGCCGGCCACGGTGCCGCCACCGTGCCGTTCAACGGCGGTACCCCGGGCCAGCGGTTCTGCCTGCCCGGCGGCGCCGTGCTCAGGCTGGGCACACCTTTCAGCAGACGACTCTGGCACGCCCGGCTGTCTACCGCGGTCATTCCCTACCTGCTGCGCCATGGTGCGCCCATCAGGTATTCCTATGTTCCAGTGCGCTGGTCTATCGATGCCTACCAGACCGTGTTCGCGATCCGGCCGGGCAGCGCGGAGATGCCGAGCGCCGCCAGGCCGTTCACGCCTGAGATAGTGACCAGGCTGGTTGCCCGGGGCGTGACAATCGCCCCAGTGACCCTGCACACCGGAGTGTCCTCGCTCGAGGGCGGCGAGGACCCGTATCCGGAGAGCTACGAGGTGCCTGCCGCAACTGCGCGGCTGGTCAACCTCACCAGGCGGCATGGCGGGCGGGTGATCGCGGCCGGGACGACCGTCGTGCGGGCGCTCGAGTCCGCCGCCGCGCGCGCCGAATCCGATCGCCGCGGGCACGATCGCTGCGGCCCGGTGGTCGCATCGGCCGGCTGGACGTCGCATGTGGTGACGCCGCAGACCGGGGTCGCGGCTGTCGACGGGCTGCTGACCGGCCTGCACGAGCCGCGCTCTACGCACCTGTGGATGCTGGCGGCGTTTGCCCCGGCCGGACTGCTCAGCCGCTGTTACCAGGAGGCGGCCGACCGCGGCTACCGCTGGCACGAGTTCGGCGACGTGCACCTGCTGCTGCCTTAGCGGAAGGTGGCCGCCAGGCGCGGCGGGCAGAGCTAGCCGTTGGCGAAGTGGGGATCGGCAGCAACGACTGCTGCCCAGGGTGACAAGCGAGTACTTGCTGTCCAGCGGGCGCTGGTTCTACCCGACCGCCTTCAACCGAGTGCCAGTGGATAGCGTTAACAGCGCAATGTCCGGTCCGCAGATCACGCTGCTGGTGACCCTGACAGGCCGCGACAGGCCGGGGGTTACCTCTCGCCTGTTTACCGCCCTGGCCGGGCATGAACTGACCGTCCTCGACGTCGAGCAGGTCGTGATCCGGGGCCGGCTGGTCCTTGGCGTCCTGCTTGCCTCGCCCGCCGGTCCGGACCTGACCGCCATCCACCAGCAAGTAAGCGGACTGGCGTCGGACATGGGCATGGACGTGGAGATCACCACGGGTTCGGGCGAGCCGGCCCCGCGACTGCGCGGTCGGCTGCATGTTACTGTCCTGGGGCGACCGCTTGAGCCGTCGGCGATCGCGTCAATCGCGGGCAGGATCGCCGCCAACGGCGCCAATATCGACAGGATCACCAGGCTGGCGAGCCGCCCGGTTACCTGTCTTGAGCTCGAGGTTTCCGGCGCCGACCCGGTTGCGCTACGCGCCACGCTCGCGCGTGACTCGGTGGAGCTTGGCGTCGACGTCGCAGTGCAGCGGGCCGGCCTGCAGCGGCGGGCCATGCGCCTGGTGGTGATGGACGTCGATTCCACGCTGCTGCAAGACGAGGCGATCGACCTGCTGGCCGGGCGCGCGGGCCACCAGGCCGAGGTCGCGGATCTTACCGCTGCCGCGATGCGCGGCGAGATCGACTTCGCCGAGGCGCTCCGCCGACGAGTCGCCCTGCTAGCCGGCCTGGACGCCACGGTCATCGACGACGTACTCAAAGTCCTGCGGCTGGCGCCAGGCGCCCGGACGCTTATCCGCACGCTCAAGCGGCTCGGATACCGGTGCGGGGTAGTGAGCGGCGGATTTACTCCGTTCACCGACTGGCTCACGGCCGAGCTGGGCCTTGACTTCGCCGAGGCGAACACCCTTGATATCGCCGACGGCAAGCTCACCGGGCGCGTCATCGGCCCGGTGGTGGACCGGGCCGGCAAGGAGCGGGCGCTGCGGCGATTCGCAGCCGAAGCCGGCGTCCCGCTGAGCCAGACCGTCGCGGTCGGCGACGGGGCTAACGACCTGGACATGATCTCAGCCGCCGGGCTCGGCATCGCCTTCAACGCGAAGCCCGTCCTGCGCGACGCGGCTGACACCTCGCTGAGCGTGCCGCACCTGGACGCGATCTTGTACCTGCTCGGGATCTCGCGCGACGACGTGGAGGCGGCAGACGCCGAGGACGGGTCGCTGGACGCGGGTGGCAGCCTGCCGCGCGGCGGGCAGCCGCCGGCCGGCGGCTAGGCGCCCGGGCCGGCGGCTCCGGTTCGCGGCGACCAGGACGCAATGATCTCACCGTCGCCAGGCGCAAGCTCGGACCACTGGCCTGGCAGCGCGATCACCGCGATCGCCGCCGTGGGGAAAGCGGGCTCGCTGCCGGTCAGCAGCGCGACCAGCCCGGCCGCTGCCGGGTTATGCCCGATGTACAAGAGCGTCGGCACCGTGGCCGGCGTCTGCCGGATGATCTCGGCCACGTCGTCGCTGTCGGCTTCGTAGAGGCTGCGCTCGGCGGCGAACTCGGGCTCGGCGCCGAGTGCAGGCGCAACGTACTGCCAGGTCTGCCGGGTCCGCCGGGCGGCCGAGCAGATCACCGCATCAGGCCGGAAGCCGGCCGCCGCGAGCCATGCGCCCGCCGCCGCGCTGTCGCGCCGGCCGCGCGGCCGGAGCGCGCGCTCGAAGTCAGGACCCCCGGGCAGCTCGCCCGCCTTGGCGTGCCGCATCACGATAAGCCGATGCCCCTCCCGCATGCCACCATCGTCCGCCAGATCCCCTCTCGCTGCCCGGCGGCGCGCGGAGAGTGCCCAGGTTAACCTCGGGTATGTCGAGCGGGCGACAAGTCGAGGACCTGCCGCCCGCTCGCGACCGCCAACCGCCCGGAGCTGAGGCCGTTGCGCTTCGTCAGGCGGCGACCTTGTCGGCCGGCACCTCGGTTGCCGCGTCGCCGCCGGCGATGGAGGTCGAGCGGCGCTTGGAGACGATGATCGCCGTCACCACGATGGCGAAGGCCACGATCGCGACTGCGGCTCGCAGGCCGAGGTTCCCGGTGTACTCGACCACGCTGGTGGCGATCAGCAGGGACACCAGGTTCATCACCTTGATCAGCGGGTTGATCGCGGGTCCGGCGGTGTCCTTGAACGGGTCACCGACGGTGTCGCCGATGATCGTTGCCTCATGCGCCTCGGAGCCCTTGCCGCCGTGATGCCCGTCCTCGACCAGCTTCTTGGCGTTGTCCCAGGCGCCGCCCGAGTTGGCCAGGAACACCGCCATCAGTGCCCCTGCTGCGATAGCCCCAGCAAGGTAGGAACCGAGCGGCGCGTAGCCGAGCGCGAAGCCGACGGTTATCGGCATCAGCACCGCGAGCAGGCCGGGAGTGGCCAGCTCACGCAGCGAGTCCCTGGTGCAGATGTCAACGACTCGGCCGTATTCGGGTTTCTCGGTGTAGTCCATGATGCCGGGGTGGGTGCGGAACTGCTCCCGGACCTCGAAGACCACGCGGCCGGCCGCCCGGCCGACTGCCATGATCAGCAGGCCGGCGAAGAAGAACACCACGGATGCGCCGATGATCAGGCCGAACAGGTCGTTCGGGGCGTCGATGCCCAGGCTGAAACCGTGCAGGTGCTTGGCCAGCAGCTCCGCCGTGACCTGGGTACGGTACGCGCCGAACAGGGCAGTCGCGGCCAGCACCGCTGTCGCGATCGCGATGCCCTTGGTGATCGCCTTGGTGGTGTTGCCGACCGCGTCCAGCTTGGTCAGTACCTGGGCTGCCTCGCCCTCGACCTCGCCGGACATCTCGGCGATGCCCTGCGCGTTGTCCGACACCGGGCCGAAGGTGTCCATCGACACGATCACGCCGACCGTGGTCAGCAGGCCGGTACCGGCCAGTGCCACCGCGAACAGCGCGATCGTCGGGTTGCCGGTGCCGAGCAGGAACGCGCAGTACACCGCGCCCCCGATCAGCAGGGCCGAGTAGACCGCCGACTCCAGGCCGACCGCGATGCCGGAAAGGATCACCGTGGCCGGGCCGGTCAGGGAGCTCTCGCCGATCTCCTTGACCGGCCGCCGGGTGGTCTCGGTGAAGTAGCCGGTGAGGAGCTGAATGGCGCTAGCGAGCACCAGGCCTACCAGGACCGCTCCGATGGCCAGCAGCCGCGGGTTGCCGCTGTGGCCAGCGATCGCCGGGCCGACGTTGTGCAGCTGGCTGAACTTGGATGGCAGGTAGATGAAGGCTGCGATGACGACCAGCACGAGCGAGATGAGGGCCGAGGCGAAGAAGCCGCGGTTGATGGCGGTCATGCCGCTGCGGTCGTGCTGGCGCGGGGCCACGATGAAGATACCGAACACCGCCGTGATCACGCCGATCATCGGCACGATCAGCGGGAAGACCAGGCCCTCGTTGCCGAACGCGACCTTACCGAGGATCAGGGCTGCCACCAGCGTCACCGCATACGACTCGAAGAGGTCCGCAGCCATGCCGGCGCAGTCTCCCACGTTGTCGCCGACGTTATCGGCGATCGTCGCCGCGTTGCGCGGGTCATCCTCGGGGATGTGCTTCTCGACCTTGCCGACCAGGTCGGCGCCGACGTCAGCGGCCTTGGTGAAGATGCCGCCGCCTACCCGCATGAACATGGCGAGCAGGGCGGCGCCAAAACCAAAGCCCTCCAGCACGCTCGAAGCGTTGCCCTTGTAGATGAGCACAACAACGGCCGCCCCGAACAGGCCAAGCCCGACCGTGAACATACCCGCCACGCCGCCGGTGCGGAACGCGATCCGCATCGCCGGGCGCTCGCCTGCCTCTTTGGCGGCAGCCGCGACCCGGACGTTGCCGCGGACCGCGAGCCACATGCCGGTGAACCCGGTAGTAGCGGAGAACAGGGCCCCGACAAGGAAGAAGATCGAGCGGCCGAACCGGACCGATTCACTGACTGCGGGCAGTACCAGCAGCACGAAGAAGATCAGGACGACGAAGACGCTCAGGGTCTTGAACTGGCGGCGCAGGTAAGCGGCCGCGCCCTCCTGGACGGCCCTGGCGATCTCCTGCATCTTCGGCGTGCCCTGACTGGCCGCAAGGACGTCCCGGACCAGCCAGCCCGCGACGGCGAGTGCCATCAGCGCGACGACGGCCACCACGGCTACCCAGGCCAGGTTGCCGCCACCGACCGTGGCTGCGCCTCCCGCCAGGGCGAGGTAATGCGACATCCGTCCTCCTTGACAGGGGATTACAAGCTAGTACCGCGCCGACGCGAATGGCGTTGTCCCGGTGGCTTGGTTCGTAACGACCCGGCGTCGGCTGCCGATGAGAAGGCATGCCGAGCCGACACGCGACGGTGCCGGGAGTCTACGCACCGATGTAAGCGGAATGTAAACCGGGTGCGGTTACTTACGCAGTCGCGACGAATTTGTGACGTAACGGTGCCCAGCCGGTGATGGCCGCCGCCAGCTACGCCAGCCTGGTGGCGGGCCATCGGGCCAGGCTAGCGGGCTCCGGCCGACGGCCAGCTCATCCTGATGCTGGTGCCGGCCGAGGTCTCGCTGATCTGCACGTTGTCAGCGAGGCCCTCGATAACGGCGATGCCGAGCGCGGCAGGCAGCCCGAGCACGGCCGGGCGCCCGTCCTGTGCTGCACTGTCCAGTCCGTCAGCCGACCGGTCCGAACCAGCGCATCCGGACTGCCCTTCCTGGCCGGCGGGCACCAAATCGGCCGAGCAGTTGTCGGTGACCTCCACCTCGAACCGGTCGGCAAGGTCGGTCAGCGCGAGTCGAACAGGCTCGGCAGGGCAGTACATCTGATGGCCCTCGACGGCGCGGGAGCAAGCCTCGCCCACCGCCAGCCTGACCTCATCCAGCAGGGACTCGTCGACCCCGCTGCGCCTAGCCACGGCGGTAGCCACCAGCCTGGCCGTGCGGACGTGCGCCGGCAGGGCGGTGAAACTCAGCTCGACTGTTGCCATCTTGGTTTCGCCACCAGTCCCGGCAGCCTACTTTTCTGCCCGGCGGGCAGCGATGGCCTCGTCGACCGTGTCGTGGATGCCGAAGACCTTGGTGAGCCCGGTGATCCGGAAGATCTTCAGGATCCGTTCCTGGGTGCAGACCAGGTCGAGCGACCCATCATGCGCCCGAACCCGCTTCAGTCCGCCAACGAGAACGCCAAGCCCGGTGGAGTCGAGGAATTCGACCTTCTCCATATTGACGACGAGCTGGTAGAAGCGGCTGTTAACCAGTTCAATCAGCAATTCACGCAAGCGCGGAGCGGTGTAGACGTCGATCTCGCCCTCAACATCGACGATCTCGATGCCATCCTTGCTGTGGTGGTCTAGCTTCAAATCCACAAATCCTCCAGCGCCAGTTAAGGCGGTTATGTCCAGCGACGGCTGCTCGCCCGTCTCCGGTAAAGCGTGCCCTGTCGCGCATTCAACCACTCCCTGACGTCATTCCTATACCAGATCGCCGTCGCAGGCACCTTGCGTCGTGCGACACACTGGGATCCGATGGCCTGCGTACCGCCGCTAGCGCCCGGCGAGCCGCTGTTCCCGGGCGCTGATTCGCGCCCGGCAGCGGCGATCCTCGCGGCCGGGTCGCAGGCAGGCCGGCTGACGTTCCGGACCCAGCTGCCTGGCCGGTCTGGCACCTGCGCCGAGTGGCCGGGCTGGGCGCCCGACGAGCTCATCGCGGCGCTGGCCCGGGCAGGCATCACTGCACCCTGGCGGCACCAGGCCGAAGCAGCCAACCTGGCCAGGTCTGGCAATAGTGTGATCATCTCAACCGGCACCGCGTCGGGTAAATCGCTCGGGTACCTGCTGCCGGCCCTCACCGCGGTGCTGGACGGCGGAACCGCGCTGTACGTGGCGCCAACCCGGGCGCTGGCAGCCGACCAGCTCAAACTGGTCCGCTCGCTCGGGCTCAGCCGGGTGCGAGCCGCGGTGGTCGACGGGGACACGCCGTGGGCGGAGCGGACCAGGGCCCGGTCGCACGCCAATTACCTGCTGACCACCCCGGATATGCTGCACCACTCGCTGCTGCCGCTGCACGGCAGGTGGAACGGCTTCTTCCGCAAGCTCCGCGTCGTGATCGTGGATGAGTGCCATACCTATCGGGGAGTGTTCGGCTCCCACGTCGCCCACGTGCTGCGCCGACTGCGCCGTATCGCCTACCACCACAGTGCTGGCGATCCCGTCTTCATCCTGGCGTCGGCCACGATCAGTGAGCCAGCTCGGTGCGCGACCCGGCTAACCGGCCGACCGGTGGTGGCGGTGAGCACCGACGCCGCGCCCCGCCCGCCGCTGACCTTCGCGCTCTGGGAGCCGCCACTGACCGGCGCGCGGGGCGAGGCGGGTGCCCCGGTACGGCGCACCGCTACCGCCGAGGCCGCTCAGTTGCTAGCCGAACTGGTCCGTCGTGATGTCCCCGCGCTGGCCTTCGTGCGATCCCGGCGGGGAGCGGAGTCGGTGGCACTGTCCGCCCGCCGCCACCTTGCCGAGGCGGGCAAGGGCGGACTAGCCGACCGGATCGCCGCCTACCGGTCCGGATACCTGCCGGAGGAGCGGCGGGCACTAGAGGAAGCACTGCGAGCCGGCCAGATCACCGGCCTGGCCGCCACCACAGCGCTGGAACTCGGCGTCAACGTAACCGGCCTCGACGCGGTGCTCATGGCCGGCTGGCCTGGCACCAGGGCAGCGCTCTGGCAGCAGGCGGGCCGGGCCGGGCGCGCCGGGCGGGAAGCGGTAGCAGTGCTCATCGCGCGCGATGACCCGCTTGATACCTACCTCGTGCACCATCCGCAGGCGCTGCTCGGCGCTCCGGTTGAGGCCACCGTGCTCGACCCGGACAACACCTATGTGCTGGCCCCGCACTTGTGCGCAGCCGCGGCGGAACTCCCGCTGACCGAGCACGACCTGACCGCCTTCAGCGCCGCAGCAGGGCCGCTCGCCGCCAGACTGGCCGCAGACGGCCTGCTGCGGCAGCGCAGTGGCCGCTGGTTCTGCACCCGCCACGGTCTCGGCATGCGGACCGGGCTGCGCGGGACCGACGGGGCACCGGTCAGGATCGTCGAGCTAGCCACCGGCCGCCTGGTGGGCACCGTAGACGAGCCGTCCGCGCACTTCCTCGCCCATTCCGGCGCGGTTTATCCCCACCAGGGCGATATATACCTCGTCAGCAAGCTCGACCTAGCTGAGCGGGTCGCACTGGTCGAGCTGGCCGATCCCGGCTACGCCACCGTCGCCAGGGAGATCACCAGCATCGAGGTAGCGGCCGAGCTGATCAGGGCGGACTGGGGCGAGGCCGAGGTGTGCTTCGGCGACGTCCTGGTGACCAGGCAGGTCGTGTCGTACGCCAGGCGCAGCGCGGAGACCGGTTTGCTGATCGGCGAGGACGTGCTTGACCTGCCCGAACGCCGACTGCCGACCAGGGCTGTCTGGTGGACGATCTCGGCTGCGCAGCGGACCGGGCTAGCGGCAGCGGGTGTCGACCTAGCCGGCGCCGCGCACGCCGCAGAGCATGCGGCGATCGGCTTGCTGCCGCTCGTAGCTGCCTGCGACCGTTGGGATGTCGGCGGCGTGTCTGCAGACATTCATCCGGCGACCGGCAAGCTGACGGTGTTCGTCTACGACGGGCACGCTGGCGGGGCGGGATTCGCTGAGCGCGGCTTCGCGGCCGCCCGCGCCTGGCTAGCGGCCACCGCCGATGCCATTGCCAGCTGTGAATGCACAGCCGGGTGCCCCTCCTGCATTCAGTCGCCAAAGTGCGGGAATGGCAATCACCCGCTGGCCAAGCAGGCGGCGGTGACCCTGCTTCGATGCCTGCTTGCCGGGGCACCGCCCACGAAAGCGGGGCCGGAAGGGCTCACCGCTTACCAGAGAACCTTTGACCAAAGACCCATTGGTTATCCAGCAATTAGTCAGGGAACGGGCTAGCCAGGCCGGGCAGCTCTGTCCAGACACGAGGCGCCGGTCACGAGCGCCGGTCACGAGCGCCGGTCACGAGGCGACTGTGTCCGGACATGGGGCGACCCCCGTCGGGGGGGAGAACGGGGGTCGCCAGACGGTCCGGCTCCGGGGGGGCAGAGCCGGGTCCGTTACTCAAGAAAGCCTAGTTGCAATCGGGGCAAGTTACCAGCCGGTCATGCCGAACCGCAAAGCGGTCTGGTGTCTTCCCCTATGCTGCCCGACCGTGGGCACATTCGTCGAGGGCAGCAGCGCAACTACAGCTGCTTTCTTTGATCTGGACAAGACCATCATCTCCAGGTCCAGCACGCTCGCCTTCGCGCCGTCGTTTTACCGGCACGGACTGATCACTCGTATTCACCTGCTGCGGAGCGCCTGCGCGCAATTGACCTTTCGCTTCGGTGGCGCTGGCCATTATCAGATGGAACGGGTGCGCGACCAGGTCAGCGCGCTGTGCTGTGGGTGGCCTGCCGAGAAGGTAGCGCAGATTGTGTCCGATAATCTCGCCCAGATTATTGGCCCTTTTGTCTACGCCGAGGCGCGGAACCTACTCGAACGTCACCAGAACGCGGGTCATGACGTCGTTATCGTCAGCACCTCCGGCCAGGAGATCGTCGGGCCTATCGGCTCGATGCTCGGCGCCGACGCCGTGATCGCGACCCGGTTGGGGATCGCGGACGGACGGTACACCGGAAACATTGATTTCTACGCCTATAGCCAGGCAAAGGCCGATCACGTACGCGAGCTCGCAGCTCAGCGCGGTTACCGGCTCAGCGACTGCTACGCGTACAGCGACTCAGTGACCGATCTGCCACTGCTGGAAGTCGTCGGGCACCCGCGCGCGGTCAACCCCGATCGGGGATTGCGCAAGGTCGCGAGGGTCCGCGGCTGGCCAGAGCTGGCGTTCAGCCAAGCGGGCGGCTGACAGTAGGCCGGCTGCATGTGAAGCGCGTGATCGATTCAGATAACGAATCGATCACGCTTCAGTCTTTTCAAAGCCGCCGCTGGCCAGTAGAAAGGAATCACGGACGGACAAGAGTCCGTACACGGCAGCCGGGTACCCACGCGCGACCAGCCGCGGGAGGCGTGCCGTGGCAGGCGAACTGGGCAGCAGCCTCGTCCGCCTACCACGGCAGAGAAGGTGCACGCTTGGTAGCCCGGCTTGACGTGTCTCGGCGATACGGCGCCCCAGATCGGGGCGCCGTTTCTTTGTTCCGGCCGGGCTCACGCCGCCCGCGCAGCGGTGCCCGCGAGAAACGCCCAGGGCGAACCCCTGTTCAACGTGAACCCTTGTGAAGTGCGTGTTTTGCTAATTACGGGATGCCGGCTCCGGCCACCATTGGGTATAAGCAAGACTTTGACGTAACAGCATGAAGCGAAGGAGGCATCTATGGCCGATCCGGCGGTCAGGCGCACGTCCACTGGCGTGGCCGATCAGTCCATCGGCGATCTTGTGTCCGTGGCGACCAGGGACATTTCCCAGCTGGTCCGGTACGAGCTGGATCTGGCCAAGCTTGAACTCAAGGCCGACGCTAAGCGCCTCGGCATCGGACTTGCGCTGCTCGGAGTGGCCGCATTCGCCGCCTGCCTGGTGCTGATGCTGCTTTGCTTTGCCTTCGCTTACGGCCTGGTAGCCCTCGGCATCTGGCAATGGGCCGCGTTTCTGATTGTCGCCGGTACCTGCGTTCTGCTCATCGCCGGCGCGGCGCTGATCGCGCTGCGGCTGGTCCGCAACGTCGACGGCATGAGCAAGACCAGGCGCAGCGTGGCCGATGGCATTGCCACGCTGCGCAGGCGGAAGTCACGCCCGGCCGCGGCCAGGGCACCGGCCAAGACCGGGTAACGATGACCCGCGGCAACACATCCATCTATCTCAACGGGCCATGGTCGCATCGGTCGGTGAGCGCGAACGGCACGCGCTTTCATGTGGCAGAGAGCGGCGACGGGCCGCTTGTGCTGCTACTGCACGGGTTCCCTGAGTTCTGGTGGACCTGGCGGCGGCAGCTCAGCTCGCTGAGCGAGGCTGGCTTTCGCGCCGTCGCGGCGGACTTGCGCGGCTACGGCGGCAGTGACAAGCCGCCGCGCGGCTACGACCTGGTGACCGCGGCCTCGGATGCCGCCGGGCTGGTGCGATCGCTCGGCGAGGCCAATGCAGTGGTGGTCGGTCACGACTGGGGCGGGCTCATCGCCTGGACGATGGCCGCCTATCATCCCAAAGTCGTCCGGCGTCTTGCCATCGTTTCGATGCCGCACCCGCTTCGGCTGCGGGCGGCGGTACTCTCTGCGCCGTTTGCACAGGCTAGGAGCATGACCTACGCGCTGGGCTTCCAACTGCCGATGCTGCCGGAACGGCGCCTGCTGAAAGACGGAGCGCGCCGGGTCGGGCGGCTGCTTGAGGCATGGTCGGGACCTGGCTGGCCGGACCAGGAAACCGAGCGGCGTTATCAGGACGCCATGAGCGTGCCGTCAGTCGCCCACTCTGCGCTTGAGTACCACCGCTGGTACCTGCGGTCGAGATTCCGGCCGGACGGCATCCGGTACACCCGGATGATGCGCTCGCCGATCCAGGCCCCGACGCTGCACCTGCACGGCGCTCTCGATCCGTGCGTGCTGCCAAACGCGGCTCGCGGGTCCGGTGTGCACGTCGAGGCACCATACCGGTGGCGGCTACTGGACGGGGCCGGCCATTTCCCGCACGAGGAAGTGCCCGATCGTTTTGATCTTGAGCTCCGGTCCTGGCTGGCCGATCCCGAGCCGGAACGCTAGCGCCCGCATGGCCAGCGGCACCGGCCGGAACGAGCGGCTCCGCCCCGCGGAGGGCAGGGACAGGGACGCCGCGGGCCGGGCCAGGAACGCTAGGCTTCGCGACGAACTCGGCAGGCCGCTGGCCAGGGAAGCCGTCCGGGGAACGGCGTCGGCCGATGAGGCTGCCCTGCCACCCGCCGATGCCCTCGCCAGCGCCCAGCAGCTACTGGACGACGGCCTGCCGTTTCACGCTCACGAGATCCTTGAGGCTGCTTGGAAGGCCGCGCCGGCCAGCGAGCGCGACCTCTGGCAGGGACTGGCGCAGATCGCGGTCGGCCTAACCCACGCTCGGCGCGGCAACGCCCGGGGCGCGGTGGCGCTGCTACGTCGCGGCCGTGACCGGCTGGCCCGGTACCCGGCGCCCGGCCCGCACGAGGTAGACATCACCGCGATCACCGCGCGCTGCGACGAGCTGGCCGTTCGCATCGAGCGCGCTGGCCTTGCCGGGGTAACGGAAGCCAGCCTGCAGTTGCGGCTTGTCACGCCGCCGGGCCCAAGTTAGCCCTGACATCCCTGCGTCGAGACAGGCGCATAATCGCCTGCGCCGGCGGCCGCGTCGCTGGCGACTTCGCCGCCCGTGAGCGCATAGCCGGTCTCGGCATAGGACGTCGACGCGGCGAACACCACCCCGTACACGCGGCCATCGGGTGCGAGCAACGGGCCGCCGGAGTTGCCAGGCTGCACCAGTGCGCGGAGCTCGTAGATCTGTCTGTCCACCCCGTTGGTGGCATAGATACTGGGCCCGTAGGCCCTGATGGTACGGCCGACTCGCGCCGCCCGGGCCTTGAACCGGCTGTTGAGCGGGTAGCCGGCCACGATGGCGTTCGCGCCGTCGGGGGCTGCGCCGGCGAACTGGAGCGGCCTGGCGGTGAGGCCGGGAACGTCCAGGACGGCGATGTCGCGCTGCGGGTCGAATAGGACCACCCGGGCGTTAAAGGCCGCGCCGTTGGTGGCGTAGACGTACGGTCCGCGCGTGACGCCCGCCACGACGTGCGCATTGGTGAGTACGTGGCCCGGCGAGATGACAAAGCCAGAGCCCTCGATCTGGAGCGAGCACGATGTCGCGACGCCCTCGATCTTGACGATGCTCGGCCTATCCTGCGCGATGCTCGCCGAGTGCAGCACCGCCGAGTCCGCCTGCGGCAGGGTCAGCGCGTTCTCGTCGCCGAAGCTGAACACCGGTGAGTCCAGTCCATTGCTCAGCAGGGTGCGCAGTGCCGGGAAGACTGGCAGGAACGAGGCCCCGCGCGGCATCAGCGAGTCCACCGTCCGCAATACCGCGGAGTTGCCGACCTGGCGCGCGACGACGGGGAAGGGACCGTTCCCGACGAACGAGCCGATCAGCCAGGCGACCAGCAGCACAGCCATGACATTCACCGCGGCGCCGCCCAGCGCGTCGACGAACGTCGCCGGACGGCCAGTCACGCGGGACCTGACCGCCACGCCGATCCCGGAGGCTATCAGCATGCCGACAACCGCGGCCATGAACAGCACCAGGATCGCCACAAACGCCTGCCACGGTGCACTCTTGGCCAGCAGCCTGGAGATGCCCGGGGCAAAGTAGGCGCCGCCCGCGAGCCCGACGACGAATCCGGCCAGGCTCAGCACGCCGATGATGAAGCCCTGCCGGTACCCGGCCACCGCGAAGGCCGTGACAAGCACGAGCAGTATCACGTCGAGAAAGTCAACCGGCACCCCTTCAACTTATAGGGAGGCCGACGCCGCTGCTGCCGTCTAGACCGCCGATCCGTCAGCCGGCGCGGCTGGCCAGCCAGCAGGCAGCTCGTCCGGCGGCAGCGCGGTGACACGGTGCGATTCCCACGGTTCCTCCCAGCCGCCCAGCGCCAGCAGCCGGTCCAGCAGCAGTGCGGTGAAGCCCCAGATGATCAGGCCGCCGACCCGGAACGCGGGGCCCGGCAAGCCTGCCGGATAGCGGATCATCATGCGGGTTGGCGGGCTGGCCAGCTCCGCCACCGGCACCCTGAGCACGGCGGCGATCTCGCCGGGGTCGCCGGGCGCGACCGGCCCGGGGGTGTGCCACCAGCCGAGCACCGGCGTCACCCGGAAGTCGCTCCGGGGAATATAGAGTTCCGGCATCACGCCGATTACCAGGACGCCGTCGGGATCTACGCCAGTCTCCTCGGCGGTCTCGCGCAGGGCCGCTCGTTCTGGACCGCCATCCGCGGCGTCGATCGCGCCGCCCGGGAACGCCGGCTGGCCGGGGTGCTTGCGCAAGTCCGCTGCGCGCTCGATGAGCAGGACATCAGGACCACCCGCACCGATCCCGAACAAGACCAGCACGGCGGCAGGCCTGCCCCCTGCAGCGGGCGGGCGCAGCGCCGGCGGCACCGGCATCTGGCCAGCGGCCTTGGCCAGCTTGATCAGCCATCCGGGGGGCTGGGCAGGCGCGCCACCGCCATGATCGAGGCCAGCAGGTACGGTCAAGAGAACGGCCCGGCCTTAACGAGCTTGCGCGCCGTCGCCTCGTCCGTGGGCCCCGCACCGAAGGACGGGCACAGAGCTGCCACACCACATGCGCCACAGGCCGGCCTGCGGGCGTGGCACACCCGGCGTCCATGCCAGATCAGCCGGTGCGACAGCATGGTCCACTCGCTCTTGGGAAACAGCGAGCCGACTTCCAGTTCGATCTTGACCGGATCCTGCTGGCTGGTCCAGCCGAATCGGTGCGACAAGCGGGCGAAGTGCGTGTCGACGGTGATGCCGGGTACCCCGAAGGCGTTGCCGAGCACGACGTTGGCTGTCTTCCTGCCTACTCCCGGCAGGGTCACCAGATCGGCCAGCCGGCCGGGGACCTCGCCGCCAAACCGGTCGCAGAGCGCCTGGCCGAGCCCGATAAGGCTGGTGGTCTTGGCGCGGAAGAAACCGGTCGACTGGATGATCTTCTCGACCTCGCCGCGGTCTGCGGCTGCATAATCGGCAGCAGTCCGGTACTTGGCGAACAGTACCGGAGTAACCATATTGACGCGCCTGTCGGTGGTCTGGGCGCTCAGGATTGTGGCCACCAGAAGCTCAAGCTGGCTGCTGAAATCGAGCTCGCAGTGTGCGTCTGGGTACAGCGCAGCGAGCTCGCGGTTGAGCCTGCGCGCCCGGCGGACCAGCGCGGCGCGCGACGGCGGTGTTGGCGGCACCTGCTTAGCCTATGCAGCCTGGCCCGGCCGCCGGGCCATACCGCACCATGCCTGCCCACGACTGCCTCCCGGCCAGCCAGGAACAGGTCCTGCGCGTCGGCACGCCGGCCGCCGGGCTGCATCAGGACCCCGGAGTTCCGCGCGATGCGCACACCGCCGACGACAACAGAGTCCGTCTCCGGTGATACCGAGGCGTCTGAGCCCGGATCCCACCAGGGCACCGATGGCTGGCGGTGAGCTCTGGCGCGGGCCAGTCGACTTGGCCGGCCATTGGGTTCCGGGGGGTCGTCGGGAGGTGTCCCCCCGACTGAAGCGCGACTTGGTCGGCCATTGGGTTCCGGGGGGTCGTCCGGGGGGTGTCCCCCGACTGTGGGTGTCCCCCCGACTGTCCCCCCACATGTGTCCTACGGTTCTGCTATGCCGATTCACGCGGGCCGCCACCAGCTCGGCGCGGAGCAAGGACGGATAACGTTGCGGACCTCGCGCGACGGGCTTGTGGCCCAGGCCGGCCACGACCTGACTATCGACGCAGTCAGGTGGTCAGGCGAGCTTGTCATCGGAGCCGATCTTGCCCCGGCTAGCCTTGAGGTGAAAGTCGACCTGGGCGCGCTGGTGGTGCGCGAGGGCACTGGCGGCATCAAGCTGCTCTCCGACCGGGACAAGCGGGAGATCTCGGTGACCGCTCGCAAAGTACTGGGCGTGGACCGTCACCCGGAGGCAACCTTCATCGCCACCGGATTCGAACCAAGCCCAGCCGGATCAGGCGGGGTGATCACCGGCTCGCTGAGCCTCGCGGGTCAGTCCAGGCCGCAGCGCCTGGAGGTAACCCAGCTTGCTGCTGGCCGGTACCTGGCCACCACCACCGTGCGGCAAACCGACTTCGGGATCAAGCCGTACTCCGCGTTTCTCGGCGCGCTGAAGGTCGCAGACGCAGTGCAGGTCGAAGTCGAAGTCGAGCTGGCCGATGCGGCAGATCAGGAGTCAGCGGCATGACCTCCTCGCAGCAACCGCGGCGGGCGCCCCCGCCCGAGCCGCTGCTGGGTCTCGCTGGCGAGAAAGTCGGCACGCTCTTCGACCGCCGTGAAAAGCCGGTGCGGGAGCTTGCCGGCCAGGCCCCGGCGGTCGCTGCGGCCTGCCACCAGATGGCCATCAGGTTCCACCAGGGCGGCAAGCTCGTCGTGTTCGGCACCGGCGGGCCGAGCACCGACGCGCAGCATGTGGCCGTCGAGTTCGTGCACCCGGTCATCGTCGGCAAGCGCGCGTTGCCCGCCATCTCGCTGACTTCGGACGTAGCCACCGTGACGGGGATCGCCGCCCGGAGCGGGATGGCCTCGATCTTCTCCCACCAGCTTCGCTACCTGGCCTCGCCTGCCGATATCGCGCTCGGTATCGCCGCGGACGGCAACTGCGCGAGCGTCCTGTCTGGCCTGCTCACCGCCCGTGAGCTCGGCATGCTGACCATCGCGCTGGTGGGCGGGGGCGGCGGGGCGATCGCCGCCTGCCCCGCGGTGGACCATGTGCTCATCACCCGGTCCGGCGATCCGCGTATCGTCAAGGAGATGCAGGTCACCTGCTATCACGTGCTCTGGGAGCTGGTGCACGTGTTCTTCGAGCTACCTGGGGTGCTCGCGCCGGGGGTGGTTGCGTGACCGTGCCCGAATGCCACGACGATGTGTGCATCACCTGCTCTGACGCTGCTGTCCAGGTGACGATCGTGCAGCTGCTTGGCGACGGCCTGGCGATCGTCGACACCGGCCAGGGCACCGAGGAAGTCAGCGTGGCGCTGGTGACCGCGAGCGCCGGCGACACGATCCTCGTGCACGCCAGCGAAGCGATCGCGGTGCTGCCACGATGAGCCAGGCTTCGCGGAACGAGGCGCCGCCAGCAGGCTCCATCCGGTCTGACCCGGTCGACGCTGGCTCGATCGAGTCGCTGTACCCATTCCTGTACTCCGGCACGACAGATGTGTCCGATGTGCTCGAACAGGTACGCCAGTCTACGGTTGCCAAGGCCGAGGAGATCCTTCAGCTGCGCCGGGCCATCCGGGATGCCGACGCGGTCAGGCTGCTGGCGTGCGCACAGGAAATGGCCCGCCGGTTCACGGCGGGCGGTCGCCTGCTCGCATTCGGGAACGGCGGCAGTGCTACCGACGCCCAGCAGATTGCCACCCTGTTCCTTTACCCCGGCGGCGCTGCCCGGCCGCTGCCAGCACTCAGCCTGGCTAGCGACGCTTCGGTGCTGACGGCGCTGAGCAATGACATCGGCGTGGACGTCGTGTTCGCGCGGCAAGTCGCCGCCTTCGGCGGCAAGAGCGATATCGCCGTCGGCTTGTCCACCAGCGGCAATTCCGACAACCTGCTGCGGGCCTTCGACGAGGCCAGCCGGCGCGGCCTGCTGACCATCGGCATCGCCGGGTACTCCGGTGGCAAGATGGCCGAGCTTGACAGCATCGATTACCTGTTCGTCGCGCCATCGACGTCTGTGCACCGGATCCAGGAAGCTCAGACGACCATGTACAACGTGCTCTGGGAGCTGTGCCAGGCGGCCCTGACCGGCGATCGGGCGGCTGACGCTGGCGCGGTGACGCCATGACCGGCAAGCTGCTGATCGCCGGCGTCGGCAACATCTTCCTGGGCGGCGACGGATTCGGGGTCGAGGTGGCGAGCCGGCTCGCCGCTGCCGAGCTGCCCGACTGGGCGGACGTCGTCGACGACTACGGCATCAGGGGCATGCACCTGGCCTATGACCTGGCAAACGGCTATACCGCCGCGATCCTGATCGACGCGGCCGCTCGCGGTGGCGTGCCCGGAACGATTTACCTGATCGAGCCCGACCTAAGCGCTGCCGACAGCGCCGCCGGCACCGACGGCATGCTTGGCGATAACCCGGTTTTCAACGCGCACGGCATGCAGCCGGAGGTTGTGCTGAGCATGCTCGGCATGCTCGGAAGCCAGGCAGGTCCTGATCGTCGGTTGCGAGCCGGCCAGTGTCGAGTACGGCATCGGGCTCAGCGAGCCGGTAGCCGCGGCCGTCGACAAGGCCGCCCGTATTGTTCTAGATCTCATCGCCGACGCAGCCGGATCTGGCGACGGGCCACTACTAGTCGCGAAGGAGCGGGCATATGTGTCTCGGGATTCCCGGTGAGGTGATCGAGTTCCTTCCTGACCAGCCCGATCTGGCCCGGGTGAATGTCAGCGGGGTGAAGCGGGTCATCAACGTCGGCCTGCTGGCCGAGGAGAAGGTTGAGGTCGGCGACTGGGTGCTCATCCACGTCGGGTTCGCGCTTTCGAAGATCGACGAGGCCGAAGCCGCTGCTGCGCTTGAGTTCCTAGAAGGCATCGGGCAAGCGTACGAAGACGAGCTGGCCGCGCTCGCCGAATCCAGGATCGAATAGGAGGCGGGGCGATGCGATTCGTCGATGAGTTCCGCGACGCCGACAAGGCGCACGCGCTGTCGGCCAGGATAGCCGCGCTATGCGAGCCGGGCCGGCAGTACAAGCTGATGGAAGTGTGCGGCGGCCACACCCACACCATCTACAAGCACGGCCTTGAGGACTATCTCCCGGAGCAGATCACCCTTGTGCACGGCCCCGGCTGCCCGGTCTGCGTCATCCCGATGGGCCGCGTCGACGACGCGATGGCGCTGGCCAGCAGCCCGGACGTCATCATGACGTCGTTCGGCGACATGATGCGCGTGCCCGGCAGTAACGGGTCCTTCTTTGACGCCAAGGCGCGCGGCACCGACATACGGATGGTGTACTCGCCACTGGACTCTCTGAAGATCGCCAGGCAGAACCCGGACAAGCAGGTCGTCTTCATGGCCATCGGGTTCGAGACCACCGCGCCATCGACCGCGATGACGGTTCTGCGCGCGGCCGCCGAGGGCCTGCCGAATTTCTCCATATTCTGCAACCACGTGACGATCATTCCGGCGATCAAGGCGATACTGGACTCCCCGGACCTGCGCCTGGACGGCTTCATCGGTCCTGGCCACGTGTCCACTGTGATCGGCTGCCGGCCGTACGAGTTCATCGCCCGCGACTACGGTAAGCCGGTAGTGGTGGCCGGCTTCGAGCCGCTGGACATCCTGCAGTCGATCTACATGCTGATGCTGCAGCTGTCCGCGGGACAGTCCACCATCGAGAACCAGTACTCGCGCGTCGTGCCCTGGGAGGGGAACGTGGTCGCCCTTCGCGCTATCGGCCAGACCATGGAACTGCGGCCTTACTTCGAATGGCGCGGCCTGGGCTTCATCTCCCACTCGGCGCTAAAGGTCCGCGATGATTTCGCGAGATTCGACGCCGAGAAGCTGTTCTCCGTGCCTGGCGTGCGTGTCGCCGACCCCCAGGCCTGCCAGTGCGGCGAGGTGCTCAAGGGCGTCCTCAGGCCGTGGGAGTGCAAGGTATTCGGGACTGCGTGCACACCGGAGACGCCCATCGGCACCTGCATGGTCTCACCCGAGGGCGCTTGCGCGGCCTATTACAACTACGGCCGGCTGACCAGGCAGCGGGTGCGGGAGGCGAGCACATCATGACCCGCAGCCACCTGGACCAATCAGGTCAACCCACCGTGCCGGGCACAGGCTCTAGCGATACGGGCTTTACTGTGAACAGCGGCACCGATCACGGGCTGCCGGGTGCCGTCTGGGTGCGGGAGGCCCTGCGCGAGCACGACGAGCAGGCCAGCGAGGCGGCCATGTTCAGCCGCACCGGCTCGCCGCAGCCGCTGCCGGGCACGGTCCGCGAGGAACTGGTGCTCGAACGGATCGACCGAGCTCGGCGTGCGCGTCCGCGGGTGAAGGAAGAGCGGATCACGATGTCGCACGGGGCCGGCGGCAAGGCCACGCAGACGCTGATCGAGGCGGTCTTCCTCAGCACTTTCCGCAACCCGCTGCTCGAGCCTCTTGAGGACGCGGCGCGCCTGCACGTGAATGGGGCCACCCTCGCCCTGACGACCGACTCCTACGTCGTCTCGCCGCTGTTCTTCCCGGGCGGCGATATCGGGGACCTTGCCGTGAACGGCACCGTCAACGATCTCTCGATGGCCGGCGCGCTGCCGCTCTACCTGTCCGCCGGGTTCATCCTCGAGGAGGGCTTCCCCGTCGCCGACTTGGCCAGGATCGCAGCCTCCATGCAGGCGGCGGCGCTGCGCGCCGGTGTGCAGGTGGTCACCGGCGACACCAAAGTCGTGGAGCGGGGCAAGGCTGACGGCTGCTACATCAACACCGCCGGCGTCGGCGTGATCGATCACGGCATCAACCTGGGTGTGGCCCAGGCGCGGCCAGGCGACGCGATCATCGTCTCCGGCCCGATCGGCGACCATGGCGTGACCATCATGCTCGCGCGCGGCGAACTGGACATCGAAGCCGACGTCTGCTCGGACACTGCCCCCCTCAACGGCCTGGTCGGCAGCCTGCTCGCAGCCACGTCCGGCGTGCGGGCGCTGCGCGACGCTACCAGAGGCGGGGTGGCCACTATCCTGAACGAGATCGCCACTGCCGCTGGCGTCGGCGTGCTGGTTTCCGAGGATGCCATCCCAGTCCGGGACGAGGTGCGGGGAGCTGCTGAGCTGCTCGGCATCGACCCGATGTATGTCGCCTGCGAAGGCCGTCTAGTGGCGGTTGTCGCTGCCGAGGCCGCTGACACCGCGCTGGCAGCGCTGCGCGCGCACCAGCAGGGCGGTCAGGCTGCGGTGATCGGCACCGTAACGGCGGGGCCGCCAGGCATCGTCCAGCTCAGGACCTCGTTCGGCGGCACCCGGATCGTCGACTTGCTGGTCGGCGACCCGCTACCGAGGATTTGCTGACCGAGCAGGCCACGGCGCCGGGTTGTGCAGATCAACACCGGCGCCGGCTGCCATCTTGACGCCGCGATGGTGGCCCAGGGGCTGCGCGGCCTCGATCCGCCCAGCGGGTCAATTGTGATCATCGAGAATTCGGCAATCTCGTGTGTCCGGCACTGCTCGACCTCGGTGCGGACGCCAGGGTCGTGCTGGCTGCCGTGACGGAGGGCGCCGACAAACCGCTGAAGTACCCGCACATGTTCCGCCAGGCTGACCTGGCAATGCTGAACAAGACCGATTTGCTGCCCTATATCGAGGTCGATTTGAAGAGATATATTTCAGACCTGCGGCGAGCGGCGCCCAGCGCGCTCCTGCTCCAGCTCTCGGCGACCGCCGGTGACGGCATCGGGGCCTGGTATGACTGGCTTCGCCACCGCGTGCCTGCTCCGCCCGAATAGCGCAGCACGAGACCGGGGTGTCGGTTACCGAGGCATACCCAGCCGGTCTCGCGCCGCGGCGACCGCAGCCTGGCCGAGGCTGATCCCGCCGTCGTTGCACGGAACGCGGCCGTGCAGCAGCACCCGGAAGCGCGCCCGCTCCAGGCCAACCACCACCTGGTCGGTGAGCAGCAGGTTCTGGAAGACTCCGCCGGACAGGGCAACAACTGCGAGCCCGGTTTGCTCACGCAGGCGCACGCACGCAGCGATAATCGCGGCGGCCACGCCGCAGTGAAAACGGGCTGCGATGGCCGGCCGCTCCGCGCCCGCAGCCAGGTCGTCGGCTACGGCCCGGACAAGGTCGGACCCGCAAACCCGGAGTGCTCCGTCCCGCTCGGAGATCGTGGCCGGATAGCTGCGCCGCTCGCGGACGTCGGCGAGCTGCTCGAGTTCGATCGCCGCCTGGCCCTCGTAGTTCACCGCGTCGCGTACACCGAGTAGCGCCGCGGCCGCGTCGAACAGTCTTCCCGCGCTGGACGTCAGCGGGGAGTTGATGCCCCGGCGGGCCATCGCGAGCACCGCATCCCATTGCCGCGCGTTCCTGGTCCGGACGGCCAGCGGCGCTGCCGCGGTGGCAGCGCTGCCGCCTGGATACGCTGCGGCCAGATAGGACGCCGCCATCCGCCAAGGCTGCCTGATGGCGGCGGCGCCGCCAGGCAGCGGTACCGGTTCCAGGAATCCAGCGCGCTGGTAGCTGGCCAGGTCGGCGATCAGGAACTCGCCACCCCATATCGTGCCGTCAGTGCCATACCCGGTGCCATCGAACGCGACCCCGATGACTGGCCCGTCCTCGTCGTTGTCCGCCAGGCACGAAGCAATGTGGGCGTGATGGTGCTGCACGCCGATCATCTCGATATCGCCGGAAACCCCGCCGGGCAAGCCGGATGCTGCCAGGTCGGCAGCGTACTTAGTCGACAAGTAGTCCGGATGCAAGTCATGCGCGATCAGCCGTGGCTCGATATCGAACAGCCGCCGGAAATGCTCGATGCCTTCGGTGAACGAGCGCAGCGTCTCAGCGTTCTCCAGGTCGCCGATGTGATGCGACATGAACGCGTGTGACTCCTTGGCCAGGCAGAATGTGTTCTTCAGCTCGGCGCCGCAGCCGAGCACGGGCCGCGGCACGGGCCGGCTGAGCCGGAGCGGCTCGGGCACGTAGCCGCGGGATCGCCGGATCACCATCTCCCGCCCGCCGAACGCGCGGACTACGGAGTCATCCGTACGGATGTGGATCGCCCGGTCGTGCAGGAGGAACGCGTCGGCCACGCTGCTGAGCCGATCGAGAGCGTCGGCGTCGGTATAGGCGATAGGTTCGTCGGAGATGTTGCCGCTCGTGGCAACAACCGGTCCGCCAGCTGCCGCCAGCAGCAGGTGGTGCAGCGGAGTGTAGGGCAGCAGCAGGCCGAGCTGCCGGTTACCCGGCGCGACCGCGGGTGCGATCTGCGCGTCTGCGGCAGGCCGTCGCGGCATCAGCACGATCGGCCGACGGGCGCTGCCCAGCAGCCGGGCCGCCGTCTCGTCCACCTGGCAGAGCATGCTGGCAGCCGCGACATCGGGCACCATCACGGCGAAGGGCTTGTCCTCGCGGTGCTTACGCGCGCGCAGCGATGCCGTGGCGGCCTCGTTTCCCGCATCGGCGACGAGATGATAGCCCCCGAGGCCCTTAACGGCCAGCACCTGGCCGGACCTGAGCAGCACGGCGGCGGCGGCGACCGGGTCGTCGCCGGCGGCGGCCGGACTGGCGGCGGACAATTGCGTGCCGGTGCGGCCGACGAGGTGCAGCCGCGGCCCGCAGGCAGGGCAGCAAACCGGCTGCGCGTGGAATCTCCTGTCAGCAGGGTCGTGATACTCGGCAGCGCAGCCAGTGCACATCTGGAAACCGAACATCGTCGTGAACGGCCGGTCGTACGGCACGTCGCGGACGATGGTGAAGCGCGGCCCGCAGTTCGTGCAGTTGATGAACGGATACCGGTGCCGGCGGTCGATTGGATCCGCCATTTCGCGCAGGCAGTCGTCGCAGGTTGCGCTGTCGGCCGACACCAGCGTCCGGCGGGTTCCCTGCGGCTGGCTGGCCGCGATGGCGAAACTAGCCGCGCCGGTGAGCTGGAGATTACTGGTGGTAACGCGCTCGATCTTGGCAAGCGGTGGCGCCTGGCGCTCGAGCAAGACCAGGAACTCACTGACGGCTTCGGGCGTGCCCTCTACCTCGGCGAACACGCCGTCCACGTCGTTGCCGACCAGCCCGCCGAGCCCGAGCCTGGTAGCGAGCGAGTAAACAAAAGGCCGGAACCCGACGCCTTGCACGACGCCCTCCACCCGGACCGCGGTCCTGACCCGATCGCTCACCACCCCAGTGTGACCGCAGCCCGACAGCACCGCACCCGTCTGGCGGTAGCAGGCGGCGGCCAGCGGGTAAAGGAAGTCCGGGGGCTTTCATGATGCTGCGGACGCTGGCGGCCGAGGCCGGCGGCACCTCGACATTCACCACCGTGATGGACCACGTGGCGCAGGGCTTTGAGGCGCTCGGCGCGGTCATCCTGGTGGCGGGCGTGGTGTGGTCGATGGTCCTGGGCTGGGTTGCCTGGCGTCGGTCACGACAGCTAACCAGCACTTATAGGGTGCTGCGCCAGGCCTTCGGTGGCACGCTGTTGCTTGGCTTGGAGATCCTGGTTGCGGCCGATCTGATCCGGACTGTCGCGGTCGCTCCAACACTGGAGAACGTACTGGTCCTGGGCCTGATCGTACTGATCAGGACCTTCCTCAGCTTCTCGTTGGAGACCGAGATCGAAGGCGTTGTGCCGTGGCGGCGGGCGCTGGCGAGCGGGGCCGGGACGGTTCAGCGCGCGACGGCCGCCGCATCCGAGGCAAGCCAGCCCGACGTCCGCTAGCGCAAGTCTCGCACCTCATCAGCATGCGGCCCGCTATCGGGGATGCGCGCCTGTTTGCTTGGCACCCTCGCGCCGCTCCGCGACGAGCAGGGAATCGCCGGCCTGGATCACCGGGTCGTCGGCCAGCCCGAGCGTGAACCTGCCCTGCTGCACCAGGCCAAGCACCAGCCCTGCCCGTTCATCGCGCACGGCGCTCAGGGGCTTGCCTATGACGGCCGCTTCTGCCTTGATCTCGCCCAGCCGGTGCGAATCCCCCTCAACTAGCTGCGCCAGCATGTCGGCAGCGTGCGGCGCTTCCAGGCTCTTGGCCAGCGTCGATGCGATGAGCTCGTGTACCGATATGGTCTGCTGGATGCCTAGGTCTTGCAGAGCCTCACGCACCGACGGTGACCTTAACAGCGCCGCGGTCATCAGCTGAGGTGCTTGCTTGCGCACGAGGACGGAGCTGACCAGGACGTCACCATCGGACTTGCCGGTGATCAGGGCCTGCTCGGCACCCACCGGCCTGGCTGACCGAATCGTGGCCTCGTCGGTCGGGTCGCCGCGGACCAGGTGCACCTCGGGCGGCATGCTGGCCGGGTCTGCATCCGCGACCAGCACGACCGAAACCCCGGCCGAGACCAGCTCATCCAGGATTGCGGGGTACCGTCTCGTTCATTCCGATCACTAGCCGGTATGGGCTGGCGGGGAAACGGCTATGCATGGCCAGGATCCTCCTGATTCCGGCAGCTGCGGTCCCGGCTGTCGCGAGCGCGAAAACCGAGGCGAGCATGGGGATGGTCGTCAGCATGAGCAGCGAGGCGGTGACCCGGCCGGCGGCAGTATCCCGCGTAACGTCTCCGTAACCGACCGTGGCAGCCGTCGTAAGCGCCCAGTACCAGCCGCTGGTGACCGGCAAGCCCGGGCGGTGAGTGCGGGCGAATAGCGCGCCGCCACCGAGGACGAAACCAACCACCAGGAGAAGTAGCACCGCTATGTGCCGGCGGTGCCCTGGCCGCAGGACGCGGAACAAGAGAGCGATCACTGATCAATCGTGCCGCAATCGACGGCTCTGGGGTGGCGGCAGGGCCTACCGGCCCGGGCGGATCGCATGCCGAGGCGGCACGGCACTAGCGCAGACCGGCGAATAGATCGTTCTCGGGTACTGACGCTCCCGTGGTGTCCACGGCCCGGATAAAGCTCTCCCGGCCGAACGCGGCCTGGGCAATCTCAGGCGGCAGTTTGCTGAACCAGGAATCCTGGATCTGGCTGGCGTGGGCGAACAGCGCCTCACGTTTGCGTGGCAGCACCGGCCGAATGTCGATGGTGGTGGTGATGCGCTGCTCCGCGGCGTCCATTTCCTGCCGTTGCTCGGCAGTGAACTCCCGCTGGTCTGGCACATCCGCGCCCAGCTCGCGGAGCGCTTCCCAGACTTTGCGCCAGTCGCTGCCGCGCATCGCGCTCTGATAGAACTTCGCCGGTGTCCCGCTGGCGGCCACGGCCGCCGCGGCCGCCAGGCTGGCGTGAACATGGTCCGGATGCTGGTACATGCCCTTGTCGTCGTAGGAAATCACGACCTGCGGCTGGTAGGTGTCGATCAGCCCGCTGATCCGCCCAGCAACTTCGTCCAGCGGAACATTGCAGAACGCCTCCGGCTGGTGCCTGTACTCCCAGTCGGGCATGCCGGAATCGTGGTAACCGAGCAACTCCAGGTGGCTGACTCCGAGTATCTTGCAAGACTGGCGTAGCTCGGCCAGCCGCAGCTGTGCCACTTCGTCGGTATCGTGGCCGTCCTCGCCCGGCTTGACCTGGCCGGGAGCATCGCCGAACTCTCCGTTCGTGCAGGTCACGACTACCGTGCGGACGCCTTCATCGGAATAGAGCGCCAATACGCCGCCAGTGCTCGATGCCTCGTCATCGGGGTGTGCGTGCACGGCCATCAGGGTCAGTGTTTCTGCCATGGCTCCAGCCTGCCGCATCTGCTGGGCCTGCGCACATCGGGCTCAGCGGGCCAGCTACAACCACTGTCAGCCGGCAGTGATAGGCAGGATTGATGGACGAACAGCACGACGCCAGGGCCAGGCTGCTGGCAGCGCGGCAGGCCGCGGTTGACCGGCTGGCCGGTCTTGACCGCGAGTTCGCGGGCATCGTCGAGTCGGCCGGCTCGGCGAATGCCGACGACGAGCATGACCCAGAGGGAGCAACTATCGCCTTCGAGCGGCAGCACGTCGCCGCGCTGCTCGATCAGGCTCGTGAGCAGCTCAGGCAGCTGGACGCGGCACTGCAGCGGGTGGCTGACGGCAGCTACGGGACATGCGTGCGATGCGGCCGGCCGATCGGCGCCGAGCGCCTGGCCGCCCGGCCGGGTGCCGACAACTGCATTAGCTGCGCAGGTCAGCGGCGCGGGCGGTGAGCGGGAACGGTACGCGGCCGGCTGCCGCAGCGGCTGCAGCGCGGTTAGCCGCCGTCCCGGCCCGCAGCGCCCCGATCCGGCTCAGCGGGATCCGGCCCGGGTGGATCCGGTCCGGCTGGATCCGGTCCGGCTGGATCCGGCCCGCCCGGATCCCTGTGGTCGGGATCCGGGCGGTCGGGCGCGTGCTGGGGCTTGCCGATGGGCTCAGGACGCCAGAGGATGCCGAGAGTGCCTTGCGCCGCTCGGGTGCTGTACTTCCCACCACCCGGGCCGCGGAGGATGAACGCGATGGGTACCGCGATGACGGCGCCGATCACCGGCCCCAGCAGGTAGGCCCACCACGCCGTCCAGTCGCCAAGGACCAGTGCTGGGCCAAGCGACCTGGCCGGGTTCATCGATGCCCCGCTGACCGGAGCGCCGAACAGTCCGGCCAGCGCGATGTAGCTGCCGACCCCGAAAGCCGCAACCGGGCCGAGCTGCTGGGCCCCGGAGGCGGTGCCGAGGACGACGCTGACCAGGCCGGTGGTCAGCAGGACTTCCCATGCGAGCGCGGTACCAGCGGAGATGCCAGGACCGGGCAGGGTCAGGCCCGCGTCGCCCTGCTTCCCGATCAGGGCGACTAGCAGCAGCGTCGCGAGCACAGCGCCGGCGGCCTGCGCAGCGATGTACGCGGGTACGCGGCGCCATGGGAAGTCGCCGCGGAGCGCGAACCCCACACTGATCGCCGGGTTCAGGTGCGCGCCGGAAACGGCACCCATGAACAAGATGACGGCCATGACCATCAGTGCCGGAACGACAACTCTGGCTGGACCCGGAACCACATCGCGGCCGAATCTGGCGTTTACCATGCCGGCCCCGACCGCGCCTATGACCAGCAGGAACGTGCCGAACAGCTCGCTGAAAAGCCGCCGCCATTCGTAGTTGGAATCCCAGAAGTCGAACTGCCGGGCTGCCGCATTCGGGTGGCCGATAGATCGGATCGCGACGTCGGCGTGCTCCGGGACCTGAATGCTAGCAATGCCCGGCTCGGGCTGACTGCTGATTGCGGCCTCCCTCGGCTGATCGCCGGCCGCCCTCGGCCGAACGTCTCGTTGCTGCTGTGCAGGCGAGCCTACGACCTGGCTTGAAACCGCGCGGCAGACCGGACTGAACCAGCCGGGCAGCATCGCCGTTCTGTCGTCGGGGCCCCCACTCTCGCGCCAGCCTCGCGTGCCCTGCGCACGCTCCGCGCGAGCCGCACTAGAAGGTGGTAGGCATCATGCGCAACCTCGCCCGAATTGGCTCTGGCCGGCTCCTGCTCGCCGCCGGTAGCTCGCTGCTCATCGCCGGCGCCGGCATTTCCGGCGCCACTATCGCGTCAGCTAGCACTACTCATGTGCAAGCCAAATCCACTGCCGTTATCAACAGGTCGGCAACCGTTGTCAAGGAGGCGACCCGCCATCATTTCGGCAAGATCCTGGTAACCACCAGGGGCAGGGCACTGTATTACCTGCCGAGTGGCCCCTGCACCGGGCAGTGCCTATCGGTCTGGCCGCGGCTGGTCATGCCCGCCGGCAAGACCATGCCGAAGGGCGCTCCTTGCCTTGGCACCAAGTCGTTTGGCTCACATCACCGCCTGCAGGTCACCTATCGCAAGCACCTGCTCTACACCTTCACCAGTGATAGCGGCACCAGCGTGAACGGCAACGGAGTGGGCGGTTTCCTAGTCGCCAAGGTGGTCCGCGGCTGCCGCTGACAACCGGGACGATCTAGGCGCCGGCCATCCGATCCAGGATCTGAGTGACCAGCTCCATGGACGTTTGCGGATGCAGGAAGGCGAACCTGGCTACGGTCTCACCCTCCCATGAGGTAGGCGGCAGGAAGGCAACCTGCTCCTCAAGCAGCCTGTCGGCCCACGCAGTGTAATCTGACGGCCGCCAGCCGAGCCGGCGAAACAGCACGACCGACAAGTCCGGCTCGCGGATCAGTTCAAGGTAGTCCCGCGACTTGATCTCGACCGCAGTAAGGCGGGCCAGGGAAATAGCCGCCTCGATGGCCTCGGTATAGGCACGCACGCCGTGCACGCATAGCGAGAACCACAGCGGCATGCCCCTGGCCCGCCGGGTCAGGTGGTAGGCATAGTCGGTGGGATTCCACTCGGCCGGCTTGTCGTGGATGACGTCCAGGTAGCTGGCATCCTGGCGGTGCACGGACCGGGCCAGTGCCGGATCGCGGTACACGAGCGCTGCGCAGTCGAACGGCGCGAACAACCACTTATGCGGATCGACCACGAATGAGTCAGCGTGCTCGATCCCGGCGTAGGCCGACCTGACGGTGGGCGCGAACAGGCCGGCGCCGCCGTATGCGCCGTCGACGTGGAACCAGAGCTGGCGCTCTGCGGCCACCGGCGCCAGGCCGGCCAGGTCATCAATGATCCCGGCGTTCGTCGTGCCCGCCGTCGCCACGATGGCCGCGACCGAGTCTGGATCGCCGTCGGCTGCGATGGCGGCGCGGACGGCATCGCCGGTCAGCCGGTGGTCCGCGGTCGGCACGACGAGCGGATCCATTTCGAGCAGGCGCAGCGTGTTGGTGACCGACGAATGCGCATCTGCGCCGACCACGGCGCGCCACCGCCGTGGTCTGGCCAGGCTCGCGGACGGCAGGACCGCTCGCCGCTTGGCCACCTCGCGAGCGACTGCGAGTGCGGACAGGTTCGCCGCCGACCCCCCGGATACGAAGCAGCCACCAGCCGCGGCCGGCATCCCGGCCCGGTCGGCGATGAGCCGGAGTACCTGATTCTCCGCGTGGATCGCGCCAGCCGCCTCCAGCCAGGAGATGCCCTGGATGGACGCGCACGAAATCAACATGTCGAACAGCAAGGATGCTTTCGTCGGGGCCGCTGGTATGAACCCGAGGAACCGCGGGCTGTCGGCCGAGATGACCGCGGGTGCGAGTGTCGCCGCGTAGACGCCAAGCACCTGGTCCGGATCGTGCCCGTCGTCGCCAAGTAGCCCGGCCAGGGCCACATCCAGCCCAGCGGGATCCCGCGAGCCCCGATCCAGCGGAACGGGATCCAGCCGGAGCCGGTTCTCGGCGTAGGCAAGCACGGACCTGATCATCTGCTCCGTCGTGCGGTCCACGCTGTGCATGGCCGACAAGCTAGCGCAGGACCAGCACCCCGTCACGCTTCGGACGGTTGCGCGACCCAGGCGGAAAATACCGGCAGCCCGAGCCACGGGCTCGCTCGCGCGGCGGGCGCATCACCTTCGCCAGCTGCGGTTGTCAGCGCAACGACCGCATATGGGTACCCGAATCGCAGCTCGGCGACTCGGTGCTGGCGCGGCGGCGCCATCGCCATCAGCCGGATACCGAGCCCCGTGACGGCGGCTGCCTCAAACCCGGTCCGTGAGTACGTCGCCTGAACGGCCTGCTTCGCTTCCCACGGGTCGTCGGATTCGGTCAGCGCGTGGGCGGCCGCGCCGAAACCGAGGCCTGGGTGATCCAGGTCGTGGACCGAACGCGCCGACCAGGCGGGCAAGATCGCCGTGCACCGGTCGGTTCCGGCCATCTCCTCACGCAGCTGCCAGCACGGCCCGTCGCCTAGCGGCAGCTCGGCCAGGCTGCGCTGAGGGACCTGACCTCCGGTCGCGTAAGCAGTTCCGATCCGGTGCGCCAGCGCAAGGACTGTGCTCGCGGGCACCTCCGGCGACGCGGCGACGGACGCGACCAGCAGGCCGCCAACGGCGGCGGCGATGTGCACAGCGACGTCGCCGGCCTCCGGCGTGACCGCGATGAACTGAACGTGGCCGGACCGGGCTTGATCGTCGCGTGCTGGATCTGAGCCTGGCACCTGCGCGGGCGTCCGCAGGACCTGGCTCACCAGGTCCGCCCAGGGGCTCCGCGGCCCAAGGCTGGCCGCAGGCGCAAGCTCGAAGGGCATCTGCCACGACACTTTGGTCGCCAGTGCCGTCGCCAGCACCAGGTACAGATTCGGCGTCCACTTAATCGGGAAGCTGCCGATGAGCCCGAAGGTGTGCTCGCGGGCCCACTTGTCGAGCCCGGCCTGGTCGGGCAGCTCACCACTGGCGACCTGCGGCGGCAAGCCTCGCTGCCAGGTCGCGAACTCAGCGGGAAGCGGGGCCCAGGATGCCTTCCATACCGCGGCCGCGGCGGCGACCAGCGGATGCGGGTCGGCTAGCAATTCGGCTGCCGCCGCAGCGGCGGTGGCCACGTCGCAGTCGAGCACCCTGGCCAGTGTTGCCCGGTCGCCACCGCGCGCGGCCGGGCCAGCCAAAGCGAGCAGCAGCCACGCTCCGAGCGGGGAGGCCGCGTGATGCTCGGTGCCGATCGCCGCATGCAGCCGAGCAGCATAGGCGGTGACGCAGTCCGGCACGATCCTGGACTTGCCTGTCATCCCCTCACTGTGCCCTAACAGCTGGTCGCCACGCCCTGCGCCGCATGCCGGGCGTGCTGCGCTGGCGGGCGATAAGCCTCGAGCTTGGTCAGCCCGCGGCCGACGGGTTCGGCGCGCCAGGCGCGCGGTCCGGTTCGGGTTGGCTGGATCCTGCTAGCAGGACAAAGCTGAAGATGCCGGCCGCAAATACGAGGACAGCGGACAAGTACAGAGCCGCGTGCAGACCCGTCTGGAAAGCGGCGTACGTGGCCTGGATAACTTCCTGCACTTCTTTCGGATTGAAGCCGCCGCCCGCGCTGCTGTTCTTGCCGTTTGACGGGACCGCGCCAGTTTCTATCGCATTGATCACAATCGCCTGGAAGTTCTTGGGTACGCCCAGGTGACTGAGGCTGGCGACCAGGTTGGAGTGCAGTTTCGAAGCGACCAGCGCGCCCAGCACCGCGACGCCGGTGACCGCGCCTATCTCCCGGCTGGTGTTCGTCGCGGAAGCGGCCATCCCGGACCGCTCCGGCGGCACCGCGGACAGGGCCGACGACGTCGCCGGGACGACCGTGCTGCCGACGCCGATGCCGGTCAGGGACAACGCGCCGGCGAGGGGGAGGTAGGAGGGATTCGGGCTAATCGCAAATGAGGTGGCTAGCAGCCCGCCACTGAACAGGAGGCTTCCGATAAAGGTCGACCAGCGCGGGCCGACTGTGATGGTCCAGCGGCCGGCGAGCACTGCCGCCGCAACCATTAGCACCGTCATCGGCAAGAACACAAGGGCTATCTGGTAGCCGGAGTCGCCGACCACTTCCACCAGAAACAATGCGGTGAAGAAGAAGACAGCGAAAGTCGCAAAGTACGCACAGAAGGCCACGACGTTCGCGGTCAGGAAGCGGGGCACTCGCAGGAACTTGAGGTCTAGCAAGGGATACGCGGCTCGGTGTTCCCACCAGAAGAACCCGATGATCCCAGCGACGCACATGCACAGCAGTGCAATGACCTGCGGCGCGCCGAATCCCGAGTCCTCGGCCTCGATAACCGCGAACGCAAGTGCCGTGATGGCGGCGGCGGCGAACACCGTGCCGGCGATGTCGACGCGATGCGCGTCGGGATCGGAATTCTCCGGCAGCACAGCGATCCCGGCGATCAGGGCAATCGCCCCGAAAATCAGGTTGAACCAGAAGATCGCCCGCCAGTCCCAGAGTCCTACCAGCGCGCCACCAAGGACCGGGCCCAAGGCCAGGGCCAGGCCGGACACCGCGGTCCAGACCCCGATCGCCCTGGCTCTGGTTCGCTCAACCGGGTAGATATGCCGCAGCATCGACAGCGTGCCTGGCTCACTGGCGGCCGCGCCGAAGCCCATGATCGCCCGGCCGGCGATGAGCACGCCAACGTTCGGCGCCTCTGCACACAGCACCGAGCCAGCGCAGAAGATGATAATCCCGATCAGCATGACCCGCTTGCGACCGAATTCGTCGCCGACCATGCCGAAACCCAGCATCGCTCCTGCGAACGTCAGCGCGTAAGCGCCTACCACCCACTGCAGGCCAGACACGCCTGCGTGCAACTGGCTCTGCACGTTGCCGAGGGCAACGCTGACGATCGTGTTGTCCAGGAACGTCAGGAACAGGACCAGGCACAGGACGGTAAGGGCGAGGGGGCGGCCGCCACGACGGACGGTCGCCGCCTCGCCCTCGGAGACGTCTACAGGGCTGACCATGGACTATCCGGCGGACTTGCAGGGTGCGGGCAGGCCCGACGTCTTGCCGCCGTTCTCCAGGGTCAGCAGAGCGCAGAAGCTTGCCACGCCCACCTTCCACGTGCCGCCCTGGTACACAGCGGTGCCTCTCTGGTTCTTCAGCGCCGGCGTACCTCCGAGAAGGATGTCGTATTTAACCGTTGCTTGACTGGCTGTCACATTCGTGACTGTCAGTACCTTAGCCTTAGCCTCGGCGGCAAGGCCAGTAGCCGCCAGCACTGCCGTTGGGAACATCGAGCCATCCTCGAGCAGCGAGACGCGCTTGGCCACCGGCGTCGAGGCGTTAAAGAACGTCTCCCAGTTGGTCGTGATCTTGGCAACTGCGCCGGCCGCTGGCGAACCAGTCGTTGATGAGCTGGTCGCCGGGGCCGTCGGCGACGGCGTGGTGGCTGCCGAGGTCGGGCTGACCGGGGCGGACGGGGTGGACGAACTCCCCGAACCACTGCTACCGCACGCCGTTGCGAGCGCGGCCAGCGCGCACGCGGCGACAATCGGTGCGATATGCCGATGAGAGTTCATACAGCTATCCTCCAACTATTCCTCAGCCGGCGGCATTCCTGCCCCCCGGCAGATCTTCTCGCATTTGCGGTCTGCTGGTTAGCCGCGAGGTGACGGCCGTGTCATGCTGGCGAAGTGTCGGATCTCGAATCGTTGCGGGACCGCATGCGCCGGTTCAGCGCGGAACGAGACTGGGACGGCTTCCACGACCCGAAATCCGTACTGCTGGCCCTTGTCGGCGAAGTTGGCGAACTCGTCGAGCTATTCCAGTGGCTGCCCGCCGGCACCGCCGCCAAACTGGCTGCATCCGAGCCGCTGCATAGCCGGGCCGCGGAAGAGCTATCGGACGTGCTGCTGTACCTGATCCTGCTTGCCGACGTGCTGGACATCGACTTGGCAGCGGCGGCAAACGCGAAGCTCAGCGAGGCAGCCCGCCGGTATCCGCCAGGTCACTCGCCTGGTTAGCAGGCACAATCGGTCGCGCCCACAAGGACTCCAGGTCGCGGTCCACGGCAGCCGACAACGGGGCCATCGGCGCCAGGGCCGGGCGAGGCGGCACGGCCTGGGTCAGCTCGCACTGGGCCAGCGCCGCCGGGCCGAGGAAGCGGGTCAGCTGCCCGTAGCTGTGCCTGTCGTCCCTGGCCAGCCGGTGATGATGCATCCGCAGCGGCGCGTACAGATAAAGCTGGTCGCGCGCTCTGGTAACGGCGACGTAAAACAGCCGCTGCTCTTCCTCCAGCCCGGCTGGTGTGGTTAGCGCCATATCACTGGGCACAGCGCCGTCCACGAGCTGCGGCAAGTGCACGACCGGCCATTCCAGGCCTTTCGCTGAGTGCACCGTGGAGATGACGAGAAAGTCGTCATCCAGGCGGGGCCGGCCGGCCAGGTCCGACGCCGACACCGGCGGGTCGAGCGCTAGTTGGACGAGCGCATCGTGCAGCGACGGGCTCGCCGCGGCAGCGTCAGCCAGCCGCTCCAGGTCGGCGAAACGTACCGTGGCATCGGCGTACCGAGCCGCGAGTGGCTCTCGCAGTGCCGCCAGTATGGTGGCCGCCCGGTCCGCCGTTCGTTCCTGGCCCGCAGCCTCGGCGAGCTGGCCAACCGTGCCGGTAACGGCCTGGGCAGATCGCTGCGGCAGCGCTGCGGCCGCCTCCTGCCAGCGGCCGAACGGACCAGGATCGGCGATTCGCAGCGTCTCGATAACCCGCCGGGCCAGCACCGGCCCGACGCCTTCGTGCAGCCGGAGGATCCGGAACCAGGCGAGGTCATCGGCTGGATTGGTGACCACGCGCGCGGCCGCGAGGAAGTCCTTAACGTGGGCCGCCTCGGTGAACCGCAACCCGCCGTACTTTACGTACGGGACGCCGCGGGCGGACAGTTCGATCTCCAGCAGGTCGCTGTGATGGGCGGACCGCACGAGCACAGCCTGCTGGTGGAACTGCACGCCCGCCTCGTGACTATCCAGCACCCTGGCGCAAATCTCCCGGGCCTGGGTCGCCTCGTCGTGACACCGCACCAGCACCGGGCGCTGCCCCTGGCCGCGTTCGGCAGTAAGCGCTAGCTCCAGCCCGGCTGCCTGCGGCCTGATCTCATTGGCCAGCCTGAGCACTGCCCGGTGAGACCGGTAATTCCGGGACAGCCTGATGACAGCGAGGTCGGCGAACTGGCGAGCCAGCGCGCGCAAGTGCTCGGGGTCGGCACCGCGGAAGGCATAGATGGCCTGCGCGTCGTCGCCGACGCAGGTCAGCCCGGTGCCGTCGGGACGCAGCAGCCGCACGATGTCCGCCTGTACGGCATTCACGTCCTGGTACTCATCGACGAGCACCGCATCGAAGAGGCTGCGCAGCGACGGGCCGGCCTGGGCATCAGCCAGCGCTGCCCGCCACAGCAGCAGCAGGTCATCGAAATCGACCAGGCCGTGCCGCCGCTTGTAGCTAACGAAGTCAGTAAAAAGCCCCGCCAGCTCCATGGTGAACGGCACGCACCACGGGTACCCGGTAGCGACAGTGTCATCGAGGTGACTGCCCGTGCTGACGCAGCGAGTGTAGATGTCCGCGCAGGTCGCGGCCCGCGGCGTACGGCGGCCGGTGCTGGTGCCGACCAGCCCGTTAGCGTCCCGCAGGGTGTCCATCACGTCAGCAACATCCGCCGGGTCGATCACGCTGAACTCCGGCGGCAGTGCGAAGGCTTCGGCGTTCGCCCTGATGATGCGGTGGGCCACCGCGTGGAACGTGCCGCCAAAGATACGGTCGGCGGGCGCGGTATCGGGCGGATGAGCCCTGGCCAGCATGTCGTCAGCGGCGCGCCTGGTGAATGTGAGCAGCAAGATCCGGCTCGGCTGCACGCCCTGCTCCCGCAGCCAGGCCGCGCGGGCTACCAGGGTGCCGGTCTTGCCGGTGCCCGCACCGGCAAGAATCAGCAACGGGCCCCCTTGATGCGTCGCCGCCCGAAGCTGATCAGCATTGAGGCCGTCGAGGACGTCTGCCTGCGCGTTCATGGACACTGAATGTAGCCAGGGCTACTGACAGCGGCCCGCGAGGAAAGGACCCAGATGACACGCGCAGAGTCGCTGCCTCCCGGGGAGTCGTCGGGGGATGTCAGCCCGTTGCCTTCCAGGGGCCTGTCAGCGGATGTCCGCCCGACAGCGCGGGTCGTGCTCGTTACGGGCGCGTCAGCCGGAATCGGCCGCGCGTGCGCCGACCGGCTAGCAAGAGCCGGCTGGACGGTAATCGGTGCCAGCCGACGCGGCACCGGCAGCGGCAGCGCGGCTACCAGCCCTTGGGCAGGCCTGGTCATGAACGTGGACAACGACTCTGCGGTAGCGGCCGGCGTAGCCGGGATCACCAAGCAGCACGGCCGGCTCGACGCTGTCATTGCCGCGGCAGGCTGGGGGGTCGCGGGCGCAGCCGAGTTCACCAGCATCGGCGCGGCGAAGGCTCAGTTCGAGACGAACTTCTGGGGTTGCGTCCGGGTCGTGCTGGCGGCACTGCCGGCGATGCGCGCCCAGCGCGGCGGCCGGATCGTGCTGATCAGCTCGGTCGGCGGCGTCATCGGCATTCCGTTCCAGGCGTACTACAGCGCCAGCAAGTTCGCGCTGGAGGGATTCGCCGAGTCGATCGCCTATGAGGTCGCCCCGTTCGGCATCACGGTCACCCTGGTGCAGCCGGGCAACATCAAGACAGACTTCACCGCTCAGCGCCAGATCGACAACGCGGCCGACCGAGAAGGCGTGTACGAGGCGGCGATGAGGAAGGCCGTCGAGGCGATGGAACGCGACGAGGCCAGTGGCGCGCCCGCGGAACAGGTCGCCGCCGCGGTTCAGCGCACGCTTGAAGCGGCTCGACCGCAACGCCGGGTCTCGGTCGGCAAGGCTAGCGAGCGAGCCGGATTGGTTGCCAAGCGGCTGCTCCCATTCCGCGTATTCGAGGCGGCGGCTAAAGGAAGCCTGGGCGTCTAGGTGGCCCCGTTCCCCGTCTTCCGGAATGCCAATCTTGTCGCGCATGCTAGTGCTACACAGATTCACGTGAAACGACCCACCGGCACCCTGGAAGGCGGAGAGGCGCTATGGCGGCATCGCTCGCTGCTGCGCTGGACCGTATTGGCCAGATCCAGGCGCGGCTGCCAGGGCCGATAGCCGTTGTGGTCGGACTCGCGGCGCT
Organism: Streptosporangiaceae bacterium; assembly: GCA_052143255.1. Taxonomy (GTDB): domain Bacteria; phylum Actinomycetota; class Actinomycetes; order Streptosporangiales; family Streptosporangiaceae; genus JAJYUU01. The sequence goes on along the minus strand of JBKQTJ010000011.1, from coordinate 8,744 downwards.
CGGGGCGGTCCTGCTTCCGGACCTCTGGCTGGTGACGCGGCACGTCTCGGTGCTCGCACACGAAGGCGCACATGCAGCCGTGGGTTCCGCTATGGGCAGGCGAGTGACCAGCGTCACGGTCAAGCGCAGCGCAGAGGGCTCGACTCAGCTCGTACCCGGCAACGGCCCGGGGTTCCTGGTCGCTGCGATAGCCGGTTACCTCGGGCCGAGCGCCTTCGGCCTCGCGGCCGCCGGACTGATCGGGACCGGCCATGTCGTTGCGGTCCTGTGGCTCGGCCTGCTCGCGCTGCTCGCCCTGACCGTGCCGCTGGGCAAGAGCTACAAGAATTTCGGCTTGATCTCGGTGCTAGGCACTCTGGCCGCGCTGTTTCTCATTGCCCGCTATGGGACGGTCGGCGTGCAGGAGCTGGCCGCCTACGGCACCGCGTGGTTCCTGCTGCTGTCCGGAATCAGGGTGATCGGCGACCGTGGCAGCACGGCCACGGACGCGCACCTGCTGCGCGACCGAACGCGCATCCCGCGCGGTTTCTGGTCTGGTTTCTGGCTCGTGGGATCGCTCGCCGCGCTGGGCCTCGGCGGGGCATTGCTTGTCTAGCCCGGCGGAGCTTGGCTGGCGGGGCGGGCTCGTCCAGTTCGGCGGGCTCGGCGGTCACCAGCCAAGTTCGCGCAGTCTTTCGTCAGAGATGCCGAAGTGATGACCGACCTCGTGGATCACGGTGCGCCGGACTTGCTCGATGACGTCGGCCTCGGTCCTGCAGATCGCGCAGATGGCCTGCTGGTAGATCGTGATCCGGTCCGGCAGCACGCCAGCGTAGCCGGTCGTCCTTCTGGTGAGCGGGATGCCTTCGTAGAGGCCAAGCAGACCGCGCGGGCCTGATCCGTGCTCCACTAGCACGGCCACGTTCCGCATCAGGTCGCCTAGGTCCTCGGGCAGCGAGTCCAGCGCGGTCGCCACCATCTGCTCGAACGCCTCGGGACTGACGATGATCACGCGATCATTGTCTGACAGCTTGCGCGGTACCTGATAGCCGGCGCGGGCGCGCTCCTATCCTGAAGGGCGTGGCTCTGCCCGACCAGGCCGGCCGGCCCCCTCGCCCGTCTCCCGCGCAGGTCGCTGCGGCCTACGGCCAGACGATCCCGGATCTGGTGGCGCCGGGTCTGCGGGTGCTGTTCGCCGGCATCAACCCGAGCCTGTATTCCGCCGCTGCCGGTTACCACTTCGCGCGGCCGGGCAACAGGTTCTGGCCAGCCATGCACCAGTCTGGCTTTACCAGCCGCCAGCTGGCCCCGTCCGAGCAGCAGGTGCTGCTGGGAATCGGATTGGGCATCACTAATGTCGTCGCCCGCGCCACCGCCAGAGCCGATGAGCTGGACACGGCCGAACTGCAGGCCGGCTGGGAGCATCTCGCCGAACTCGCGGAGCGCATCCGGCCAGCGTGGCTTGCCGTGCTTGGCGTAACCGCCTATCGGGCCGCGTCCGGGCTGTCGGCAGCCGCGGTCGGTCCGCAGGCTCACCGGGTCGGCGGCGCGCAGGTTTGGGTGCTGCCGAATCCGAGCGGACTGAATGCCTCCTATCAGATTGATCGGCTCGCAGCGGAGTTCGCGCGCCTGCGGGAGACCGCCACCGGTTGAGTCCGGGAAGGGGGGAAGGATGGCCGTGCCACCCGAGCCGGACTGCTGGCTGCATCCAGCTGTCCAGGTGCTCCGCTCCCCGATCTCCGGTCGCGGCCTGTTCGCCACGGCTGACATCGCGGCGGGCACGGTGGTGTCGCGGCTCGGTGGCTACCTTGTGTCCAGCGAGCTCTTGCGGGACCTCTTCGCCGCCGCAGCCCGCGACCCGGAGCATCCCTACATCAACACCATCACGGTGGACGCCGATCTGCACCTCGTCCTGCCGCCGGGGCGGCCGAACGGCTACGGCAACCACAGCTGCGATCCGAACCTATGGTGGGTCGGACCATACGAGCTGGCCGCACGCCGGGACCTTGGCATCGGGGAGGAGCTGACCAATGACTACGCCACGAGCACCGGCGAACCGGGTTTCGTCATGGCGTGTTCGTGTCATTCCGCACAGTGCCGAGGCACCATCACGGGCGACGACTGGCGCCGCCGGGACCTGCGCCTGCGATACGGCCGGCATTGGGTGCCCGCCCTGCTGGCCCGAATCGACTCGGCCGAGGTGTAGCTTCTGGCGCGTTGAGCGGCCTTAACGCGCACTGGAACGCAAGCGCCCTGGCCGGGGAGTTCGCGCGGCTCCGCGCCGCGACCGGATAAGGCCTTACTCGATGCCAGGCAGGTGGCTGTCCGAACGCCGGGAGCGGGCTAGTCGGATGCCGGGCTGTACCCGATCACGACGGTCGCGGCCAGTTCGTCGTCCGCGACCACCCGGAGCCTGAGGCCAGCGTCAGCGACTGCGGCCGCGGTCAGCCGAGCCTGTCGCTGGCTTGTCTCGATCAGCAGGTGACCGCCCGGCGCAAGCCATGCCGCTGCGTCCGCCGCAACCCGGCGCTGGATCTCCACCCCGTCCGGGCCGCCTGCCAACGCTACGAGGGGCTCGTGCAGGCGTGCCTCGCCAGGAAGAAACCGGACCTCGCCGACCGGCACATAGGGAGCATTGGCCAGCAGCAGATCGACCGTGCCACGCAACCTGGCCGGCAACGGCTCGTACAGGTCGCCCTGGTAAACGTGGCCGCCATAGCGGCTGAGGTTGGCGGTCGCGCACCGGATGGCCTGCGCGTCGACGTCAGCGGCGTGCAAGTCTGCTCCGGGCAGAGCCCTGGCTACGGCGAGGCCGATCGCTCCGGAGCCACAGCACATGTCCACCACCACCGGTCCGGGAACGGGTCCGGGTCCGGCGCAATGCCTCAGCGCGACCGCCTGACGGACAAGGAACTCGCTGCGGCGGCGCGGGACGAATACGCCGGGCTCTACCAGGATTCGCAGTCCGCAGAACTCAGCCCAGCCGACGACCTGCTCCAGGGGCAACCCAGCAATCCGGAGGTTGACCATGGCCTCGAGTTCGGCGCCTGCGCCAGCAGCCGTGATAAGTAGATCTGCCTCATCCTCGGCGAAAACGCAGCCAGCTCCGCGCAGCCTGGTAACAATCGCGGCCCGAGCCGGGCTGGCGCCTGTACCGGCGACGGTAGCGCCTAAAGCTTGCTCAGCTTCGAGCACGGAACAGGGATCCGCACCCTGTGCTGCTGGCCGAAATCCACGAGGACAGCGACATCTTCTTCGACGCTGAGTACGGTTCCGAGACCGTACTTGTCGTGGGTTACCAGGTCCTGGCTGGCATAGGTCTCCGCAGGCAGCATCGGAGTCGGCTTGTTGAAGGGACTTCCGGGCAGCAAGCGCCGTGGCGCCGGGCGGGTATTCATCACTACCAGTATGCGCCCTTCCTTGCCCGAGCGTGACGCGGATACCAGGGATTACTTCTGAGGGGCTGACTTCATGTCGGGTACCTGCGGGGCAGCGGCGCTAGCCGAAGAATTCTGGTCCGTCCAGACTGCCCAGTCGACCACGGCACGTCACCAGACCGCCTGATGCAACCTGGCCGGATGGGTTGCCGGCCTCGGCGTTGGGCACCGTGACCACGAACCCGCCAGGTAGCCGGACTCGCCAGGCGGCCGGGACCACCGGGCGGGCGCATAGCCCGTTCGGCGAGGCCGCGTCGTCGCGGTACTCAGCGATCAAGGACCACACGTAGACCATGCTCGTCGGCGGAGCACCGGCAAGCTCGCGGACCGGGGCGGTATCCGGGCTGAGAACGCCGGGCGAGGCTGCTGAGGCGGCCACGGTTCTGGTATCGGCCTGCCCGCCCGCGCTGATGCCGGTAATTGTCAGCCGGCCCGACAGCTCGCATGCCGCCGGGCCGACATCGCGGAACAGTATCCCGCCGAAGTCATTGCCCGCTCCGGCACCGCCGCCCCGGTAGTCCAGTCGCAACTGACCTGGCTGGCAGGCGGCAGCTCGGCGGACGGCCACGAACACGCCTAGCGAGTACGGGCTCGGCCCGGCGTCTCGGGTACCTGGCGGCAGCACCTGGAAGATGACAGTGCCGAACGGCACGGCTGCGTCCCGCGCCTCGCCGTCGACGCTGAGGCCGAAGTGGCGTCGCAGGGCGCGTCGTGCGGCCGCTCCGGCGCGCATTCCGATCACGTCAGGCACGACCGGGCCGCGGCCAAGCCTGGTGATGAGCGTGTAGGCAAATAGGTCGTCCTGGAACTGGCTGGCCAGAATGCCTGACCTGCCTGCGGCCGCGACGACGCCAAGCTGGCAGCTGGTGAAGGTGACAACCGCCTGTACCGGCCTGCCCGTTCGGTAACTAAGCCGGATGAGCTGGTCGAATGGCAGCAGTCCGGCCCGGCGGTCACATCGCGTCCCATACGGCGTCAGCGGGCTCGCTTCGTCAAGCGCGGCGACTAGCCCGGCCGCGCCAGTGCCGCGAAGCACCAGCCGCCGTAACGGCGTGTTCACGGCTTTGCCGCCTGGCAGCGGCGGCGCGTACTGGCAGATCACCGCCGCAGCCGCGCCTGGCCGGATCAACGGCAGCCCAGTGCGCGGTCCTGGCTGTGGCCGCACGAGCTTGGGCGCCGCTGCCGGGCAGCTCGGCAGGGCCGCCCCGGCCGGTGCCCCGGCGGTAGTAGCACCGCAAGCCGCCATGAGCGGTGCGGCTAACCCGATTGCCGCGAGCCAGCGGAGTTGATTTCGCTTCATTGCGGTCTCCCCATCGCCAGGCAGGCGGCCGCTCGGGCTGCTGACTGGCTGTCCGCCCTGTGACCAGCTCTCCTGGCCGGCCAGCCGTTCTGCCATTAAGACGGCGAGTCCCTGCTCGGCGTTGGAACGCGGATATGAGTCTCCGCACCGGCCTGGCGCGGCAGGTAGCAGCCGCGGACTGGGTCAGCCGTTCCTAGCACGGATGGTGCTAAATAGGGCAAAAGAGGGCCGGTGCGACTGGCCTGCACTCGGCTGCTTACGCAATGATCTGTGGATGGACCTCGATGAGCTGCAGCATGCGCTGGGCGGCATCGTCGTTGAGGCGTCCTACCTGGAACGAGTGCTGAGAGCTGCGTTCAGCGCGTTGATGGGCAGCAAGTATGCACCTGTGGTCGATGGACACCTGACTACGCACAATCTGATCGAGACCTGCGAGCGCATCGCCGATGTTCACACAGACATTGGCGCGGAGGCCAAGGCGCAGTTCAAGGCGGCGCTGCGGGCTTGTGCCGCAGGCAACACGCAGCGCAATCGCGTTATCCACGACGCCTGGGCCGAACGGCCAGGCGATGTCATCGTGACGCTGAGAATGGTCCAGACCTCGCAAGACGTGCAGGTGACTGCCAGGACGCTGCCTGAACTCAGGCAAGTCGCCAACGATCTCGGCAGCGCCGCGGACCAGCTTGCCGCCGCCATAACGGCCGCGTTCGGCCCCGAGGGTATGCGCGTTGACGAACAGCTGCGGCGCGAGCTAGGACGCGATATCAGCGCTGACGCGGGCAGCTAGGCAGGCCGTGATGGGTGCGGCCGGTCAGAGGGCCGATGGTAGCGTCGTGCCATGAACCCGCACGAGCTCGCCAACCTCGCGCACCTGCGCCGGGCACGGGATCTGATCGACCGGGAGTACGCACGTCCGCTCGATGTGCCGACAATGGCTCGGCACGCTTTCATGTCGCCAGCGCACTTCTCGCGACAGTTTCGGGCGGCCTACGGCGAGACGCCGTACAACTACCTCATGACCCGCCGGATCGAGCGCGCCATGGCGCTGCTGCGCGGCGGTATGAGCGTGACCGACGCGTGCATGACGGTTGGCTGTACCTCACTCGGCTCGTTCAGCTCGCGCTTCACCGAGGTCGTCGGGGAGCCGCCGAGCGCGTATCGCAGCCGGGAGCACCACGCCGTGACCGCGATGCCCGCGTGCGTGGCGAAGGTGCGCACCCGGCCGGCCAGGAACGGCCAGCAGGAATGGAGAAGCGGCCCCGGGAGCCGCCGCCTAGCGTTGGCCCCATGACTATCGCGCTTCAGTACTGCCACATCACCGTCAACGACCCGGACGAGTCGCTCGGCTTCTACCGCGACGCGCTCGGCCTTGAGGTGCGCAACGACGTCGCTTCGGGCGGTTTCCGCTGGGTCACCCTCGGCAGCCCGGATCAGCCTGGCCTTGAGATCGTGCTCTCGGAACCCCACGCCGGCCGGTCCCAGGCCGACGGCGACGCCTTGCAAGAGCTGCTCACCAAGGGCGTTCTGACGATGGTCGTCTTCCGTGTCGACGATCTCGATGCGGCCTTCGAGAGGGTGCGGGCATCCGGCGCTGAGGTGCTGCAGGAGCCCATGGACCAGCCCTGGGGGCCACGCGACTGCGCGTTCCGCGACCCCTCGGGCAACATGGTACGGATCTCGCAGGCACCGGCGGCGTAGCGGTATCCGAGTCACCCGCGCCCAGGTGCGCGTCTCGTCCCCGGTCGCGCAGGCCATCATCCCACCTGGCTGACGATGAAGGCCTGGGCGCCGATGCTTTTGGCGGGGGTCTTGCTGCCGCCGGCGACGCACAGCGCGAATTTGGGCGGGCACGCCACCGCGCTGACCGCGGCAAATCCTGAATATGCCGCGTTGTACCTGGCGGGGACGCCGGGTGGCGTTGCCGCCTTGCGCCAGGAGCCGTGCCTCTCGCTGGCCACGAACGCGCTGCTTGCGGCGCCCAGGCAACCCGGACAGGGCCCCTTCGTTCCGCCAACGGCGCAGTAGCCTGCAGAAGCGCAGGACACCGCGGCGATGTTGTCGGTCGCGCGGAAATTGCGACGACGGGCCCAGTGGTCTTCGTCTCGCTGATCAGCTCGCCGCTGTAGTTATCGTGGCCGTCGACGTAGATTCCGGTCGCCACGCAGTCGCCGACAGCCGGACGTAGTCGGGATCCTGGTAGGCCCGGCCGCGGTGCAGTTGCCCGCCGACTGGCACGTCAAGAGGGTCATGTCGCCGACAAAGTCGTCGGAGGTGAAGGCCGAGATGCCGGGGACTTCTCGCGCGGTGCCCCACCTGCCCTTGGTCCCATTGACCACGAAAGGCTCAATGGGGAAGTTATCGTTAGGTACGTAGTCGGTGTACTGCCCGCCGGCCGGGCGCCCACTCCGCTTGGATAGGCTGTCATATCAGCAAATCGCAGCATCGGAGTTAACCATGACTTTCCCGGCCTCGCTTTCCTCGCCCGGGCGCGATGCCAGCCCACGCCCCGGAGCACTGCGCCGATGACGTCCGCATCGCCGCACGACCCGATGGTCGCTGTCAATCAGGTGCTCAGCGAGGTAATCGACATGGTCATGGCCCTAAGGCAAGCGCACCGCAGGGTGCCGGAAACCCACGAGCTGCATGCCGAGCTCGATGATTTGTTCCGCGACGCAAGGACGTGGGCCGAGCTGCTGGTGGAGGCGGATACCGCTCGCGGCGTGTCAGCGCTGGACTACATGCCGAGCGTGGCAGGCCGGCAGCGTCCCAACCTAGGGCACGGCTCGGTGGGTGACGACGAGGTTCGCCAGCTCGTCACGGAGAAGCTGGACCGTCTCGCCGAGCATCTAAGGGCGGCGTTGTCGGAGCAGGACGACGACCGCGTCCGGGAGTTGCTCGGCAGGATCGACGTAGAGCTGCAGTCGCACCTCGATGCGATCAGCAGACCATGAGCTGGTCGAAACCGCTGAGGGAGTGCATGTGTGGCTGGCCCGCGACGGCCGCTCCGCTCGCTGGTCAGCAGCGCGAGCCGTTGGCAAGCTGCCTGGTGTTCGGGCAGGGGGTAGCGCGACCGGCTACGCGGCCGCAGGCGCTAGTTGAAAACGCTTCTCGATCCCGCTGGCGTCCAGCTGGCCCGCCGCGACCGACAGAGTGAGGTCAAATGCCTTGTCGTCGGTGAGGTCCAGGCGGTAGCCATTGATCCGCAGGAACACGACCGTCGCCAGTAGTGCCAGCCGCTTGTTGCCGTCAACGAGGGCGTGATTGCAGGCCAGTGAGTGCATCAACGCGGCGGCCTTCGCCGCAAGCGTGGGGTATGCCTCGTGCCCGAAGAACCCTGCCTGCGGCCGGTGACACGCAGAATCGAGCAAGCCGAGGTCACGAACCGGCCCGGCACCAAGCGCGTTCACCAAGTCGAGAAGATCCTCCAGGCTGAGATATTCCGTGCCCGGAGCCGGATTCGTCACGCGCGGCTGAGCCGGTCGAGGACCTCACCCCATCGGTCCATCATTTCCGCAGTTGCTTCGCGCACCCGGTCGGTGTGCGCCAGCTCACGCGCACTGCGGCGGATCGCCCGGAGTGCAGCCTCGTGCAGCGAAACCTGCTCGGCCTCCGCCAGGGCCTTCAGCAGCGCGCTGTCTTCATCGTCAAGCCGCAGATTCATCGCCATGAACTCTAAGGTACCAAAGTGGTACCACCGAGCCGATCCGGTCAGGATAGGCCGTCCGCCCGCAGCTGGAGCGGCCTTGGGGGTGCATCGCGGCGAGCGCAGGTCGCCCGGATCTGGCCTGCCCTCGACACTCTGTCCCTAGGCCGGCGACCAACGCCGAGCGGCGTCTCCGTCGCGTTGCACTGCGAAGGTTCACCGCGGTGGCTTCGCCGCTAGACCGCCTCAGGCGGTCGATCCGGCGTCGCTGGGGATGGCCTTCGCGCGCACGCATCATGCGCTGTGGCTCGAGTTCGGGAACCGCACTGATTTCGACAACCCGAGCCAGGAATGGCGGCGGCTGTTCGCGGAGTTGCTGGGCACT
>JBKQTJ010000010.1:0-31545 GCA_052143255.1 Streptosporangiaceae bacterium | reverse complement strand
CGGCGCCAAGGATGCGCTGCCGCGCGCCGAGGCGTGGCTGCGCGAGGCGGCCCCGGCGATCACCGCTCGCCTCGGCCAGCCGGGTTAGGCCGGCCGCCCGCTAGCTTGACCGTCCCGGCTTCCTAGTCCTGTCCGGCTTCCTCGTCGCTGCCAAACCCAGGTGAGTGGTCGCCGGGCCTGGGGTCAATGCCGCTTGGCCTAAGTTGGTCATGACTGCGGCGGGCAGGTTGACCAGCCTGATGGCCGGCGGGCCGTGGTAGCGGGTGCCGGTGTCGCCTGGCCGTTTGACTCGGTAGGAGTTGTGCCGGGCTCGGCGGACGACACGGGGGTAGGAGCGGTGCCGCCGGGCGGGGTTGAGGTTGCGCGGGCTGGTGATGTCGGCCATGATCGCAGCGAGTGATCGCCGGGCCTGGTCAGGGGGGAAAGGCCGGGTCTGCGGCCCGGCGGCGGATGATGCGGACGGTGCGCAGGAACTTGACCCGGTCGGGGTCGATGTCGGCTTCGGTGGCGGCCCCGCAGATCAGCGCCGAGATGACGTAGTGGGTGAGCAGGTAGCCGTAGATCTCCTGGCGGACCATGTCCGGGCTCTTGGACCGCAGCACCGAACCGGGCCCGCGCAGGCAGGTTTTGAGCTGATCGTTGCCGGTTTCCTCCTCCCACCGCTGGCAGTAGGCCTGAGCCAGCTCCTGCGCGGAGGCGGCCGCGGGGTCGGTGTTGGTGGTGATCAGGGCGATCAGCTCACCGCTGCCGTCGCCATCGCGGTCGGGGATCTCGTATTCGATGACCCGCACCCGCATTGCCTGGGCGGGATCAGCTGCTCGCTGGCGCGGGCGGCAGCGATCAGCTTGCCGCGCGCCTTGTCGTGCAGGGTGGGCCTGGCCACGACCGACAGGTAGGAGCCGTCAGGCAGCAGCTCCAGCACCGGCAGCCGCAGGTCGGCTTTCACCCGCCACAGCAGCGCGGCGCCGGTGGCGGTGGCGGCGGCCCAGTCCGGCCAGTTATAGAAGCCGCGGTCGGCGATCAGCAGCCAGCCTTCTTCCAGCCGCCCGAACATGCGCCGGGCCACGGCCTGCTCACTGGCGCCCTTCCCGCCGACCGGGCCCATCTGCGCGGCCACCTTGGCGTGCGAGCCGCACTCACCGATGGTCACCACCCGCACCTTCGGGAACGCCGGGTGCTCCCGCGCGCCTGCGGGGTAGCTGAACGCTGCGGCGTTGGCGGCAGTATCCGGAACGTCCAGCTCGAACCGTCGATGGCCATCAGCCGCCAGTGCCGCAGGAACGCCCCCGGGTCAGCACTCCGGCCACTGGCACAGCCACCTTGGCGAACAGCAGCTCCAGCGGCTCGGGCCCCAGCCGCTTGCGAGCCTGGGTGATCCCGCCCGAGGTCGGCGCAACCCAGGACTGGTCCCAGCATCCCCACGACGCCAAGGTCTCGGTCAGCCGGGCGGCGACCTCCTCATAGTCCTCCTCCGCGAACAGCGCCAGCGCCATCGCGAAGTAGACCATCACATGCGGCGGCAGCTTCCCATCCGACCGCCTCGCACCCTTGCCCGCCGCCGCGACCGCCTCATCGACGGCATCCCTGGGAACCGAGGAGGCCAGCACCCCCAGCGAGATCGAGTCGGTCAGACGGCCACCCGCGGCCACCACGCCATTGTGCGCCACGACCAGCGATCATGCCCAGCAGCCCACCGCAGACGCGACGCGCCCCAACAAGATCAAACTAGGCTAAGTGGCATTGGCCCAAGCCTCTGCCTCCGCCGCAGCCTGTGCTGGGCACGCTGAGGGGAAGCGGCGACGGTTCGCCGTTGACACCGGGCACCGGCATGCTGCAGGACATCATCGGTCAGCTGTCGCCGACGGAGCTTGACGGCCTTACCCCCGAGCAGCGATTTGAGGTGATGCAAAAGGTATATGCGGAGCTTAATGACGTCTACGGCAACCCATCCGCCCATGCACACTTTAGCTATTTGGCACCCAATGTCACGGACGTCGAAATAGGGCAGGCGCCCGACTCTGCCTACACGGTTTACTACAATGACATTGCTGAGGTGAATGGGGACGGAAATGACAGCCTCATAGCGGGTGAAAACACCGTTTGGGGCACTCAGATCGACGACGGGGACAACCTGTAACGAAGTCCAGACCTGCCGTGGGCCTTCGGTTCGGGCCGCGGCTTCCCGCCGCGGACCGCCCGGACTGCGAGCACTCGGACTGCCCGTGCCGACTTTGCAACTTAAGCGCATGATCTAGACCGTCAGGTCTAACATGGTGCGTCATGCGGTCAATGGGCGATTTCGGAAGGTTCGTGGCGGCAGTCGCAGCCGGGCTCGTGGTGCTAGCGGGCGGCGCGGTGGCTTATCCCTCATACGCGCGGGCGACGCAGCAAAGCGGGCATGCCGGAGCCGCGGCGGCCCGCCAGATCCCGGTCCGGAGCGCGATCACCGTCGCTACCAGTCCGGTGCCCGACTACGGCAACCCGGCAGGCCGCGCCCAGGTCCCGCCAGCCGCCCGCGCGGTCAGCACGGCTCACCCCAACCACGTCATCGGCAGTGGCACGCCAGCCAGCTGCACCTCGGCAGCCCTCGTGCGGGCAGTGGCCAGAGGCGGTGTGATTACCTTCAACTGCGGCCCCGCGCCCGTCACGATTCTCATGACGGCCACGGCCAAGGTGGTGAACACCAGCTATCGGGTCGTCATCGACGGCGGCGGCCTGATCACGCTCAGCGGCGGCGGCAAGCACCGGATCCTGTACATGAATACCTGCGACAAGAAGCAGAAGTGGACCACGAGCGACTGCTGGGAACAGCAGTGGCCGCAGCTTGTCGTGCAGAACCTCACCTTCAAGGACGCTTACTCGGGCATTCGCCAGACCAAGACCTCCAGCTACGGCGGCGGGGCCATATTCGACGAGGGCGGCCAGCTCAAGGTCGTGAACTCCGGCTTCATCAACAACCGCTGCTACAAATACGGCCCAGACCTCGGCGGCGCCGCGATCAGGGCGCTCGGCATGTGGCAGGGCAGCCCCGTCTACATCACCAAGGACACCTTCAGCGGCGGCAGATGCTCCAACGGCGGCGCGCTTAGCAGTATCGATGCCAGCTGGGACGTCCTTAACAGCCTGATGGCGCGCAACAAGACGACTGGCAACGGCGAGAACCCGCAGAAGCAGGGAACCCCTGGCGGCGGCAGCGGCGGCGCCATCTACACCGACGGCGACAGCTACAACGTCACGATCGACGGCACCATCATCCGCTACAACGCCGCCCACGGCGGCGAAGGCGGCGCCGTCTTCTTCGTAGTGGACAGCGGCCAGGGCACACTGAAGATCGAGTACTCGAGGCTGCACCATAACCCGAGCGGCGGATACCAGAACCTGCCCGGCATCTTCGATGATGTCGACCAGACCGTGACTCACCCGGTTGTGATTCACTCCACCATCAACTAAGGACCGGGCCAGGGGTCGGCAAAGTCTTAACTGGTTGTAATCGGGGGGCTCGCCGGGCCGCCGAGGCGCCAGATCCCGGCCGCTTACATCCAGCGTAACCGGGTGGCACGGCCGTGCCGAGCGGCGATTCCCGAAAGTCACGGCCGGGGCCGCGGGCATCGCCTTCCCGCACGCTGCCCAGGCTATCCAGGTCGTGCGCCGACGCAGGCCGCTGAACGGAACCTCGGCGAGGATTCCCCTCAGACCCGTACCCGGAACGGCCCCCGCGTCATGGCCCTCCGGCGCAACCTGGTCATCACCAATGCTGCTCCTGACCGGCCAAGCCTGCATCGCCGCCACACTGCGCTACCACGCCCGGCGGCCCTCCACGCCACTGCATACGATCACGCGCTGCTAACCGATGAGCGACGCCCGACCTCGAGCCCCTCTGCGCCGAGCCTGACGGCGAGTGCCGCTCTTGACGATCCACCCATATCATCTAGACATGTGACCGGGCAGCCGGCGGCAGGAGGCATCCCGATGCACGCACCAGATGACAGCACCACTCCCTCGCGATCTGTCACCGTCATGAGGCGTCTGATCGGGCCATGGGAGTACCGGCACCTGCGTGGCGTCGCGGGCGTGCGCTTTGCCGCCGGCGGTTTTAACCTCGGCATCGGCCTCGTTCTGCTCTCTCTCGGTCGCAGCGCGGGAACTGACCGAGAGCGGCGCAAATGCTACGGGTTGGCAACGTGGTTCCTGGTGTCGGCGGCGTTGCAAACCTTGGGCGGCTATCTGGATATGACTGTCGACCGCGTCGCACCTCCCCGAACCTGAGCCGCCGCTACTCGCACAGCTGACGGGCGCTGGATGAGCTGGCGGGCTCCCTGCTGGCAGAGAAGCTTCCGCTCTTCGGCTGAGGTTCCGGTTGCTGGTCTTCAGCGTCGGCCTCACACATCACTGCGAAGGACTTAGGCGACCCCTGAGGACCGAAGGCCCTCGCGGCGGTTCGCCTGGCGGCTCGTTGCAGAGCCAGCGCGCCACCGCAGGGGGCAGCATGAGCTGCGCTGGAGCATAGGCTGGTCGGCGTGGACCAGCTTCTGGTTGACCGCCCCAGCTGGCTTGACTGGGGCTGGGCACTGCGGGTGCTGGATCAGGAGGTGCGCCTGACCGGCGAGGAAGTCCGACCAGCTGAGGGCATGGTCGTCACGGCGTGCCTAGTGGCGGATGAGCCGGTGGTTGTCACCGTGAGAGGCAGGGGCAGCCAGCTTGCGGTGACGCCATCCGTGCTAGTGCTGCGTGAGCTCGTCGTGCGCCGGTTCCACCTCGATCTCGACGAGACTGCGGTGTCCGCGGCGCTGGACGCCAGCGCCCCCGCTGGCTTGCTCGAGCGGGATGGCTGGGTGCGGCGGCCCGCTGCGGCCATGCTCTGGTCGTACTGCCTGATCTTCTTGTGCGGCGGGGACCCGGCCGCGCCTGCGGTTCGGCGGCTGTTTGCCGAGCTCGGGCGGCCGTGCGGCCAGCGCAGCTTGCGCCGGACCCCGCCGATCTGCTGACCGCCGGAGACCACCGGCTCGTCGGCTACGGAGTGGCGCCGCATCGCGCGGCGAACGTCGTCGCCCTGGCGCGCGCATTCGCAACCAGGCCGGACAGATACGACGAGATCACGCTGCGGGCGCTGCCCGGCGACGAGGCCGTCGCCCGGGTGGCGGAACTGCCGCACATCGGGTCGACGCGAGCCCGGGCGATCGCCTCCACCGCACTCGGCCACGACGACGTGCTTCCCGACCTCGCGCGCCAGGACGAGCAACTGCGCCGCAGGCTGGGCCTGGGCTGGGCCAAGATACAGGCAGCCGCCCGCCGAGCCGCGCCGTACCGCAGCATCCTGGGTGACACGCTGCTTGAGCTTCTGTCGGACTAGCAAGGTTCAGCAGGTAGCGGCCTGGCACCGCAGTCGCGGTGGGCAGGATCGCGCTGAACCGCTGGTGGTCGTCGTCAACGGTGTTGAGACGCGGACAGCATGCAGTCCAGCTTCGTGTTGCTGCATGGCTGCCGCCAGCTCTTGCCACGTCCGCCGGCTTGCGCTGTACATTACTCATCTTGCGTCAAATCGCTTGTTCCGGCCTGTGGGCTGGGTCGGCTTCAGCCTTGGAGCGTTATGGGCAGGATGCGCTGGCGGCTGGCCGGGGCTGGGGTTGCTGCGCTGTGCGCGGTGGCGGGGTGCAGTTCGGGCGGGTCGGCGGGGTCGCCGAGGATCGCCGCGCCTGCGCCCGCGTCATGGCGCACATGCACCGAGCAAGTCACGCTGGCCACCGGCGCCGGTCGGATGCGCGCCTGCGTCGATTACCGTTACGCCCGCGAGCGGCTCAGGGTCTTGGCGGCCGCGGCCTCTTACGCGTCTAGTTCCGGCTACGACCTCCCCTACTTCACGTTCGCCTTCCGCGATCCGTCCAGCGAGGTGATCGACTACAAGTTTTCCAGTCCCTTTGTTCATGCCGAAAACGTCTTCTCCCACAACACCGGACTGATCGATCTCGCCAGGATGGCCGACGGCACGCACGTGCGTGCTGGTGACGTGCTCCAGGTAGCACTGTGGGCCACTAGCGCCCACTCGGGTGACGTCGAGCAGATGGCGAGCGTGACCCTCACGCTCTACCCACGTGGACTCTGGTGTCCGGACCTGGGGTCCAGCGCCAACTACAACGAAGGCACCGGGCAGTGCTAGCCCGAGCGCGGCCTAGCGGAACGACAGCGAACGCGGGCTGCCAGGAAGCCCGGTGTCGACGCCAAGCCGCAACTTCACCACCCTCGAACAACGAGCCCGCAGGTCAGCTGCCTACGGCAGCGTTCAGGGCAAAAACGTGGCCCAAGACGGGTCTTACGCATTGGCTGGAACCTAGACCACCTGAATCCCTTTCCACTAGACTTAACTGAACATTCAAACAATTGGTGAATACTCCCTGAACAGGTCGATTGGCCGGCGCGGCCGCCCGGAGGTAACTGCCGATGAACCGACGCAGCTGGCGCCAGATCACCGCTTCGCTGGCCGCCACGATGGCCTGCGGCGGAGCTGCGCTTGCAACGGCGCCTGCGCCACTGGCCAGCGCCGCCTCTGCTTCCAGCGCCGCCTTTGTTTCCAGCGCCGCCTCTGCTTCCAGCGCCGCCTTTGCCTCCAGCGCCGCCTCCGCTTCGAGCGCCGCTCCCGCCTCCAGCGCCCCTCGGGCGTCCTACGCCCAGCCGGGCGCCAACCTGATCCTCAACCCTGGCGCCGAGGCGGGCGCGTACTCGGGGCGCGGCTGGGATGCCGTCACCATCCCCGGCTGGCAGGTCCTCGCCGGGCTGCCGACGGTCGTCCGGTACGGAGCCCCGCGGTTCCCGCGTGCCTCCGGGCCGCCGCCGGGCGCACGGGACGGTCAGCTGTTCGCCGGCGGCGCCGGCGGCACCGCGGTCTTGCGGCAGGTAATCGCGCTGCGGCCGGGCGGACGCGCGGTCCGAGCCGGCGTGCACTACCGGCTGTCGGCGTGGCTGGGCGGCGATAAGCACAGCGGCGCGGCCGTGACGGTGACATTCCGGTCGGTGTCTGGCCGGATTCTCGGCCACCAGAGGATCGGCCCGGTCGACGGCCATGGCTCGGACGTCACCTTGGCCCGGCGGTCAGCGACCGGGATGCTCCCGGCGGGCACTGCCACCGCCGCCGCCGTGCTGACGCTCACGACCACCCTCAAGAACGACGACGGTCCGTACGCGCCATACGCCGGCTACAACCGGGGCTCAGCCGATGACCTGCGGTTCAGCGTTTCCGTCCCGCTGCGGCGTCCGCTGCTCACGGCACCGGCCGTGCGCACGCCCCGTTACCAGCACGTTTTCCTCTTCTACTTCGAGAACGAGGACTACCGCTCGGTCATCGGCAACACCAGGCTGGCTCCGTTCCTGAACAGCCTGCTGCCGCACGCCAGCCTGCTCGCCGACATGTTCGCCGAAGAGCACCCGAGCGACGGCAACTACCTGGCGCTGGCCGGCGGGAGCGCGTTCGGGATCCCGCTGACCGACCCGCTGGAAGAGAATTCGCAGTACACGATCCACGCGCGCAACATCGGCGACCTCGTCGACTCCGCGCACAAGACGTGGAAGACCTACCTGCAGAGCGCGAACGGGCCCTGTGACGACACCGTACACGGCCGTTACTGGGACGACGACATGCCGATGACCTACTTCGCCGACGTGCGCGGCAGGCCCGGCTATTGCTCGGCGCACCTGGTGCCGCTGCAGGCCCTGCAAGCCGACTTGTCCAGCACTGCAAGCACGCCGAACTTCGCCTGGATCGCCCCCGACGACTGCGCTGACATGGAGGGCTGCGGCATCAGGGACGGCGACAACTTCCTGGCCACCGAGCTCGGCCAGATCATGGCCTCGCCCGCGTGGCGGACGCAGCGTTCGCTGGCGATCATTACCTGGGACGAGGACGGCTACGACCACGAGCATCCGGCCCAGCGAGTCGCGACGGTAATGATCGGCTCGGCAGGAGTCCGGCAAGGCTACGTGTCGCACGTCCGCTACACCCACTACAGCCTGCTGCGGACCATCGAGGGCGTGCTCGGGCTGGGTACGCTGACTGCGAACGACAGATACGCCCAGGCCGTGAACGACGTGTTCGGCCGCGGGACCGCGGCAAGGCTGCCCGCGCGGTCGCCGTCGCGGCCCGGGCCGGCCGGGAACGCGCCAGCAGCGGCCGGGAGTTCTGCTGTCGTCAGCGCCGGCGGCCACGGGCCGCGGCAGCAGACCGCGTTCGTGGTGAACTCCGCCTCCGGTACGGTGACGCCGGTCAACCTGGTAACCCGGCACGCTGGCCGGCCGATCCCGGTCGGCAAGGACCCGCAGGCGATCGCGATCACGCCAGACGGCGGGGCCGCGTACGTGGTCGACAGCCGGTCTGCCAGCGTCACGCCCATCAACACCGTGACCAGGAAGGCGGGCGCGCCGATCCGGGTCGGCGCCGACCCGCAGGGCATCGTGATCACGCCAGACGGGCGGACCGCTTACGTGACTGACGCGGGGGCGAACGAGGTGACCCCGGTCGACCTTCGTACCGGGCAGCCCGAGGCACCCATCCACGTGGGCGTCCAGCCGCACGCCATCGCGATCACGCCAGACGGGCGCACCGCGTTCGTGCTCGACTGGGGCGGGTCCGCCGTGACGCCTATCAGCGTCCGCTCCGGTCATGCGGGCAGGCCCATCCCGGTCGGCAGCTACCCTGTCGCGATCACGATCGCGCCCGGCGGAGCCACTGCCTACGTCGCCAGCTTCGGCTCCGACACCGTTACGCCTATCAGGGTCGCCAGCCGCCGGGCGGGGCAGGCGATCCCGGCCGGGCAAGCGCCGGACGCGCTCGCCATCACCCCGGATGGCGGGACCGTGTTCGCGGTCGGCGGCGATTCCGACTCGGTCATCCCGATCACCGCGGCGACCCGGACGGCGCGGCCCGCTGTCCGGGTCGGGTCGTCGCCTGACGCGGTCGCAGTCGCCGACGGCGGCCGGACCGCGTTCGTGGTGAACACGATCCCCGGGACGGTCACGCCGGTCAGCGTCGCCTCCGGGCACGCCGGCAAGCCGATCCCGGTCGCCGCGTACAGCTACCCGACGGCGATCTCGGTCGCGCCGTCTGGACCTATCGCGGTCGTCATCGGCACCTACGGTGGTGAGGTGACCCTGCTCGACACCAGCACCGGCAAGGCCGTGGCCACCGTGACGGTGGGGAGCTATCCGGTAGCCGCGGCGATCGCGCCCTGAGCCGGTGGCGACCGGGACCGCCGCGAACGGCTAGCCTCGCAGCGCCGCCGCGATGGCCAGGACCGCGTCGACGGTCGGCCCGATTGCCGGGCTGAGCGCTGTCGGCCAGGTGGACAGCTTCACCACGACCGTCTGGCTGGGCACATGCACGAACACGTTCTGACCGTTGATCCCCGACGCGTAGAAGAACGGGACGGACGGCTCGCGCACCCACCAGCAGTTCCGGTAGTGCGCGCCGGGCGGGAAGCCCGGCGCGTCACCCGCCGCAGCGAATGCCGCCGGGCCGTCGGGCGCGCCGGCCACCATGTCGGCGATCCAGGCCGCCGGGACGATGCCCGGTCGCCTGGCTCCCGCACCGCCCGCGAACAGCAGCCCGAACCGGCCCATGTCCCGCAGCGTCGCGCACACCCCGCCATCCGCCATCGCGTTGCCGCGGCCGTCTACGGTGATCTCCGCGTCAAACTCCGCGCCCATGGGCTGCCAGAGCAGCTCCGCGATCAGCTCGTGCAGCCGCGCGCCGCCGGCCCGCTCGATCACCCAGCCCAGCACGTCGGTGAGGATCGACCGGTACCGGAACGGGCCGCCGTGCTCACCGTCGTTGTGCAGCGTCGCGTAGTACTCGAGCGCGTCGGCTGGCCGTGGCGCGATACCGTCGGGCCGCCATAGGTAGACCCGCTCATATTGCCGGACGTCGGCCTCCGGGTTGTCGTAGCTCTCGTCGAAATGCGTGCCCGCGCGCATGTCGAGCAGGTGCTGGACCGTCGCGCCCTCAAACGAGGTCCCGGCGAGCTCCGGCACGATCGCCTCGATTGCGGCCGAGACGTCCAGCAGGCCCCGTTCCCGCAGGATGCCGGCGACCGTCGAGACCACCGACTTCGACACCGACATCAGCAGGTGCGGGGTGTCCGGCGTCATGCCGTTGAAGTACTGCTCGGAGACGATCGTGCCCTTGTGCAGGACGAGGAAGCCGTCGGTGTAGGTACTGGCCAGCATGTCGCCCACCGTCAGGTCCTGGTCACCGGACCGGAAGGTGATGCCGCAGATGTCCTGCGCGGCGGTCCGCAGGCGGCGGGGCTTGCCGGCGCCGCGGCTGATCCGCGCGGTCGGGATCAGTTCCCGGACGTGCTGGAACGCCCACCGGTTGAACGGCGGATCCTGCCAGTTGGCCAGCGTGACCTGACGGTCTGAGGGGAACGGCGGGGCTCCGGTCATCAGCTGATGATCAGAAGCCCGCCGGACGGAGGGGTTAGCCATTAGCATAATTTAGTGGACTCTAGGACAACTGGTGCGGCAACGACCGGCACGACAGGGGACGCTGCCCCCGCTCGCCGGGTCATCCCGCTGCGGCAGCGCCGGGTCGACTGGATCCTGCTCGCGTTCTTCGCGGTCAACCTGTTCTTCATCACCTATTTCGTCGACATCGAGCAGCTGACGATCGCGAACCCCTTCCACTTCGCTTATCCGGCCTGGCCGCCGCATGCGATCGTCAACATGGTGCATTCCTACGGCCAGAAGTACGATCCGCTGCTGATGGCCAGGCCCGCATTCTGGCGCATGACCATCTGGATCGACATGCTCTGGAACGGCCCGTTCTATGTCGCGGCGCTGTATGCGATCAGCCGGGGCCGGGAGTGGATCCGGGTGCCTGCACTGGTCTGGTCCGGCTCAATGAGCGCGGTGGTGCTGATCATCCTGGCCGAGGAGTACAACGGCGTTCACGCGAGCCCGCATTTCGGCATCGTGCTGCTGCTGAATATCCCATGGCTCGCGCTGCCCCTCGGCACCATCGTCCGGATGGCCCGCGAGCATCCTTTCACCATGCCAGCGGGCGCTGTCGCGCTGAGCGCATCGCCGGAGCCAGCCGCTAGCACCTGACCCCGCGCGTGCCCGGCCAGCTGGCGGGTAACCCCAGTGCCTAGCGCAGCTCGCCGTCCAGGACCGTGGTCAGGACATCGCCGATCCGGGCGATCTCCGCGGCCGAGATGACGAACGGCGGGGACACCTGAAGCGCCACCCCGCGCAGCAGCCTGGTGATGACACCGTGCTCGCGCGCTGAGGTGACCACGCGGCTGCCGAGCGCGGGATCAGCTTCCCTGGCCGCCTGGGCGATCTCGACGGCGCCGAGCAAGCCGGCTCCGGTCCGGACCTCGCCCACCAGCTCGTGCCCGGCCAGCGGGGCAAGCGCGGCGGCCAGCACCGGTTCCAGCTCCCGCACCCGGCGCACGAGCTGCTCGCGCACGAGGATGTCCAGGTTGGCGAGGCCCACCGCGCACGCAGCCGGGTGGGCCGAGTAGGTGTAACCGTGCCGGAAGATCTCCGCCGACCCGGGCCGCCAGAACGGCTCGGCGACCCTGGGGCCGGCCAGGACCGCACCGAGAGGCAGGTAACCGGAGGTGAGGCCCTTGGCCACGGTCATCATGTCCGGCTCGAGGCCGTACCGGCCGCTGCCGAACCACTCGCCAGTGCGGCCGAACCCGGTGATGACCTCGTCGGCGACGAAGAGCACGTCGTTGTCCCGGCAGATCTGCTGCACCTGCGCCAGGTACCCGTCGGGCGGGAAGTAGACGCCGCCAGCGCCGACGACCGGCTCGCAGAAGAACGCACCAACCCGGTCCGCGCCGGCCTGCTCGATCAGCTTGGCAAGCGCCGTCGCGTCATCCCAGGGCACATGCTCGACGAGCGTCACCAGCGGGCCGAACGGCTCGGTGTTTGCCGGAATGCCGCCGAGCGAGGTGCCGTAGGCGTTGGCCCCGTGGTAGGCGTGCGACCGCCCGATGATGACCTGCTTGCCGGGCCTGCCGACGGCGCGCCAGTACGCGCGCGCGAGCTTGGCGGCCGTGTCGATCGCATCTGAGCCGCCGCCCGGCGTGAAGAACACCTTGACGCCGCTGATCGGCGCGAGCGCTGCGACCCGCTCGGCCAGTTCCTCGGCTGGCTCGGTAGAGAAAACCTCATAGGCCTGGTAGCCCGCGATCTGCCGCATCTGCGCGGCGGCGGCATCGGCCAGCTCGGTCCGGCCGTAACCGACATTGCAGTACCAGAGGCTGGCGATCGCGTCCAGGTAGGAGCGGCCGCCCGCGTCGTAGATCGTGCAGCCCTCACCGCGGACGATCTTCACGGCCTTGCCGGCGATGCTCGGCATGCTGGCGAACGGGTTCCACATGGCCGGCCCGCTGGCAGCGTATTCGGCTGATGACACCATCGGATCCTCTCGGCGGATGCAGCTGCCCGCTCAATCTATCGGCAACCGGAAACGGAAGGTCCCGCAGCCTGGCTGGCTGCGGGACCTTCCGGTGCGAACGAGGTGGCTTAGTGGCCGGAGCGAGCGAAGTCGCGGGCCAGCAGCGCCAGGTTCGGCGTGCCGAGGCCACTGCCAACGTTGAAGATGTTGCCAGCGGTGCCGGTGTAGTAGAGGTTGTCGTTGTTCGCGCTGGCGGAGTCCAGCGGGGTGAACGGCGAGCGCGGGCCCTGGGCCAGCGCGTAGGCCGCCGGGTTCCAGAAGCCGGTCCGGTGACCGAGATACGAGTCGATCAGCGCGGCGGAGCCGTTGAGCTGCGGCGCCACGAAGCTGGTGCCGCCCCATCCCGCCTGCAGAGCCGGCCCGGACGCGGACTCGCTGAAGTACAGCAAGTAGCCGGTGAACGGATCGGCGTCAGCCGAGATGTCCGGGGTGGCCCGGCCGGTGCCGAAGCCCGTGGTAACCGAGGGTGCCGGGTTGAAGTTCCAGGCTGTCGGCAAGTACAGGCCGTCCACACTCTGGTAGTTGGTGGGCTGCAGGTACTGCACGGCGCTGAAGCTGTGCACTCCGCGCACGCCCTGCTGGTACCCCGGGGTGGGCTCGAAGACGCTGTACCCGCCGCCGCTGCCGATGGGCTCACCGAAGGCGAACGCCGACTCTGACGGTGCGCCGAAGTCAGCGTAGTGCGGCCACAGCCAGTCCCAGCCCCAGGTCCGCTCCGACGAGATCGTGGCCGAGTCAGTCGCCGTCAGCGGGATGGTGCCGGGCAGGGTGGTGCCGCCAGCAGAGGTGATCCACGGGCTGCTGTCGGGGTTGCCGGCGCCGAGGTTCGTCGTGCCGAGGTCCTCAGCCGGGGTGTAGGCACCGAAGTCGCCAGCGGAGATGAACGCTGACTGCCCCTGGGCCGCCATCTCGAGGAAGGCGTCGTCGAACGCGATCGCGTAGGTTGCCGACTCCGCGCCGCTGTTCACGGCGGCCTGGATCTCGCTTTCCGACTCGCCCCAGCTCGCGGAGACGGTGTCGGCGACGTTCTGGCTGGCCGCGGTGTAGAAGCCGTCCACGAAACCGAAGTCGGTGTTCGGGGCCTGGTACACGACGATGTTTGCCTGCGGCGCGAGCGTGCCTGACTGCTCCACATCGAGGCTGGTCTCGCCCGAGCCTGCCGCATCCGAGACCGGGCCGGCCCCGCCGTCCACGTTGTCCAGCGTGATCCGGTTGGCCGGCGTGCTGATGCCCAGCACGCTGTTCCAGAAGTACTCGGGGTCGGCCGGGTTGAGGCTAGCCAGCGTGACGATGCCGATCGTCTCGCCGGCACCGGTAGCGCCCTTGGCATACAGCGGGCTCAGGTTGTACTGGCTGGCGAAGTCCTCCGGCGTCAGGCTGCCGGTCTGCACCGCGGCGGGCCTCGCGCTGCCAGCCAGCGCCGGCTTGTGCACGGCAAGGCTGCCGAAGGTTGGGTAGTCCACTAGGCCGAGGACCGACAGCACGAACTGGCCAAGCTGCCATGGCAGCACCGGCTGCTGGATGGTGCCATGGATCATCCGGGCTGGATGCCCGCCATATCCGTCCACCGACCGCCTGGCCGGGAGCTTGTATTGCTGCTGCTGCACGCCCAGAGCGTTGTCGAACTGGCCGGCCGTGCCGGTCGCGGTGACATCAAGGCCGTCGGCGTCGGCAGTGGTGGAGATGCCGAAGCCGGACAGGTAGCTCTCCAGCGCCGAGATGTTGACCTGAGGCTGGCCGTAGTCGCGGGCGAACTGGCTCACCGAAAGGTAGCCGCCCGGCATCCCGGCCTCCACGCTTGCCTGAAGGTCATCGGCGTGCCTGGCCTTCAGAATGAAGGACACCGTCTCCGGCGTGCTGGCCGGCGTGGGGCCGAACACCGTCAGGCCCGAAAGGGCGGCAGCGCCCGCGCCCTGCGGCACGCGCATCGTCGATGGGTGACCGCTACTGGTCGCGCCGATGGCGGGACCGGCGATCGCGCCGAGGAGCAGCACTGATCCTGCGGCTGTGGCCAGGTACGCGGTCATTCGCCGCGAACCTGACGAGATGGGGGGCTTCATGAACGGGCTTCCTCCTTGCGGACTGAGTCAGCGTCGAGCCCAGCCGCTCGGTGCCAGGCATCCTCAGACGCATGCAGCCAGAGATGGCAGGGGTAAGAAAGGGCTCTGCTGAGACTACTGAGCACGTTAGAGGCAATACGGGCCAAAGCCAATAATCTTGGTGTAGTACTTCGCTGACATCAAGTAATCATGTCGACAGCTGAGCGCGCGGCGGGTCAGCGCGAGATAGACCGGCTAGAGCATGCGCTGGGCGACGCTAGGCTCGACGCGCTATCGACCTGAAGTTGTCCACCATGAAGGTCTGGCCTAGCTGAAGAGTGAAGTAACGATGATCATCCCCGACCCCGACGCCGTGAGCACCAGCCGCTTGCGCTGCGACCCCTGCGAGGTTTCCTGGGCGTCGAAAGCTTACGACCCTGGCTCGAGGCTCTGCTGGGTCTGCGGGACACCAGGCAGCATCCAATCCTCGTAGCTGACTCGGTATCACTGCTTGCGGGTGTAGCACCCAGGTACCGGCTGGCGTGTATGCCGTCGTCTTCCTCGGCGAGGATTGTAAGCACGACCGCTGAATCGTGAACGTCATCCTCCGGTAGCCCGACAGCCAAGAGCCGCTAATGTCGTGGCAAGCGGCTCTTGGCTGGTGGGGCCGCTGCTACCGCATGATCGCGATGGCGATGGGCGAATCTCCGACGCCAATCGGCGGGCCGGCTTTATTCGTAGTGGTGCTGATCGGGTTGACCGCGTCCAAGCCGTTGTTGACGACGTAGGCGGTTTTCCCGCTAGCGGTTATCGCGAGCGCCCAGGGATACCCGCCGACCTTGAACGTCTTACTGACCTTGTTGGTGGCGACCCTGATCTCGGTGACGGTTCCCGAGCCCCGGTTGGCGACGTAGGCGGTCTTCCCGTTCGGCGTGATCGCGATCGCCTGCGGGATAACGCCCACCTTGATCGGCTTGCCGGCCTTGCCGGTACGGGTGTTGATCGCGCTAACGGTGTTCCCGTTGAAGTTGGCGACATAGGCAGTCTTGCCGTTCGGCGTGATCGTGATGGCGGACGGGCCGCTGCCGACCTTGATCGGTCTGCCGGCCTTATTCGTGGCGGTGCTGATGGGGGTCACTGAGTTCGAGCTTGCATTGGCGACGTAGGCCGTCTTTCCGTTCGGCGTGATGGCGATCGAGTCCGGGCCCTCACCCACGGCGATCGGCTTTCCGGCCTTGTTGGTGCTCGTGCTGATCGGCGTCACTGTCCATGATCTCTCGTTGACGACGTACGCCGTCTTGCCATTCGGCGTGATCGCGATCGCAATGGGCGTGGCTCCGACCTTGATCGCGCGGCCAGCCTTGTTGCCAGCGATCGTGATCGGGGTCACGGCGTATGAAGCCGCAGTGCCTGAGCCGTTGTTGACGACATAGGCGGTCTTCCCGTTCGGCGTGATCGCGATGGCGGTAGGGTCGGCGCCCACTTTGATGGCGTGTCCGGCTTTGTTCGTCGCGGTGCTGATCGGGGTCACCGTACTCGAGCCTTCGTTGACGACATATGCCGTCTTCCCGTTCGGCGTGATCGCGATGGCACCGGGATTAGTCCCGACACCGATGCCGACGCCAGCTGCGCCGGTGCCGGTATTGATCGGCGTCACTGTGCCTGAACTGTAGTTGGACACGTAGGCGAACACCGGATGAGCGGGTGCGGCCGGACCGGCCATCCCGGTTGTGCGCGCCGCGGCCACGCCACTGCCCGCTAGCAGGGCCAGCACGAGGCTGGCCAGCGCAACGCCGATTGACTTGATCATGATCCCTCCCGAGGCAGGTGACACTGCCGCAGCGCGAGCACCGCTCGGCGATGTCCCTCCCCGCCCCGGCGACAGTCATTGGCGC
The DNA here is from genome assembly GCA_052143255.1 of Streptosporangiaceae bacterium. Classification (GTDB taxonomy): domain Bacteria; phylum Actinomycetota; class Actinomycetes; order Streptosporangiales; family Streptosporangiaceae; genus JAJYUU01. The sequence goes on along the minus strand of JBKQTJ010000010.1, from coordinate 15,154 downwards.
CAGCCTGCTCCGGGAACAAACCGTTGACAATGATTATTGTGAATTATCAACTAATTCGGATGAGTGCTAACTAAGCGTGCACAGCGTGGCACTCATTCGATCAAAATGCCATGAGAAATCGGCCAATATCAGTAGGTACTGTTAAATCGATGAGCCCGGGCGAGGCCAGATCGACACGGCGGCGTGCGGCGGAACGGCATTCGCCCGCCGCTGGCCAACGGCCAGCCCATAATCGTGGGTAGCACTTCGCTGACAACAAGTAATCATGTCGACAGCTGAGCGTGCGGCAGGTCAGAGTCACTCTATGGACATTCGCATTCAGTGCCTGTGCGTCGACTCCACCGATCCGGCGAAGATCGCCTCCTTCTGGGAGGAGGCGCTCGGCTGGCGTCGTACCTTCGACGAGGAAGACGAGGTCGTCCTCGAGCCGCCGGCCGACAGCCCGGAGGACGGCGTCGCGCCTGACCTGCTGTTCCTGAGAGTTCCTGAGACCAAGGCCGGGAAAAACAGGCTGCACATCGACCTGCGGCCGAAGGACCAGGCAGCCGAGGTAGCCCGGCTGGAGGCACTCGGCGCGCGCCGCGTCGACATCGGCCAGGGCCCGGACGTTACCTGGGTGGTCCTGGCCGACCCGGACGGCAACGAGTTCTGCGTGCTGCGGGCGCTGCAGGGCGACGAGGAAGCCGCCGCCGGGCCGTCCTGACGCGGCTCGTGATGCCCAGATTCCCCGGCTGATGGCCGAGTTCCTTCCGGTGGCCGAGGGCAACTAGACAGTCTCAAGAACCTCTACCAGCTGGGGGTAACCTCGCTCAGGCGGCCTGGCAAGCTAAGCCGAACGTAATCGTGATCAGGCCATGACCGTGACGCCGAATTAGCGTTAGCGGTGCGACAGCCGCTCGTCGGTGGTCAGTGATTAGGTCAGCACGGTCCCCATCAACGATCGCCTTCGCCCTGGTTGTGGCGGGAGACCTTGGCAGTGTCTCTAGAGGGAACCCTTTGGCGCAACCCACTCGGTTGGCTGGCCGGTTATCCCGGCGATCCGGTCGTAGTCGGCGTCGTAGTGCAGCACGGTCAGGTTGGTGAGCTCGGCTGTAGCCGCAATGATCAGGTCGGGCAGTCGGAAATGGCGGTGCTGGCTGCGCTCCGCCATCGAATGGTGGACTTCCAGTGCCCGGGTCATCGCTTCGCTCGTCACGTCGACCCAGCGCTGAGTGTGAAGCGCGCCCCACAGAGCTTCGTAGCTTTCTGGGTCCGCTGCGTTATTGAGGTACTCCAGCGCCGTCATCTGGCATGCAGCTAGCCGCCCCTGCGTGAGGAGCGTAACGAAACGATCCCGGACGACCTGGTGACGGTTCTGCAGGACATAGACCGAGGTGTCGGCAAGGTAGGCGGCGGCGGCCATCACGCGACGTGCTGGTCTCGCGCGTGCTCGGCGAGCCTGGAAAGGTCGCGCCCACCCCCGTATCCGAAGGCGTCTTCAGACGCGCCAAAGTCCATCTGCGCGCTGTCGAAGGCCGCCGCAATCCGTTGCCCCTGAATCCGGAGCGCCTGGATCCGGAGCGCCTCGTTGATGGTCGCGACCTTGGTCTCCGTCCCGAGAGCCTGCCGTGCGGCATCCAGCCACTCGTCATTGATCTCTACAGTGATGCGCGTCATAATGATCAGGATACACCGGATCTATAAGTAGTGACGCATCATCTCAAGGCAATGGTAAGCACCAGTTCAATCAGTCGACTGACGCTGCTGTGATCCTCATTTGGCGCACCACCGCTGGGTGTGCACTGGCGGCCATTTGCTAGCCAGAAGCCTCGCACCCGGCACGCGGCATGGGGCTCGCACACGTGAGCAGCGCGGCCAGCGCCGCAAAGGCCAAGGCTGCGACAAGCTCGCCGCAGGCCAGCTAAATCAACGGCGCCGTGCTGGCGGCCGACGGCGGCCGGGACGGACCCCCCGGCCACCTCGAGTACTCCGCCGAGCCGCCGTCCGCGCCATGCCGAGGCTGTTTTCACCACCTTGGCTCGCCGGTGCTGCGCCCGGCGCCGAGGTAGACCGGTAAGACCATCTGCGGCATAGTTACGCGGTATCTCTTCGAGTTCACGGGGAAAGCGCCCAGGGCACATTGGGTTACGAGGTGGCACGATGTCATACCAGCCTCCGTTCGACGGCGACTGGCTGGGCCAGCACAAAGGATGGTCCGCCTACGATAAGCCGCCGCCGTCGGTTCAGCTGCGGTGATGTTCATCTATGCGGGAGCGGCTGTCCAGGTACTTTCGGCCATCCTCAACATCGCCGCCATCCATAACCGCCTCCAGCTTGACTTCGGGGTGGCATCGACGATGACTTTCACAGCGAACGGCGGGGGGGGGGCTTTCTCATCCTGGGCGGCATCGTTGGCGCTTTGCTGTGGCTGTGGATGGCCGTTAAGAACCACTCTGGCAGGAGATGGGCCCGCATGCTATCGACCGTGTTCTTTGCCTGTTTCACACTCGGGATGCTTGTGATCATCGCGCAGCCAGTCGGAATCGCGGGCAAGATACTCCCGGCAGCGGAATGGGTGGTTGGCGTCGTCGCGATCGTGCTGCTGTGGCAGCGGGAATCTAGCGGGTTCTTCGCCGCCCGGTCCCAGCGCTACTAGCTGCCCAGTGCATTTGGGAGGACCGCGGCGCGCCCGTTGACCGCGCCTCACACTCGGTCCTGTGGAGCCCCCGGTCCCCAGACACGACACGGTCGTATTTCACCACCGTCCCGGAGGCCAAGGCCGGGAAGAACAGGCTGCACATCGACCTGCGGCCGAAGGACCAGGCAGCAGAAGTAGCTCGGCTCGAGGCGCTTGGTGCGCGGCGCGTCGACGTTGGTCAGGGCGCAGACGTGACCTGGGTAGTCCTGGCCGGCCCGGACGGCAACGAGTTCTGCGTGCTGCGGGCGCTGCGACCCGAAGAGGAAGCCGCCGCCGGATCGCCGTCCTGATGCGGCGCGCGACGCCAAGATTCCCAAGCTGATGGACCGAGTTCCTTCCGGTGGCCGAGGGCAACCAGACAGTCTCAAGAACACGCGACACGTGCACCAGCCAGTGCGACCTACCTCGGCGGGATAGGACGGCGCGTTCCGGCTCCCGCCGCCGACGGACTATGGCTCTAGGCAAGCCGGGATTGAGTCTGAGTGCCCATTGGGCCGCTTGGTTTGCCCGCTGGGGCTGTAGATTTTGACCCGGCGCACGGTGCTGAACTGCTTCAGTGTCGGGGTGATCTCATCGGCCACGGTGAACCTGGACCCGCCGCTGCTGCATCCGCCGGTGAGGTAGACCCGGGCCACGTGGTCGCTGATCGTGACTTTCGAGAAGCCGGTGGTCTTCGACGAGACGACGCGCAGGCCTGCTGCGAGTTCGGCCTGAGTCGGCCCGGCCCACAGGCGCTGCAGAGCGCCGAACGCGACTGCGGGCGGAATGACCGGCCGGGTGACAGCCAGAGTCAGCGGCGGCGTACCGCCGGCCACCCGGTGCAGGTCCTGGAAGTAGTCGCGGACGTTCGTGGTGCGCAACGGCGTGGCGATGTCGACGACGAACCTGCTGGGGTTGGACAGCGTGAGGACGCGGAACGGTTCCCGCTTGGCCACGCCAACGCCGAATCTGAGCACGGCTTCGAAGTCGCCGGCGTTGGCGACCTGAATCAGCTCCGGCAGCGCGTAGGCGCGCCGCTGCGGGCCGTAACTCACCTGGCCCTTCGAGTTGTGCCCGTTCGCGGCGTAGAACCGCACGACCAGCCTCGCGCTGCCGGCGACTGAGACGGCTTCCCCGACGGGTCCGCGATCACCGTCGATGCGTAGCGGACGCTGCGCTGGTCGGGCATCCCGCCGCGGAACTGGAATACCAGCCTGTCCGACCCTGGGTGATGCGCGGCGCGGATCGCGACCAGCATGTCCGGCAGCGGCTGGGCCGCCGCGCCCGCCGGTGCCGTGGCCATCGGCACCACTACGAGGCCGCCCAGCCCTGCGGACGCGAGCACCGCCAGGGCGGCCCGGATCCTAGTCACCAGTCCTCCCCTGCTGGATCCGACTCGCCGATCCAACAGCCGCAGCTGTACCAGCCCCAGGGGCGAAGGTCCCGTCGCAGGGCCGGCCGTCCCGCGGCAGTTCAACCCCGCGGGCCGACTCAGCACGGTCACTAACCTCAACCAGACCCAGGCCATCTTGACCTGCTACGCGGAGGGCACAATCTCAGACCTCAGCGACAGGGACGTGCCAAGTGGCCGGGCGGTTCGCCCGGATTCTCGCCCTGGCCGGATTCTCCCCACATCGGGACGACGGGCTACGCTTCGCGCGCTTACGATACAAGCGGCACGTATTACCTCCCGCTCGATATCAATCCGGCTGCGCAAGCGGCTAGGTGAACGGCACCTGTACCGATGTCGCGGAAGGGGCCGTTCAGCGACAGGCGGAAGCTGGAGCGTGACGAGTGGAGCCGACTGCCAAGGTGACCCGTCGTGAGCCGGGCGGCACGCAAGAGCGCATGCTAACGACGACGGATACGGTCATTACCGTCTTCCCGCCGGCTCTGTCCTTGCGCTCGGTCTGAGGGCAGGCCGTTGACGTCATCAGAGTCCGTCGATCTACCAGATGCCGCTGCGCCAGCGATCGAGCCGGATGCTAGTAGTGATCGAGCTGTCGCTAGCCCGTCGGCTCCTTTGTCCACGTCTCGCGCACCTATCTGGGTGTTCCTTCTCCAACTCGGTTATCTCGTAGGACTTGTGGCGGTCGGATTACTTTATGTCCATTGGGGACCATTGCACCGTCTTCTTCCGGACCCGGCAGGACCTGTCCCCCTTGCCGTGCTGTGGTGGGGTGCGCTCGGAGGCGTCACCACAAGCTTTACAGGTATCTTGAGTAATTCAGACCAGGGCCAGGCGCGCGACGAGCTTTGGCATATTGCCAGGCCATTTCTCGGGGCCGTGATAGGAAGCGTGGCCTACTTAATCTTCATCGTGCTTATTCGCGCCGCAGGCACCAGTCCAGCTCATCAAAGTGCGGTCAACGGCGCCATCTCCGACCTGGTCGCCTTCCTGGGTGGCTACCAGGAAGAGGTGTTCCGGGATCTGCTCAAGCGAGCCAGTGACACCCTGGTCGCTTCGGCCAGGCGTAATCTGGAACGGCGCAGTGAGTAGTCCTGCAATTGCGGTTTGCGGTTTGCGGTTGATGAGCGTTATCCCCGGAGACGCGTGGATGCGGACAGGCGGCCTAAAGGGCCGCTGCGGACGCCTGCCGGAGGCCTGGTGTCCTGAATCGTTACTCCATTGTTAATCGGTTTGTGGTGCGGTGCCGCAGTTCTCTGCGGTGCGTTGGCTGGTGGCGTGCAGGCTTGCCGACGATCTACGCTGCTTTGCATGAGTTCGGGGCCGCCGGATCCGGCTGCTCGCCCGCTGTGGGCTCGCGGCGATGACGGTGGCAGCTTTTTCGTCTTTCGTTCTGGTGACGCGGCGGCTCTTGCCGCACTGCGCGAGGAGATGGGTGAAGAAGCCTTCGAACGCTGGCAGCGCGACAGGGAGCTGACGCGGAACCCGCGGCCGCTGACCGAGGTGGAGCGGGCGGTGCTGCGACAGGCGGTGGCGCCGCTGCTGGCCGATCTGGCTGCCAGTGGAATGGCCTTGCCTGATATCCGGGAAGAGGCCCACGAGGAGCGGGAAGCGCCGTCGGTGTGCGGGTGGATCCATGGTCCTGGCGGCACGGGTGAGGGGATCTGGGTGCTGGTGGACAGCCCCGCCGCCGAGCAGGTGGCCCAGCTGGCGGAGCAGTTCCAGCATTGGGCCGCTGACCAGCTTCACGATGCGGGCCGCTCGCCGGAGTGGCCGGCCTGCCCGCAGCACCCCAGCCCGCCGCGCCGGCTGGATCCGGAGGTGCGCGATGGCCGTGCTGCCTGGGTGTGCCGGGAAAGCGGCCAGGCGATCTGGCCGGTCGGCGAACTGGCGATGCCAGGCAGTGCCCGCCGCCGTGGGAAGCGGGCCCGCCGGCCTTAATCGTTGGGGCGGCTGCGCTCCCGGCCTACTTGCCGCCGTACCGGAGCACCACCTGCCACACACCCGGTGTCTCGGGGCTGACGTCATAATGCTGCGGGCCGACCAGCCGCGCCAGGTTCCAGAAGATTTCGCCACCGCAGTGGCTCGCGTCAGCCGTAGCGTAGACATCCTGGTAGAAGAGGGCGCGAGACATCGCCAGCCGGTTGTACGGCTGGCCGGAGTAGGTTGCGTCCCCGACATATTGCGGCTCGCCGAATTCCTCGTCGAGGGCGATCTTGTGCAGCGAGTGGATGGCGGAGATGTACCCGGCCTCGTCGGCGAGGTCCGCCTCGGAGTAGGTCTTGAAGCCGGCGACGTCGTTGTGCGGCAGGGCGTAGATCGGCTTCCACCAGTCCGGGTAGCCGTTGTCCATGTTGTTGAATCCGCCCGCCGAGATCAGGTGCGTCGGGTCGTCTGCGTACAGCGCGTCGGTCAGGGTCCGGTAGAACGCCTTCAGCGCGTACATCTGGGTCTTGTCGACGGGGAACGCCGGCTCACCGTCGATGGCGTACTCGGCGATCGCGGCAACGCCCCGGTAGTGGGCTCCCACGGCCTGGAGGAACGGCAGCCAGAGCTGGGCATCCATCGGGTTCTCACCATGCGACTCCAGCAGCCACTTGTAAGCCGACAGGTCCATGACCACGTGCATGCCGCGGGCTGCCGCCTGGCAGACCACGTCGTCGACGTTGCTCCAGATCACGGGGTCATTCCAGGTCTGCCCGGTGCCGGTCGCTGTCCACTCATCCGTGGGCCGCGGTAGCGTTTGCCCGGCCGACTGGGCCAGGTTCAGGACATTCGTGACGTAGGACGGGAACGTGGCGTTGTCCCAGCTCGCGCCGATCGGGTACATGGTGAAGCCGCGGAATGTCACCGGCTTGCCGCCGATGGCGAACTGGTCGCCCACCTTGGTGACCTTCCGCACGTCATGCTGTGTGCTGCAGTGGTACGGAGGCAGCCCGGCGGGCGCCGTCGACGCCGGCGCGTTGCTCGCGTGCGCGAGCCCCGTCTGCATCACTGCAACGGCCGACAGAGCAGCCATGAACATGCCCAGCCTGCGATGGCGCACGGTTGCTTCCCTCTCTCAGAGCGACTGATCGACGGCAAAGGGTATGCGAGAGTGTCCACTTTGTCGTCCATACGACCTACCGGGCGTCTCTGCCACTTACAAGGTGTCTCAGCTATTCTGAGTGGATCAGGGCTATATATGACAAACGTCACAACGAGGGAACCTTACGATCTTCGGTCCCGCTGGACCGGCCCGAGCCCGCCTCCGCTGGGGCTCACCGTCCTGACCGGCGGCCCGGCGTGATCTCGCCAGATTCACCCAGGCCGGCTGTCGATCTGGCGAGGCCGGCCGCGTTGGGTAGGCAGGAGAATGAGCACCGGCACAGCCCGCGGAGGAACAGATGAAATACGCGCTGCTGATCTACGCCGCGCCTGGCGCGAGTCAGGCTGCTGTACCCGTGGCCGGCGACGGCGTCATCGACAGCTGGCTCGATTACACCGTCACGCTCAAGGATGCCGGCGTCCTGCTCGGCGCCGAGCAGCTGGCGCCGGTCGATACGGCCACCTCGGTAACGCTGCGCGACGGCGACCGGCTGCTGACCGACGGGCCGTTCATCGAGACCAAGGAGCATCTGCTCGGCTTTTACCTGCTCGACGCCGCCGACCTGGATACCGCGCTGGCCTGGGCGGCAAAGATGCCGATCATGCGTTACGGCACTGTCGAGGTCCGGCCGGTCCTGGAGGGCCAGCCGTGGCGGGCACCGCTCGAATGACCGGCACGTCCGGGGCGGCGGACCGAACTGAGGGCGCGCCGGGCGAACCACCCGCCGCGGCCGTCTCCGGCGCGCTTGAGCGCGCGTACCGGGAGGAATGGACCGCCATCGTCGCGACGCTCGCGGCGGCGCTCGGCGACCTGCAGGCAGCCGAGGATGCCGTCTCCGAGGCTTTCGTCGCGGCCGCGCGCACCTGGCCGCGCGACGGCGTGCCGCCTAAACCGGGTGCCTGGCTGACGGTGACGGCGCGGCGGAAGGCGATCGATCAGATGCGGATCCGGCAGCACACCTCGGAACGGGGCCTGTCCTCGCTAGTCGCGACCGCAGCCCCGGCCGAGCCTGGCGCGGCGGATCCGCAGGAGCCGACCATGGAGGATGACCGCCTCGGGCTGATCTTCGCCTGCTGTCACCCGGCGCTGGCCGCCGAGGTCCGGGTGGCACTCACGCTGCGCTACGTCGGCGGCCTCACCACGCGCGAGATCGCCGCCGCGTTCCTGCTGCCCGAACCGACGCTGGCTCAGCGGCTGGTCCGGGCCAAGCGGAAGATCCGCACCGCCGGGATCAGCTTCGGCGTCCCGCCTGCGTCCGAGCTCTCCGCCCGGCTGGCGACGGTGCGGCCGGTCATCTACCTCATCTTCAATGAGGGATACGCGGCCAGCGGCGGCGGCGAACTCGTCCGCGTCGACCTGTGCGCTGAGGCGATCTGGCTGGGCCGGGTCCTGCACCGGCTGCTGCCCGACGACGCGGAGAGCGCGGGCCTGCTCGCGCTGATGCTGCTGACTCACTCGCACGCGCCCGCGCGCCAGGACGCAGACGGCCGGCCCGTGCCGCTGGCCGACCAGAACCGGCTCGCCTGGGACGCCGCCATGATCGCCGAGGGCACGGCGCTGCTCGACGCCGCGGTGTCCCGGCGCTCGCCCGGCCCGTACCAGATCCAGGCGGCCATCGCGGCGCTGCACGCCCAGGCTCCCTCGTTCGAGCAGACTGACTGGGCGCAGATCGCGGTGCTGTACCGGGAGCTGGCCCGCCGCAGCCCCTCCCCGGTCATCGAGGTGAACCGGGCTGTCGCCGCCGGACTGGCCGACGGCCCGCTGGCAGGCCTGGCGATCCTCACTCCCGTGCTGCAGGCCGGGCAGCTCGACAGCTACGGCCCATTGCATGCCGCACACGCCGACCTGCTGGAGCGGGCCGGGCAGCCGGATGCGGCGGTGGCCGCCTGGGCCAGGGCCATCGAGGCCACCGACAACGGCCCGATGCGCGACGAGATGGTCCGCCGCGCTGCCAGCCTGCGCCCGGAATAGCCAGCGCCCGTCACCGACGGCCCGCTCGTTCCTCAGCGGAAGCGCCAGCCGGGCACTGCGGCCCGTTCGGCGGTCTCGCGGAGTGACCTCCTTCCTTTTCCGGCAGCTGTCGATATCCGGTCTGCCGCGCCGTAGGAGAGGTGAGCCAGGGCAGTCCGCAGGTGCCGATGGGCGCAGCTGCCCGGTCCCCGGAGGTGGGGATAATGAGAACGCAACAGCGCTGGGCACTGGCGCTGACCTCTGTTGCCTTCTTCATGACCGCGCTCGACGCGCTGGTCGTGGTCACTGCGCTGCCGGCTATTCATGCTGGCGTCGGAGGCAGCGTGTCCACCCTGGAGTGGACAATCAACGCCTACACCCTGTCGTTCGCGGCAGGTATCATCACCGCCGCCGCGCTCGGCGACAGGCTGGGCAGGCGGCGCATGTACGTCACTGGCCTGGTTCTGTTCACCCTCGCGTCGGCCGCCTGCGCCCTGGCGCCGAACGCGGACGCGCTGATCCTCGCGCGCGCCATCCAGGGCATCGGCGCCGCGCTGGTCAGCCCGCTGAGCCTGACCATCCTGGCGGGTGCGTTCCCACCGGAACGCCGCGGCGCGATCGTCGGGATCTGGGGCGCGATCGGCGGGCTGGCCGTGGCCGGCGGGCCGCTGGTCGGCGGTGCCGTCGTACAGGGACTGAGCTGGCACTGGATCTTCTGGATCAACGTGCCGGTGGGCCTGGCCGCCGCGATCCTGGCCTCGGCCAAGCTGCCGGAGAGCCGCGGGCCGGCGGTCCGGCTGGACCTCGGCGGCCTGGCGCTTGCTGCCCTCGGCACGGTGGCCCTGGCATGGGGCCTGGTGCGGACCACCGACGTCGGCTGGGGCAGCCCGCAGGTCATCGTTGCCCTCATCCTCGGCGTGGTGCTGCTGGTCGGCTTCGTCGCCTGGGAGCGCCGCGCCACGTCGCCGATGCTGCCGATCGGGATGCTGCGCGATCGCCGGTTCGCGTCAGCGAACGCGACCGGGTTCCTGATGATCGGCTCGATCACCGCGGCGGCGTTCCTGATGTCGCAGTTCTTCCAGCTCGGGCTGGGCTACTCACCGCTCGCCACCGGGCTGCGGTTCTTGCCGTGGACGGCGACGCCGCTGGTGGTCGCGCCACTGGCCGGGAAGCTCACCGACCGGGTCGGGCCGCGGCCGCTGATGGTCACAGGCATGGCGCTACAAGCCGGCGGCCTGGGCTGGACGGTTGCTGCCGCCGCCGCCGGGGTGAGCTACAGCAGCCTGGTGGTGCCGCTGGTGGTGGCGGGCGTCGGCATCTCGATGGCGATCCCGGCCACGCCGACCGCCGCGCTGAGCGCGGTGCCAGCCGCTGAGCTTGGCAAGGCTTCGGGCGTGCAGAACACCCTGCAGCGGTTCGGCGCGGTCTTCGGGGTCGCGATCGTGGCAGCGGTGTTCTCCGCCAGCGGCCACCTGGGCTCGGTGACGGGCGTCATCGCCGGCTTCCGGCCGGCCCTTGCCACCGCGGCGGGCCTGTCCCTGCTCGGAGCGCTGGCTGCGGCCGACGCCGGGCGCCCCGCGACGGCCGGCGCTGCCGGGGCAAAGGTGCCCGCACTAGATTCGGTGCGGAGGTGAGTCACGATGAGCAATTTCGAGGCAGGCGCTGCTCAGCACGTCGTGGGCAACGAGGACGAGCACCGGGCAGCCCGGCTCGCGCTGCTGGCCCGGGAGAAGGAACTGAACCGCCTCCGCGACGAGCTGGCGGCCGAGCGCCGGCGGCTGCCGTGGGTGCCGGTCACCAAGGACTACCAGTTCGAGGGACCCGATGGCCGGCTCATGATGCGCGACCTGTTCGACGGGCGGAGCCAGCTGATCGTGTACCACTTCATGTTCGGGCCGGACTGGGAGGAAGGCTGCCCGAGCTGCTCGCTCTGGGCGGACAGCTTCAACGGCATGCCGGTGCACCTGGCGCACCGCGATGCGTCCATGGTGGCGGTGTCCCGCGCCCCGTTTGCGCAGCTCGAGGAGTACCGGCAGCGGATGTGGTGGTCGTTCCGCTGGGTGTCGTCGGCGGGCAGCGACTTCAACTACGACTACGGCGTCTCGTTCACGCCGGAGCAGCAGGCCGACGGCGCGCAGTACAACTACCGGCCGTCTGAGGTCGGGGATGAGCTGCCCGGGCTCAGCGTGTTCGCCATGGACGAGGACGGCCAGGTCTTCCACACCTATTCCACCTATAGCCGCGGGCTCGACCCGTTCAACAGCGGCTACCAGTTGCTGGACCTGACGCCGAAGGGCCGCGACGAAGAGAACCTGCCATGGACCATGGCTTGGCTGCGGCGGCACGACTCCTACTGATCCGCATTGGCCTGCTACAACGTCAGCACGTCAACAAAGAGCCCCACGACGCTTTGTTTACGTGCTCATCGTCTAGCTCAGAACTGGGCCTTGAGGTCCTCGATCTCGCGGGCCCGCGCGCGAAGTTGCTCGTAGGCGGGGCGTTCCCTGATGCGGGCGATAGTCCAGCGGACTGCCTCGGCCCGGTTGCTGGCGATGCCCGCGGTGATGAGCGTGTCGAGGGTCTCCAGGTCGGCCGGCCCCAGCCGAGCCATCACCGGAGTGAGGTCGGTGCCTGCCAGTGCGCGCGCCTCGAATGATCCGCCGGGCCGATTCAGAATGATCCTGCCGCCGTCGCCGTCGGTAGTGCGGAACTCCAGCCGCCGAGCCTCCGGCAGCCGGGCCGACAACTCGTCGCGGAGCTTCTTGATGGTGTCGTGGTTCGCGGCCTCGAAACGCTGCAGGGCCTTGTCCCGCTCGTCTTTGTCTTCGGGCGCGTCGACGTAGACGCGAACGGCAAGCTCACCCGGCTCGACGACCAGGTCGTCGCCGTACTGGAGAACCTTGACCTCGCGTATCGCGCCGGCCGGGAATCGCTGCTTCACCTCATCGTCGATCAGCTTCTGCAGGTGATCGACAGCTGCCTTCTCCATGGACCAAGCTCCTCTGATTACGCCCGTAATCAGCGTAGCTCTTCTTGCTGCCGTTACTTCATCGCTTTTTCCTCAGTCGCGCGCGTCCGCGTGCTGCCGGGCAGCACGGGTGAGCTGCCGGTACAGCGCTACGGTGTCGGGATGCGGCTCGCCGTCAGGCGATACATCCTCGATTGAATCGAGACAGCTGCGCCATGCCTCGCCCACGCCGGCGAGGTTCCCGCCGGCATACTCGGCTCGCATCAGCATCCGCCACAACTGCTCGGCGCACGCCTCGGCGCGCAGTCCCGCCCGGGCCGCTCTGGCCGCCGCGCGCGGCGAGCCACTGGCCAGCTCAAGCTCAGCCAGCGCAACGGCGGCATCAACCAGCTCAGCGCGGACCGTCTCGAGCAATGGAATGTCGATCCACCAGAAATAGCTGCCGGTGAACGGTTGGCCCCGGATCAGCGCGACTGCTGCATGTAACGCGCTGGCGGTCCCGGCTGCGGCAAGCGACCGGAAGTCGCTCCAGTCGAATGACGCCTCCGGATGCAGCACGTAGGTGCCGTTGCTGACGTGCTGAACGTATTCCTGCCCGTCGGTTGCTAGGCCCAACCGGCGACGTGTCCGCGCGATGAGCTGCCTGACTGCGTCGCTGGGCTTTGGATGGTCCGGATCGGCGCCGAGTACGCTCCCGAGCGCGGAGTTCGACAATCCGGCAGGCCCGGACAGCGCCAGGGCCAGTACTAACTCAGCCTGCTTTGGCTGCAACTGCTCCGCAGCGCCGCTGACGTCGAATGGTCCGAGGATTCTTACCTGCAGCCGACCGACGGCGGCGTGCCGCGGCCCAGCGTGCAGGCCAGCTGGCCCGGACGCGTCAGGACTATCGGACGGCACAGGTTCTGGGGACGTCTGCTCCCACCGCAGCCGTTCCCAAGGCAGGCCGTCCTCACTTCCAGCGGACGGCTGCGGCATCGACGGCAGTGCGGGACATGAAACGTAGGCCGCGTCGTCCTGACTGACATCGGCGGTGTCGGCCGCGACCCTGAACAGCGTGCTTATCGCGTCGTAGTCGGCGGCCGACAGCATCCGTGGTCGCACCGTGATCTGAAGTGGCACGACGTTGGCGATGATCTCGCCGACCTCATCTGGGTCCGGGGCTAGCTGCACGACGGTCGGCGCCATCCGGCCGGCCGGCGTCTCGATGTCGCCAGCCAGCAACGCGGCGACCCCACCGGGGCCCTCTTCGGCGAGGTCGATGAGCCGCTGGAGCTGACCTGCCGACGGCTCGGTCCGGCTTACCAGCACGGTCAGGGCCCAGTCCTCGTCGTCCGGAGCCGCCAGCCTGAGCTGCCGGACGTCGGCTTGCGCGCAGCCGACGAGCCGACGGCGCGCAGCCTGGCGGCGGCCCTCGATCAGGCTCACTGCTTCGTCCAGGCTGCTGGCGTGCTCGGCTGTGCCGACTGCTTCGAGTTCGTCGCAGCCGACCAGAATCAGCTCGTACCAGCCTGCCCACTTACCGCTGGCAAGTTCCGCCGCGGCCGTCATGAGGAAGCGGTCAACGAGGTCGGGCGGCCCGTCGCAACCGGTGACTTGCAGAGCCTCTAGGTCCAGCAGCAGGTAGCCGCCAGCGGTGGCACCCGCCGTGAACAGACCCGAAAGCAAGTGGCAGCCGTCAGCCTGAGGCATGCCTAGGCTTGCGTCAAGCTGCCAGCACATGCCCTGGCGGCCGGGACTGATGCTGAAAGGCGGCGGCGGCGCCTCGGCGGCAGGCGCGGCTAGCAGTACCTCCAACTCGGCGGGGGTGACGTGGAGGCCGATGATGTCCGGCAGCTCCTGGCCCGCAGCGGTGATCGCCGACTCCAGGCATGTAAGCGCGTTGCGCAGCGTGATAGGCGCCTCAGTCTGGGCTGCCGCGCGCAGCCGGTGCTCGGTCACGCAGGTGCCCGGATCGGAGGGCAGCGCGATCCTGCGGCCCGCGCGTCGCTCCTGACGCTGTCGACGGCGCAACGCGTTGAGCCTGGTCAGGATCGACCCGGCCAGTGCGCCAGCGGTGAATCCGGCGACTGCGAGCAGCTCATCACCGGACGGCTGACCACCGGACAGCGCGCTCGCGGCTTGCTGGTAGCCGGCCCGGCTAGCCTGCACAGGTCTCGCTGGTGCGACGGTCTCACCTAGCAGGCCGCCACCTCTGCGCGCGCCGGAACTCAGGCCGTCGGCGGGCCCCGTTCCGGCTATGTTCGCTGCCGCAGGGTGCCGCCGGCGGTAATACGCATTGCCTGCCGCGTGACCAAGGTGGCGGGCGATGGCGGTGGTACTAGCCGCGGTTCCGGCTTGCACCCCGCTTCCGCTGTGGGAATGCGCTGCGCCAGCACCGCCCGCATCGCCGCCGGCAGGCAAGAGCAGCCGCCATCCGGGCTCAATCAGCGAGGGGTTAGTGAAGATCTGTCCGTCACCCACATCACGGCCGTAATTCATGCTCGCTATCTCCGGATAGCGGTCACCGGAACCGAGGTACCGCTGCGCAATCGACCAAAGGCAATCGCCCGCACGCACGGTCACCAGCCGGCTTGCGCTAGCGGCCTCCGCGACGCCGGTGGCTGGCCAGCTCACGCTGCCTGAGCCTGCTTGCTCTTGGCTCGTCGCCGTCACTGGCCGGCGCGCTGGCTGGGTACCATGGTGCGCGCTGACGGCCACGGCGGCAGCAGCCGGGGCCAGCGCCGGGGACCCAGTGAACGTCAGTGCGGCCAGGGCCACCAGCCGTGCAGCGAAACTCTGGACGCCGCCCAGGCGTAGCCGCAAGCCGGTACCGCCGCGTATTGCAGCATGCGCCTCGGCCAGCACGGACACCGAGAACAGCAGCCACGCCAGCCAAGTACAGTCCCTCACGACCGCAAGCAGCGTGCTGCCGTCGTCGCGCCTAGAGATGATCGTCACGAGGCGATGCCAGCCGACCAGATGCCGCGGCAATGGCGAACCGCCGAGGTGATAAAGCACGACCGGCAGCCCGATAATGACGGCACCGACCGCCACGATCGCGGCGAGCCCGGCCAGAACGTCCCGCAGCCGAGCCTTCATGGCCCT
>JBKQTJ010000009.1:0-34356 GCA_052143255.1 Streptosporangiaceae bacterium | reverse complement strand
AGGAACTCCGCGCATCACACGCGGACCGGGATCAGGTGGTGGAACTGCTGCGGGTAGCCGCCGGGGACGGCCGGCTCTCCGCGGAAGAACTGGACGACCGCCTGGAGCGCGCGCTGACCGCCAGGACCTACGCCGAGCTCGCAGCGCTGACTGCCGACCTGCCGGCCACGCCGGGTGCCGCTGTCGTGCCGCCCGGCGCGGGCGCGGTGAGCGGCACGCCGAAGGATCTGGTACGGATCCACGTCCACGGCAGCAGCGCCCGCCGGGATGGCCGCTGGGTAGTGCCGAAGGAACTGGAGGTCAAGGTGAGAGGCGGCGGCGTGACGCTGGACTTCACCGAGGCGGTGATCACGCAGCCGCTGCTGCGCATCACCGCCGAGGTGACAGGCGGGGAGCTCAGGCTGATCACCAGGCCGGGCATCGTGGTGGACGCCGGTGACATATCACAGCACGGCGGGAGCGTCACGCTGCCCGAGCCGCCTGGCCCTGGCGTCCCCGTCCAGCTGCGCGTCGAGATCGCAGGCTCGGTTCACGGCGCAGGCATCACCGCCGGGCCGCCCCCTCCGCCCCGCCGGCCGCGACGGACGTTCTGGCAATGGCTGCGCCGCGCCCCGCGTCCCCCCGCCATCGCCGCCTAGCGCGATGCCGGGTGCCCGATGGGAGCCGCTAATCTCCCGTGCACGCGGCCAGTCCACCCCATGTGGGCGGCCGCAGGCCTGAATTGTCAAGATCCTCACAGTTGACGCCTGCGCGGTGTGTCGTAATGACGGCGGTTGCCGGCACGGTTACTAACGTGCCGCCCCGCCGAGGCTCATCGGGAACCTATCTAGTTACGCATCAACTCGCCGAGGCCAAATCGGCGGCTTAACACCGTCCGCGCCACCGTGCCGGCGACAATGGCGGCGGGCGATCGAAGCGGCAGTAGGCCGCGTCGTCAGGGAGCAGCCATGAGCAGGTCAGCTGACCCGGTCTATCTCAGGGTGCTCGAGGACCTGCGGATGCGGATCCGCGAGGGCGTCCTGGAGCCAGGTGCGCGGGTGCCGTCACGCAACGCGATCATCACCAACTACGGCGTGGGCGAGACCGCGGCGAAGCATGCGCTGCAGGTCCTGGCCACCGAGGGCCTGATCGAGGCCAGGACGGGCTCGGGTTCTTACGTCCGCAAGCCGCCCGCTGCCCGCCAGCTCGAGCATGACCGGCTGCACTTCCCCGGCTCCCCGTTCGGGATCGAGGAATCTGCCAGCCCGGCCGACGGCATGCTGGTCGCCGACCGGCCGGCCGCCCGCTTCGTGACCTGGGAGCATCACACCGAGCTCATCGCGCCGCCGCCCCACATCGCCCGGCGCCTTGGTGCCGGATCCGCGCCCGAACCAGCCGCGGCGTTAGTAACGGCAACCCGTTACCTGATGTCCGTCGACGGGCAGCCGGTGCAGTTAGCTACCAGTTACGAGCCGGCCGGGCTGACCGAGGGCACCGCCGTTGCGATGCCCGAGCAGGGCCCGTACGCCGGCCGGGGCGTGATCGAGCGCATGCGCTCCATCGGCATCGAGGTTGACCAAGTGGCGGAGGACTTATCGGTGCGCACGTCGCTGCTCGCGGAGGCCGCCGCGCTTGCCATCCCGGCCGGATCCTCGGTCATCGTCGTCGAACGGGCACACCTGTCCGGCGGACACCCAGTCGAGACTGCCGACATCGTCATCCCGGCGGACCGGTTCCGGCTGCGGTACCGGTTCGCGGTGCCCGGCCGGCTCGCATGATCAGGCGCGCCACTCCCGCCGACGTTCCGGCCATCTACCAGCTGATCCGCGACCTGGCCGAATACGAGCGATCCCTGCCTGAGGTCACCGGCACGCAGGAGCGGCTGTTGCAGTCCTTGTTCGGGCCCGATCCGGCGGTCTTCGTGCATGTGGCCGAGCACGACGGGACGGTGGTCGGCTTCGCGCTCTGGTTCCTCAACTACTCCACCTGGCTGTGTCAGCACGGCATCTACCTGGAGGACCTGTACGTCACCCCGCAGGCCCGCGGCCACGGCTACGGCCGGGCGCTGCTTGCCGAGCTCGCGGCGCTCTGCGTGCAGCGCGGCTACGGCAGGCTGGAATGGTGGGTGCTGGACTGGAACGCGCCCGCGCTCGGGTTCTACGCCTCGCTCGGCGCCAGGCCCATGGACGAGTGGACCGTGCACCGGCTGACCGGGCGGGCGCTCGCAGACCTCGCGGAGACCGCGTCACCAGACGTGCAACCATGATCCCATGCGCATCGCCGGCGTCGACTCGACGGACCTGTTCGGCGGGAGCACGGCGCGGCCGCTGCAGATCATCAAGGTAACGCTGACCAACGAGGCCCGCTCGGCCATCGTCAGCGACCCGCGCACGGCGATCAGCGTCCGGGTCACCGGCCCGCAGGTTGGCACGCCCGAGCCGGCGCTGGTGACTCACCTGGCAGCGAGCGGCCAGGTGACGGCCGAGGTACCCGTCGAGGTGCCGCCCGGCGTCGCGGCCGGCACCCGGCTCCCCGTGGTGGCCAGCGCGGTGAGCCCGGATGGCCCAGACGCGGAACTGGCCGGCGAAATCACGGTCGCGGAGCCCGGCTGGGTCATGTGGATGGTCAGCCACTTCCACTACGACCCGGTGTGGTGGAGCACGCAAGGCCAGTTCCTGGAAAGCCGGTTGCTGCTACCTGATGAGCATGGCGAGATGCCGGCCGTACGGAGCGCGTTCGAGCTGGTCCGGCTGCACCTGGACGCGGCCCGCCGCGACCCGGACTACAAGTTCGTGCTGGCCGAGCTGGACTACCTTAAGCCGCACTTCGATGCGCACCCCGAGGACCGAGCGGACCTGCTCGACTTCATCAAGGCCGGCCGGATCGAGCTGGTCGGCGGCAACTACAACGAGCCGAACACGAACCTGACCTGCGCGGAGTCCACGATCCGCAATGCGGTCTACGGCATCGCCTACCAGCGGGACGTGCTCGGCGGCACCCCGCGCACGTCCTGGATGCTGGACGCGTTCGGCTTCGATCCCGGCTATCCGGGGCTGATGGCAGCGGCTGGCCTGACCGAGTCGTCATGGGCGCGTGGCCCCTTCCACCAGTGGGGCCCGAACCGCTCGGCTGGCGATAACAAACTGATGCAGTTCGCGTCGGAATTTGAATGGCTGTCCCCCGACGGCAACGGGCTCCTTACCAGCTACATGGCTAACCACTACGGTGCGGGCTGGGTCACCCAGCACGCCAAGACGCTGGCCGACGCCGAGGCCGACGCCTATGAGCAGTTCCGGCAGCTTGCCCCGGTCGCCGCGACACGCAATGTGCTGCTGCCGGTCGGCGGCGATCACGTGGTGCCCTCCCGCTGGGCGACCGCGATCCACCGCGACTGGAACGCTCGGTACGTATGGCCGCGGTTCGTCACGGCCGTGCCGGGCGAGTTCTTCGCCGCGGTGCGGGCCGACGCCGCCGAGCGAGATGCCTGGATCACGCCGCAGACCAGGGACATGAACCCGGTTTACACCGGCAAAGACGTGACCTACATCGATACCAAGCAGGCGCAGCGGGCGGCCGAGACCGCAGTGCTCGACGGCGAGCGGCTGGCGGCGCTCGCCTGGCTCGCAGGCGCGGACTACCCCGCTGCCAGCCTGGACAAGGCCTGGCGGCAGCTCATGTTCGGCGCTCACCACGACGCGATCACCGGCACCGAGAGCGATCAGGTGTACCTCGATCTGCTCGGCGGCTGGCGCGAAGCATGGGAACGGGGCCAGCAGGCACGATCGGCCGCCATCGGATACCTCGCCGGGCTGGCCGATACCTCCAGCCTCGGCGCCCGCGCAGCTGCGACCGGGCCAGCCATCGCGATCATGGTGGTCAACTCGCTGTCGTTCGGCCGCAGCGCGATGACCTGCATCGACCTTAGGTTGCCGCCGGGCTGGCCCGGCTGGCTGCAGCTACTGGACGACTCTGGCGCGCAGGTGCCGTTCCTGGCCGAAGGGGTGATCAGGACCGCCGGCGGCCAGCTGAGCTCCGTCACGGTGACTTTCCGGGCTACCGATGTTCCGGGTGTGGGCTACCGCTGCTACCTGGCCGCAGGTGCACAGCCTGGCGCGGCAGTCGGCTGGCAGCCTGCGCCGGGATCCGTGCTGGAGAACGAGGCTTTCCTGGTCGAGGCCGATCCGGCGCGCGGCGGGACGCTGGCACGCGTCGTTGACTTCAGAACCGGCACCGAACTGATCCGGCCCGGGGCCAACGAGCTCATGCTGCAGCCGGAGCATCCGACGCACCCGCGCTGGGGCGAAGGGCCCTGGCATCTCTGCCCGGCCGGGCCGGGCACCGGCAGCTCGGCGCTGCCCGCCGTGGTGCGCGCGGAGCGGTGCCCGGTCGGCAGCAGGCTGGTGGCCGAGTACCAGCTGGGCAGCCTGCGGGTGACGCAGGAAACCCTGCTCTGGGATGGCGCGGACCGAATTGAGTTCCGCACCCACGTGGACGGCTCGATCGGCCAGGACCACCTGCTCCGGCTGATTTTCCCGGTCGAGGTGCAGGGCGGGCTGCCGGTGTACCAGACCGCCTTGTCGGTGATCGGCAGGCCACCTGGGCCGATCGACACCGACGTGGCCGAGCACTCCTACACCCTGGACAGCCCGGCTAACGAATGGCTGGCGGTCGGCTCAACCGCGACGGTTGCGGTCACCGATGACACCGGCGCCCGCCACCGGCAGGCCATTGGCGTGGCCGAGGTCATCACGCCGCCGGCCGCTCGGGCTGAGGCGCGTGCGCTGCTCGTCGCTCTTGCGGCGCAAGGGGTCACCGCGACCTGCTCTGTCCCGGATGGTCCGCGATACGGCTACAGCGAACTCGACTCGAACCTGCCTGACTTCCGCATCTGCCTGGGCGGTCCGGCCGACAACGCGCAGACCGAGCGGGTGCTGACGCTGGCCGGACCACGGGCAGCCGACGCGCTGGCGCGCGAGCTAGCCGATCACGGGGCCGCCAGGCTGTGGATCCCCGCTGCTCGCAGCCGGTCCGGCGGGTTCGGGCCGGGCGCCGACCTGCGCGCCCCGCTGGACCTGCCAGTCCTGATCGTCGCGGCAGCCGATCTCGCCGCGGAGATCAGGCGGCTGACGGCCGACCTCGCGGACTCGGTGATCGAGGCCAGCGGCGTGCCGCCGGCCGGCGATGCCCAGGTAGCGGGCGGGCCGGCGACCGCGCTGGCCGGTCACACGGTTGCCCTGCTCAACCGCGGCACACCGAGCGGGCTCGTCACCCCGGACGGCCTGCTGACCATGGCGCTCATGCGCGCGAGCAGTAGCTGGCCGTGCGGCGTGTGGATGGACGGCGAGAAGCGGACCTGTCCCGATGGCAGCAGCTTCGCCTGGCAGCACTGGAGTCACACCTTCGAGTACGCGCTGACCGCCGACGTCGGAGACTGGCGGAGCGCCGGGTTCGCCGCGGCCGGCCACGACTACAACCACAAGTTGCTGGCGGTCGCCACCGGCCTCCACCCCGGCCCGTTGCCGGTCAGCATGCAGCTGGTCAGTGTAGAGCCAGCGACCGCGCTGTTGTCTGCCCTGAAACCCTTCGGCAATCCGCTTGCCCCGGCAGGCTCTCCGGAGGTAAGCGATGGCGTCACCATCCGGCTGCGCGACATCGGCGGGACCGGTCCGGTGCCAGCGCGGGTGAACCTGTTTACCGGCCTGGCCGCGGCGAACCTGACCCGCCTGTGCGAAGAGGGCCGCGAGGTGGCGCTGGCCCTGTCAGCCGAGGGTGCGCACGTTGAGGTCCCAGCGGCAGGGACGATCACGCTGGCGGTCCGCCCGGGCAACTTGCTCGCCGGCGAACAGAGGCGCATCCGGCGTGAGGCCGGCGCCACCGCGAGCCCCCCGGCCGGGCTGCCCGAGCAGGCGGCTGGGCTACCGGAGCCCGCTCAGCCCGTACACGCCCGGTACTGGCTGCACGGTAAGGGACCGGCGCCAGCTGGCAACATGCCGGTCGCGGTGCACCTGTCCCCCGGCGAGCTGCGGCTCGACGAAGACGGCCCAGCCGGATTGCGGCTGACAGTGGCATGCGGGCCGACCCCGGCCGAAGGCGCCGTGACGCTGACGGCGCCGGCTGGGATGACGCTGCAGCCAGCCGGGCCGCTGGCGTACAAGCTGCCACCCTTCGGCTACCAGGAGTGGAATGTGGCCGTGACGGTAGATCCCGGCTGCGTGCCTGGCCGGCGTTTCGCCACGGCACAGATCACCGATCCCGCGGGCCAGCTCATCGAGGACAGCGTGCTGCTCGGCATCGGTCAGCCGCCACCGCTGCGACTGGACCTGCCGCTCCCCGAGGTGGCGAGGATGCAGGAGGCGATCGCGGACGCACTCGCCGGCGAGGCCGACATCAGCCTCGCGGCCGAGCAGCTTGCGCTGGCTCCGGGCCAGTCCGGCGCCCTGGAAGTGGTGGTGCGCAACTGGGCCGCGTCGGCCGTACACGGCGAAGCGCAGCTGATCTCGCCGTTCGGGAGCTGGATTCAGGCCGGGCCGTGGACGACCGGCTTCGCCGTCCCGGCAGGCGCAGTGAGCACGGTTCAGTTCGAGGTGGCCGTGCCGCCGACCGCGCGCCCTGGCGAGCAGTGGTGGGCCATTGTGAAGCTGATGTACTTCGGCCGGGTCCGGTACACCCGGGCCGCTGAGGTTACCGTCATTCGCGGCGTGGGTGTACGGGCGCTGCGAGCGTCCGGCCCGGGACGGTGAGACACTAGGCACTGACCCGCTGAAGACGTACCGAAGTGACAATGACGGCTGACACAGTATCGCGCCTGGGCAATCTGCCCGCGGAGCCGAATAGCTTCGTGGGGCGTGAGCGTGATCTCGGCGACCTGGAGCTGCTGCTCGGCAGCGTGCGAGCGCTGACACTGTGCGGACCGGGCGGCATCGGGAAGACGCGGCTGGCCATCCGCCTCGGCTGGCAGCTGTCCGGCGACTTCCCCGACGGCGTCTGGCTGGTCGAACTTGCCGACAGTGCCGACCCGTCTCTTGCCCCCCGCCGGGTGGCCACCGTCCTTCGCATCGGGGAAGAGCCGGACCGGCCGGCCTCGGCGACTCTCGTCGATGCCCTGCGCGGGCGCAAGCTGCTGCTGATCCTCGATACCTGCGAGCACATCGTGGCCGCGGTCGCCGACCTGGTCAGCGAGCTGATCGCCGGCTGTCCGATGATCCGGGTCGTCGCGACCAGCCGGGAGCCGCTGCGGGTACGCGGCGAGACGGTCTGGCGGGTGCCGCCGCTGACCCTGCCCAGAGGCGAGGCGGCGACGGCACCGGGAACCGAGCATGAGGCGCTCCGGCTCTTCGTGGACCGGGCCGCGGCCGTCCGGCCCGGTTTCTCGCTCACCCCGGACAACTGGGCGCCGATCGTGCAGCTGTGCCAGACGCTTGACGGCGTTCCGCTCGCTATCGAGCTTGCCGCCGCGCGGATCCGGGCCCTGTCGACTGAGCAGATAGCGGCCCGGATCGGCAACCGGTTCCGGCTGCTAGCTTCCGGTGACCGGACCGCGCCGCTGCGCCAGCAGACGCTGCTGGCGACCGTTGACTGGAGCTTCGACCTGCTGACGCCAGACGAGCAGATCTTGCTGCGCAGGCTGTCGGTGTTCGCCGGGTGGAGCCTGGAGATGGCCGAGGAGGTATGCGCCGACGAGCAGATCCCGGCACACCGGGTGCTCGACCTGCTGGCAGCGCTGATCGACAAGTCGCTTGTCGCGCTCGAAGACGAAGTGGCAGGTGACGCCCGCTACCGGCTGCTCGACACCATCAAGGCCTACGCGGCTGAGCAGCTAGCCGCGGCCGGGGAGCAGGACGAGTTCCGCGCCCGTCAGGCCCAGTACATGCTTGCGCTCGCCGAGGCCGTGGTCAGCAAGGGCTTCGTACGCGGTCCGCCGTCCTGGCCGGAACGCGTGGCCTTGTACCACCGCATCGACACCGAGCAGTCCAACTTCCGCGCGGCCCTGGCCTTCTGCCTGGCAACCGCTGACGCCGAGCGGGGGCTGCGCCTGTGCTCGGCGCTTCGCTCGCCGTGGGTAGTGCATGGCGACGTCACCGAGGGCATCGGCTGGTTCGAGCGTTTCCTGGCGCTGAACGTTGCCGCACCTGCGGACGTTCGCGTCCGGGCGCTCATGCTTGGTGCCGAGCTGGCATTTGAGCACCAGGATTATGCGGCCGCAGCGCGCGGGGCCCAGGCCGCTGTGAACGCATGCGCCGCATGTCAGGCGGCATGCCCAGCCGGGGCGCTGCGGCTGCTGGCGCTGATCAGCCTGCGGGCCGGGCTTCCGGCTGCCGCGCTGGCACGGGCGGACCAGGCAGTGGCCGCGGCGCGCCAGCACGGTGATGACTGGGAGGCAGGCCTCGCGCTTGTTGCCAGGGCAGTAATCCTGTCCCGCGGCGACGATCTTGCCGATGCTCAGGCCTGTTACGAGAGCGCTCTGGACGTGCTCGCTGACAACAACGGGTGGGGCGTCGCGCACGCGCTGTACGGGTTCGGCACCCTGGCGCGGTCCCGCCATGACGACGCTGCGGCGCTGCGGCACTTCCGCAGCGCCCTTGAGCTGTTCCGGGCGATCGATGCCCGGACTGAGATCGCCAGGTGCCAGGCCGGCATCGGCTGGATCGCCCTGGCTGACAACGACCTGGCGACGGCCGCGTCGAGTTTCGCCGAGAGCCTGGAGCTGTCGATGGCAACCGGGCAGCGGCTGGGAATCGCGCGCGGCCTGGAGGCGATCGCCGCGCTGGCGGCCGCTCAGGCAGACGCGGCGACCGCGATCCGGCTCGAAGGCGCCGCGGCCGCGACGCGGCAGGTCCTGGGCCAGCCCCGGCCAACCTCTGCGCAGGCGCGGCTCGACAGTGTCCTGGCCACCGCGCACCTGCGGCTCGGCGAGGAACTAGCCGCCGGCCTGGCCAGCGAGGGCGGTCGCCTCAGCATGCATGAGGCGGTGCGGTTCGCGCTCGCCGCCGCCAATGGCAGCGGCCAGCGCAGCGGCGGGGACGACGAGCGCATCCCCGTTACCCGGACAGCCACTGCCAGCTCCGACGCGGCACGACCGCTATCCGCGTCGGTGCTGACCGCCCGGGAGCAGGAGATCGCGCTGCTCATCGCGCGCGGCCTGTCCAATCGCGCCATCGCCGATGAGCTGGTCATCAGCCCGGCGACTGCCGCCAGGCACGTGGCCAACATCCTCGGCAAGCTCGGCCTGAATTCCAGGGCGCAGGTGGCGGCCTGGACTGTCGGCCTGGGGCCCGAGTCCGGTCAGAAGAACTGACCGTCGGGGGCCGCGCTGGCCGCCGCGCCTGACCTCGGGCCTACATCGTGCGTGCCCCGGTCTACACACTCGGTGGTCACGCAGATGCATATCGGAATGCGCAATTCAGCCCATGTCAGCGGCGCGTCAGCTGCGTAACGTGCATCAAAGAAGCCCGGCGCGGCCGGCCGCCAGGAGGGGGGTGGCCGGCTGTCCGGGCCGAGCGCGCACGCTGGCGGTGCAGTGGCCCGGCGCGGCGTCGGTCCGGTCAGCCCGGTCCACGCGGGCACAGATCCCGCAGTCAGACCCAGTGCTCCGACACAAGTGCTCCGACCTTCCCATTCGCTCCGACCATGCCGCATGTACATGCCGGGCCCGTCACTCCGGCAGCGAATACATAACCAGCTACACATTCCTGATGATGTGCCGGCCCGGCCGATGCGAATACCGTCCATGACGTGACATCAGCCGACCGGCGGCAAGGGCAGGCGGGGTCAGGTGACCACACTCAGCTTCACCGGTGAGAGCACGGCGACGCAGCAGCTCGTGGATGTGGCCGCGGCCTTCGGCTGCCGGCCCGCCCTGCTCGGGCGCAACTCAGAGCGGCCGTTCTCCTTCGCGGACCTGGCGAGCACGATCCTGCGCGCCGCGGCAGGCTTGGCCTGGCGCGGGCTACGACCGCGTGACGTCGTAGGGGTCTACGTGCCGGACGCCGCCAGCTACGTGCTCGCATACCACTCCATCAGCGCCGCAGGCGGGATCCCGTGCCCGGTGAGCGCACAGCTGTCTGTCACCGAGATCGCCGGCCAGCTCGCCGACTGCGGCGCCCGGATGCTGCTCACCGCCCAGCCGCTGGCAACTGCCGGCCTGGCGGCGGCAGATCGCTCCTGGGTACGTCAGGTCATCTCGTTCGGCGACGCGCCCGCGGCGACGCCGTTCAGCTCCTTGCTCGGCATGGGCTCGCTGCGCCCGCCGGCCGCACGGCCGCACGATCTCGCCCTGCTGCCCTACAGCCGGCGGCCCGACGGCAGCCTGGGCCCGTCTGGCCTGACGCACCTGGACATGGCCGCGCAGCTGACGGCGCTCACCAGGTCGGCCGGCATCGGCGAGCAGGATGTGGTGCTAGCGGCACCGCCGGCCGGAGACGGCAGGTCCTACACCACGTTCGTCGATCACGCGCTGCTGCATGGGGCAACGGTGGTTGCCGCCAGGACCGAGGAACTGGCCAGTGCGGCCGCCGAGCACCGCGGCACCGCAGCCATCGTCCCGCTGGGCGTCGAAGTCCACGGCAGCGAGCCACTGCGACTGTTCGCGGTGGCCTCCTAGCGCACCCGGCGGCAGCGACCGTCAAGGTGCGGTAGAACAAACCGAGTGGAACGTGAAACGGCCGGAGTCCGCCCGTATCAGCCCGACGACTTGGACGACCTGTACGGGATCTGCCTGCTGACGGCCGATAACGGCGCGGACGCCACCGCGCTATTCGGCGACCCCAGGCTGCCGGGCGAACTGTATGCCGCGCCATACGCCGCTTTCGAGCCGTCACTCGCCTTCGTGGCAGCGGACGACGCCGGAGTGGGCGGTTATGTGGTCGGTGCCCGCGACAGCCGTAGCTTCGAGCAGCGCCTGGAGGACGACTGGTGGCCCGCGCTGCGGACACGGTACCCGGAACCGCCGCGCGAGCGGGCGGAGAAGCTGTCGCTGCCAGAGCAGCACGCGCTGCACGGCATCCATCACCCCCGGCGAACCGCCGATGAACTGAGCGAGCGTTACCCCTCGCACCTGCACATCAATCTCGTGCGGCGGCTACAAGGACGCGGCCTCGGGCGGCAGCTGATCGCGGCCCTCAGCACGGCGCTGCGCGACCAGGGCTCCCCCGGCGTCCATCTCCTGGTCAGCCGCAGGAACCAGCGGGCAGCCGGGTTCTACGGCCACGTCGGATTCACCGAACTGCCGGCCACCTACGCGCGCGTCTTCGCGATGGATCTCAGCGATCCCAGCGGCGGACAGCCTGCGCATTGGACTCCCTGATCAGCCGGCCGCCGCCACCAGCCCGCTGTAGCCCACATGGAGCTGC
Organism: Streptosporangiaceae bacterium; assembly: GCA_052143255.1. GTDB lineage: Bacteria > Actinomycetota > Actinomycetes > Streptosporangiales > Streptosporangiaceae > JAJYUU01. Next base: position 23,029 of record JBKQTJ010000009.1, on the reverse strand, counting down.
CCCATGACGTGGCGGTATTCGGGTGATATCTGCTGATTCCTCATGGGACAAGCCGGTTCGCTCCGCTACCGCACGGGCAAGCTCCGTCAGATCCATGGTCGCGGCTCCTTTCCCCGGCTTACGGCCAGTGTCCTGCGCTGCCGGATGACATCGGCGTCCGGGGTGAGCCGCCGGGAAAGGTAACCTCGCAAGCAGGCCGCGCGGCGTGAGCGCGCGGCCAGAAGGAGGATGTCGATGCGGCACACGGGACCGCGCCAGCTCCGTCAACTGGCCAGTGTCGCCGGGCTGGCGGCCTTGGTGCTGCTGGCAGCAGCGTGCGCTACGGGCGGCAACTCGGGGCAGCGCACCAGCCAGAACAGGCCAGGGGACGCGGCCGGCGTTAAGGCGCAGATCAAGATAACCCCCGCGAATGGCGCCATGCACGCGGACCCGTCCGCGGGCGTCACGGTCACCGCAGCCACCGGCACGCTCAAGAACGTCACCGTTCGCACATCCGGCGGCGTCGTCCCCGGCAGCCTCAGCCAGGGTGGCAAGGTCTGGCACAGCACGTGGGCGCTGAACGTCTCACAGGCTTACACAGTGACGGCTGCGACGTCCGGAGGCGGCAAGATCACCAGCAAGTTCCGCACGCTGACGCCGGGCCGGACGTTCAGCACCCAGATATTCGAGGGCTACAACCAGACCTATGGCGTCGGCATTCCAGTGATCCTGACCTTCAGCCAGCCAATCACCAACAAGGCTGCGGTCGAACGCGCGCTGCAGCTGAGGACCTCGAGGCCCGTGGTGGGAGCGTGGTACTGGGATGGTAACCAGACCCTGGACTTCCGGCCGAGGGACTACTGGCCGGCCGGCACCACAGTGAGTTTCACCGGGCACCTGAACGGCGTGCAGGGCGCGCCGGGCATGTACGGGTTCCACACCCTGACCCAGACATTCGACATCGGCCCGTCCCTGGTGGCGATAGCGAACACCGCGACGCACCACACGCAGATCTACTACAACGGCAAGCTTCGCTACAACTGGCCGATCAGCTCGGGCAGGCCAGGCGATGCCACTCCCAACGGCAGCTATCTCACCATCGAAAAGCACAACCCGGTGCAGATGACCGGGCCTGGGTACAGTTTGTCCGTGCCGTGGTCGGTGCGATTCACCTTCAGCGGGGATTATTACCACGACGCCTACTGGTCCGTTGGTGAGCAGGGTTTCGAGAACGTGAGCCACGGCTGCGTCAACTTGTCGCCCGCGCACGCCGAGACCTACTACAAGCTCGCCGTGCCCGGTGACCCCATCACGGTCGTGCATAGCCCCAAGCCCGGTACCTGGGACAACGGATGGACCGAATGGTTCCTCAGCTGGCCGCAGTACCTTAGGGGCAGTGCCCTGCACGAGGCGGTGCAGGCCGGCCCGGACGGAAGCACGTTCGTGAACCCCTCGTCGCTGGCTGCCTCGACTGCCACCGCCCCGCTGCAGACCGCACCGGCAGGAAACTCGGTCGCCGGCTAGCGACATAGGACAAAGCGCGCTGCGCACCACCCTTGATCACTTCCGCCTTGATCGCCCGAGATGATTGGCGAAGGGAATGGACTTCGCCCGCCGGATGCTGGTCACAGTGGCGGTGGCCGTCGGACACCGTCAGCGATAGCGTGAGCACTGAGGCGAGCGGGTGGACAAGGCGATCCTGCTGGCAATCGCGGCCAGCTTCTGCACAGCGACCTCCTCGGTATGCCAGCGCCTGGGCGCGAGGGACAGCCAGGCGGCCAGTTTCGACGCGCGCCTGCCATTCCGGCTGGCTCGCCGGCCAATCTGGCTGGCCGGGATCGCGAGCATGATCTTGGGGTTCGGGTTCCAGCTCACCGCCCTGCACTTCGGCGCCCTCGCCCTCGTCCAGCCCATCTTGGCGCTGGAGCTGCTGTTCGTATTCGGCTACATGGCGATACTGGATTCGCGGCGGCTGCAGTGGCGCGACTGGCTGGCAGCGGCTGCCATGTCGGCTGGCCTCGGCTTGTTCCTGTTCGCTGCGTCGCCTTCGGCCGGCCGAGCGCACGCGCCTGCGCAGCTCTGGTGGCTGGCTGGCCTGGCTTCCCTGGCGGTGGTTGTGGTGGGCATGACGGTGGCCTTCGGGCTCGGCCATAGCTCGGCCGCGCCAGCCTCTCGCCGCGCGGCTGTTCTGGGTGCCGTTACCGGCGTGAGCTGGGGATTCGTGGCGGCCGTCATCAAGGAGTTCAGCTCTCACCTTGGCGGCGGCGCGGCCGCGATCTTCTCGAACTGGTCGGTCTACGTGCTGATCGGCGCCGGGGCGGCCAGTCTGCTGATCGCCTCGCACGCGCTCGCTGCCGGACCGCTGGCGGCCTCACAGCCCGGCTTCACGATCGTCGATCCGCTGGCGGCCAGCCTGCTTGGCATGTTCCTGTTCGGCGAGCGCATCGATGCCGGAACGACCGACCTGGCCGCCGAGGCTCTGTCACTGGCCCTGCTGCTCACCGGAGTGCTGGTGCTGAGCCACAGCCGGCTCGTGCAGGGCGAGACCGAGGCCGCCCCTGCTCCGGCCCGCCAGGCCGGTTACCTGGACGGCTGGACCAACAGCTAGGCCCAGTCTGCTCAGATCCGTGGCGGGCGGTTCTCGAAGGGCGTGCTGAGCACGATTGTGGTGTGCGTCGAGACGTTCGCCGCGGCCCTGATCTCCTGAAGCAGATCCTCGAGCTCCCGTGGCGAGCTCACCCGGACCTTCAGGATGTAACTGGCTTCGCCTGCCACACTGTGGCAGGCCTCGATCGCTGCGAGATGCTCCAGCCGCTGCGGAGCGTCATCGGGCGCGGCGGGATCGAACGCCTTGATGGATACGAACGCCGTCAGCGGCAGGCCGATCTGCTCCGCGCTGATGACCGCGCCGTAGCCCGTGATCACGCCGCGCTGTTCCAGCCTGCGCACGCGCTGCTGTGCGGCGGACACCGACAGGCCGGTGCGTCGAGCCAGCTCGGTGAAGCTCATCCGCCCGTCTGCAGCCAGCAGCGAGATGATGGTCCGGTTGATCTCCTCCACCCGGCAACGTTAACGTGCCCGCGCCGGTACCAGCGCCGTTGACACATGTAACGAAAACATCACGGGCGTTACGCTCCCGTAACGTGATCTTCGGGCTCATAGCCGTGCCCGCGCCGCAAAGGTACGCTCCGGCCAACGACAACGATGGCGGAGGAGCCCCGATGGCGCAGATCGTGCTGGACCAGGTCGACAAGGTCTATCCAGGCGGGGTGAAAGGGATCGACGGGCTGAACCTGAGCATTACCGACGGCGAGTTCATGGTGCTCGTCGGGCCCTCGGGATGCGGCAAGTCGACCGCGCTGCGGTCCATCGCCGGCCTTGAGGACATCACCTCCGGCACCATCACCATCGGCAGCCGGGTGGTCAATGACCTGCCGCCCAAGGATCGCGATATCGCGATGGTCTTCCAGAATTACGCGCTCTACCCGCACATGACGGTGGAGCAGAACCTCGCCTTCGGCCTCCAGCAGCGCAAGACGCCTAAACCCGAGATCCACCGCCGCGTCGCCGAGGTAGCAAGGATGCTCGGCTTGGAGGACTACCTGAAGCGCAAGCCCGCGGCGCTATCGGGCGGTCAGCGCCAGCGCGTCGCCATGGGCCGTGCCATCGTCCGGGAGCCGCAGGCGTTCCTCATGGACGAGCCACTGTCCAACCTGGATGCAAAACTCCGGGTCTCGATGCGCGCCTCACTGTCACAGCTGCACGAACGGCTCGGCGTCACCACCGTGTACGTAACCCACGACCAGGTCGAGGCGATGACGCTGGGGCAGCGTGTCTGCGTCCTGAGGGACGGGAAGCTCCAGCAGGTCGACACGCCGCAGAACCTGTACAACGCGCCCGTCAATCTGTTCGTAGCCGGGTTCATCGGCTCGCCGGCGATGAACTTCTCCTCAGCTCAGCTGGTTCGTGACGACGGTGCCGCGGTGGTATTCGCCGGGCACCGGCTTGCCATGCCGGACCGCCTGCTGCAGGCCCGGGACGGGCTGGACGGCTACTTCGGCAAGGAGGTCATCCTCGGCATCCGGCCATCTGATTTCGAGGACGCCGAGCTGGCCGACACCACATGGCCGCGGATGGCGGTGCGGTCCAGCGTGACCGAGGAACTCGGCAGTGAGATCCACGTCATCTTCACTATCGACGCGCCGCCGGTCCAGCACGCCAGCATCGCCGAGGCACGCGCCGACGACGGAGGAGACGAGGCAATCCCGCTGGCGGACAACAAGGCGCTGTGGACGGCCCGGGTGGCTGCCCGCAGCAACATCAAGCCGGGATCGGCGGCCAGCCTCGCCGTTGACACCGGCAACCTGCAATTCTTCGACTCCGCTAGCGGGCTGGCGATCGGGCACCCGGCGAATTAGCAGCGCTCGTCCGCGGAGGAGTCGATGGCAGCCAGCCCCTGGTGGCAAGGCGCTGTGCTCTATCAGCTGTACGTCAGGTCCTTCAGCGATCAGGACGGCGACGGGTTCGGCGACCTGCCTGGGATCATTGACCGGCTCGACCATCTTTCCTGGCTGGGTGTAGACGGCATCTGGCTATCGCCGACGATGCCGTCCCCTGACACCGACTGGGGCTATGACGTCAGCGACTACACCGGCGTGCATCCCGAACTCGGTACGCTGGCCGACCTCGACAGGGTCATCGCGGCCGCGGCCGGACGCGGCGTGCGCATCCTGCTGGACCTCGTGCCGAATCACACCAGCAGCCAGCATCCCTGGTTTGTCGCAGCCGCAGCGAGCCGGGCCGATCCGCTGCGCGACTATTACGTCTGGGCTGATCCGGCGCCCGGCGGCGGGCCACCGAATAACTGGCTCGACGCAACTGGCCAGGCCGCCTGGCAGTGGCACGCTGCGACCGGCCAGTACTACCTGCACAACTTCCTGCCGACACAGCCAGACCTGAACTGGTGGCGGCCCGCCGTGCACCAGGAGTTCCGCGACATCCTTCGCTTCTGGTTCGACCGCGGCGTGGCAGGCTTCCGCATCGATGTCGCCCACGGCTTGTACAAGGATGCCTTGCTGCGCGATAACCCGCCGCGCGACGTGGACGACCCGTTGCAGGGCCGCTTCGGCCAGCGGCCGGTCTACAGCGCGCACCAGTCACAGACCCATGGGGTCTACCGGGACTGGCGCGGCATCGCCGAGGACTACGCCCCGACCAGGCTGCTGGTCGGCGAGACTTGGACCGGCGACCTGACGAGCCTGGCGAGCTATTACGGCGCCAACGACGAACTCCAGCTGAGCTTCAACTTCCCGGTCGTGTTCGCTAAGTTCCCCGCGGAACTGCCGGACCTGGTGGACCGGACGTTGGCAGCGCTTCCGCCGGGGGCCTGCCCGGCATGGACCGGATCGAATCACGACGTCGGGCGGTTCGCCAGCCGGTGGTGCGAGGGTGATCAGGCCAGGATCCGGCTCGCGCTGCTCATTTTGGCCACGCTGCCGGGAACCACGGTGCTCTACTACGGCGACGAAATCGGCATGACGGATGTCAGCGTGCCGCCGGAGCTGCAGCGCGATCCGATGTCGCGGGCAGGCCGCCCCGACCACCAGCGCGATCGAGCCAGAACGCCGATGCGCTGGGATAGTTCGCCGGGCGGCGGCTTCTCCGCTGTGATGCCGTGGCTGCCACTGGGCCCGCCGTCGGTGAATGTCGAAGACCAGCGCCGCGACCCCGGCTCGGTGCTGCGGCTCTGCCGCCAGCTGCTGGAGCTGCGCCGACACCATCTCGCCGGTGGCATCGCCGCCTTCGAGCGGCTGTCGTCGCCGCCCGGCGTGTGGGTATACCGGACCGGGCCGCTGGTGGTAGCAGCGAATCTCACTGGCGATCCGGCCGGCATGCCAGCGCACGTCGGCGAAGTGCTGCTCCGAACCCGGCCGACACAGCCAGCTCTTGGTCCCTGGGAAGGCATCATCGCGCACGCGCGCTCACACTAGCTTCGTGTGTCTCGCGAGCTAGTCAGGCCGCCATAGCTGGCGCGTGGCTGTGGAAGGTGCGATGGCCGTCGGGGCTGGTGGCGGTGGTGGTGGTGCCAACTGATGGTTCGATGACCGAGATGCATTTGGTCATGTTGACCCAGTCGATGAGGGAAGGCGACGCCAGGCAGCATGCCGGGTCTCTCATTGATCATTCCCGGCTGAGATGTTGCCACTGGCAGCGCTGGATCGTGGCGGGAAGTCGGCCGGTGTTACGGATGATCGCAACGATCATGACCGTCTCGGCTGGCAGCACTGCAATGCGTTCATCGGATGCGGGGTAGCTCAGGTCCAGGGGCATCACGAACTGGGACTGGTACGCGATCATCTGCTGAGCCAGGATGGCCAGTTCTGGCGGCAACGTCGCGTGGCGCAGCCGATCCATCATCTGGTTTCTCGACAGCTCTGGGAATATGCGGAAGGCATCCGTCGTGGTCTAGCGCTGCTCGGTCTGTGAGCCGGGGCGATACCAAATCGAAGTGCAGCATTCGGCGGCATGACATCTAACCCAGCGATCTCCCATGTTGCACGCTTGCGCCTCTGGGCACTTACAAGGCATCCACGAGACATTGGAGTGAGGGTTTGAAGCTGACTGTTGACCGGTGCGAGCCGGGGCCTGGAACGACCGTGGCTTCGGCCAGCGAAGTAGTACCCAGGTGTGGCGGGATCAGGCGATAAGCAGGCGAAGGCCAAGCTCTGCTGCGTCGAGAGCCACGAGGTCGCGGTTGCGTTCGGTCCACCGGCCGGATGCGAGGTCATCACGGAGGCTGCGCACTGCCCGCTGCTCGGCGTCCGGCCCGACTCTGGCCCAGACCGATATTCCGCGACGGACATGATCGTCCAGGTATGCCTCGGGCCGGCGCCAGTAGGCCTCGAAGAAGCCGTCAGCGCAGTCCCACGGGATGAGCACCGGCTCTATCCGGGCTCCGATCGCGCGGGCCAGCTCGGTCAGCGAAGGCCGGCCGATGAGGAGGTCAGCGACCTCGGGCAGGTAATCGCGAGTCAGCCAGAACCGACGATGCCATCGGGTGTCACTGGTGTCGTGCGTGAACACCACCACGCGGCGAGCGACGCGCCGCATCTCGCGCAGGCCCGCGAACGGGTCCCGCCAGTGATGGACGGTGGCGAAAGCCATCGCGGCGTCGAAGGACTGGTCCTCGAACGGAAGGCTCTCCGCGACGGCAGCCACGCACGGCGCTGCGCCTGCGGGACGCTGCGCGCGCATGAGCGCCGACGGTTCCACCGCGGTTACGTGGCGGTCGGGGGGCTCGTAGGAGCCCGTGCCCGCCCCGACATTCAGTACCGTCCGCGCATCGCCGAGCGCAGCCCAGACCCTTGCGGCGATCCGCGGCTCGGTGCGCCGGGTCACGGTGTAAGTGGCGCCGATGGTGTCATACAACTGCGCGCCGGACATCAGACTGCCTCTCTGGCTGTCACCACCGTCGTCCCCCCGCCGCGCCCGTGAACTAGGTAACGTATCGCTGCCCGGGATGTCGCTTGAGCACCATTTCATCACATGAATCGTCCATGTAAGGAACTGGCCACTTAAGTGGCGTTCACGGCTCGGGTTGTAGCCCGGCCCACGGTCCTGCGCCATCGACGCAGTGCATTACGGGCCAGCGCGGGGAGTGGCAGCCATCCGGGCATCCCGGAAGAACCCATTAAGGACGACGTCATACTCCGCCGTCGGAGATATCGAGAACGGGGTACCAGGCAGCAGACCTTCGGGCGCTAGCCAGTCACTCCAGCCGCCTCGCACGCCGACCCGCGCACCACCATGAGAGCGAGCCAGGGCATCCCTCGACCGGCACGCCACCTAATCGCCGCATTGATCGCCGGGGCCGCTCGGTAGCCAGACCAGCGGCAGCGAATGCCTGGCCGGTACCCCCGGCGGGCATTCTGGCTGCGAGTCTTCCGCCCGCCCGGCGGCATAGCGGCCAGGCAACTAAAACCAGACAACAGTTGTTGACATAGCATGGTAAGCCCGAGAGGGTGTCAAAGCGAGGATCGGCGATCCGGCTCACAGGCATGGCATCAGCGATCCCGACATCTGGCATGCGACCCGCACCGCGGTCCGAAAGATTGACATGGACGACGACCTGACGATGCTCATCGGCCCGGCGCGCGACGGAACGCCTTTGGAGATCGGCGTTCTCGACATCAACGGGGAGGATCCGGTGATCATCCACGCGATGCGGCTGCGGCCAAGGTTCTACTCGTTCATCAGGCAGGGGTGATCCCATGAGGCACACAGATGCAGAAATCGAGGAAGCAGCGAGCCGCTTCGAACGGCTGGCTGACGCACTCGACCCGGCCGCTGCATCAGCCGACGACCTGTCTGACCTGCGAGCTGTCGCCGAGGCGGCAGACCAGGTCCGGCGCGATGAAGCCCTCGTCACGGAACGGGTCGCCGCCGCCCGCGCGATGGGCCGAAGCTGGAACCGGATCGCGATCGCACTCGGGGTATCCCGGCAAGCCGCCAGGCACCGGTTCGCCAACAAGGTCGGCTAACCCCCGGCCTCGCGCTACCACTCGTCCTCGCTTATCTGCGTCAACCGACAGCGGACCTCTCGTTACAGCGCGCGAACTGCCGATCGGTGTGTCGGCTACGGATTGCTGACTGGCTGCTGTGGGCGCACGTGAACGAACAGTCTGTCGCATCGATTTGCGGACGTGATGCTGCGAGTGCGCCTGCCGGTGACGAGCAGGCATGTGCTGGCCGGTCGCTGCGAGTGGGTCAGCTTGGCGGGCCTGGCGTGACCAGGCCGTTCTCGTAGGCGTAGATGACTGCCTGGATGCGGTCTCGGAGGCCGAGTTTCTGCAGGATCCTGGCCACGTGGGTTTTGGCTGTTGCTTCGCTGATTACTAGCTGGGCACAGATCTCGGGGTTGGACAGGCCGCGGATGAGCAGGTTGAGGACCTCGCGCTCACGCGTGGTCAGGTCCTTCACCGCGCGCGGCGGTCCGGGCGCCGGGGCGGGATGGCGGGCGAATTCCTCGATGACGGTGCGGGTCACGGCGGGCGCGAGCAGCGCCTCGCCGCTGGCGACGATCCGGACAGCGCCGGCGATCTCTTCAGGCGCGGCGTCCTTGAGCATGAAGCCGCTGGCGCCGGCTCGCAGCGCGTCATAGACGTAGCTATCGAGGCCGAACGTGGTCAGGATCAGGACCCGGGTCGCGGGCTGGGCCCGGACGATTCGCCTGGTTGCCTCGATCCCGTCCAGCGCCGGCATCCGGATATCCATGAGCACAACGTCGGGCCGCAGCCTGCGCGCGGACGAGATGGCGTCCTGCCCGTCGCTGGCCTCGCCCACGACGGTAATCTCTGGCTCGCTGTCCAAGATCTTGCGCAGCCCGACCCGGACCAGTGCCTGGTCGTCAGCGATGAGAACCGTGGTCATGTCAGCGGCAGCCGGACGCGGACGGCGAAGCCGCCGCCAGGGCGGGAGCCGGCGTCGAACTTGCCGCCGTACAGGCTGACCCGCTCGCGCATCCCGACTAGGCCCTGGCCGCCGCCGGGGACCTGCACCCGGGGTCCGCCGCCATTATCGGTGATCTCCAGCTCGAGCGTGTCGGGGCCGTATCTCAGGTGCACGGCGGCGTGCGCCTGGCCAGCGTGCTTGAGCGCGTTGGTCAGTGCCTCCTGCACGATCCGGTAGGCCGACAGCTCGATCCCGACGGGCAGCTGACGGCTCTGACCGTCGACCGTAAAGTCGACCGGCAGGCCAGCGTCGCGGACCTGCGTCATGAGGGTCGGAAGATCGGCCAGCCGCGGCTGCGGGGCAAGCAGGTCCGGAGCGTCGGCCCGCAGCATCCCGACCAGGCGCCTCATCTCCGTGAGCGCGCCGCGGCCGATCTGCTCGATGGTCTCCAGCACCTCTTTGGTTGCCGAGCTTGCCGTGCCGAGCACCCGCCGTTCGGCCCCGGCCTGGACCACCATCATCGACACGTTGTGCGCGATCGCGTCGTGCAGTTCGCGCGCGATCCGGGCCCGCTCTTCCACGATCGCCTCCCGCGCCGCGACATCACGCTCCCGCTCGGCCAGTTCCGCGCGGGCATCCCGGTGGCGGACGATGCGCCGGATGATCAGCATCACGGCGAGCGTGCCGGCCGCGAACGGGACGGCCACGTTAATCCCGCGGCCCTGACCGGGGAACGGGACCAGCCCCAGGTCGGTGGCCACCACGATTGCCGTGCCCGCGGCGAACCTGCGCGGCGAGGCCCAGACGGCCAGGCCGTACAGCGCGCAGAACCAGGCCACTGTCCAGGCCCCGGCCGTCAGGTCGTGCCAGAAGTTGAAGTCCAGCCACATCAGGGCTTGCGCGACGATGCCGACGGTGGCGGGGTACTGCCGCCGGAACCCGACCGATGCCGACACGGCAGTCGCGAACAGCGCGCCTCTCCAGGCATGATGCCCGGCCCCGCCCGCCAGCCAGATCTGCAGGTTAGAAAGCACCGCAAGCAAGCCGGCCAGCAGCCAGTCCCGGTGGCGCGGATCGCTGAGCCTGATGTGCACACCGCCACGGTAATTCGCGGTGCGCCGCCTGTCATCGGCCAGCCGGATGACGCCGCCGCCGCCGGAAATCAGCCGGCCGGCCGACGCGAAGATCAGCCGCCTCGGCGACGACCGGCGGACCCGTGCGCGCCTAGCGTCAGCCGCGGAGCCGCACATCAGAAGGAGCCCGCTAGCTGAACTTCTTCACCGGAGAGCCAACCCCCGGAACTCCGCGACCCACCAGAAAGGAACCCGTCATGCTCACCAACAGCAGGCTGATCACGGCCGTGGCCGTGGCCGCTATCACCGTAACGGGCGTCACTGCCGCCAGCGCGACCCCGCGCAGCCAGCCGGCCGTGACCGAGCACGTCCAGATCATGTCCACGTCCACGACCTCAAAGACGGCCAGCGCGCTCGCCTACGGAGTGTTCACCGCAGCAGGCAGGGCCCAGCTGGGCAGCGGCCGGGCCGGCACGATCGCATTCCCCGGCGGCACGGTCAAGCTCAGTCATCACGCGGGAAAAGGCACCATGCGCTTCAGCCCCAGGACCTGCCTCACGATGATCAGCCAGCCCGGCACCTACAAGATCACAGGCGGCACTGGTAAGTACGCCGGGATCACCGGCCACGGCACCTACCAGCTCAGCCTTACGTTCATCGCCGCCCGCACAGCAGGCAAGTGTTCTACAGCGGCACCGGCGGTCGCCCAGCAGGAACTGCTCCGCCTCTCCGGGCCGGTGCACCTGTAACAGCGCCTGCCGGCACCCCGAAACTGAACCGGAACGGCAAGAAATGGGCTCAGGACGATTCCAGCCGTCCTGAGCCCAGCCAGCCGACCTAGGGCCCACCTACGTTCCCGAAGACGGGCGCCCCGCATGATCGGCGTCTCTTTCGGAGCAACCTCCTCATGCCCCGGCGGAATCAGTTGACAGCGCTCGAGCTGACTGCGGCAAACAGAACAGGCAGATCTGCACTCACCGCGTCATCTCCGCTGGTTCACTGCCTGATGTACAGAGTCGGCAGGGATGCATGTGACAGATACCCTCGGCGCCGTCCCGTCGGCCTTCGCCAGGTCAGGAGTTCGCGGCAGCCAATGCCGAGCCCGAGCCCAGGATGTGGCCATTGGTGCCTTGAGCGGTCCAGCTGACGACTGTTGCCACGCCGTGGGTTCCGCCTGGTGAGTAGTAGGTGATGATCGCGGCATATCTGCTCGGGCCGACGCTCATTTCCGCAGGCCTTGCTGCCGGCAAGGTCAGCGGCCTGCTAGCTCCCTGCCGATCACCATTCGCTGTACCTGGTTTGTGCCCTCGACGATCTGCAACACCTTGGCCTCGCGCATCAGGCGCTCGGCCGGGAAATCCTCGACATAGCCGTAGCCACCGAGTACCTGGACCGCGTCCGTGGTGACCTTCATCGCGTTGTCGGTGGCGAGCAGCTTGGCCATTGCCGCCTGCTGGCCATAGGGCAGGCCGGCGTCCTTGCGCCTGGCAGCTGCGAGGTAGAGCGCGCGCGCTGCGGCAACGGCAGTGGCCATGTCAGCCAGCATGAACCGCAGGCCCTGGAAGTCGATGATCGGCCGTCCGAACTGCGACCGCTGCCGCGCGTATTCCACGGCGCAGTCGAGCGCGGCCTGCGCTACCCCGGTCGCGCACGCAGCGATGCCCAGGCGGCCGGCGTCCAGCGCGGCCAGCGCCATCCGGAAGCCGCCGCCGGGCTCGCCGACGAGCTGCGAGGCCGGGACTATCGCCGAGTCAAATCGCAGCTGCGCAGTGGCTGAGCTGCGCATGCCCATCTTGTGCTCCGGCCGGGCAACTTCCAGCCCGGCAGTGCTGGCGGGCACATGGAAGCAGCTGATGCCCTTGGCACGGTCCCGGCCATCGGGATCACCCGAAGTCCGGGCAAACAGCGTGTAGAAGTCGGCCTGGCCGCCATGGGTAATCCATGCCTTGACCCCGTCCACGACAAACTGGTCGCCGTCCGCGACCGCCCGGGTGCGCAGGGCCGCGGCGTCCGAGCCGCTGGCAGGTTCCGAGAGGCAGTAAGCCCCCAGCTGGCCGCCGCCCAGCATGTCGGGCAGCCATCGCTGGCGCTGCTCAGCCGAGCCTGCGGTCGCGATCGGGAAGCAGGCGAGGGTATGCACGCTAACGCCGAGCCCGACCGCAAGCCACGCACTGGCGAGCTCCTCGACCACCTGAAGGTAGGTCTCATACGGCTGGCCGCCGCCGCCGATCTCTTCCGGATACGGCAGGCCGAGCAGGCCAGCGTGCCCGATCGTCCCGAATTCAGACCGCGGGAAACGGCTTTCTCGTTCAGCCTCGGCCACATGCGGCCGCAACTCGCCGTCAGCGAGATCGCGGACCAGGCCGAACAGCGCGGCGGTCGTATCGTCCCTGGCGTCCCGCGGCACCCCCGGCATCAGCCCGCCACCACGACCAGCTCGCGGGTCACGTTGTTGAGCCGCTGCGCGCCGGCCTGCGTGCACACCACGATGTCCTCGATGCGGGCGCCGTGCGGTCCCGGATAGATGCCCGGCTCGATCGAGAAGGCATTCCCTGGCTGCAGGGTCTCGCTGTTGCCGGAGACGATGTAGGGATCCTCGTGGGTCTCCAAGCCGATGCCGTGCCCGGTCCTGTGCACGAAGTAGCCGCCGTAGCCAGCAGCGGCAATCGGCTCACGGGCTGCGGCGTCCACCGCCTCGGCTGGCACACCCGGCCGGACAGCCGCACACGCGGCTTCCTGGGCGTCCTTCAGGACCTGGTAGTAGGCCACGAACTCGGCCGGCGGAGCGCCGATTGCGTAGGTCCGCGTGCAGTCGGAGCAGTAACCGGTTGGCATGGTGCCGCCGATGTCCACCACTACCGCGTCGCCGGGCCGAAGCACGCGGTCTGCAGCGGTGTGATGCGGGCTGGCACCGTTCGGCCCGGATGCGACGATGGCGAAGTCCACGCTGACATGCCCAGCGGCCAGGATCGCTGCGCTGATGTCGCCGGCCACCTCACGCTCGGTCCGGCCGGGCCGCAGCCAGCCCGGTACTTGAGCATGCACCGCGTCGATGGCCTGGCCGGCGGCCAGCAGCGCGGCCACCTCGGCCGGGGACTTGCGCGCCCGCAAATCGCGCAGCGCGATGCTGGCCAGTTCCTGGCGCGCTGACGGCAGCGCGGCGCGCAGCCGCAGCACCATCAGCGCCCACATCCGGTCCGACAGCCCCACCGCAGCCACCGGACCGAGCCGCCGGGCCACCAGCGAGTACGGATCGTCCGTCTCGTCCCATCCGACGATTTCCAGGTCGAGCCGCCCGGCCGGGGAGGCCTGCGCAGCCGGCACCTCAAGCCTCGGGACGACTAGGAACGGGTCACCGCCCGCGGCTGCGTTGCCGGCCGGGATCACGAGGCAGGTCAGGCGTTCGAGCTGGTGCGCGTCATAGCCGGTGACATAGCGCAGGTCGGGCCCCGGAGCGAGTAGCAGCGCGTCCAGGCCTGCCGCGTTGGCCGCGGCCGCGACCTTCCTGAGCCGGGTGGCCGGATAGAGCCCCGTTCCCTCATCATCGTGCGCCATCGCACCTCCAGCACTCGCTATCCGCCGCAGCGGCGGCCGGCCCCTGGGAATCATCTCATTGCCGCAAACTCTGCCCGCATCTGGACACGGCGCCGTCAATGCCACACGCTTGGTACACGACAGCTGACCTCATGTACGACCTTAGGCTGACAATGGTCCGAGCTGACCCGGTCGGAACTGACACAGGCCCGGTTCCGGCGAGCCGCCCGGAGGGGCTTGTTGCCGCAGCACGCCCTGGCGCGCAGTGGCCAGGACGGACCGGGCTTGCCGCCGAACTGGCCCAGCAGCGCCACGTCACGCTGGAACTTCAGCGGGCGATCCTGCCTCTGCATGACGAACCGTTCGACTTGCCCGGGCTGCGAGCCATGGTCAGGTACCTGCCGGCCTCGAGCGCGAGCAGGGTCGGCGGTGACTGGTACATCACTGCTGAGCTGCCCTCGGGGCACGTGCTGCTGGCGATCGGCGACGTGGCCGGGCACGGACTGTCCGCGGCGGCGGGAATGGCTCGGCTGCGTGGCGCGCTGGCCGGCCTGGCGATCACTGGCGCTCCGCCGCAGCAGCTGGTCGGCTGGCTGAACGACCTGGTCTGGCATGTCGCGCCGGAGCACACTGCGTCGGTAGTGGCCGGCTACTTCGAGCCGGTGAGCGGAATGCTCACCTGGGCGCAGGCGGGTCATCCGCCGCCGGTACTGGTCCGCGGCTGTTCGGCCACGACGCTGCCGCAGCCAGAGGGCATCCTGCTCGGTGCCGGGCGGTTGCCGTACGCGGCGGCGACCGTCCAGCTGGAGCAAGGCGACTTGCTGCTGCTGTATAGCGATGGCCTGGTCGAGCGACACGACCGGACTATCGACGAGGGCCTGGCTACCCTGCTAGCAGCGGCCCGCGGCAACTCTGACCCGGACCGCGTGATCACCGCGGTCCTCCGCGCCCTCGGCAGCACTGACCCCGAAGACGACACTTGCCTGGTGGCGCTGCGAGTCACTGGCGTCTCCAGCCTGCCAGGCGAGTCCGGCTAGTCGGGCGAGGCGGCCAGCGCGGCCAGCGCCCGGCCCAGCGACGAGCCCAGATCCCAGCGCTGATCTAGCTCGGCGATGCGGCTGGGGTTGGCCGGTACCGACGGCAGTTCCCCACCCTCCAGCTTGACCGGCGCATCGGTGGCCACCGTGACTACCGGCAGGCACGCTTCCAGGTACTGGCGGGCCGCTACCAGCTTCGCCCGGCTGCCCATCGGGAAGCCGCCATGCCCGGCATCCAAGGCCTCGAGCATGGCCTCCACCGAGCCGAACACGCGTACCAGGGCAGCAGCGGTCTTCTCCCCTACGCCGGGCACGCCGGGCAGGCCGTCGCTCGGATCTCCGCGCAGCGCTGCGAACGCCGCGTAACCGCGGCCGGGTATCTGGTACTTAGCCGTAACTGCCGCCTCGCTGACTAGCTCCAGGTTCGCCACGCCGCGGGCAACGTACGCCACCTTGATGTCGCGCTCGTCGTCCACGAGCTGGAACAGGTCCCGGTCGCCGGTAACGATTTCCACTGGCTGGGCAGCCGCGGTCGCCAGCGTCCCGATGATGTCGTCGGCCTCGTAGCCGACGGCGCCAGCCATCGCGACGCCTGCCGCGGCCAGTACGTCCAGGATCACGGGGATCTGCGCGGACAGCGCAGCGGGCACTACCTCTGAACCGTCCGGATTGGCGCGGTGGGCCTTGTAGGACGGCAGCGCCGCCACTCGGAAGGCAGGCCGCCAGTCGAAGTCCAGACACGCGACGAGCCGGGCCGGATGCCGGGCCCGGATCAGCCTGGCGATCATGTCGAGCAGCCCCTTGACCGCGTTCACCGGGATACCGTCCGGCGCGGTCATCGTCTCCGGGACGCCGTAGAAGGCGCGGAAATACAGCGAAGCCGTGTCCAGCAACATGAGGGAACCCATGCCCGAATCCTGCCAGTCAGGCAGGCCGCGGCCGACCCCTTCCCAGATTCATATCGACCCCCTATGGATCTATGGATCATTGGCATTGGAGCTTGGTGCCGCCCGCTTCGTAGGCTCAACCACGTCAGCCCAAGCCTGCGAGGAGGGACCTACGACGCTCATTGACCCGGCTCACACCCGGTGTCCTGCCAGCCTGGTCGCCGCCATCCGGTCCGCCACGCGCCAGCACGCGGATTGGCGGCAGACCGCCGAGCTAGTGGCCGTCCAGGTACGCCGAACCTTGCCGGAGGCCAGCCTGCTCACCACAGCTCAGCGCGCTGGTAGCCCGGATGGCTACCAGTGCCACATCCTGCACGTCGAGCCGGACGGCTCCTTCTCGGTGACCGCGATGGTCTGGCGTTCTGGCCAGTTCACGCCCATCCATGATCACGTGACCTGGTGCGTCACCGCCGTCATCGAGGGCACCGAATACGAGGAGCTGTACCGGGTCAGCCCGGACGGGCGCTGGCTCTCCGAAGCCGGGCACAGCAAGAACGAGCCGGGCGCCGTGAGTGGCTTCGCGCCGCCTGGCGATATCCACCGTGTCCGCAATCACGGCTCCGACGTCGCGATCTCGCTGCACGTGTACGGCGCCGACATCACCAGGCTCGGCAGCAGCATCCGCCGGATCTACGACCTGCCGGTCGCTGCACCGGCGCTCGCGTGATCGAGCCGTAGGGCCAGCTCTTCTTCCCAGTGGTCCGGCTCCTCCGGCCGCACCAGCTGGCGAGCCCCGGTCGGCTGGAAGCCAACTTTCCGGTAGAAGGCGCGGGCCCGGGCGTTCACCTCGGTCACCCACAGCGTCATCGCTTGTGCGCCGGCCTGCCGCGCCATCGCGCAGACTTCGGCCACTAGTCTGCTGGCGACATCCTGGCCGCGCCATTCCGGCGACACCCACATCCCGACGAGGTGCCAGCCGTCCCGGGCGTCTTCCGGCAGGCCGGTGGCCATGCCCACGATGACGCTGCCGTGCCAGGCGCCGACCGTCCGGCCGCTGCCTGCCCGCTCGCGCCACACCTCCGCGGTGAAGCCAAGCTCGCGGTCGAGAGTCGAGCCGAACGCGTACGGGGCCTCCGCGAGCGCCGCCAGCCGTGCGTCGCGCGCCTGGGTCCAGTCAGCCTCGTCCAGCCGCCGGTACGTCACAGCCATCAACAACAATCCCTGTCTAGCCAACCGAGGAGTACGCGACGACGCCGCGGCGCAGCGCGTCGACTGCAGCGCGAGCGGTGCTGCCGAGCTCGCCGCCAGCATCGGCCACGGCGAGCTGGCCAAGCAAGTCAATTAGCTGCCTGACCGCGCGGACGAAGTCCCCGGCGGTCAGGTCCGCGGTCACCAGCTTCTCCAGCGGCGTGCCCCGGGCCCACGCATGCGCGGTCCAGGCGAAGCCTAGATCTGGCTGGCGGAGGAAGGACAGGTGCTGGCCGCTTTCCACGTCGGCCAGCTCTCCCCAGATGGTGACCATGTCGGCAAGCACCTCGCGAGCCCGGCCATGCGGCAGCCGAACCGGGTCAGCGCCGTCGGGCCGGCGTGACTCGTAGGTAAGCGCGGACACGCACGCGGCAAGCTCGGCCGGCCCGAGCCCGGACCAGGTTTCCCGGCGCAGGCACTCAGCCGCTAGGAGGTCGAGCTCGGCGTATAGCGCGGCCAGCCGCCGGCCCTGCTCGGTCACGGCATCGCCCTCGATGTAATCGAGCTCCTCCAGCACCGTGCATACCCGGCCGAACGTCCTAGCCAGCACGTGCGAGCGGCCCGACACCCGCTGCTCCAGGGTCCCGGCCTCACGTTCCAGCCGCGTCCGCCTGGCCAGGTCGCGAAGGTGGAGCTGCATGTCGGGACAGTCGTGGCAGGAGTGCCGTCGCAGCCGGCGGCGCAGCGCCGCGATCGCGGCCACACCATCGTCACGAGCCGCCCTGCCGTTGCCGTTCTCGGGCTCGCGCGGCCCGCGCGGCCCGCGTGTCGCCAGGTCACGTCCGGCCAGCCGGTTCCGCACTGTCGAGGCCAGGTCCCGGCGCGCCGCTGGCGATCTCGGGCTGAACGAAGCCGGAATCCTGATCCGTTCGATGGGACTTACCGGGACCGGGAAGTCGGCCACCGACAGCCGCTTCACTTGCCGGCTCTCGGTAAGCACTAGGGGTAGCGGCCGGCCATCGCCGGCTCCGCCGGGCTGCAAGACCACGGCGACGCCGGCCCGCCGGCCAGCCGGCACGCTGATGATGTCGCCGGGCCGCAGCTTCTCGATCGACGCGATCGCCTCGGCCTGCCGGGCCGCTGACTGCTGCCGTGCCTCGTTCCGCTCCAGTTCGGTGAGTTCCCGGCGGATCGCGTCGTAGCTCTCGATGTCGCCGCGCTCGCAGGTTACCGCGAGGCCATCGATCTGCTGACGCAGCCGGGCCGCTTGCCTCGCCAGGCCGACGACGCCGCGGTCGGCCTGGAATTGCGCGAAGGATGACTCCAGCAGCCGGGCAGCCTTAGCCCGGCCGACCTGGCCGACCAGGTTGACCGCCATGTTGTAAGTCGGCCGGAAGCTGGAATTCAGCTGATAGGTCCGGATGCCAGCCAGCCCGGCGACCGCCAGCGGGTCGACGTTCGGCTGCCAGAGCACGACAGCGTGTCCCTCGACGTCGATGCCGCGCCGCCCAGCGCGCCCAGTGAGCTGCGTGTACTCCCCCGCCGTCAAGTCGGCGTGGTGCTCGCCGTTCCACTTGTCCAGCTTCTCGATGACCACCGTCCTGGCCGGCATGTTGATGCCGAGCGCGAGCGTCTCGGTGGCGAATACCGCGCGGATTAGCCCGGCCGTGAACAGCTCCTCGACGACCTCCTTGAACGTCGGCAGCAGCCCGGCGTGATGCGCGGCAATGCCCCGCCGCAGGCCGGCCAGCCAGCCCTGGTAACCGAGTACGGCCAGGTCAGCGTCGTCGAACGCGGCGGTGCGCTCCGCCACCCGCCTGGCGATCTCCGCCGATTCCTCAGGCGTAGTCAGCCGCAACCCGGCGAGCAAGCACTGCTGTACCGCGGCATCGCAGCCGGCCCGGCTGAAGATGAACGTGATGGCCGGCAGCAGGCCCTCGGCGTCCAGCCGCTCTATTACCTCAGGACGGCTCGGCGGCCGGTACCGTACCGGCCGCCGGCTGCCGCGGCCGGGGCGGCGGTTGCCTGACCGTTCCGCCACGGAGTCCCTAAGTGCCAGCCGGCGGAGTTCAGGATTGACGGCTCCGTTACTGGTGAAAAGGTCGTACAGCCTGCGGCCAGCCAGCATGTGCTGCCACAGCGGCACTGGTCTTGTCTCGTCGACGATCACGGTGGTGCCGCCGCGCACCTGCTCAAGCCAGTCGCCGAACTCCTCAGCATTGCTGACTGTCGCCGACAGCGCGACAACCTGGACTGACTCTGGCAGCTGGATGATGACCTCCTCCCAGACCGCGCCACGAAATTTGTCGGCCAGGTAATGCACCTCGTCAAGAACGACATAACCGAGGCCGCCGAGGGTCAGCGATCCGGCGTACAGCATGTTGCGCAGCACCTCGGTGGTCATGACTACGATCGGCGCCTCGCCGTTGATGCTGTTATCCCCCGTGAGCAGGCCGACCATTGCCGCGGAGTACCGGCTGACTAGGTCGTTGTACTTCTGGTTCGACAGGGCCTTGATCGGCGTGGTGTAGAAGCATTTACGCCCGGTTTCCAGCGCCAGGTGCACCGCGAACTCACCGACTACGGTCTTGCCAGATCCGGTCGGCGCCGCCACCAGGACGCCATGGCCGCTGTTCAGCGCCCGGCAGGCCTGCAACTGGAAGTCATCGAACTCGAACTGGTAAAGCTGACGGAACGCGGTGATCCCGGCTTCACCGGCCTGATCCGCTGGACTGGCCTGCGACGTCATACGGCCAACATTAGGCGCACCGGCGGAGCGCGCCACCGCAGGCCAAGCGAACGTGCCGTCAGGTGCCGGGCGGAGCAACCCGTGCTGCGTAGCATGCTCAGCCAGTTCATCGCGATCGTCGACCAGGTCTCAGCCTGACACCCGCACGCTGGCGTAGCAGCCGGCCTGCCATCAAACTGGAGCCAACCGTCTGCAGGAGTAACAGATGAGGCTTGAACCCCTCTACCGCATTCGCTTCACGTATCCCGAGGGCTGGGGCGTCGAGCTTGAGGGTGGCTGGCAACAGCTGTTCTTTATCGCCGAAGGGCGCTGCGAGGCCTCGATCACCGGGCGCTTCCGGGTCGTCGCGGACTACCTGCGAGCCTACGGAGACGCCCGCATCGGCGGCATCAGTGGCCGCTCGCCAGCCTCATGGCGTGAACTGATCGTCAGTCCACGTAATGCGCACGTCACCCTGAAATTCGGTGCGGCGCTGGCCGCGGGCTGACAGACGCACTCGGGCGGAGGGAACATCATGTGCCGCTTGTTCGGGCTGACCGCGGGGCGAGCCCGTGTCCGGGCAACGTTCTGGCTGCTCGATGCGCCCGACTCGCTGGCTGTACAGGGCTACCGCAACGTCGACGGAAGCGGCATCGGGTTCTTTGACTCCGCCGGCGCGCCCGTCCTGGACAAGCAGCCCGAGCCGTCGTTCGAGGACGCGGAGTTCATTCATGAGGCAAAGGCAGCCGAGTCGACGGCGTTTGTCGCGCACGTGCGCTGGGCGTCCGCCGGCGGCCGGACTGTGCGGAACACGCACCCATTCGCCATGCACGGCCGCATCATGGCGCACAACGGCGGGTTCGGTGAGCTGCCGCGGCTGGATGAGCAGCTAGGCCCGTATACCAGCCTCGTGCTGGGCGACACCGACTCCGAGCGGTACTTCGCGCTGATCACCCAGCTGGCTGATGCCCACGGCGGTGACGTCGGCGCCGGGATCACCGCCGCGGCCCGGTGGATCGCCGCCAACCTGCCGGTGTCGTCCCTGAACACGGTCGTGGCCGCGCCGGGGGAATTGTGGGCGCTGCGCTATCCGGGCCAGCATGCCCTGCACATCATCGAGCGGCCGGCCGGGCCGGGCGCTCGCGCCCCCGCGCCGGCGGGCCTGCACGTACGCAGCGCGACGTCCTCGGTGCACGTACCCGCGCTGCAGTCAGCGCCGTCCGTCGTCGTCGCCTCCGAGCGGCTCGACGGCGAGGACGGCTGGCGCATGCTGGCCGAGGGCGAGCTCGTCCACGTCCGGCCCGACCTGAGCGTCCAGTCCGCGGTCGTCATCACAGAACCACCCGCCCGCCTGGTGCCGCTGCCCGGCCAGAACCCGAACATCGATACCTGAACGCAACCTGCCGCGACGCCCGGAACAGCCGCTGCTGCCATCCATGACGAGCCTTCGCTGCCATGACGCACCCGAGCCGCCGAAATGGACGGCAACCTAGTCGCAGGGCGCCGCCGCGTTTGCGCACCCGAACGGGTGATCTGTGTCGACATGCGCATGGCAGGCACTCCGCTTGGACACTAAAACGGCCTCCACTGGTTGTCACCATCCCGCTCGCGCCGCGTACCGCATGGGCGGTCGGACCTGGCGATCGGGGAGCGCCGCGAGGCACCGGCCTTCCTCAGCCCGAGCGGTGGCGCCTGGACCGGCACGGGCCGGGCGGATCGTCCGCCGGTTCGCCCCCGCGCACGGATGACCAAGAACGTCGGCGCGGCGCGGTGCGGGAACATCAGGTCATTGCGCGCCGGGGCACTCCCAGCTGGGCCAGCCTGCGCCGTGGCCTGGTTCCCGCAACCGGCCTTTGGCTGCGCTCGCCACCGGGCGGGCAGAAATCTTGCTGGGCGCGGGCCAGTCGACGGCGCCGGCCGGTTAGGCCGGCTTCGCGCGGAGGGATCTGTCTAGTTGCGACGGCCGATTATCCAGGCGGTTGCCGTCCAAGCGACGACGGTCCAGCCAGCGAGCACGGCGTAAGACGCGGCAACGTCGCGGACCAGGCCGCTGGTCACGCTGGCCCGCAGGATCTGTGCCAGGTGGTAGATCGGCAGGACGCGGTGCACGCCGGCCAGCCAGCCCGGCAGCTGGGTGATCGGGTACACCACAGGGGAGAAGAGCAAGATCACGAAGATGAGGGCGTTGACGATCACGTTGGTCACCAAGGGGTTCGGGATGGCCAGGGCCATGCCGAACGCCAGCGAGGTGGTAATCAGCGCGGCCAGCACGAACGCCGGCGCGACCATCGGCGACAGGCTCAGGTGGAGCCCGTAACGCCAGGTAGCAAGGGCCAGGCAGGCCGCCACTCCCGGCACCGTCATCACCGTGTACACGGTGAGCGTCGAGGCCACGACGGCCGATCGAGGTGCCGGAAGCGACCAGATGAAATCCCAGCTCCCGGCCAGCTTCCGCTCGGTGACCATGGTCGTGACACCAATCAGCGCGGCGGTGATCGCCGCCAGCGCTGGCGCCCCGCTGACGATGAACAGGGCCGCGCTGTGGGACATGCTCGGCCCGATATAGAAGCCGTAAATGATCGCCATCCCGGCGCCGAACAGGATCTGCATCATCAGGAACATCGGCAGCCAGGTCCGCTGGGAGGCGATATCGAACCGGAGCATGGCGGCGTAGCTGGACAGCCAGTGACCCGATCCGCGCCTGACGCTCGACGGGGGCACGCCGACAGCGCTTCCCGTCTTGTCAATAGCGGTATCCATGCCTTACCTCCGGCGTCCGACGGCCCAGGCAGCGACGAGCCCGGACCCGATCGCCCACGCGGCAACTACCAGATAGGCCCGCCCGGTGCCGCTCGCCTCGCTGATGCCCAGCGCCGAGCGCATGATCGTCGCCATCGAGCCGAATGGCAGCCACCGATTCACCTGTGCCAGCCAGACGGGCAGCTGTCTGGCGGGGAACATGACCGGGCTGAACCCGAAGATCACGAAGATCAGCGCCATGCTCACCAGTTGCGCGATCATCGGGGTCGTGATGGCGTGGGCGATGGCATAGCCCATGAGGACGCCGGTGAAGCTGATCGCGAGGACGGCGGGAACGATCGCGGGCGTGATGTCGAGGTGCAGGTGGTACCTGAGTACCCCGGACACGAGCGT
>JBKQTJ010000008.1:0-26384 GCA_052143255.1 Streptosporangiaceae bacterium | reverse complement strand
CGCCTCCCGGCCAGTTAGGCCACACGAGCACCGCATGTATCCGGTCACAGCGAATTAGTACCGCTGAGGGCAAATGGCGGTACACCGGGGAGTTCGAAGTGATCTGCCGCGACTGCGGGGACGATCCCGCTCTCGACTACGCCAAGGTTTCCCCGCTCCTCAGACGGCTCCGCGGGCCATACCGAACCCTGGAGCGAGCCCAGGCTGCGCTCGAAAGGCATTGCGGACGGGATACCTGGCGATCACGTCATCTGTGAATGCTGTTTCCGGTCACGTAGGGCGTGCAGTTCGATGAGCGCACTTCCTGCCGGCTGGTGTAGTCAAACTGAAATCAGGTAATACCCGGCCGAAACTTCGGGGACGGCGATGCCAACGGCCGGTTCGGCAGCCCAACGCCGCGCTGCAGCGTCGCGCTAGTGTGCCAGCGTGACCAGACTGGTTCAGTATGACGAGCCGCCCGTGCCCGCATTCCTGTTTGACCTGGACGGGACGCTCATCGATAGCGTCTACCAGAACGTCATCGCCTGGCGCAACGCGCTCGCCAGGCTAGATATCGACTTGTCGGTATGGCGTATTCACCGGCGGATCGGTATGAGCGGCGGCTTGTTCGTATCCGCGCTCCTGCGCGAGACCGGTCGATCGTTGTCCGCGCGGGACATCGAGCTGCTGCAGCAGGATCACCTTGCCCACTACCTGGCCCAGGTGGAGTCCGTCCGGGCGCTGCCCGGCGCCAGCGAGCTACTCGCCGCGCTGACCGCGCGTGGCGTGCCGTGGGCGATCGCTACGAGCGGCCGCAGGGCCATGGCAGAGCGCGCGCTGCCGATGCTCGGTCAGGGCGAGGACGCCCCGATGGTCACTCGCGATATGGTGCGGCGCGCCAAGCCAGATCCGGACCTGTTCCTGGCGGCTGCGGCGATGATCGGCGTCGACCCGCGGCAGGCCTGGGTTGTCGGCGACAGTGTCTGGGACCTGCTCGCTGCGCGGCGGGCCGGAGCGCTCGGCATCGGCCTGCTCTCCGGCGGATACGGCCGCGAGGAACTCGAGCGAGCCGGTGCTTACCGCGTCTACGCTGATCCGGCAGAGCTGCTGGCGCGGCTGGATGAGGTTGGCGTCCGCGATCTCGAAGGTCCCGGCGATCGGTGAACGTCCGCCTGCCGGCTTACGCGCGGACCGTCAGTGCTGGACACTAGATCCACAACGGACACCCGGCGTGAGGAGGTTTCAACCATGGGCGACCCGGAGCCGAGAGCTGGCGATTCGGAGAACGCTGTAGACGGGCAGCCTGACCCGCAGGATCCGGCGCGCGAAGCAGCCTTGATCCAGGAGGTCATTCGCGCACAGGAACGGCACCGGGAAGGCGGAATCGAACCCGAGCTTGGCAGTCCTGGCGGCGAATCCGATCCGGGAAACTGATCAGCACGGCCCGGGTCACGGGCGGCGCTCGTGGCGGCCGGTCCCGGGCCTGGCAACACGCGGGGTCCGGATCCGGCTCCGGATCGCCGGGGCGGCGTTCCACCGGAGCGCGCCGGCCAGGTCGCGCGCGTGCTCTATCGCTGTGTAGTCCTGCCTAGCCCGGCTCTGGGCAAGCGCGAGGTCCAGGTCGTGGCCGCATTGACCGAGAAGGACAGAGAAATCCCGCCGCACCGGTTCCAGCAGGTCGTAGCCGAACGAGCGGTGCAGCCTCGCAAACAGCGGCCGGTACAGCCGGGCCCGCTCATGCAGGCCAGACGAGTGAGACATCGGGCTCTTGGGCCGCCGCCTGATGTAATCGGGTAGCACGTCCGCAAACGCCTGCCGGACGATCCACTTTTCCTGACCGTCCCGCACCTTGAGGCTTACGGGCAGGCGCATGGCAAGCTCGACCATGGACAGGTCCAGGTACGGCACCCTGGCCTCGACGCCGTGCCCCATGCTGACCCGGTCGACGCGCTGCAGTTCGGTGCGATGCAGGTTCCTGATCATGTGCAGGAACAGCCCTCGCGAGGCCGGTGTGCTGATCCGGTCGTACATGGTGTAGCCGCCGAATAGCTCGTCTGAGCCGTCGCCGGTGAGCAGCACCTTGATGCCCAGATCATGCGCGCGGGCGAAGAGCGGAACGGACACGACGGCATTAATGATGTCGCCGTACTCGGTCAGCTCCGACATCCGGATCGCCTCGCGCACGTCCCCGCCGCGGATGTCACCGGGTTGCACCTCGATCACCTCGTGCGGCACCCCGAGGTCTGCGGTCAGCCGCCGCGCGAACTTCAGGTCCTCGCTGCCAGGCGCGCCGATGGTGAGCGCCACGCAGTCAGGGTGCATCTCGCGGACGTGCGCCAGCACGAGTGAGCTGTCCAGGCCGCCAGACAGGATGACGCCGACGGTCAGATCAGTGTCGACCCGGACCCGGATGCTGTCCTCGAGCAGCAGGCGCAACAGCTTGACGCCCTCGGCCGGATCCTCGATCAGTGCCTGATCCTCGCCCAGGTGCGTCAGGTCGAGATACGGCGCGAGAACCGGCTCCGCCGCTGGTTCCGCCCAGCCATGGTGACCGGGCGGCATCTCCGATACCGGGGATCCGACCGGCACGAGCGCCTTGACTTCCGAGGCTAGGTGCAGCCGGGAGTCCCGGAACGACCAGTACAGCGGCTTCACCCCGACCGGGTCGCGGGCCAGGTACGTCCGGCCGCTCACCCGGTCGGCGAGGACGAACGCGAACTCCCCCCGGAACCGGCCGACTGCATGTTCCCCCCAGGTCAGGAAAGCCTCGAGGACCACCTCGGTGTCGCTTTCGCTGCGGAACTCGCGGCCCAGCCCGATCAGCTCGGCCCGCAAGTGCCGGTAGTTGAAGATCTCGCCGTTGTAGCACAGCAGCCAGCGGCCGTCGCGGGACAGCCACGGCTGCACTGCCCGCTCCCGGTCGACGATCCGAAGCCGCTGCGTGCCAGCCAGGAGGCCGTCGCCGGTGGCCGTTTCCTCGATCTCACCGCGAGGCGCGAGTGAGCCCAGCATCTGCCGGAAGAGCCCGTCGTCGGCGCCGGGGCCGGCAATCAATGCGATGCCGCACACCGCGGTCAGCCGCTCATCTGCTGTTCGGGGATGAGCCGTAACGCGCGCCCAGCCCCCGGCCGCACACAGACGTGCCAGGCCTGGCCTTCATCGATCACGTTCAGGTTGCCTGCTCGCTGGTGGTCATACAGGAGTTCCTGGAGTACCCGATCAGCCTGGAATTGCCGGAACCAGGCCATCTCGATGTCGGCCGCGAATCCGACGCAATGAGCGCTCGGCAGGAGCGCCGCATAGCCCAGCGAACGGAGATGCTGCTGGTGCTCCACGCTGCGGGTCAGGCTGGTCACCCACAACCGGGGCGTACCCGCCGGCGCCAGCCTGGCGAATTCGGCGGCGATCTGGTTGAGCAGCACCACTAGCTCAGCGCGGGCCCAAGCGAGCCGCAGACCCGCGGTGCGCGGTGCGCGGCCCGGCACCGCCATCCGCTCGGCAGACCGCACCGCGCGCCCGAAAATCGTGGAGGTCTGGCGGCGATAACGGAACAGCAGCATGCCGCCGCTTCGGAGCGCATCCAGGTCAAGAAGCTCGCCGGACCTGAGCACGTCGTCGTCGGCCTGGTACTCGGGCAGGTGACCCCACCAGAGCAGGTCAATCTGGGAGAGCAGCGCGATCCGGATCATCGCCGGGAGGTTCGCGGCTGAGCTCCGGGCGTTCTGCTGGTAAGTCCTTACCTCGCGCATTACCCGCCGCATCGCCGCCTCCGGCCCCGGCAGCGTGGCCGACAGGATCACCGCGAACTCGGGCTCGGCCAGCCGACGGGCCAGGATCCGCTCAGCGGCCGCCGCGTTCGGGAGCTCGCTGATGGCCGTGAGCTCGTCCAGTACGTCGACCACCGCGCCGCGATATGCGGACAGATCAGCGTCCAGCCGTGCGGCGCCAGCCAGCACCGCGCTGCCCCCCACTCCTAACCTAGCCAGCATCCCCGTCACAAGCGCTCCCCCGACCGCGGCCCTCGTTCCCCCGAACGTGCCGCACCGAGCGTAACAGGACCCCAACGGAAAGTGACGCCAAGTTGGCATGGCACGCCCTTCGCCCAGTTCGCGGCCGTTCTCCGACGGCGTGGGCCAGTTGTCCCACCCTGCTGCGTCTGGCTGCGGGCCCGCGGGCTTCGGCTGAGCCAAGGCCGGTCGTCACCGGGGACGTGGCGTGGCATAGGTTCGAGCCTGATTACGTGATCAGCTTCAGCTGCTTAGGAGCTTGCAGATGCCTCTCGATGCTGACGTCGTCCGACTCGCCAAGGCGCCGACCCTGGCGACCGTCGTTACCCTGATGCCCGATGGCCAGCCACAGGCCCTCCTCACCTGGATCGACACCGACGGAGAGAACGTGCTGGTCAACACCGAACCGCAGCGGCAGCGATCACGGAACGTGCGCCGCGATCCGCGGATGACAGTACTGCTGCACTCCGCCGAGGACCCGTGGGACTGGGCTGAGGTCCGTGGTCATGTCGTCCAGACGATCGGCGGTAAACAGGCCAGGGATCACATCGACGAGCTGTCGCACAAGTACGTGGGCAAGGATTACGGGAATCCGATCGGCCCGGACGGCCGGATCATCTTCGTGATCAAGCCTGACAAGGTCAACACGCCGAGGTCGCTCGGCAGGCGTTAATCGGCCGGGATGCGTTACCCGGCCGCGGCGGGTTAGCTGGGCGCGCTGTCGGCGGTCAGCTGGCGGGCCATCAGCTCGATCAGCTTCTCCAGCCCGCGGATCGGCCGCACCATCACGGTGAAACTGACGAGCTTGTCATTGGCGTTCCACCGCAGCATGTCGATGCCCTGGACATAGACGCCGTCGAGGCTGGCCTCGAACTCCAGCACGGCGCTCGTGTCGTCATACCACTCGTGCAGGTAACGCAGCGACGGTCCGAGAACGGCCATCGCGCTGGCCAGGTACCGGGCGGTCAATTCCTTGCCAGGCTGCGGCGCGTAGACAGCGGGCGACCTGAAAATGACGTCATCGGCAAGCAGCCCGTTCAGCAGCCCTGGATCAGCGGCGGCGATGACGGCATGCCACGACTGAACGGGGGCTGGTTGCTGCGACTGGAGTTGGTCGGCCATAGTGGCTAGTCAACCGCAGCCCACCGCGCCAGTCAGTCCGGGGGGCTGCTATCAGGAGGACGCGATGTCACCATCCGGCCGAAGTCCGCGGCTCATTGTCGGCGCGCTGGCAATTGTGCTGAGTGCCATGGCGGTCGCCGTTCCCTCGCTTGCAGCGTCAGCCAGCCCGGCCGGGATCCAGGGGAGCGTCTACTACAACTGGGCGCAGTTTCGCTTCAGCTCCGATCACAGCGGCGCTAACCCAGCCGCGAACGGGCTGACGGCCAGCACCGCGCACTCGCTGAAGAAGAAGTGGAGCTTCAGCACGCTCAGCTTCGAGGCCTCCTCGCCGGCGGTGCAGGCTGGTGTCGTTTACATCGGGTCGCCGAATGGCCAAGGAGACCTGCTCGCACTGAAGGCAAGCACCGGCAAACTCATCTGGCGCCACTTCATCTCTGCCAAGGGAGTGTCGTCCTCCCCCGCTGTCGCGGGCGGCATTGTGTACGTGGGCTCGGGATCGAATCACCCGGGCGTCATCGCGCTGCGCGCCAGCACCGGCCGCACCGTGTGGTCCCTTAACACCGGCGCTGCGGTGCTGGCGTCGCCCGCCGTCGCCGATGGCGTCGTGTACATCGATGGCGAAGGCGGCAGCCTGTACGCGCTGAAGGCCGCTACCGGCACGGAACTATGGAGCTTTACGCCAGGCGGTGATCTGGTGTCTTCGCCCGCGGTGGCGGGCGGCCTGGTCTACCTGGGTGGCGGCAAGCACAAGATCTACGCGGTCAGCGCCGCCACGGGCAAACTGAAGTGGAGCTTCACCACCAAGGCGGGGACGTTCTCCTCGCCTGCGGTCGTCAACGGCGTGCTGTACGAGGGCGCGAGTTACTGGCTGTACGCGCTGAATGCCAAGACCGGGAAGCAACTGTGGAGCTACGCCACCGGCAGCGCGGTGGCCTCGTCGCCCGCGGTCGCGAACGGCGTCATTTTCGTCGGCTCTGACGACTACTCACTGTATGCGATCAAGGCGTCCTCGGGCACGAAGCTGTGGAGTTACACCACCGGCGGCGCCGTACAGTCCTCGCCGGCCGTCGCGGGCGGTGTCGTCTACGCCGGCTCAATCGACGGCTACCTCTATGGCATCGACGCCGTTAGCGGCAAGAAACTGTGGTCATACCGGACGGGGCTCGGTGTGTACTCCTCGCCCGCCGTGTCGGACGGGGTTGTCTACGTCGGTTCTGACATCGGGAAGGTGTACGCCTTCAGCCGCTAGCCGAGGGCGGCTTCCAGCACGTCGCGTGCCGTGCGGTCCATTGCTGCTGCCGGCGGACTGCGGGGGTCGCGCCCGCATCGTGCAGGCGGGCCATCGCTGGTTCACCAGCGGCCGCGCCGGCCTGGATACCGCGCCAGCAGCGCCGCTGCCACCACAGCATCGTGCCGATAACGGCCCTGCGGTCGGTCAGGCCGTAGGCGTCGCAGATCAGGCGGACTTGCCGCGCTGCGTGGCGGACGTCGACCGCGTCCGGGCCGAGGTCCGGATATTGCCAGCACACGTGCGCGACGTCGTGGATCCGCGCGCCAGGGGCGGCGATGTCCCAGTCGATGAACGCCGTCGGCCGCAATCCTGCGCCGAGGTCGCGGTAGACGGTGTTCTTGGGCGACAGATCGTTGTGGCAGACAACTTCCGACCCGGCGGCCAGGGCCGTGCCTGCGGTCAGGTCATGGAACTGGCGAACCAGCCTGGCTGCGGTTGCAAGACCCTCATCGGAGCGGACGCTGGCCTGCTGGCTGACCTGCCAGGGGACATGCCCGTCGAGGAAGCTCAGGATTTCCCGGCCCTGCTCGTCGATGCCCAGGAAGCGCGGAGCTCCGTCCCAGTCAGCTCGCGCCAGGTGATTGAGTAGCGTGCGGACGAAGGCTGCATTGGGGCCGGGACGCCGGCGCACCGTGTCACCGACCCGGACAACCCTCGTGACGAAACTGCCAGGCAGCAACTCCCCAGGCACCTGGCCATCATGCCTCGCCCGTCAGGATGGCTGTCCGCCAGCCCGCCGCGCTGGGTCCGGGCATCTGGTTGCGCGCCTGACGCGGGCGTGATCCGATTTGGTCGCGTGACCTGGCTGGCTCGCGGCTTTCCGGCTGGAGCAGGGCTGGTCGGTGGAGGGAGGGCGGACTTCAGTGTCAGACTACTTTGATCTTGGAAGCTACCAGCGGCCGGTGACGACGACGTCGGCGCAGGCTGAGACGTGGTTCAACCGGGGCCTGGTGTGGGCTTACGGCTTCAACCATGAGGAAGCGGTCCGCTGCTTCGAGCGAGCGATCGAAAGTGACCCGGACTGCGTGATGGCCTACTGGGGCGTGGCCTACGCTCTCGGGCCGAACTACAACGCTCAGTGGGACGCTTTCGACCGGCAGGCTCTGGCCCGCGCGGTTGCACGGGCGCATGAGGCACTGGCGCAGGCGGCGCGGCGCGACGGTAGCGCCCAGCCGGCCGAGCGAGCCTTGATCCGGGCGTTGTCGGCGCGCTTTCCAGCTGCGATGCCGCCGGAGGATTGCGCTCCGTGGAGCGCGGCGTACGCCAGCGCCATGCGCGAGGCATACCGCGAGCATCCCGATGACCTGGACGTGACGGCGCTATTCGCGGATGCGCTCATGAACCTCGCGCCGTGGGCGCTGTGGGAGCGGGGCACCGGCGAACCGTCGGCGGTGTCGTGCACCAGCGAGGCCAGGGCAGTCCTCGAGCGAGCGCTGGGCACTGACGAGGGCCGCGAGCATCCAGGGCTGCTGCATTTCTACATTCACCTCATGGAGATGTCGCCCTATCCCGAGCTCGCACTGCCCGCCGGAGACCTGCTCCGCGAGCTGGTTCCGGACGCAGGCCACTTGCTGCATATGCCGACGCACCTGGATGTGCTGTGCGGTGACTACCGGCAGGTCGTCTCCTCCAACGCGCGCGCGATTGCCGCTGATAGCAGGTTCCTGGCGGTCGAGGGCGGGACGAATGTGTACACCCTGTACCGGGTGCACAACTATCACTTCAAGATCTACGGGGCGATGTTCCTCGGCCAGTCCCAGGTCGCGCTGGATACCGCGGACGAGCTGGCCGCCAGCATCCCCGAAGCCCTGCTGCGGGTTGACCGGCCGGCGATGGCAGATTTGCTGGAGGGCTTTGTCGGCATGCGCCAGCATGTGCTGATCCGGTTCGGCCGCTGGCAGCAGATCGTCGACACGCCGCTGCCAGCTGACCGCGAGCTGTATTGCACGACCACCGCGATCATTCTGTACTCCCGCGCGGTGGCGCATGCAGCGAGCGGGCACGTCAGGCTGGCCGAGGAGACTCGGGAGGAGTTCCGTGCTGCCGTCGCGCGCGTCCCGGACTCACGCACGTTGTTCAACAACACGTGCGCCGACATCCTGAAGATCGCCGCTGCCATGCTCGACGGCGAGATCTGTTACCGCAAGGCGGACTACGACGCGGCATTCGCGCACCTGGAGCGCGCCGTGCAGCTCGACGACGGCCTGCCGTACGACGAGCCGTGGGGCTGGATGCAGCCGGCCAGGCACGCCTACGGCGCCTTGCTGCTGGAACAAGGCCGCATCGCCGAGGCCAAGGCGGTGTACCGCGCTGACCTGGGCTTTGACACGACCCTTGCGCGTTCCTGCCAGCACCCCGGTAACCCATGGAGCCTGCACGGGTATCACGAGTGCCTGGTCCGGCTGGGCAAGCATGAGCTCGCAGCCGTCATCGCCAGTCAGCTCGCCATAGCTTCAGCCCGCGCGGACGTCCCGATCACCTCGTCCTGCTACTGCCGGCTGTCCTGCCACTCCGCTGGCTAGGTGCGCGGGCGCACGACGACTGCCCCATACTGATCCGATGGAAGCTCGGCTGTGGCCCTCGGCGACCAACTTCGACGGCTGGTATGCCCACATGGTCGGGTCGCCAGCCAAGGACGAGATCATGCAGCGCACGCCGAGTCATCGTCACTGCCGCCGCATGAACGACGGGGGAACTTTGGATTTAGGTGTTGACAGCATAGTTTGGCACAATGAGCGTAGAGAACGCCGGGACTGGTCAGTCTCCGACTCGATCGAGGTACTCCGGCCATAGGGTTCCAGGGGTCGACGTGCCGAGAATCCGCATCGCCAACCTGCTCGTGGTCCTGTCCGTGGTTGTGGCCCTGTCGTGGGTACAGGCCGGCGCCGGCGCATCGGCCGCGTCCACCGCGCACCGACCAGATCACCCGCGTGTGCTGGTGAGCCGGACTCGCCTGGTCGCGGCGGCGCACTCGTCGTTGCGGGTCATTGATGCGTCGCATCCGCGGGTCGTGCAGGCGCAGGGAACGGTGCGGTACGCCGTGATGGCTCCCCGGTTTGGCCGCGGGAAGATCCCGGCAGCTGGCGCAGCGCCGGCGGCGCGGCAGCCGAAGCTGCAGGCGGACCCGCTCGACGTGACACCAGCCGCCAGCAAGATCGTGGAATACCCAGTCCCGACAGCTGGCAGCGCGCCCGAGGGCGTCACCGTGACATCCAATGGCGTCGGCTGGTTCACCGAGTCCGTCGGGAACAAGATCGGCAGGATCACCACCGCGGGTAAGTTCACCGAATGGCCGATCCCGCCCGCGCAGTGGGACAGCGGCCAGCCGCAAGGCATCACTGTCGGCTCGGATGGCAACCTCTGGTTTACCACCTACAGCTACATCGGGCGGATGACCCGGTCGGGGACTTTCTCGCTCTTCCCCATCACCCATTACAACTACGCCTATGACATCACCCTGGGACCCGACGGCAACGTGTGGTTCACCGAGGTCGGCGGGATGATCGGCTACGCGACGCCCACCGGGGCCGTGACCGAGTACAGCCTCGGGCAGGGGATCCAGCCTGCCTACATCACTAGCCTGGGTAGCTCCCTGTGGTTCACCGCTACCAACACGAGCGGCGGGAACTACGTCTACCAGATCACCACCAATGGTTCACTGACCCAGTACGTGATGCCGTCCAGCTGGACCCTGGGCGATATTACCGCCGGACCGGACGGGCGGGTGTGGTTCGACAGCAACACCACCGCGATCACCGCGATGAGCACGAGCGGCAGCTACACCACCTACAAGTGGGCGCTGAAGACCGGGAACGGATACCATCCCGAATACATCCGCGCCGATGCTAGCGGGAAGCTTGCATTTGCCACGTTCGACAATCCCTCTATCGGGATGATGAGCACTAGCGGGGCAGTTTCCTTTACCGCCGTGCCGTCCGGGAACTCAGCCGTGGGGCTGGGCGTGGGCGGCCCGGACGGGACGATCTGGTTCTCCGAGCCCACGGGCGACGCCATCGGAGAGTTCCCGCAGAGCTAACAGCCCCTAGCTAGACCGGAATGGCCGCGCCGTTGACCAGGCCAGAGTACGGGCTCGCCAGGTAGAGGTAACTGCGGGCGATGTCAGGCACCTTCGGCCAGGCATCGTGGTCGGCGGACGGTATCGCGGCTCGGTTGGCCGGTGTGTCGATGATGCTGGGCACCACGCAGTTCACCGTGACGCCGCTGCCGCGTACCTCATCGGCTGCCATCGAGACCAGGTGCAGGACGGCGGCCTTGCTGACCGAGTAAGCGAAGCCGGTACCAGCGGTCACGACGCCTGCGCGGCTCGCGGTGTGCACAATCCGGCCCTGGCCAGCCGCCTGCATGACACGCAGCGCGTGCTTGGTGATCAAGGCGGTCGTTACCAGGTTCAGCCGCAACTGGCCGGTGAGCTCAGCGGGGTCGAGTTCGGCTAGCGGCCGTTTCGGCGCGAAGCCGCCGACCGTGCTGATGACTGCCCAGGGCGCGGGCGCCGCGTCGAACAGCGCGCCCAGCGCGTCGTCGTCGAGGACATCAGCGGCCACGTACCGGACGCCGGCCAGCTGCCGGTCCGCCGTCGGCTCAACCCGGTCTGCTCCGGTCACCGCGGCGCCGGCCTCGGCGAACGCGGCGGCGACGCCATTCCCGAGAGCCCCGGTGGCGCCGAATACGACGACCGGACGGCCTGCGAACTCCTGATCCATGTCAGTTACCTCACTGTGCGGCGGTCAGGGACGCGACCAGGTAGGCCACGCCGAATGGGTCATCGCTGTAACGGATCTGCGCGGAATAGGGCCGGCCGGCTAGCGCGCCCGCCAGCACCTGCAAAGATGCCCGGCCCGTCACCATCAGCTCGCGGGCGACCCGCGGATCAAGGGCGAGCAAGGCGGCGGCTTTGCCGGAGCGTACCGCGCGCTCCACCTCCGCATCGAAGGGAACGCTGCGTTCGTCTAGGTAGCCCGGTGCCTTGCGGCCTCGCCGCGCGCTGCCGTCGGCCATGACCAGCAATGCCACCCGGTCGGCCGCGGACGCGAGCCCCGTGCCGATGGCCGCGCACTGGCCGGCCGGCTCGTCCTCTGCGACCGACTGCAGGATCCGGCGGCCGCGGTAGCCGGCCTGGTCGAGCAGCCGGGCGCCGAGTCCGACGGACAGCGGCAGGCTCGGCGCGCCGGGACTGGCTTGCGGTCCGCCGGGATCGGCGCCCGGCGCGTAGGGGGTCAGGTCGAGAGGCAAGTGGTCATTCCATGGCCGCGTCTGCTGCGCCGCGCCGACCACGACGACCAGATCCGGCCCGGCCTCCAGCAGCGCGGCGGCAGCATCACCGCACGCCTGGCGTAGCTCGGGCAGCACCGGGTCGGCGCCGGTTACCTCGCGCGCGAGCAGCGGGGGTCCCGGACAGAGAGCAGCTGCGGTGATCAACGGTTAGGCCAGCCCTCTGACCGCGCGGGCCGGCGGCCGGTCGCCCCTGAGCGCGGATACCATGTCGACCACCTGCCGGGACTCGGTGACCTGGTGCACCCGGAAGATCCGGGCGCCCAGCCAGGCGCAAACCGAGGTGGCCGCGAGCGTTCCGGGCAGCCGCTGATCGGGCGGCAGGTTGAGGGTCTCGCCCACGAAGTCCTTGTTCGACAGGGAGACCAGCACTGGCCAGCCGGTCATTGTCATCTCGCCGAGCCGGCGGGTGATCTCGAGCGAGTGCCAGGTGTTCTTGCCGAAATCATGCGCGGCATCGATGATGATGCGCTCTGGCTGCACTCCGGACTCGATCGCACGGCGGGCCAGCCGCTGCGTCTTGTCGAGCACGTCGGCCATCACGTCGGCGTACGCGACCCGGAACGGCCTGGTCCGGGGCTCTTGCGGGCCCGCATGGGCGCATACCAGGCCGGCGCCGAACTCGGCAGCAACCTCGGCCAGCCTCGGATCGAAGCCGCCCCAGGAATCGTTGATGAGGTCAGCGCCGGCAGCGCAAGCGGCCCGGCCGGCCTCGTGGCGCCAGGTGTCTACGCTGATGATCAGGTCCGGATAGGCAGCGCGGACCGCGCCGATGAAGCTCACAATGCGGCGTATCTCCTCGGGCGCGTCTACCTGAATGCCTGGAGCTGCCGGCACGCCGCCGATGTCAATGATGTCGGCACCTTCGGCGATGGCCCGGCGGACGCGGTCCATCGCGGCGGTCTCATCCCAGGTAAGCCCGGGCCGATAAAAGGAGTCCGGAGTCCGGTTCACGATCGCCATGATCAGCGGCTGACCAGGCGGGAACCAGTGGCGGCCAAGCCTCAGCGTGCCTTGCGCGCGCGGCTGGCTCCCATCGGTCATGACGCGACGCCGGGCTGCTCGCGGATCAGTGCGGCTGGCGGTCGCTCTGTCACCGGGACCGGGCGGGCTACTTGCCGGACCGCGCCAACTTCAGAACGGACAAACTGCCTGAGGTCGGTCGCAGCTGGCGGCTGCCCGGCGGGTCGGCGGCGCTCGGCAACCAGCAGCAGTTCGGCGGCCATCAGGGCGAGGTCATGATTGGCCTGGTGGCGGTGCGCCCGGCTGCCCAGATCCACTTGCGCGACGGCATCGAGGCCGTAACGCGCGGCGGTGTCCATGAGCGTCGCCAGCTCGACTCCGTAACCGACCGGGATGGTCAGGGACTCCATCAGCGCGCGCCGGGCCGCCCACTCCCCCGCGAGCGGCTGGACGACGGCCGCCAGCTCCGGCCACCAGAGGCTGATGAGCGGCCGCGCGACCAACTCGGTGACTCGGCCGCCCTCGGTCGAGGTCGAGCCATCAGACTCAGTTCGCACCCGTGTGTAGAAGCCCTTGACCAGGAGCACCTGTTCGTCTGCGAGCAGTGGTCCGAGCAGGCCCGAAACAAAATGCGGATCCCACCGGGTCAAGTCCGCGTCGACGAAGACGAGCAGGTCGCCTTTGGTGACCAAGAGCGACTTCCACAGCGCCTCGCCCTTGCCGGGAAAGCTGCCGGCCGACGGGGCCACGTCAGCAGCCCGGTACACGAGCGCGCCTGCATCGGCGGCGAGCTGCGCGGTGGCATCTG
Organism: Streptosporangiaceae bacterium; assembly: GCA_052143255.1. Taxonomy (GTDB): domain Bacteria; phylum Actinomycetota; class Actinomycetes; order Streptosporangiales; family Streptosporangiaceae; genus JAJYUU01. The sequence goes on along the minus strand of JBKQTJ010000008.1, from coordinate 12,925 downwards.
TCGAATCGGAGTCCATCACGACCAGCTCGTCCACTAGTGGCACGCGCTCGACGAGCGAACGCGAGATAGCACTCACTACTCCGGCGACGGTCCGCTGCTCGTTCTTAGCCGGGATGACGACGCTGACAGTGACGCCGAGCCGTTGCTTGGCCGCTAGCAGCCGGCCAGGCGGCCAGTCCTGCCAGCGCGAGGCCCGGCGCCGCAGCCATGCCTCGGTGCGATCTTCCATGACCTGATCAGCCTAGTTGAGGACGGCGGCCGGCCCAGATCCAACCGGCTAGGGAGGCTGGGAACACGCCCAGGTCGTCCCGGTGCACTTCCCTCGACGGCCTGCCTAGCGGACGGCGCGCACGGGCATCACGGCGAAAGCGCCAGCGATGCCGCAGCAGCCGCCGAGGATGAACAGTGACCGGTAGCCGCCAAGGTGGCTGATGATCAGGGCGGCAAGCAATGGCGCGATCACTTGCGGCGCGGAATTGGCGATGTTGAGGACCCCCAGGTCCCTGGCGGCGTCCTCGGTGCGCGGCAGCACCAGCGTGACGAGCGCCGCGGCCACGGAGAGGTAACACCCGAACGCGATGCCCGCGAACGCGGCGAAAATCTCGATGGTGGCGAACGTCGGCGACAGCACCGGCAGCAGGCAGCCCGCTCCGGCGACGGCCGAGGAAATGAAGACGAACGGCTTGCGCCTGTTGAGCCGGTCAGACAGCGGCCCGGCGGCAGACGCGGCGAGGACGGCCCCTACCGCACTGATCGCTGCCAGCACGGTCACACCCTGCGCCGGCTTCATGCCCGCGGGCAGCCGGACGTAGTCGGTCAGCACGTAGAGCTCGAAGTTCACCACCAGGAAATAGCCGAGGATGGCCAGCGCCCGGCTGGCGAAGACACAGGCGAAGTCCCGGTGAGTGAGCGCGGAGAGGAACTCGGCCAGCCGAACCCGGGCAGGCCGGGTGTCTCGCGGTGGCCGGGCCAGCGCCGCCGTGCTCACGTCTGCGGTCCGCAGCACGAATTGCCATGCCGCCAGCACCACCAGCCCGCCGAGCAGAAGGTAGCCGACGGCCAGGTGCGCGGTGAACAGCCCGGCCAGGCCGACGCCCGTCACCCCGCCCAGGATGGCGGCCACGCCCGCGACCGATGACGCCGCCCCGCGTTTCGATGTGGCGACCCGGTCCGGGATGACCGCAGTCAGCGGGGCCTGGAACATGTTCGCCGTTGCCTGCGCCAGGCACCAGGCGATCAGGACCAGCAGCACGGTATCGGCTTGCCCGAGGAATGCCAGCAAGGGCAGCAACGCCGCGGAAGCGCCGATCAGCCATGGCGCGCGCCTGCCAAACCGGGACCGGGTCCGGTCCGACAGCGATCCGCCGACCGGGTTGAATACCGTCGCGAAGATCGCGCTCACGCCGGCGACCAGTCCGAGGGCAGCGACCTTGTGGGGGCGGTCGATCCGCTCAAGCTGTGAGGGCAGCAGGACGGTGCCGATGCCCGCGTACATGGCGGAGAGCGTGCCGCCCGTGATGCCCAGGCTGACCATCAGGCGCCTGAAGCCGGTCCGGCCCGACGTCACCGGCCCGGTCCCGGTGGCGAGCTCCATCTCCGTCATCGGCACGTCCCAGGGGTCAGCTGCCCGTGTGCGGGCTCGGTGGGCAAGCTTGGTCAGGACACCGTAATGGCAGTGCTGAGCCGGATGTCGGCAATGCTGTGCGCAGCCTCGATCACGTACTCTCCCTTGACCGTCTGCCAGCCGTCGGCCCAGATCTGGAAAGCGCGTTCGGGCAGTTCGATCGTTGCCATCACAGTCTCGCCGGGGTTAGCTGCCACGCTGGCGAATCCGGCCAGCCACCGCTCCGGCCTGTCCCCGTCCGGCACCGCCGGTCGAACGTACAGCTGGATCACTTCCCGTCCCGGCCGCGCGCCGGTGTTGCGCACTGTGACGGTGACCCGCTTGCCGTCAGCGGGAGCATAGGCGGTCCAGCCGCCGGTCTTGAGTTCTTCGTAAGCCCAGCTTGTATAGCCGTTGCCGTGCCCGAACGAGTATCGCGGCGCGGTGCCAGCACGCTGCCAGGCCCGGTATCCGATGAAGACGCCCTCGTCATAGTGCAGCTTGCCGCCGGATGGCGTGACCGACAGAACCGGGCAGTCGCCTGCCACCACGGGCCAGGTGGTCGGCAGCCTGCCGCCAGGTTCGGCCGCGCCCAGCAGCACGTCGGCTAGCGCGCTGCCTGCCTCCTGGCCGGGGAACCACACCAGCAGGACCGCTGCGGCCTCGTCGGCCCACGGCATCTCGACCGGCGAGCCGGCGTTCACGACCACCACGGTCCGCGGGTTGGCCGCGGCCACCCGGCGAACCAGCTCGTCCTGCCGGCCGGGCACCGTCAGGGTCTTGCGGTCGAAGCCCTCGGACTCGACCTCTTCCGTGGTGCCCACCACGACGACAGCCACCTCGCTCGCGCGTGCGACAGCCTCGGCCTCGTCAAGCAGGTCGTCGGCCGGAGCCATCGGCGGGCCGTAGCCGAGCACGAGCGAGACAATCGCGAGGCCCTGGACGAGGCTTACCTCCTGCGTGAGCGAGATAGCTACGCGCTGCCCGGCATCGAGCGGCAGCATGACGTGGCGCTCGGGCGGAGCCAGGAACACCATCGCGATGTCGTCGGAATCGGGCTGGACTTCCGCGTCGAATAGCGTGGCCTCGCCTGCCGTGAGCGTGAACCGGCCCACTCCGCGGACGCCCAGGTTGTGCAGTCCGCCGACCTCCGCGGTCAGCTGGCCGGATATCTCTACCGTCGCGACCGCTTCAGGTTCGACGCCGTCGGGCAACTGCATCCAGCGGCCAGCACCGGTGGACAGCGGCGTCTGGTACACAGTCGTGCCGGCCCGGTCGCGGAGCGTCGCCCGCAAGCCTGTCCACTGCGGCGCGGCGGCAGGCGCCAGGTTGCCGGTGCGCGGATCGGCTCCGAACGCATAGGACAGCCGCACCGACGCCGGCAGCGCCTCGGTCAGGCCCGCCAGCGGCGAGACGATGCGCTCCGGAAACACGGTCGCGCTGCCGCCGCCGAGCACGCGCGCATTCTTCGCCAGCGCGCCGATCAGCGCGATGCTCGTGAGCCGGGCGGGGTCGAGCGGAAGCACGCCAACCGGGTTTGCTGCCAGCACGAACGAGCGTGCAGCTAGCTGCCTGGCCAGGCCGGGCCCGTCTATCGGCGCGGGCCTGGTCGCGGCGGGCACGGACCCGGGTGCCCCGGCCAGCGCGCCAACCCGGGCCGCGAGACGGAGCGTCCGCCGGACCTGCTCGTCTATGACATCCATCGAGACGGAGCCATCTTGCACTGCCGCTACCAACTTGGCGCCCCACGGGCTGCCGAGCGCTGGCATGGCGATATCCAGACCGCCGTTCGCCGTGCCGACGGTGTCGCGGGCCGCTAGCCAGTCCGAGACAATCGCGCCGTCGAACTGCCACTCGCCTTTCAGCACGCCCCGCTGGAGGGGGGCGTTGGCGGTCATGGTGACGCCGTTGACGCCGTTGTAGGCCGACATCACTCCCCATGCGCCGGCCTTGCGAATGATCGTCTCGAATGGTGCGAGGTACAGTTCGCGCAGCGCGCGGTCGCTCACTTCGGTACTGGCTGTGAAGCGCTCGGTCTCGTAGTCATTCGCCACGAAGTGCTTGACCGTGGTGCCTACGCCCTGGTCTTGCACTCCGGCCACGTAGGAAGCCCCGATCTCGCCGGTGAGCAGCGGATCTTCGGAGTAGGCCTCGAAGTGGCGGCCGGCGAGCGGGCTGCGGTGCAGGTTCACCGTGGGTGCAAGGAGCACGTGCACGCCCTTGCGCCGGGCCTCCTGGCCGAGCAGCCTACCCGCCGACCGGGCCAGCGCCGGATCCCAAGTCGCGGCCAGCGCGGTCGGGCTCGGCAACGCCACGGACGGATCGCTGGCTGTCCACTGCGTGCCGCGGACTCCGACCGGGCCATCGGACATGACGAGCGGCGCCAGGCCGATCTCGGGCACTGCCGGCAGCGACCAGGTGTCCTGACCAGACAGGATCCGCACCTTCGTCTCTAGATCCAGACGGTCGAGCGCGGCCTGCACCGCGGCTTCTTGCGCGGCCTCCACGGCGGCCTCTCGCGCGGCGTTCAGGACGGACATGCGCGCCTCCTTCACCTGCGTCCCACTATGGTGTGATACCAGCCGATCCGCCAAGTCGGGTCAGCTCGCCGAGATCGCATCGGGCAGCGTGAGCCGGACGATCGCACCGCCGTCAGGGCGGTTGCTGGCGGTAACCGTGCCGCCGTGCGCCCGCGCGATTGCCAGCACGATGGCTAGGCCCAGGCCCGCACCACCATCTGCGCGTGCCCGGCCGCCATCGGGTCGCCTGAACCGCTCGAAGGCATGTGGCAGGTAATCAGCCGGGAAGCCAGGTCCGGCGTCCGTTACCGTGATTTCGACATCGTTCCCGTTGGCTTCGGCCGAGATATCGACCTGCGTTCCGGTCGGCGCGAAGCGCAGCGAGTTGTCGACCAGGTTGTCCACCGCCTGCCGGATGCGGCCCGGATCCACTTGCGCGATCAGCTCGGGCGGCGCTTTCAGGCTGCAGGTAACGCCGGCCTTGGCACAGCGCTGCGCGGCCTGTTGCGCACTGCGCGAGAGCAGGGCGGCGAGGTCCGTCGGCTCGGTCCGGGTCGTCAGCTGATCCTCGTCACTGCGCGCCAGCAGCAGCAGGTCATCGGTGATCCGGGACAGCCGGGCTGCCTCGTCGGCTGCCGCGGCGACGGCGTCGGCCAGGTCCTCGCGGCTGCGGCCTGGCTTGGCAGCCAGCTCCAGCTCCCCCTGCAGCACGGCGAAAGGAGTCCGCAGCTCGTGGCTGGCGTCGGCCACGAATGATCGCTGCCGGGCAAGCGCGCTGTGCAGCCGTGCGAGCAGGTTGTTCATCGTGCCCGCCAGGGCCGCGATCTCATCGCGGCTTCGGGGCACCGGGAGCCTGCCCGCCGGATCGGCGGCCGACAGCGCGGCCGCCTCACGGCGCAGCCGCTCCACTGGTGCCAGGGCGGCGCGAGCTAGGAAGTAGGCGCCAGCCGCGGCGACGAGCACGAATGCAGATCCGCCTATAACAAGCCTCGTAACGACCGCCGATATGGTGCCATTCGCCGATTCCAGCGAGATTCCGGCGACAGCAATCCAGCCGGGCCGGCCTGGGAGCTTGGTAGCCATCAGTCGCTCAGGGCCTTCATCGAAGATCGTCGTCAACGTGACCGGCCGGTGCCTAGCAGCCCGCTGCTCGGCGCGGTCCAGCAGCGGTTGCCGCCCGGCATCGGGGCTTGCCGCCGTGACCCGCCCAGACGAGTCGATGTACTGAGCGACGGACTCGCTGTCCCCGAAGCCTTTAAGCGGGGCCGCCTGTGCGCGCTGCTGGACGGCGCGGCTCAGCTGACCTGCGAGCTGGGTATCAACGGCCTTCAGCACGACCGAGCTGACCTGGCTGACGAGCAGCCAACTGCCAAGCGCGAAGGCAGCGGCTAGGGCCAGGGCGAACACGGCCGCGACGCGCAGGCGGATCGACATGGCGCTCGCGCTCACGCCTGCTGCGGCTGGCGGAGCCGGTAGCCCATGCCGCGGACCGTCTCGATGTCGTGGCGGTCGAACGGAAGATCTACCTTGCGCCGCAGGTAGGCGACGTACTGATCGACGACGTTGGAACCACCGTCGTAGGCGAAGTCCCAGACTGCGCCCAGGATTTGCGATCTGGTAAGCACGCTGCCCGGATGCCGCAGGAACAGTTCCAGCAGTGAGAACTCCTTGGGCGACAGCTGAATTTCCGATGTGTCGCGCCACGCCTGCTTGGTAGCCGGGTCGAGTCGCAGGCCGCCGACGGCCAGCACGGCCGGCCGCGCGCGGTCGTCGCGGCGGGCCAGAGCCCGGAGCCTGGCGGCCAGCTCGAGCAAGCTGAACGGCTTCACCAGATAGTCGTCGGCGCCGGCGTCCAGCCCCCGGACGCGGTCGCCCACGGCGTCCCTAGCCGTGAGCATCAGCACGGGTACCCAGATCCCAGCCGCGCGCAGCCTACGGCACAGCTCAAACCCGTCGAAGCCAGGCAGCATCACGTCCAGGACGATGGCTGCGTAGCTGTTCTCGGTGGCCATCCACAGGCCTTCCGGCCCGTCCGCGGCGATGTCGACGGCGTGTCCTTCCTCCTCCAGACCCCGCTTGAGCAGCCGGGACATCCGGGGCTCGTCCTCCACTACCAGTACGCGCATAGCAACGAGATTACGCAGGTCAGATGTCGCGAAGATGTGAGGAACATGTGAGCCGCTGACATCCTCCGCTCACGGTCTTCTCATCCTTCGCGCCGCAAGCTGGAAGCGCCGGAACAGTCCGGCCGGACGAGAGGACGACACCATGGTTCAGGAACAGGGCGATCAGCAACACCAGAGCGGGTTCAGGCGGCTGCCGGGTACCCCAGACTATGACGACGGGGCGGCTTATGAGCCAGCAGGCCGGCATGCACCGGCCTGGCGAGATTATGGCGTCCGGAGAACACGGCGGGCCTCCAACTGGACCGCAGCGGCTCTCATAGCAGGCGTAGCGGCGACGTCCGGCTATTTCGTGCACGCTGCCGCTTCTTCGCCGGCCGGCTCGACTGGCGGCGCCACGAGCAGCACGGGCGTGACGCAGCAGCCGGGAACAGCCACCGTGCACGGACAGAAGCCGAGCCTGACCCACTCGGTCGTGACCTCAAGCGGCTCGGGCGTCGCAGTCGGCGCCTCCGGGCCGGGCGGCTCAGCCGGTGGGGCCACGACCACCTGGCGGGACAACTGATGTCCGTCAGCATGCTCAGCCTGACCGGCCGGCCGGTCTGGAAGATCATCGGCTCGGGTTCTGCGAGGGTGGCAATAGCCCAACGCGATGCTCTGGGCACGACGGCCAGGGTCGTTGCCTGGCCGTCGCCCGCGTTGCGGCCGGTGATCGGCGCGGTCGACCGCGAGCTCGAGCGGCTGGACCTGGCCGCGAGCAGGTTCCGGCCCGACTCGGAACTGTCCAGGATTCATCAGCGCGACGTCGGTCCAGTTCGAATCAGCGCCGGCCTGGCTGAAGCGGTCAGAGTGGCGCTCGCGGCCGCCCAGTGGACCGACGGCTTGGTGGACCCGACCGTCGGCGGCGCTTTGATCAGGCTCGGCTACGACCGGGACTTCGCCGAAGTCGGCACCGGGCAAGGGGCCGGCCTGGATATCGAGCCCGCCGGCGTGCCGGGGTGGCAACGGGTGTCCCTGTCCGGGACGTTGCTGCACGTTCCACCCGGCGTGCGGCTCGACCTGGGGGCGACCGCCAAGGGGCTCGGCGCGGACTGGGCCGCCGCGGCCGCGAACGACCTCGGCGAGGCCGGAGGCGTCCTGGTGAGCCTCGGCGGCGACATGGCAGCGGCCGGCGAAAGCCCGGTAGACGGCTGGCCCGTGCTGGTCGCCGACGATCACCGGCAGACGGACCGATCCTCATCGCCGTCGTCACCGACCCAGCTAGTCCGGCTGGCCGGTGGTGGTCTCGCCACATCGTCGATCCTCTGCCGGCAGTGGATGCGGTCCGGGCACGTCGTGCATCACATCATCGACCCGCGCAGCGGGCTGCCCGCCGACGGCCCTTGGCGGACGGCCAGCGTAGCGGCGGCGACGTGCGCAATCGCGAACGCGGCATCGACAGCCGCGATCATCAGCGGGCTGGCCGCGCCCGGCTGGCTTGCCGCGAACGGCCTCGCGGCTCGCCTCGTCGCTCACGACGGCTCGGTCGTGATGATCGGTGACTGGCCTGCGGCGGACAACGGGCCGCTGCGAGGACGACGATGAGCGCACTGGCGGCTGGCGCCGGCAACAGCCAGTACCTGTGGTTCATCTCTCGCGGCAGCGGCCTGGTGCTGCTCGTCCTGTTCAGCATTGTCATAGTGCTGGGAGTGGCAACGCGGCTGGGATCCGCGCCGCCGCGGTGGCCCCGGTTCGTGGTTGCCGAGATGCACCGGACCCTCTCGCTGTTCGGGATCGCGCTACTGGGGCTTCACGTGGTAACGGCGATCCTCGACCCTTTCGTCACCATCGGCTGGGCTGCGACGCTGGTGCCGTTCGCCTCGCCGTACCGGACCGCGGCGATCGGCTCCGGAACCCTTGCGGTCGATTTGGCGGGCGCAGTGCTGATCACCAGCCTGGCTCGGGCCCGGCTGGGCTACCGCGCCTGGCGGGCCGTGCACTGGCTCGCTTACCTGGCCTGGCCGGTGGCATTCGTGCACTCGCTGACAGCCGGCAGTGACCTCCGCTACTGGTGGGTCGCCGCGATCGAGATCTGGTCGGCTGCGCTGGTGGCGGCAGCGGTGATTGTGCGCCTGGTCGGCCGGCGGCGGCCTGATCCGGGCCCTGGGCCGACTGCGCGGCAGCCGGCAGAGCGCGGCTATGCAGGGCGCCGATGAGCACCGACCGCGCCACGGCGGCACGCGCCGGCAGCACCTCTGCGGAGTGCCTCGATCCCGCACGGAGCCTTCCGCGTTTGCTGCCGCGCCGTTTCGGCTCCGGCCCGGCGAGCCTGGGCGAGCACCTGGCCCGATATGGCCCGCTGCCTGGGCACCGATCGCGCGACCGCGCCAGTGCGAGCCGGCTTATCGCCGAGGTGGGCCGCGCCGGGCTGACCGGCCGTGGCGGCGCGGCCTTCCCGACCGCCCGCAAGCTCGCGGCCGTCGCGGCCGCCGCGACCCGGCCGGTCGTCGTGGTGAACGGCACTGAAGGCGAGCCAGCCAGTGCCAAGGACAAGGTGCTGATGGCCACGCAACCGCACTTGGTCCTTGACGGGGCGGCCGCAGCTGCGCTGATGGTCGGTGCGCGGCGGGTCGTGTTCGCGGCTCATGCCGCGGTCAGCGACACCGTCGAGCAGGCGGTCCTCGAACGGCGCGCAGGCTGGCTGGATGACCCGGACATCCGCGTCATTACCGCGGCTGACGGCTTCGTGGCCGGCGAGGCTAGCGCGGTAGTCAACTGGGCAGGCGGCGGGCGCCCGGTGCCAACGCCAACACCGCCGCGGCTGGCTGAGACCGGCCTGGGCGGCAGGCCGACGCTGGTACAGAACGCCGAGACGCTGGCCCACCTGGCGCTCATCGCGCGGCACGGGGCGGACTGGTTCCGCGCGGTCGGCACTGCGGAGGAGCCTGGCTCGATGCTGGTGACGGTCATCGGCGCGGTGGCCGACCCAGGGGTGCGGGAAATCGAGATCGGCACGCCGGTCGCCGACGTTCTCGGGCAGGCGGGCGGACCGACCAGCCAGCTGAGCGCTGTGCTGGTCGGCGGGTACTTCGGCAGCTGGATTCGGTGGCAGGCGGCGGCGCCGCTGCCGTTCTCGGCGGCCGGGCTCGCGCCTGTCCAGGCGGCGCCGGGAGCGGGCCTGCTCGTGGGGCTACCCGCAGATTCCTGCGGTCTGGCGGAGACCGCGCGGCTGGCCAGGTACCTGGCGGACGAGTCGGCCGGCCAGTGCGGCCCTTGCATTTTCGGCCTCGACGCTATCGCTGCCGACCTCGCTGCCGTGGCCGCGGGTCAAACGGCCAACACTGCGCGGCTGCACCGCTGGCTCGGTCAGGTCGACGGACGGGGCGCTTGCCGCCACCCCGACGGCGCAGTCCGGATGATCCGCAGCGCTCTTGACGTCTTCGTTCCCGAATTGGAGCTGCACGGGCAAGGCTGGTGCAGCGGCACGCGCGAGGCCCAGGTACTGCCGATACCGCCCGGGCGGAAGCGATGACTGAGCGGCCTGAGCTGCGTGTCAACCCGATCGCTTGCGATGGCCGCGGCCTGTGCGCTGAGGTCGCGCCCGAGCTGATTGTGCTCGACGACTGGGGCTTCCCGATCATCCGGCCGGGCGGCGTGCCGTTGTGGCTGGAAGCTGACGCGCTCGAAGCCGTGCGGCTATGTCCCAAGCTTGCGCTGTGCCTGTCATCGCGGCCGGCCAGCCCGGCCGGACCGCGTACCGAGAGGCCGTCGCTCCCGCCGGCCGCGAGCGGGCGCGAACCCCAATCTCATCCGGCCCGACGCTGCTGACTCCACCGCTGCGCTGCCTGCTGAACTGAGCCAGTCCGTGATCGCGGCGGCGCACTCCAGCGGCACCTCCAGCTGCGGCACGTGTCCCGCGCCCGGTAGGACCACCAGCGACCAGGACGGATTGGCCCGCGCAGCGGCCCGGGCCACCGAAACCGGCACAAGGCGGTCACGTTCGCCGTGCAGCAGCAGCACCGGGCAGTCGATCGTCCGGATTCCCTGGCGGTAGGTCAGGCCGCCGCGGCCAAGTCCCGCCACGGCGATGACCGATCGGGTGGCAGCTGCCATGTCAGCGCCAGCGCCGGTGAACTGAGCGCGGCGGCGGGCTACCTCGGCATGCTGTGCCCGGACGCCCGGGTCCACGCGCGCCGGGTCAGCGCAGCACAGCGCCAGCATTCCGGCGACAGCAGCCTCCGGTGGCAGGCTGCGGACGCCGCCAAGCACCACGCGGCCGATCACGGGCATGCCGCCCAGCGCGAACGTCGCGGCTACGAGCAGGTCTGGCCGGGCAGGCATGAACGGCAGCGCCGGGTCGACAAGGATCAGTCCGGCAACCAGGTCACGCGAGTAGGTCGCCTCGAGCAGCGAGATCATGCCGCCCATGGAATTGCCCATCAGGATGACCGGCCCGGCCGACATCGACCGGATAAACCGGTCCAGCAGGTGGCGGTTGGCGGTCACGTCGGTTCCGCGGCCGCCCGATCTGGTCAGGCCGTGACCAGCTAGATCCGGCGCCAGCACCCGGTAACGGTCGGTGAGCAACGGCGCGAGCGCCGACCAGTTCACGGCCGAGCCGCCAAGGCCGTGCACGCACACGATTATCGGTCCGCGTGCCGGGCCGCCGAAGTCGAGGTAATGAACCGGGCCGTCGATATCAGCCCACCGCAAACCCAGGCGTTGCAAGCCGTCCCGGTCTTCGCGAGTCGCCATCAGCTAGTTAGCTTCCCGCGGCTGTCAGCAACTCCGTCACGCCTTCCTCGATTCCTGCGGCCAGAACTCCGATGTCCGGGGTTGAGGCGTAATCGCCGGTGATCCCGAATGTCACGCTATCGCAATAACTGAAGATCGAGATCCCGGTACGGAGCGTGGTGGCAATCGGCACGTACGGGATTATCTCCAGGAGCCTACGGCCCAGTCCGTAGAGCGGCTGGCGCGGGCCGGGCACGTTGGTAGTGACGGTCACGATCTCCCGTTGCGGCAGCCGGTAGGCGAGCCGCACCGCTAGCGATGCAACCGGATAAGCGGTGTAGCGGCCAAGGGCCACCAAGGCCTCGCCCGCGGTTGCTTCCCTGGCGTCCTTGAGCTCGGCAAGCTCGGCGCGCACAGTGGTGAAGCGCTCGACCGGGTCGGAGAGGTGAACCGGCAGGTTAGCGACAATCACCGAGACGCGGTTCTCGTAAATGTTCTCCTCACCCTCGCCGCGGACGGACACCGGGACGAGTGACGGAACCATGTGCGGCTGCGGCTGCTCGCCGCGGCTGAGCAAAACGTTGCGGAAGGCGCCGGTGATGGCGGCCAGCACGACGTCGTTGACGGTACCGCCAAGCTCTCGCTTGATGGTCTTGATGTCGGTCAGCGACGTCCGCGCGAAGGCGTAGCGGCGCTGGCGGCCGATAGGCCCGCTCAGCGAGGAGCCGGGGGCCGGCCAGGCGGACGCTGCCAGCCGGGCAATGGCTCTGGCAGTTACGCCGGCCTGGCGGACGGTTGCATCGGGCTTGGCGATGGCCGCCGCGACCGCGCGAGCGGTCCTGGCTGGCAGGGCCATCATGTCAAGCACCGCCTCGCTGGCCAGCTGGGCTGACGACGGCTCTTTCGCCGGCTTCCTACTGGCTGCCTGCGCCTCCGCAGCCTGGCCTGGCTGAGGAGCATCGGGGCTCGCATCGAAGATCACGCGATACAGGTCGGTGCCGGAAACGCCGTCAACCATCGCGTGGTGCACCTTGGAGATCAGCGCCCACCGGCCCCCGCTCAGGCCCTGGATCAGCCAGTACTCCCAGAGCGGGTAATCGCGGTCGAGTCGCTGGCCCATCACCCTGGCCATCAGGTTGGTCAGCTGCTCATCGCTGCCCGGTGCCGGGAGGGCGGTTTGCCGCAGGTGGTAACGGAGGTTGAAATGGGGATCATCCACCCAGACCGGCGGGCCGAGGTTGAAGGGAACGGTGCGCAGCTTGCGCCGGTAGATCGGGACCTGCGGCAGGCGGGCTTCGACTGCGGCCCTGAACTCGTCATAGGACGGCGCCGGGCCTTCGAACACGGCAATGGAAGCGATCGCGAACGACGCGTGCTTATCCTCGTCCTCAGCGGCGATGAACTGGGCGTCCATTGGCTTCAGCCGCTCCATGCCGCCTCCCGACGCGCTGCGACCTCGCGATTGGCAAGGCCTCGTTACCCATCCTTGCCCGGACTGTAGAGCCTGCGAACGCCAGCGTGACGAAGTCCTAGGTCCCGGCTGCCAAGGACCTCGGGCATCAACGGCTTGTCGCCGGCCGCGTGCGCGACGGCGTCGTTCACGTCGTTCCTGAAGATCGCCGCCTCATTCGCCCGGGCCGCCCCGTTGACCTGTCCGCCGTGGTCACCAACTCAGTCGGCTGGGCGCACGCCCGGCGGGTCGCCGAGGCGGTCACGACGACTGACGGGCCCTCCCGCTCGTTTTCTCAGCCTTGCCCGGCTACGCGTCAGATGAAAAGCACGCAACTGTGCGGCTGCTTGGGAGGCGGCCCCGGCCGCACCCGGGCGGCCGGCCTGCCGCTGTGAGAAGCCCGCTCAGGGCGCTGCCGCGCCGAAGACCAGGACGCCCGGCTCAGCCGCGGTCGTGGAGGGTCACCTGGTAGCCGTCGGGGTCCGCGAACGTGAAAGTGCGGCCGAACGGCCCGTCG
>JBKQTJ010000007.1:0-33934 GCA_052143255.1 Streptosporangiaceae bacterium | reverse complement strand
GAATTCGAGGCTGCCCGTCACCACCAGGAAGATGATGGTGAGGCCGACCAATAGGATGTTCAGCGCGATCTCGTTCGGCGTCTTCTGCCGGGACGCGCCTTCGACCAGGGCGATCATCCGGTCGATGAACGTCTCGCCCGGCTTGGAGGTGATCTTCACGACGATCCAGTCGGACAGCACCTTGGTGCCGCCGGTGACCGCGGACCGGTCACCGCCGGACTCGCGGATGACCGGAGCCGACTCGCCGGTGATCGCCGATTCATCGACTGACGCCACGCCCTCGATGACGTCGCCGTCACCAGGGATGATCTCGCCGGCCTCGACGACCACGTAGTCGCCGAGGGTCAGCTGGGTGCCCGGCACCGGCTCCTCACGGACTTGTTTCTGACCTGGCTGCCAGCCGACGATCCGTCGCGCAACGGTCTCCCGCTTGGTCTTGCGCAGCGTCTCGGCCTGCGCCTTGCCGCGGCCCTCGGCGACCGCCTCGGCCACGTTGGCGAACAGCACGGTCAGCCACAGCCAGACCACGATGGTCCAGTTGAAGACAGACGGCTTGGTAATGGCCGTGTACAAGGTCAGCAACGCACCGACCTCGACCACGAACATGACCGGGTTCTTGACCTGGACCCGCGGATCCAGCTTCTTGAACGCGTCTGGCAGCGACTTCCAGAGCATCTTGGGATCGAGCAGGCCGCTACCCATCCGGTGCGGCTGCGCGCCGCGTCCCTTGACGGTTACGCCGTCTGCTTGCGGCGTCGATGTCAGAGCCATCTCAGTGCAGTCCTTCTGCGAACGGGCCCAAGGCGAGGGCGGGGAAGTAGGTCAGGCCGACCAGCACGAGGATCACGCCGACGAGCATGCCGACGAACAGCGGCTTGTGGGTTTCCATCGTGCCGGCGCTGGCAGGCACGGGTGTCTGTCTGGCCAGTGATCCGGCCAGGCCGAGCGCGAAGATCTCCGGCGCGAACCGGCCGAGCAGCATCACGATCCCGCCGACGGTGTTGTACCAGTACGTATTTGTCGTCAGCCCGGCGAAGGCCGAGCCGTTGTTATTGGCCATCGAAGTGAACGCATAGAGGATCTCCGTCAGGCCGTGCGGGCCGGGATTCAGTATCGATTCCTGCGGTATCCTCAGCCCGATCGACAGTCCGGTGGCTGCCAGGATCAGTACTGGCAACGTCAGGAAGTACAGGGCCGCGTACTTCATTTCCGTCGGCCGGATCTTCTTCCCGATGTACTCCGGCGTCCGGCCGACCATCAGGCCGCCGACGAACACCGTGACCATGGCCAGGACGAGGATGCCGTACAGGCCCGCTCCTACTCCGCCTGGCGCTATCTCGCCGAGCGCGATGTCGAAGTCGGCTATCCCTCCCCCGAACGCTGTGAACGAGTCATGGAACGAGTTCACCGAGCCAGTGGAGGTCACCGTGGTAGACGCCGCGAACAGCCCCGACCCTTGAGTGCCGAAGACGACGTTCTTGCCTTCCATCGCGCCATGCGCGAGTTGCGGTGCCAGCCCGGCGCCCTGTGTCTCGAAGAAGGTGATCCCGCCCACGGCGGCCAGCCAGATGACCACCATGACGGCTAGCAGCGCGTAGCCCTGCCGGTTGTCCTTGACCATCTTGCCGAAGGTCCGCGGCAGGCAGAACGCGGTCAGCAGCAGCAGGAAGATCTCGAACCAGTTCGTGAACGGGTTCGGGCTCTCGAACGGGTGGGCGGAGTTGGCGTTGAAGAAGCCGCCGCCGTTGTTGCCCGCGTCCTTGATGACCTCTTGCGAAGCGACTGGACCGCCGACGATCGTCTGGTGAGCTCCCGACAGCGTCGTCACCGTGTGGTAGCTGGTGAGGTTGTCGATGACGCCAGCGGCCATCAGGATGATGCCGCCCACCACGGCCAGCGGGATGAGGTACCGGATCGTGATCCTGGTGGTATCGACCCAGAAGTTGCCAAGCTTGTCTGTCTTGGACCTGATGAAACCGCGGACCATCGCGATCGCGACCACGATGCCGACGGCTGCGGACAAGAAGTTCTGCACGGCCAGCCCGGACATCTGGGTCAGGTAACCCATGGTGGACTCGCCCGAGTAGTTCTGCCAGTTCGTGTTCGTCACGAACGAGGCGGCGGTGTTCCAGGCCAGCGCCGGAGGGACGCCCTTCATGCCTTCAGACAGCAGCAGGAACTGCTGCAGTCGCTCGATCCCGTACAGGAACAGCACACTGATCAGGGAAAACGCCAGCATGCTGCGGAGGTACGAACTCCACTTCTGGTCGTTGTCGGGGTTGACTCCGATGAGCTTGTACAGCCCGCGCTCCACCCGCCAGTGCTTCTCACTGGTGAAGATGTGAGCCATGTAGTTGCCGATCGGCACGTAGCACGCAGCCAGAGCGGCTACGAGCAGGCCAAGCTGGAGCCAGCCCGCGGTGGCGGCACTCATCAGAACCTCTCAGGTAGTACCAGAGCGACGAATAGGTACACGGTCAGCAGGAAGCCGGCGATCAGGCCGATCCAGTTCTCAGCGCTCAAAGCGCTCGACCCCCTTGAGGATGAGGTAGAGCACGCCGAAGACGACGATGGTCAGGCCGATATACAGCAGGTCGAGCATGGTGTCCTCCAGCGGACGCCTAGGCAGTGCAGGAATAACCGCTTCATTGAACAGCCCCGGACTGGGCCTGCGGCTGCTCCAAACGGTTCCCATGCGACGCCAGCGCGATTCCTAACGAGACCCATGCGATTGAAGGGGAACCCGGCCGAAACCCCTCGCAGATAGCAGAAAGCGGGGTGGCCGGCGCGGCCCCGCTTGGTGATTCCGGTGTCCGAGCAGGCGGCCGAAGGCTCGCAGGCCGCTGCGCTGCCGGATGTGGAACGCCGTTCAGGTGCTGTCGTGGGCTACGGCTGAAGATCGTCCAGGATCTTGCCGAGTCGGCGCAGGGCCGCGCTGATCCAGGGCAGCCCGAGCGGGTCGTGCGCCGCTAGCGCGGTTTCACGCTGTTCGTCGGTGTCGCCGTAGAGCAGGCCGGTGGCCAGCCGCAGCCGGAGCGCGCTTGGTTCCTCTCCGAATGCGCTAGCTGGCAGAGTGCCCGCCCCGTACCGGTTCAGCAGCAGCGCGGCCAGGTCCGCGCCAGTCTGCACGCCGAACCTGGCCGCCAGGTGCTGGCGCCAGGGTGCGAAGTCCGGATAGAGGTAGAAAGCGGCCTGCGGCGGCGCCAGGTCGAGTCCGGCCGCGATGCAGATGCGAGCCGCCTCCTGGCAGACGGCCGCGTGCAGTGACCGGCTGCGCGATACCCAGTTCACTAGCTCGGGCGGCTCACTGAACGCGACGGCCGCGGCGTGCTGGATGGGCGTGCATGCGGTAGACCAGATCTCGCTGGCGATGCCGAGAAGCCGCTCGCGCAGCCCCGTTCCGGTCTTGCCGTCCGGCATCCTGGCTACGCCGATCCGCCAGCCGCCGACCGATAGGTTCTTGCTCAGCGCCGTCGTCACGACGGTCCGGCCAGGCGCGATGAAGGCCGGGCTGGGGAATGGCGCGGCCCGATCGTGGACGAGATCCCGGTAGATCTCGTCACTGATGATGATCATGTCCTGCCGTTCGGCCACCGCGCACAGCTCGCGGATCGCACCCGGGCTGGCGAGCCGGCCGGTGGGGTTGTCCGGCAGTGTCACCAGTACCGCGCAGAGAGGCCGGCCGGCCGCGCGCGCAGCCGTAGCGGCCACGTCCAGTTCTGCCGGATCGCAGCAGCCGCCCTCGCCCGGCGCGACCGGAACGAATACCGGCGTGACTCCGAGCAGCCTGGCTTGCGCCGCGTAGCTGACCCAGCTCGGCTGCGGCACTGCGACGTCGGCGCCGAGGGCAAGCAGCACCGCGAACAGCAGCGCCTTACTGCCCGGCCCGGCGACAACCGAGCCAGGGCTGGTGGGCAGGGCTCGCCGGGACCAGTAGCCGGCCGCGGCCGCCCGCAGCTCCTGCGTCCCGGCCACCGGTCCGTAGGCGCCGAGGCCGGCCGTACTTGCTAGTTCCGCGGTGAGGCGCGGATGGACGGGCAGGCCCGACTCGCCGAACGCCAGGGGCAAAACCGGCTCGCCGCGCTCGCGCCGGCGCGCCATCGCCTCGTTGGCGGCGAGCGTGGCGGAGACCGGAACCTGGCTGGAGGAGAAAGGCAGCGATGGGGGATAGCGGGATACCGTTCGGCTGGAACCTGACAAGCCGGTGCTAGCCGGTACGGACATGGGTTCGGTGAGGGTTGCTTGGCCAGCCCAGGGCATGGCGGGGGCTCCTTGCTGCGGGGCAAGAGATCGGGGTCTTAAGGCAGCGAGATTACCTGGCAATTGGTTCCTGACCTGCATCGCAACGGTAAAGCATTAGTAGTGGCGAGCATCTCTATCGCAGAGCATAAGTCTTGCTTATGCTTGAAATATGCTCGACGTGCACCGCTTGCGGCTACTGCTCGAGTTTGCCGAGCGGGGCACTATTGCCGCCGCGGCAACCGCACTCGGCTATACGCCGTCAGCAGTGTCGCAGCAGCTCGCCGCGCTCGAGCGGGAAGTGGGCACGCAGTTGCTCGACCGCACTGCCCGCGCTGCCAAGCTCACAGCGGCGGGCCGGAAGCTGGCGGCGCACGCCGCCGAGATCCTGGCCAGGATCGAGGCTGCCGAGGCGGATCTAGCCGCGCCCGAGCCGGCCGGCCGGGTCGCGATCTCGGCCTTTCCCACCGCGGCTGTTGCCTTCGCGCCCGCCCTGACCCGGACCGCGCGCGCGCATCCTGGCCTGAGCTTGCTACTGCGCCAGACGGCTGGCGGTGAAGTGCTGCGGCTCGTGCGGGCCGGCCAGGTCGACGTGGCGATCGTGGATGACTGGAACAGCAGGCTCGCCACCGCGCAGCAGGCCGCCTTGCGCTTCTACCCGCTGCTGACGGACTCGCTGGTGCTCGTCGTGCCGCGTGGTCACTGGGCCGGCGACCTGCGGCTGCCAGTGTCGCTGCACAAGCTCAGGGACGAGCCGTGGCTTGCGCCGCCGGCTGGCGAGGCGTCGCGCCGGGCGGTCGACCAGGTGCTGGCGGCGGCGGGCGGCGTCGCCAATGCGCCGTCGGAATTCGAGGGCCTGGCGACCATCCTGAGCCTGGTGGCGCGGGGAATCGGCATCGCGGTCCTGCCGCGGCTCACGCTGGCGGCCGGGGAGGGCCGGGTAGCTGTGCGGGAGCTGCCCGGCACCAGTCCGGCCCGGGACCTGTATGCGGTCGCGCGGGCCTCGTCGGTGCAACGGCCTGCGGTTGAGGTCATCATCAAGGCGCTGACAGTTGCCGCCCGCGCGTTGTCCGGCGCGCCGAAGGCAGGGCCCGATGGCGAGCCCGGCAGCTCTGCCGTCGCCGACCGCAGCCCTCGATAGAGCGCCGCCGTCGTCGTGGGCGCACCGTCCCGTTGCTGGTCGCCTCGCTATGCTCTCGCCGTGGAACTGGATCTTTCGCTGCCTGCCGCCGACCTGACCGCGCAGCTGGTAGACATCGAGTCGGTCAGCGGCAATGAGGAACCCCTTGCCGACGCGATCGGCCGGGCTCTCGCGGCGCTCCCGCATCTTTCCGTGACCCGTGACGGCAACGCGATCGTTGCGCGGACCGGCTTCGGCCGTGCTGAGCGGGTGGCGCTGGCCGGGCACATCGACACCGTGCCGGTGGCGGGCAACCTGCCGTCGCGCCTGGACGGCGAGTTGCTGTACGGGTGCGGCAGTTGCGACATGAAGTCCGGCGTCGCCGTGCAGCTGCGGCTGGCCGCCCAGCTCAGCAGTGCGGCACGGGACGTGACGTACGTGTTCTACGACTGCGAAGAGGTCGAGGCCGAGCGCAATGGGCTGCTCAGGCTCAGCCGGTTGCGGCCGGACCTGCTAGCGGCGGATTTCGCTGTGCTACTCGAGCCGACCGGCGCGGTGGTTGAGGGCGGCTGCCAGGGCACACTGCGGGCCGACGTCGTGGCCCGCGGCGAGCGGTCCCACAGCGCGCGGTCCTGGCTGGGGCACAACGCGATTCATGCCGCCGGCGGGATCCTGGACGTACTGCGCGGCTACCAGGCCCGCCAGCCGGTTGTGGACGGACTTAGCTACCACGAGGGGCTGAACGCGGTCTGGATCAGCGGCGGCGTGGCCGGCAACGTGATCCCCGATGAGTGCCGGGTCAGCGTGAACTTCAGGTTCGCGCCGGACCGGTCCGCCGAGCAGGCGGCCGAGCACGTGCGCGAGGTCTTTTCCGGCTGGGAGGTGGAAGTGACCGATTCAGCCGGCGGCGCTCGGCCAGGTCTTGGCCAGCCAGCGGCCGCGGCGTTCGTGGCGGCCATCGGCGGGCAGCCGCGGGCGAAGCTTGGCTGGACGGACGTGGCCAGGTTCGACGCGCTCGGGATCCCGGCCGTGAATTACGGGCCCGGCGATCCGCATCTCGCGCACACCAGGAATGAGAACGTGCCGATCGCTCAGGTCGGCGAATGTGAGGACCGGATGCTCGGCTGGCTGCGCGAAGCCGCCTGAGGCAGCAACCAAGCGCGTCCGGAACGGGTTCGGGTCTACTTAGGTGGCGCCGAGGCGAGCTTCAGGGGCTGCGTCTCCGTCTGGCCAGCCGGCGTCACCCAGGTCAGCTTGACCGTCGAGCCGGCCTTGATCGCCTGCAGGATGTTCATCAGCGAGGCTGGCGACGACACCGGCTGGCTGTTGACCTTGGTAATCACGTCACCGGGCACGAGGCCGGCCTGAGCTGCCGGGGTCCCGCACAGCGCTCCGAGCACCAGCGTGCCCGAGCTGACCGGCGCCACCGTGGTCGGAATGCCGGCGCCCTCGTTGCTGCCCAGGCAGTTGTTGGTAGCTGGCGGTAGCACGTTCCCGGCAGCCTGGTCCGCCGCCTTCTCCTGCTGCAGCTGAGCCTGGGGGTTGGTAGCGGTGATCTGCGTACCGTTCGGGTTGCCGGGCACCAGCACGCCAACGAAGCCGGAAGAGCCGACGTGCACCGATGAACTCGACTGCCCGGCAATGATCTGCCGTGCGATCGCGATGGCCTTGTTGATCGGGATAGCGAACCCGACATCCTGGCTCTGCTGGCCGCTGAGGGCGCTGCCCGAGCTCGCGGCGGTGTCCATGCCGATGACCTGGCCGTTCACATTGGCCAGCGGGCCGCCTGAGTCGCCCGGAATGATCTGCGCGTTAGTCTGCAGCATGCCGGTGAGATTCTCCGCGGACGCGCCGCTGCCCTGGTCACTGGCCCGGATCGACTGGTTCAGCGCGGTGACAGTTCCGGCTGCCACCTGGATGCGGCCGGTGCCGCCCGCGTTACCCATGCCGACGACGGTGTCGCCTACCTTCACCGAGCTGGAGTTGCCAAGCGGTACGGTCTTCAGGCCCGAGGCGTGCTCCAGCTGGATGACTGCGACGTCGGAGCCCTTGTCGTAGCCGACCCACTTAGCGTTGAAACGCTGGTTGGTCGCGACAACAGTCGCGGTCAGGCCGGTGGTGCCATTGATGACGTGATTGTTAGTCAGCACCAGGCCATTACTGCTGATGATCATGCCGGTGGCGGCGGCCGACGCGCCAGGAGCGTAGTACTTCAGGTTGCTGCTGATGATCACGAGGCCGGGCTCCACCGCCTGCTTGACCTTGGTCAACGTGGCCGGGCTGATGTTGGCCCCAGAGCTGGGAGTGACGCTGCCGCCGTTGTTCTGCTGGCCAGAGCCGAAGTTCGGATTGCCGAAGGTGCCAGAGCTAGCAGACGGCTGCTGGTTGCCCGACTCGTTCAGCCCGACAGCCAGACCGCCGATCGCGGCCGCCACCGCTGCGACGGCGATGTAGGCGACGGCGGTCGTCATGCCACTGCGCTTCCTGGGTGGCCGACCGTATCCCGGTGGCACGCCCTGGCCGCCTGGCGGCTGGCCGAACCCGCCACCGACCGGATATCCGGGCGGCGGCCCGTAGCCGGGCTGGCCGTAGCCGGGCTGACCCTGACCGGCGGTCTCGTAGCCGCCGGGGGATGGGTAGCCGGTGGGCTGGCCGTAGCCGGGCTGGCCGTAGCCGGGCTGGCCTGGAGCCGGGTATCCGGTGGGCTGACCTTGACCGCCGGCGTCGTATCCGCCTGGCTGTCCGTTAGCCGGCTGCGGCGGGAGCAACGGCTGGGTGAAGCCTGGCTGACCAGCCTCCCCGGTCGGCGCTGACTGCGCCGTGCCAGGATCGGCCGACCCGCTCTCCTGGGTGGGCTGGCCCGGCTCGCCGGACGGCCCAGAATCACCGTGCGGATCTGGTGCGGATGGGCTCGCAGCGCTCAGTTCTGACCCGAAAGGCTGGTCAGCCTGCGGTGCCCAGGCCTCCCAAGGACCAGGCTGCTGGCCGTCGCTGTTCTGCTCTTCGTGCATCTCCATCATCCTCTGCCCAGTCCCTGCCAGCCTATGTGTCGCTGCGGCACCCGTGTCCGGCCGCGGGCGTCATCGCCGGCGGCCGGCTTCTTCAGTAAGCCCTACGGACCTGGACGTTAGCTGAATGAGCCCTGAGGAACACCTATCGTGTGCCGCTGACCGTTCCTGGCGCGCGGGCGGCGAAGAAGATATATCTTGTCATCGGGACTCTAGAGATATATCTTGAGGCTGTCAGTCTAGCGCTTGCACGCAGGAGTCAACGATGTCGGCACCGCCAAGCACCTACGAACCTAAGTTGAGCACTCGCGAGGAAATCGCAGTGACCGGCCAGGCGCTTTCTGAGGCGCCGTGGAAGCTCGCCGGGGCCGCTGGCGTCGCCGCGGCCGGGGCGGACTTCCTGATTCACCTGCCGTTCCACCTGTTCCACCCGGAGATCTTTACGCCGCTATCCATGGGGGCCGTGGCGTTCTTCGCCGTCGCCGGGGCGGGCACGCTTGTCAGGACGCGGCACAGCCGGGCGCTGCGCTGGGCGAGGCGCAGGCCGTGGCGCTTCGCCGTGCTCCCGGGTGCCGCCTGCGCGATCGTCGTGTTCGCCCTCACGGTGCTTCATGGCAGCTGGGTAGGCGGCGCCGTCTACACCGCGCTCTGGCACGGTGCCCTGGCCTACGGAGCGACAGGAGTGGTCGGCTCGATGGTCAGGCCTCGCCGCAGCCAGCAAACCTGATCGGCCTGCGACTGCGATCCGGCGCGGCTATCCAGCCGCGGTCAGGCCCGGTATGCCGTGCTCGGCTACCGGGCCGACTCGCAGGCCGCGCTGTTCGCAGGCGTCGAGCAACAGCGGCAGGGCACCAAGGCCGGCCTGCCAGGACCCGGGCGGCGAGGTACAGCCGGAGTCATGCAGGAGCACGGTCACGCCGCCGGTCAGGTCACTGGCCAGAGTCCGGAACACCGAGTCAGGCGTTGCGCCTGGTGTCCATTCGCGGCCCCAGGCACCCCAGAGCAACGGCGTGAGCCCGAGTTCTTTCGAGGCGAGCAAGGCTGGGCCGCTGAGGACGCCGTAAGGCGGGCGGAACAGGGTGGGCCGCGTTCGGGTCACGCTAGTGATCAGGTCAGTGGCCCGGCGCAGGTCGGCCCGGGTATCCCGGACCCCCCTGACCGTCAGGTAGCGATGGTCCCAGCCGTGCACGCCGATCTCGTGCCCGGCGGCAGCAAGGTCGCGCGCGAGTTCGGGTGCCTCAGCGATCATGCCGCCCAGCATGAAGAAAGTGGCCCGGACGCCACGGTCGGCCAGCAGGGCGGCGAACAGCGGCGTTGACTCTGCATCTGGGCCGTCGTCGAAGGTGAGCGCCACATGCGCTGGATCGCCCTGGCCGGCCAGCCGCGGGAACAACAGCCGTCGGACCGCGCCGAACCCGGTTATGCCGGGTCCCGCCTGGGCCACGGCCAGGCACGCGGCGCAGGTCATGGCCACCGGCACGGCGAGCCGCAAGCCGGGCCCGTTCCGGTGCGAGGCGGCGTTCCCGGACTCGACGGCGGGAGCGGAATCACGCACAGGCAGTTCGGCCCCCGTTCCTGTCATGTTTGACTGCGCCAAGGGTAGCGACTGCTGGCGATCCGGCTCGCGAATTCTCCGCGCGGAATGGTGACATGCCCCGTCAACTCCTCGCCCGAGGCGTGCTTACCTGGGATCATGGCGACATGGCTGACATCCGGCCTAACTCCGGGTTAGAGTAAAGCCAGACCGCCTAGCAATAATGGTAGATATGCCGTTATTTTTGGTAGCCTAAACCGACCAAGGGGACCCCGGTTGGCAGTCCAGGCAGCGCGTGTCGTCTTTCCGGCTGCGGATCGCGAGGAGATCGCGCTAGCAATAGCCGACATTCTGGCCAGCGGATACCTGACTCTCGGACCATTTACCAGGCAATTCGAGTCCGCCTTTGCCGCCGTTCACAGCATTGATAGACAGCACCCCGGCGACGCGAAGCAGCGCTTTGACCGGCAGCACGTCATTGACGGACGGCGCGTTACTGACGGTCAGCACGTCATTGACGGGCAGGAGAGCAGAGACCCGCAACGCCCTGACGGACAGGTGAACAGCGACCCGCACTGCCTTGACGCGGTGCCCGGGCCGCCGCCGCATGCAGTCGCGGTCTCCAGCGGCACCGCGGCTCTGGAGATCATTCTGCGTAGCCTCGCAGTAGCCGGGCACGACGTGGTTGTCCCGGCAAACACGTTCTTTGCGACCGCCGAGGCAGCGCTGCGGGCCGGTGGCAGGCCGGTGTTCGCCGACATTGACCCGCAGACCTTCGCGCTCAGCCCGCAGACCCTGCTGGCGGCGCTGACTCCGCAGACGGCTGCCGCAGTGCTCGTGCACATCGGCGGTCTGATCTCGCCGCACGTGGACGAACTGCGCACGATCTGTGCAGAGCGTGGCATCGCGCTGGTGGAGGACGCCGCGCACGCCCATGGCGCCAGTTACGACGGCTGCCCGGCCGGCTCCTTCGGCACGGCGGCTGCGTTCTCCTTCTTTGCCACGAAGGTCGTCACTTGCGGCGAAGGTGGCATGATCCTGACCTCGTCCGATGGGGTGGAGCAAGCGGCCCGGATCTACCGCGATCAGGGCAAGGGCAACGCCAGCGCGAACCATCACGTGTTGCACGGTTACGCCTGGCGGATGTCTGAGCTGGCGGCGGTCACCGGCCTTGTCCACCTGCGCAGGATGGCCGGATTCATCGAGCACCGGCGCCGCGTCGCGGCCCGCTACGACGCTGCTCTTGCGGGGCTGGACGGCCTGGATCCGCTACCCGAGCCGGACGGCTGCCGGACCAACTTCTACAAGTACATAGCGGTGCTGCCGCCCGGCGCCGACCGCGCCAGCTTCCGCCAGCAGCTTGCCGACCACTACCAGGTCCGGCTCGCGGGTGAGGTCTATGACCTGCCGTTGCACCGCCAGCCGGTATTCGCCGAGTTCGCCGGTCCGCCGCTGCCGGTGGCCGAGGACTTGTGCGCCCGGCATATCTGCCTGCCCGTTCACTCCGACATGACCGACGACGAAGTGGATCAGGTGGTCACGGCGGTGGCAGCCGTTTACGGCGCGATGGCCAGAGTATGAGGTGTCCGGCATAACGCGGTCGGGGCGCTTGTCTACGGTGTGTCCGCAGCCACGGATGGGGTAAGGGAGCACGCATGCGTATCGCAGTAACCGGGGGCTGCGGGTTCATCGGCTCGCACGTCGTTGATCATCTAGTCCGGGCCGGCCATGACGTTGCGGTGCTGGACCTCCGCGGTCGCTGGCAGAATCCGGCGGCGCGGTACCGGCACGCTGACATCTTCGACGAGACCGCGCTTGCGGCAACGGTCTCCGGCGCCGACGCCGTCTTCCACCTGGCCGGCGCCGCGGACGTGAACGAGGTGGCGGCCGACCCGGTCGCGGCCACCCGCCTGAACGTCGAGGGCACCGCCAGGGTCGTCGAGGCGGCACGGCAGGCTTCGGCCGGCCGGTTCGTGCTGGCCAGCACGGTCTGGGTGTACGGCGCGGCGGTCGGCCAGGGCGAGCTGACCGAAGACGCGCCGGTCGACCTGCGCAGTCCCGGTCATGTCTACGTGGCCACGAAGATGGCGGCGGAACTGCTCGTGCACAGCTACCGGGAGATGTACGGGCAGCAATTCACCATCTTGCGGTACGGGATTCCATACGGGCCGAGAATGCGCGACGCCCTGGTGATTGCACGCTTCATCCGGGCAGCGATGGACGGCCAGCCGATCACCATCGCGGGTACCGGGGAACAGCAGCGCAACTACGTCTATGTTGAGGACCTCGCCGATGCGCATGTGCGTGCGCTGGCATCGGTGGCGGCAGACCAGACCCTGGCGCTGGAGGGCGGCACGCCGGTGTCGGTGCGGGAGATCGCCGAGACCGTCTGCAGCCTGGTCCGGCCGGTGCCGGTGCGGTACGAACCGGCCCGGCAGTCGGACTACGAGGGCGTCAGCATTTCCGCGCGGCTGGCCAAGGAGCTGCTCGACTGGTCTCCGGTCACGTCGTTCGCCACCGGTATCCGCCGCTACCTTGACTGGCTGCACCAGCAACCGGAGTCGTGGCATAGCCGGGCGGAACGCTCGCAGCCCTCCGCGGGCGGCGCCGGATGACCGCGTCAAGGTCTGCGCTGCTGCTCTCAGGATCCATTGGCATGGGCCATGACGCGCTGGCGGCCGCCTGCTCGGCGTCGCTGCAAGCACAGGGCTGGTCGACGGACACGCTCGACGCCATCCAGATGATGGGCCGCGGCAGCGGGTCAGCCGGGGAAGCGGTGTTCCGTGCGATGCTCGGTGTGCCTGGCTTGTACGACGCATTCCACTTCTCCTCGCTGCGTACCGGTAACAAGCTGGCCAGGCTTGCCGACGCCGCGGCGACGCGCCAGCTCCTGCCCAGGCTGCAGGATTACCTGGATGAGCATCCGACCGACCTGCTGGTCTCGGTCTTCGCTACTGGAGCGGCTGCGGCCAGCATGCTGGTCAGGCAGTACGCCGCGATGCGGCACATCGTGTTCTGCACGGACGTGACACCGCACCGGCTGTGGGTGCACGACAACGTCGACATGTACCTGGTAACCGCCGAGGTCGCTGAGCTCGCCGTGCTCAGGTTCCAGTCGGATGCGCGCGTGCAGGTGGTCCCGCCGCCGGTCCGGCAAGTCTTTTATCAGGCTAAGAGCCAGTCCCAGGCCAGAGCCGAACTGGGGGTCCCGCCGGCCGAGCGGTGCGTGCTGCTCATGTCGGGCGCGTGGGGGCTCGGACCGCTGGCCGCCGCCGCGGAGGCGCTGGCCGCGGCGGGCGTGCACGTGCTGGCCGTCGCTGGGAACAACGCCAGGCTGGCAAAGAAGTTGTCGGCGGCCGCGGCCCGTCAGCCGCGGGTGCGAGCCTTCGGCTTCACCGACCGCATTCCCGACCTGATGTCGGCTGCCGACCTGGTCATCACCAGCTCGGGCGACACCTGCTCGGAGGCGAGGACGGTCGGCCGGCCGCTGTTGCTGCTCGATGTGGTCCAAGGCCACGGCCGGGACAACCTCCAGCACGAGCTCGAGCTCGGCGACGCGATGGTCACGTCGGCTCGTGCCGCGGACATAACCCGCTGCGCACTCGCGGCGCTCGACCGGGCCAAGCCCGCCCCGCCCGGACCGGCCAGGTTCCAGTCTGGCTGGGAGTCGGCCTTCAGCGCGGCGCTCGCCAGCTGCGGTCTGTAAGACCTTCAAGGGAACGGGGCCTCCGCGCCGCCGCAGAGCCAGCCGCGCTTCACAGTTTGGCGCATAATGCAGCTTTTAGTCGCGACTGTCAGGTGGCTGCGGAGCCATTGGCGCGAGCGTTCCGGGATCGGCTGCGGGCAGCAGAACCCAGGCAGATTTAGCTGTTGCCGCTGGCGAGGCTGCGCGCCGAGGCGCTCAGTTCGCCCGGCGTCACTGCACCGACGATGTGGCGGACGATCTGGTGCCTCGCGTTGAGTATGAAGGTCTGCGGCAGGGCCATGATGCCGTACGAGGCAGCTGCCGCGCCGTTTAGGTCGACGCCTACGGGATAGCTGAGTCCGGCGGCCCGGGTGAACCGGAGCGCCGCTGCCGTCTCATCCATGGAGTCGATGCCGATGATCAGCACGCGGCCGTGGTGCTCCCGGTAGAACCTGGCCAGCAGCGGGGTTTCCCGCTTGCAGGGACCGCACCAGGAGGCGAAAAAGTTTATGAGCACCGGCCGCCCCGCGTAAGCAGCTAGCGAGACCCGCCCGCCGGAATTACCGAGCGCGGGCAGCGAGAAACCGCTGGCCGCGGTCGGCGGCTGGGACTGACCCGCCGTGCCGCCAAGGCCGCCACCAAAGGTAAGCGCGATGACGACCAGCGCTGCCAGCGCCAAGCCACCGGTGACAGCTAGCCATCTTCGCCGGCGCCGCGGTCCGGAACCGGACGAGGGGTCCTGACCTGCGGCGACGCCGGCAGAAGTGGCCCCAGCCGGGAGGCGCGGAACGCCCGCGCCAAGCCGGTCCTCGACTGCCATGGCATGAAATCTAGCGCGTCGGAGTGGCCTGCAGGCCTAGGCCCCGGGCAGCGCAGGTCGCTGTCGGGCAGCGGCGGGGGAGCTCAGGCCTGATCTGGCGTGACCTGGCGAGGCACAGAGCGGGCGGGAGTCCGGAACATATAGTTGCGCGTCGTCTCGGTGACGCGGCTGGCTCGCTTCCAGCCGCGCTGCCAGGTGTACATCAGGTAGCCGCGCTGGAAGAGCCAGTCGACCACATCATCCGGGCTGCAGGAGTAGCGCGCGGTGTGGCGGGCCTCGATCTCAAGCAGCATCGCCGGCCGGAACGACTCAATGACGTCCTTGCCGCCGTACAGGACCTGGAGTTCGGCTCCCTCCACGTCCACCTTGATGAAATCGAGCTTGGTCAGGCCGACTCGGGCAGATAGCCCGTCCAGCGTGTCCACTGTCACCGGGAACTCGATGTGCTGCGCGAACTCGGCGTTGGAGCCAAGGCCCTGGCTCTTCTGACTGACGAACGACCGGCCGGTGACAAGGCCGTACTTGCCCATCGGGACGCTCATGCTGGCTTTCCCCGGCTCGGATCCGAGCGCCAGGCAGTGGTGGGTGACGTTGGGGTTGTCGCGAGCGCCGAGCACCCGATTCCACACCGGCCAGGCGAACGGCAATGGCTCCACGCTGTGCACGGCGCCTGAGGGCCCGACCAGACGCGACAACGGCACCGTGTAGAGGCCGGCCGCCGCGCCCACGTCGACGCAGACGCCGCCAGGCCCCACGACGTCGGGCAGGCCCAGCATCTCAGGCTCCAGCCACTTAGTGCAGCGTGCGACCGCCAGGACCGCGGAGGCGGTGACCGCCGCGCGGAGTGCGGTCTTGCGGGACAAGATGCCCGTATCCACGATTTTCCTCCACCTACCGTTAGCCAATTCGACGGCCATGCCAGTCACGGTAAGCGACAAGAAGGCGTGGCTACCTGAGCCTATGCGCCTTCCTGAGCCGAGTTGGCGACTCTGTCCAGTCCGACCGCATCGGAACGACGCGACGACCGCGGCGCAAGCCAGTGCGCGGGCGCCTGCACTCGCCGCCGGGCGACCGGGTAACGTGTCTGGCGCGCGGTGCCAGTCATCGGCCCGTGAGCAGCGGGATCGGCCGGTTACGGACTGTCAGCGCTGGTGAGCTCGACAGTGGCGGAGGCAACGCAGTGACACAGGTGACAGGCACGCTAGGGCCTGGCACGCACGATCCCGCGCCCTCCGCAGCGGCACCCGCCGCCGCAGCTCTCCCGGCCGGCGCGGCTTCGCGGCGGCCGGCGCGGCTGATCGCGCGGTCACTGTTCCTGCTCACCAAGCCCAGGATCATCGAACTGCTCCTGGTTACCACGCTACCGACGATGCTGCTCGCAGACCGGGGACTGCCCTCTATCCGGCTGATGCTCGTCACGCTGGTTGGCGGTGCCCTCGCTGCCGCCAGCGCGAACACCCTGAACTGCTACCTCGACCGGGATATCGACGCGGTGATGCGGCGTACTTCGGGTCGCCCGCTGGTGGCCAGGGGTCATGGCAGCGCCGGCCAGGCTGGCGGCACGCCGATCCGGCCGGGCGAGGCCCTAGCCTGGGGCGTCCTGCTCGGCGCGGCCTCGACCCTGCTGCTCGGCCTGGCAGCGAACTGGCTCGCCGCGGCGCTTGCTGACGCCGCGATCCTGTTCTATGTCTTCGTCTACACGATCTGGCTAAAGCGCCGGACTGCGTCCAACATCGTGATCGGCGGGGCGGCGGGCTGCTTTCCCGTCCTTGTGGGCTGGGCCGCGGTCACCGGCCGGGTGAGCTGGTGGGCCGGGGTGCTGTTCGCGGTGATCTTCTTCTGGACGCCGCCCCACTTCTGGGCGCTGGCCATGAAGTACCGGGACGACTACGCGGCGGCCAACGTCCCGATGCTGCCGGTCGTCGCCGCTCCGGCCACGGTTGCGCGCAAGATCGTTATCTACTCCTACGTCATGGTGGCGACGACGCTGCTGCTGACGCCATACGCCGGCTGGATCTACGGGTGCTGCGCGGCCGGCCTCGGCGCCTGGTTCCTTGCCGAGGCGCACCGGCTCCGCGGCCGGATCGCGGCCGGCAGCTCGCCCGCGCCGATGCGGCTGTTCCACCTGTCGATCGTCTACCTCACGCTGCTGTTCGCGGCGGTGGCCGTAACGGCCTTGCTGCCCTGGCACCACTGGTAGCGCTAGCGGGTCGGCCCGAGCCGGAACCGGTGGGATCCGGCCGGCCGCTCCACGCAGTCCGGCTGGGCATCGGCGGCTGCTGGGTATCTCCATAGGGCCAGCCGCCCGCTATTGTGGTGCCAAACGGGGCCTCCTGAAATGGGTGATCATGGTGCGGAAGCTTGGCGTCCGAGCCCGGTGGGCCGTGCCGGCCGGTGTCGTGGCCGCAGTCGGTATCGTGATCGCGGCGTCCGCCGTCGCCAGCGCCGAGTCAGCGCCGTCACTGCCGGGCCGTAGCGCCGCCCAGCTGCTGGCCGATATGGCCGGGGCAAACGCCCGGCCGCTCGGCCCGCTGACCGCGACGATCCAGCAAACCTCGGACTTCGGCCTGCCGGCGCTGCCGGCTGCCGCGACCCAGCAAGGCGGACCCGCGGCGGCCCTGGCCAGCGGTCAGAGCGTCAGCATCTGGTACCTCGACGCGCAGCACATCCGGCTGGCAGTGCCCGTCCAGTCGGGCGAGAGCGACTTGCGGCTCGACGGCCGGACGCTGTGGCTCTGGAACAGCAAGACGCAGACCGCGACGCATGTCGTCCTTCCGGCTCACTTCTCCGGCCCCAATTTCCCAGGGAACGGGTCCGTCGCGGGTGCCAGTCCGTCTGCACGCTCGGCGGCCGGGCCAGCTGGCCTGCCCGACTCGCCGCTGGCCGCTGCCAGGCAGCTGCTCGCCGCCATCGGCCCGTCCACGGCTGTCACCGTGCAGCGGAACGTCTACGTGGCGGGCCGGGCGGCTTACCAGCTGTCGGTCGTGCCTAGGACTAGCGGCTCGCTAGTCGGCCAGATCCTCATTGCGATAGACGCCAGCACGCACATCCCGCTACGGCTGCAGGTGTTCGCCCGTGGTGTATCCAGCCCGGCATTCCAGATCGGCTTCACCGCGCTGACGTTCGGGCGCCCGGCGATGTCGAACTTCACCTTCACGCCGCCACCAGGCGCGACCGTGAAGCAAGAAACGGTGCCGAGCAGGCTGCCCGCAGGCCTGGGCAAACTGAGCCTCGGCAGGCTCGCCATGCACAAGCTGGCCATCGGGCGGCTCGGGCTGGGCAAGCTCAGCGCGGCCAAGCTGCGTCAGCTCCAGCTCTGCGGAGCCAAGTTGAGCAAGCCGACTCGCGCATGCGCACAGCTGCGGATATCGGTGATGAACCCGGCGCAGGCCAAGGGCTTGCCTTACGGATGGACCGGCCCGGCCCCGTTCCCCGCGGGCAAGCGCCTGCCGAAGCAGGTCATCAGGCGGATCGAAGCGAGCTTCGCCCGGAGCCTGCCGAAGAACATGCCTAAGGCGCAGCGCGCCAAGATCATCAAGGCCTTTGACCAGCAGTTCAGCAAGGGGTTCATAGTTCCGCCAGGCTCAGCGGTGGCCATCAAGTCGGGTGGGACGGCGAACAATGGCGGCGGATTCTTCAACGTTCATACGCCAGCTGCTGCCGTCGGGTTCCCACTGGCTGGCGCCTTCCCGGCCGGTCTCACCGGCGGCGCCAGGCCCACCATCATCGGCAAGGACTGGCTCACGGTTGTGGCGACCCAGCCGAACCCGGCCGTGGCTGCCGCAGTGAAGCAACTGCTGTCCGCCCACCCAGGTGCTAAGGCGCCTACCGTGTTCCAGCAGCAGTCGTCGTCCGGAACTAGTGCCTACAGCTCGACGCTCCGAGTCTCGGCCATGCCGGCCGGGCCGGACTTGGCGGTGCTGCACGCGCTGCTGCTGGCGACCAGGCCGGTGCACGGCAGCTGGGGCAGCGGCAGGCTCCTGACGACCAGCCTGTTCTCGGTGCTCATCACCAGCAACGGCCGGGTCCTGGCCGGAGCCGTCACCCCGGCCGTGCTCTACCGCGACGCCGCCGTTCACGCCGGGTAAGCTCGCCGTTCGTGACGTCCGACTATGCACTGACCAGCAACGGGCTAACTAAGCAATTCCGTGGCGGGCAAGTCGCCGTGGACGGGATAGACCTGGCGGTGCCAGCCGGTTCGGTCTACGGGTTCCTCGGGCCGAACGGCTCGGGCAAGACGACCACGATCCGCATGCTGCTCGGGCTGATCCAGCCGACGGCGGGCCAGCATGAGGTCCTCGGGGAGCCGATGCCGGA
This sequence comes from Streptosporangiaceae bacterium, assembly GCA_052143255.1. Lineage (GTDB taxonomy): Bacteria > Actinomycetota > Actinomycetes > Streptosporangiales > Streptosporangiaceae > JAJYUU01. The sequence continues at coordinate 15,211 of JBKQTJ010000007.1, read as the reverse complement.
CCGGCAGGCGGACGCGCTGCCCCGGGTCGGCTCTCTCGTCGAGGGCCCGGCCTTTCACCCGCACTTGTCGGGCCGGGCCAACCTGGCCAGGCTCGACGCTGCCGACCGGACCACGCGCAGCGCAACCGCGAGCGCGCGGATCGAGCAGGCGCTCGACCGGGTTGGCTTGCTCGCAGCCGCCGACAAGCGCTACCGCGCCTACTCGCTCGGAATGAAGCAGCGCCTCGGCATCGCGACGAGCCTGCTCCGGCCCAGGGACCTGGTGATCCTGGATGAGCCGACCAACGGCCTGGACCCGCAGGGCACGCGCGAGGTGCGCAGCCTGATCCGGCAGATCGCGGCGGACGGCACGACCGTCTTCGTGTCCTCGCACCTGCTGGCCGAGGTGGAACAGATATGCACGCACCTTGGGGTGATGCGGCACGGCAAGCTCGTGTTCCAGGGCCTGCTGGCCCAGCTGCACGGAGGCGGCCCGGCCCGGCTGCTTGTCCGTACGCCGCGGTCGGCCCTCGCGGTCAAGGTGCTCCAGGAACTCGGGCTGGCTGGCGTCGATGAATCCGGCAACGAGGTCACCGCCGAGCTTGGCAGCATGCTGCCTGAGGATGTCTGCGAACGGCTCGTGCTGGCAGGCGTGCCGGTGGCCGGCCTGGAGACGCCCAGGCGCAGCCTGGAAGACGAGTTCGTGGAACTCACCGGCGAGGGCTTCGATGTCGACTGACCACGCGGCCGGCCCGGCGACCGAATCTCGCCCCGTCGCCAGCAGCCGCACCAACGCGCCGAGCGTTCGCGGCAACCCCGTTCCCTCGTGGTTGCGGTTCTTCCGGTCCGAGCTCCGTCTCGTGTTCGGCCGTCCGCGCAACCTCGCATTGCTCGGCGTGCTCGCGATCATCCCCATCGCCTTCGGCGTGCTGTTCCGGCTGACGCTGAACTCCGCTGACCAGGGCGGGGGCGGCCCGCCGTTCCTGAATCAGATAGCTGGGAACGGGGTGTTCCTGGCGCTGACCGTGCTGACGCTGATGCTGACCCTGCTCATGCTGCCGCTTGCGATGGCGGTCGTGGCCGGCGAGTCGGTGGCCAGCGAGGCAAGCATAGGGACTTTGCGCGGGCTGCTGACGGTGCCCGCGGGCCGAACCCGGCTGCTCGCGGTGAAGTACGCCGCGATCACGACGTTCGCGCTGGCCGCGTGCCTCCTGGTGACGGTCGTTTCGCTGGTCATGGGGATGATCTTGTTCCACGTCGGGCCGGTCACGCTGTTGTCCGGCACGACGATCTCGCTCGGGTCAGGCGCGCTCCGGGTACTGCTGGTCGCCCTGTACGCCGCCGCGGCGATGGCCGAGCTCGGCGCGATCGGGCTGGCCGCCTCGACCTTCACGCAGCACCCGGTCGGTGCCATCGCCGGGGTGCTGGTGCTCGTGGTCAGCAGCGAGATCTCAGACCAGATCCCGCAGCTCTCGGCGATCCACGCGTACCTGCCGACGCACTGGTGGCTGACCTGGGACGGCCTGTTCCGCTCGCCCGTCGACTGGTCCGGCGTGCAGCACGGACTCATCTCGTTCGCGGTGTACATAGTGATCTTCGTCGCGATCGCATGGGCCAAGCTGAGCTCAGCGGACGTCACCAGCTGAGGCCGTGCCGGGCGATAGCCAGCTCAGCCGACGACCCAGTTCACCACGAACTGCGTATCGAACGGCGCGGCACCATCGGCCTCGACGAAGCAGGCAATGTGGGCTGACGGCGTTTTGCCTTGCGACCAGTAGTGCACGACGCAGTTCTGGCCGTTGTCGCCAACCGGGGTCACCTGAACATCGCCGCCTGGCAGAGCTGCCCTCGGAGCCAGTGAATGTCACCTTATAGGCGCCCGCACCCAGATGCTTGACGGTGACGCTGGCGTGACGGCCGCTGTCGACCTGGACGATGGCGTCGCCGCCGATCGGGCCAAGGCCGTCGATGGCTACCTCGTATTCGCCTGCCGTAGGAAGGTCCGTGATCGTGATCGGCTCGCCGGAGGAGTTGTAGGTGTAGTAGCCCGTGCTGCCGGACCAGACATAGGCCGCTGTCGGGTAGCTGCTTGCCGCAGGGGTCGAGCTGGCCGTCTCGGTCCCGGCAACGGCGGAGCTCGCGTGAGCGGAGGCTGCCGGAGCCAACGTGAGGAGGGGGAGAGCCGCAATCGGCACGAGCTGCCGCGTGCGCATGCTGCGCGCCTTCCGCCGGATCTGGCAGCTACCCGAAGACACTTGCTGCATATCTACCAGATGCGGCGGCCTGAGACCGTGACCGAAGGGCGATAACGTTCACTCGTGTCTTCCGATCTGCCCGAAGTAGCCGTCCTCCTAGCGGCGGCGGTGGCCGGGATCGGCGGAACCCAGCGGCCAGGCCAGATGACAATGGCCGACGCCGTCGAGCACGCGATGGAATCGGGCCAGCACCTGGCCGTACAAGCAGGCACCGGCACCGGCAAGTCCCTGGCGTACCTGGTTCCGGCTGTCCGCCATGCACTAGGCGGCGGCGGGACCGTGGTCATCTCGACCGCGACCATCGCGCTGCAACGACAGCTCATCGAGCGCGACGTGCCCAGGCTGTCGGCCGCGTTGGCGAGCTTGCTGGGCAGGGAGCCGACGTTCGCGATCCTCAAGGGCAGGCGGAATTACCTCTGCCTCAACAAGGTGCACGGCGGGGCGCCGGACGAGCCGGAAGACTCGCTGTTCGACCCTCGTTCGGTATCGGCCATCGGGCGGCAAGTGACCAGGCTGCACGAATGGGCTGCGGAAACCGACACCGGTGACCGTGATGAGCTGGTGCCTGGCGTCGACGACCGCGCCTGGCGACAGGTCTCGGTCAACGCGAGGGAGTGCATCGGAGCGCAGCGCTGCCCGCACGGGACGCGGTGCTTTGCCGAGCTGGCGAGAGAGACGGCTGGCGAAGCCGACATCGTCGTTACCAATCATGCTCTGCTCGCGATAGACGCGATGGAGAACTACATCGTGCTGCCCGAGCACGACATCGTGGTGATCGACGAAGCGCACGACCTGGTCGACCGGGTTACCAGCGTGGCGGCCGGAGAGCTATCGGCTGCTGCCGTCGAGGCCGCCGTTCGCCGCTGCGGCCGGATGGCGGACGAGGAACGCACCGGCCATTTGCGAGACGCGGCCGAGGGCCTGCGGCTCGCGCTCGCTGACGCTGAGCCTGGACGACTAGACGTGCTGGCCGAGCACCTCGCAGTGGCACTTGCGGCGGTACGGGACGCGGCGGCTGCGTGCGCGGCCGACCTGCGCAGCCACCTCGGCAGTGATGATGACGTGGAGCGCCTGGTCGCCGTCAGGGCGGCTACCGTTGCGCTGGACGAGGTGGCCGAGAACGCGGGCCGGATGATCGGTGCATTCGCCGCGGAGATCGCGGCCCGGCCGGAGGTCGTCTGGCTGGACCGGCCCGTGAGCGAGGAGTCGTCACGGCCCGACACCTTGCGGGTCGCGCCGCTTCAGGTCGGCGGGTTGCTGGCCGAGCGGCTGTTCAAGCCGCAGACCGTGGTGCTCACGTCCGCAACGCTGAGCCTGGGGGGCTCGTTCGAGCCGTTGGCGAGGCAATGGGGACTGCCGCAGCGACAGGATGCCGGCGCAGGCGCAGACACCTCGGCGGGCGCGGCTGCGGACCCGGGTTCGGATGCCGTGGGCGCGGCTGCGGACCCGGGTTCGGATGCCATGGCGGGCGCGGATAACGCCGGAGCCGACGGCACCGGCGCAGGCCTGAACTGGACCGGCCTGGACGTGGGCTCGCCCTTCGATCATCGCCGCAGCGCCATCCTCTATGTGGCGCGGCACCTGCCGCCGCCGGGCCGCGACGGCCTGTCAGAGGCGTATCTGACCGAGTTGCGTGAGCTGATCGAAGCCGCAGGCGGGCGTACGCTCGGCTTGTTCTCGTCTATGCGGGCAGCCCGGCAAGCGGCCGACGCGCTGCGCGACGAAGTCGGCGTCCTGTTGCTGTGCCAAGGTGAGGATTCCACCGGACTGCTGGTCAGCCGGTTCGCCGACGAAGAGACCAGCTGCCTGTTCGGTACGCTGTCGCTCTGGCAGGGTGTCGATGTGCCCGGCCGCTCGCTTCAGCTCGTCGTTATCGACCGGATCCCGTTCCCGCGTCCGGACGACCCGCTCGCCTCAGCGCGACAGCGCGCCGTCGCGGCCCGGGGCGGCAACGGGTTCATGACGGTCGCGGCCGCGCAGGCTGCCTTGCTATTGGCGCAGGGAACCGGCCGGCTGCTGCGCACGATCGATGACCGCGGCGTCATCGCGGTCCTTGACCCCCGGCTCGCTACCGCGCGATACAGCGGCTTCCTGCGTGCCTCGCTGCCGCCATACTGGAGCACCTACGATCCGCAGATCGTGCGCAGTGCCCTGCGCCGCCTGGCTGCCGCGCCAGTCTCCTCTGCCTAGGGCGCCTGCGTCGGCCGGGCCTGCGCGAAGGTCCACCGGTTGCCTTCAAGATCGGCGGCCTCATACGCACGGTAGCCGTGCTGGTGGATGTCGGACACGATGGTGGCGCCGGCTTGCCTCGCGTGGGCGAAGTGCGCGTCCAGGTCATCGACGAACACCCATGGCTGGTGGCTCACCGGGGCTCCGTCCGGGCGATTGTCCTCAACCGGGAACAGCATGACGCTGCAGTTGCCGACCCGGAACTCGATCCATGTCCGGCGCGGATCGGCGTCGTCACCTGGCAGCGGGCTCGATGGGACAAATCCGAAGGCAGCTGCCAGCCAGCGAGCAGCCGCGATTGGCTTGGCGTAATAAACCGCGAGTCCGAGCCTGCCCGTCTCGGCCGGCTGGCGTGGTGCAGCGTCGCGACGTTCGCACCAGGCACCGAGCCAGCCTGGCACGACGCGAACCCAAGAGGTCTCGCCGCGGTCCGCTCCGCCAGCAGGAATGGTGGCTGTGACGGTCACAGCGGTGCCACCGGTCACGGGCACAAACCGCACCTCGGTCTTGACGTCGTCGAGCGAGCTGGTCCAGGCGAGGCGCTGGCCAGGTTGCCATGTGGTGATACGACCCAGTTCCAGTGCGTCGCCGGCTGTGTCGTCGTAGACCTCAAGCAGCCGCCCGCCAACGCCTGGCTCGCAGCGGCGCGCGACGGCCCTGGAAGCATCGTAGAAGTTGATCGGACCGCGAACCCACCACAGGTCCATCTCGTCGGTGAATATGGTGAACGCCGTCTCCGGATCCACGCTTACGGTTGCCTCGGACGTCACCGTCCGCGCCTGCTCGGTGTCTGGGCTGGTCATTCTGCTCTCTCCGCAACGTGTCGCCTGAAGGAAGCAAGCTGCTCGTCCCAGTGCGCCTGAAGCTGATCAAGCCAGGCCTGGAGCGCCGCCATAGACTGCGGCCGCAGCCTGAAATAACGTAGCCGGGCGTCCTGCTGGGTGCGCTGATCGGTCACGATGCCCGCCTGCAGAAGCACCCTGAGGTGGCGGCTCATCGCCGGAGCCGACATTCCGACGGCGACCGACAACTCGCCCGCCCGTCGCGGGGCAGCGCCGAGCAACTGGACCACCTGACGCCGGGCCGGGTCCGCGAGCGCGTGGAACACGGCAGCCACCTCGACCCCGTCGTTACCCTCCTTGCTCATAGCATTAATAATTAACGTCAACGTTAATAATGTCAACCGGAGACGGCACCGCGGCTTCCGCGGCCGGGCGGCGTCCGCGGCCCGGCGCAGTCAGCGGCCCGGCGCTGTCCGCGGCATGGTTCAACGCGCTGAGTGCGACACCATGAAGGTCTCGATGCCGCAAAGGCCGCAAATGGGTCCTCAGATTGCCTGAAACCTTCATGGTGTGTCGGGCGCGGCGCGGGTGCCGACCAGCCCAGGCTCAGGTCTGATTCCCGCCAGACTTTGGCGTCGCCGTTCCACATCATGGTGTGCATGACGACAGTTACCCAGGCCGGAATCGGCTTCGAGGTCCGGGCCATCGCGCCGCACGTGGTGCGCCAGTTGCTCGCGCGGGACGACGCGGGCAGCCCGCCGCGACTGCTGACCGACAACCAGGGCGGCTCGCCCTTGCGGTGCTGCCTGCGGCCGTCCGAGCCCGACGAGCGGATCGCGCTTGTTTCTTATGCGCCGCTGCGCCGGTGGGCGCGCGAGACCGGCGCCCGGCCCGGCCCCTACGACGAGATCGGGCCAGTGTTCCTGCACCCCGGGCATTGCCCTGGTCGGGACGGAACTGGCTATCCAGGATGGCTCGCAACAAGCCACCGAGTGCTCCGTGCCTACAGCCAGGACGGGCGGATACTCGGCGGCCGGCTGATCGACGCCGAACCGGACTCCAGCCCAGTGGCGGCCGAGTCAGCGCTCGCGCGGATGTTTGCCGATCCTCAGGTCGCACTCGTGCACGCGCGGGCGGTGGAATTCGGCTGCTTCACCTTCGAGGTGCGCCGCGCCGGGGGCGAGACGATACCGAGGTCGGCCGTCGCCCCATAGCCTCGGCGGATTGAGGCTGTGCGCGGGTGGCCGAGGCGACCGCGGCTGTCCGCCCGAGCCGACCGGGCGCAGGCGGGCCAGCGAAAGGTGCCGCGCTGCGCCACCGGCAGGACTGCGCAGCGCGACACCGGCTTCGGTATACCTCACATTGGTTTACCGGACGTCAGTGTTACATGACGCCCTTGTCACAGGACGTCGTGCCCCGGGTGAGGCTCCTCCGGCAGGGGCGTCCGGACTGCCGGGATGGAGCCCAGCCGGCCTGCCTGATAGTCCTCAAACGCCTGCACGAGCTCGGCCCGCGTGTTCATGACGAACGGGCCGTATGCCGCGACCGGCTCCCTGATGGGCTGGCCGCCGAGCACAAGCACGTCGAGCTTCTCACTCGGGCCGTCCATCGTGCGCTGGGCGCCGAAGGTCAGGACGTCGCCAGGTCCGAAGACTGCCAGCTGGCCGGTTCGAACCGGTCGGTTGTCGGCGCCGACAGTCCCCGCGCCGGCCAGCACGTAGCCGAGCGCGTTGAAGTCGGCGCGCCACGGGAGCCTCAGTTGCGCGCCAGGCTCGACCGTGGCGTGCAGCAGCGTGATCGGCGTGTGCGTGACGCCAGGACCCGCGTGCCCGTCTAGCTCCCCAGCGATCACCCGGACTAGCGCACCGCCATCGGGCGAGCTGAGCAAGGAAACCTGGCCGGCGCGGATGTCCTGGTAGCGCGGCGGCGCCATCTTCAGGCGGGCAGGCAGGTTCACCCATAGCTGGAATCCGTGGAACAGGCCGCCGCTAATGACGAGTTCCTCAGGCGGCTCCTCGATGTGCAGGATGCCACCGCCGGCTGTCATCCACTGCGTGTCGCCGTTGGTGATCAGGCCGCCGCCGCCGTTGGAGTCCTGATGGCGGAACGTGCCGTCGATGATGTACGTCACCGTCTCAAAGCCGCGGTGCGGGTGCCAGGCGGTGCCCTTCGGCTCGCCCGGCGCGTAGTCCACCTCGCCCATCTGGTCCATGTGGATGAAGGGGTCTAGCGCTTGCAACTCGACGCCGGCGAACGCGCGGCGAACCGGGAAGCCCTCGCCCTCGAAGGCAGACGGCGCGGTCGTGACGGCGAGCACCTGCCGGTCCCTCGCCACCGCCTGGTCGGGCTCGTTGATCCGGGGCAGAAGCAGGATGTCCTCAACGGTCACGGCTGGCATGACTACCTCCTTGGCTTTCTAGTCTGCCGCAGAGAACATTGATTGAACGCGCAACATTCCGCCTGGCTCCGGGGACGGCTGAGAGCACCGCCAGAGAGCAGTGGTTTATAAAGCTATAGCCGTATTTAGGGGAACAGCATGCGCGTGTTACCGCTCAGTAGTGACCTCGGTCTCATTGCGAAACCGGCTGGCATGGCCCTGCGTCAGAGTCCCGTAACGCATCTTGATCCTCGCCGGGATCATGCTCCAGCATCCTCCTGGAGCTTCGCTTCGGCACTACCGGGCTCCGGTCCGGGGCTACCGGACTGAAGCGAATCCCGCACTCGACTTCACCAGCCGGCTGAGCGACCGCACGGCCTGGCGGCGGGGACAGACAGGAAAGGAAGCCAATGCGACGCACTGCCCGAGTTACTGACGCACTCCGCGGCCGCAAGAAGGCCGTCGCCTACGTGGGTACCGCGGCTGCGCTGCTGGGGGCCGGCACAGCCGGTGCCGCTACTGTCGCCTCGACCGCCCACGCGCCCGCCGCAGCTCAGGCGACGACGGTGAGTACCGTCAGCCGGCCCGCGGCTAAGGACGCGACCTCGCAGGCACCGGACCATCGCGCCGTCGGCGTCGGGAAGGCTCCCGAGCACCAGAAGGCCGGCAACCGGAAGGCAGCTGGGCACCGGACCGCCGCTCACCTGACTGCCGCCACTGCGCACGGCAGCAAGTCAGCCACGCGGGCTGCGGAGAAGGTCAACACCAGGAACGACTCCTGGAGTCACGTCGTTAACACCGTCGCGAAGGTCAGCCCGGGTACGCCGGCCGCAGCCAACAAGCTGGATCCAGTCGCGCCGACTGGCCCGCAGGCCTGGATGCCGATCTCCGGGGCGCAGCTGGATAACGCCAAGACCATCGTGAAGCAGGCCTACGCCAAGAAGATGGGCGTCCGCTCTGCGGTGATTGCAGTCGCTACCTCGATGCAGGAGGCCACCCTCAACAACATCAACTACGGTACCTCGGACTCAGTCGGCCTGTTCCAGCAGCGCCCGTCCTGCGGCTGGGGCGATGTGCAGCAGATCATGCACCCGGCTTACGCGGCCGACGCGTTCCTGACGGCGCTGCACCAGCACCAGGCCAGCGACCCGGGCTGGGCCACCCAGCCGCTGTGGGCCAACGCCCAGGCCGTGCAGCAGTCCGGCTTCCCGTTCGCGTATGCCAAGTGGGAGACCCAGGCGGCCCAGTTGGTGAAGCAGATTACGACCCAGCTGCGCTAAGGGCCGCCTCAGCCGGCCGTGAGATCGTGCCCCGGCTAGCAGCGCCGCCCGCCCCAAGACGTGCCCCGCCCACTCCGGAGGGGGGGGCACCACCATGCCGGAGACCGGGTGCCGCGTTGCGGGTGATCGTCTGCTGCGAGGCCGGCGGTCGGACGCTGCGGTGCCGACTGTCGAGTGCCGCGATTTCGGTGGCCGGCGTTCCGCCATGTCAGCGGGCGCGGCGCCGTGCCGGTCACAGCGGCAAGCCAGCCTCGAGGTGGGCCAGCCCTGCATCTATCTGCTCGAACATCGTGCCTATGTCCGCGGGGCTGTCCGCATGCCACGGCATTGTCGCGGTCATGATGACGCCGATGATGGCGCCCGCCAGGTTCCGCACGGCGAAGTCTTCTGCGGAGCGGCCGGTCCGCACGGCGATCGCGGAAGCGATCTCACCGGTGGTCCTGATCAGCTCGTCCAGCGCCCTCGACCGGACTTCCGGCACGGCCAGCGTCAGCTGCGAGGTCTCGGTGAACCGGCTGACGTCCTCCGGACTCATCTGCTCCCAGGCAGCCGTCGCCGCGGCGCGGAAGGCGGCGATCGGCGAGAGTTCAGGCGGCTGAGCGGCGAGCGCTGCCAGCGTGACGATGTCGAAATCGTCTTGCAGGACGACGTCCTCCTTAGTGGGGAAGTAGCGGAAGAACGTGGCCGGGGATACCTCTGCCGCGTCCGCGATCTGCTCCACCGTGGTGGCTGAATAGCCCTGCTCGCGGAACAGCCGCAGCGCGTGCTGCCTGATGGCGGCACGCGTCCTGGCCTTCTTGCGCTCGCGCAAGCCCTCCGGTCTGGCGGAACTCTCGGTCATGCCGTCATTCTGCTCTCGCCGGATCGGCGCCGCTCCCCGCTACGCCGGCCGTACCGGAGAGCCGGGCAGCCCGGCCGCGTTCGGGCCGTTGGTCGGCCTCGCCGGTGCCGCCCGCTGTCCGCGGCACGAATAGCACCGCCAGCACTGCGGCAGCCAGCGCGATCGCCGCGCAGACCCAGAGCATGACATCCACGCCGCCGGCGTATGCAGTGTGCACGGCTGCGAGTAGTTCCGCCGACTGCGTCTTCGTCGCGACCGCGACACCAGCGCCGACGCTGCTCTTTGCCGCGGCAACGGTCTGGCCGGTCAGACCGGACCGGCCGAGCCTGCTGGCGTAGACCGAGCTGAGCACGGTCCCGAGCACGGCCACGCCGATTGTCGCGCCAACCTGCCGCATGGCGGTGATAACGGCCGAGCCCGACCCGCTGCGCTCGGCACTAAGAGCGCCCAGGGCCACGTTGAGCAACGCTGGCATCGCCAGGCCTAGCCCGAGCCCGGTCACGGCGAACCACGCGGCCATGAAGCCGGAGCCGCTCGCCGCCGAGGTGCCGGTGCCGATCGCCAGGCCGATCGCCATGATCGCGAAACCCGCTGCCGCGATCGGCCGAACGCCTGCCGCTGGCGGCTTGGCCGGACCGCCGGACCGGGCCTTGCGCGGGCTCTGCAGGCGCTGGCCGACGCCGAGGCCGATGGCCAGGCCGCCGATCAGCGGCAGCATCCTGACACCGCTGGCCAGCGAGTCGTACCCGCGCACGTCGAGGAAGAACTGCGGCATCGCGAAGGTCAACCCGAACAATGCGAACGAGATCATCGTGGCCAGTGCCGTGCCCCAGGTGAAGCCGGCCGACCGGAACAGGCTGAGATCGACAAGCGGCAGCCGGCCGGACCGGATGACGAGTCGCTCCCAGCCGACGAACCCAGCCAGCGCGACCGCGCCCGCCACCATGGTGACCACGGCTAGCGTGTCCGACCAGCCGTCCTGGCCGGCCCTGATCACGCCGTACGTCAACACGGCCAGGCCAGCGCTGGAGAAGATGACGCCCGCGACGTCGATCCGCAGCCTGCCATGGCCGCGCGACTCCGGCATCAGGAAGGCCACCGCTAGCAGCGCGATGAGCACGATCGGGACGTTGATCAGGAAGACCGAGCCCCACCAGAAGCGGTCGAGCAACCAGCCGCCCAGGATCGGGCCGAGCGGGTAGCCGATAAAGGTGGTGCCGCCGACGATCGCGATCGCCCTCGGCCGCTCCGAAGGGGTGAACATCACCGGCACGACTGCGAGCGCAAGCGGCAAGATGACCGCCGCGGCCAGGCCGAGCACAGCGCGCGCCGCGATCAGCTCTCCGGTGCTGACTGAGTAGGCGCAGGCCAGCGAGGCAACGCCGAACACAGCCAGCGCGCTGGCCAGCAGTTTCTTGCGGCCCAGCCAATCGCCGAGCAATCCGGCCGGAAGAAGCGCGGCAGCCAGCACCAGGCTGTAGGCATCGATGAACCACTGCAGATCCGCGGAGGAGGCATGGAGGTCGACGCTCAGCGTGGGCAGCGCGAGCGTGAGCACGAAGATGTCGAGGCCGACGACAAGGACGCTCAGCACCAGCGCGCCAAGCGCCCACCAGCGGCGCCGGTCCGTCGCGGTGCCGGGTTCAAGGTCGTACATGGATCACCTGCTCTCATGGCGAACACCTGCAGATTGTGAGTGGCACTCTAATAAGAGAGACACTATCAAAAGATATTGCGCCATCGCTAGATGGGTTATCGGAGGGGAACGGCGCCCGCCATGCGCCGCGGCCGCTGGCTGCTCGCGGCCCCGTTCCCTTGCTCGGAGGTCGTTGGCTTCTCGCATGGATGCCGCTAGCCCGGGCAGGTAGGGCGCATGGACGCTGTTAGCGGCAGGCTTCGCACCGTCTTCCCGGGATTAGCTGGAAGCCTCACTGCGGGGAAAGGAGACGTGAGGTGCACGTCCACAGGGTCATCACCGGCGTCAGCGGATCGGCGGGCAGCCTGCAGGCGCTCCGGTACGCAGCCGAGATGGCCAGCAATCACGATGCCGTGCTGGCGCCGGTCCTCGCCTGGGTACCGCCGGGCGGCGAGCTGGCTGATCGCCGTTATCCATGCCCGGAGCTGCGTGAGGCCTGGGTCCAGGACGCGTGGGAACGGTTGTGGCGCGCGGTTGACCTCAGTATTGGCGGCCCGCCGGACGGCCCCGGGTTCATGCCGCAGGTCGTCCGCGGCGAACCTGGCGAGGTGCTGACCCAAACCGCGGCGCGGCCGGGCGATGTCCTTGTCATCGGCGCCGGCCGTCAGGGCTTCATCAGCCGGCTGCTTGCTTGCAAGGTCAGCAGGTACTGCGTTGGCCACGCCGTCTGTCCGGTGATGTGCGTGCCGCCGTCGACGCTCGTCGTGCACACCCATGGCCTGCGCGGGTGGGTGGCGCGGCACCGGCTCGACCCCGAAGATGCAATCCTGCGCGGCGCGGACGCGTAAGGTTCGCGGTTACGCGCCGGGGCCGGCTGCGTCTGGCCCTGGCCGCGGCCGGGCTGGAACACTGAAAGCCTGACTGACACGCGCATGCGAGCGAGGGAGGCAGCGATGCCAGAGCCACAGGGCGAGGAACTTGCCAGGGTGCGGGCGCGCCGGGAAGAACTGCGCAAGCGATACTTGCGCCCGCTCGCTGACCGGCCGCACAGCACGGTCAGCGGCGTTCATCACCTGGCGCTGATCTGCAAGGACACCGAGGAGACGATCAGGTTCTACCAGGAGTTCCTCGGTTTCCCGCTGGTCGAGCTGGTCGAGAACAGGGATTACGCAGGCTCGAATCATTTCTTCTTCGACATCGGGAATCACAACCTGCTGGGCTTTTTCGACTTCCCCGGCCACGAGCACCCGGCGTGGCAGGAAACCATCGGAGGCGTACAGCACCTGGCCATCTCCGTCACCGCTGACCAGTTTGACGCGGCGAAGAAGAAGCTCGACGAGGCGGGCGTCGACTACCTCGGGCCGGATCGCGGTGCGGACAACAGCATGTACTTCCGCGACCCGAACGGCGTCGGCCTGGAGCTGTACCGGGAGGATCTCGGCAAGTTCGAAGGCGAACAGCTCGTCGAGTAAGCCTGGTGCCGTGCGCCGTGCATCCGGGCGGGCGGCGGTCCGGGCGGGCGGCGGTCCGGGCGGGCTGCGGTCCGGGCGGGCTGCGGTCAGGGCTGGCGGGACCCCAGCAAGCCGGCTGCGATCGAGCTGTCGTGGCCTTCCTCCGGGATCAGCAGCCAGCACGCCAGGTACAGCGGTATGCCGCCCAGGTACAGCGGCACGCCGCCCAGGAACGGCAGGCCGACGAAGCCGGCGATGGTCAGCACGGCAAAGATCACCCGGACGACCGTCACGTCGATGTTGAAGTGCCGGGCGATGGCCGCCGCGACGCCAGCGACGATCCGGCCGCGAACCGGGCGGCGCAGGAGAGTCCGACCACGGGCCGCTGAGTCGTCAGCGCCAGGCTGCTCGGCGGAGTAGTGGTCTTCGGAGAAGTGCGGGTCTTCAGTCCTAGTGCTCATGTCGTCAACTCTGCCGTCACCGGAGCCGTCCGGGTATCGGGAAGGACCCCGATACGACCCTGATATGGCCCGGAGTCCGGCCGTTGTCCGCGTTAGCGATGGTCCCGGCGGATCACCAGGCGCAGCCCTGTCCAGGTGTCGTCGATCGCGCACACCTTGTTGTCCACCAGGCCCGTTGGCAGCGCAACTTCGCGCACCACATTGTCGGTCATGTCGGTCGGCACCTTTGAGGATCGCTTAGGCCAGGCAATCCACAGGCCGCAGGCCGGCGCCATCCGGCCCCGCAGCCTGGGCAGATCGGCTTCAAGCTCAGCGCGCCTGGTCATGAACGCGACGATGACGTCGTAGCGCGCTTCATCGGCCAGGTCGGTGTGCAAGCTCGCGACGTCGGGCAACTCGCCGAGCGTGTCCTCGAATCGCTCGGGCGCGCCGAGCAAGGCGACCTCGTCGCCCTCGCCGATGCCGAGTTTGTCGGGCAGCGGCGTTCCTGGGTAACCGGCTGGCAAGACTGCTCCCCGCATCTTGTTTGATGAATAACGCTGGGTCCGGGCCGATCAGAACTCGAAGCCACCCGGCTTGCCGTTCCGGTCGGCGATCAGGCCGGCCAACGTGGAGATGGCGATCTCCGGCGGTGTCTTGGACCCGATGTTCACGCCGATCGGCCGGTGTACCTTGGCGATCTCGCTGTCAGGCACGCCAAGCTCAGCGAGGGCCGTCAGGTGCGGTGCTGGATGTCGCGGGTTGCCCATGATGCCTACCCAGCGCGCGCCGCCAGCCAGCGCGTCGCGCAACTGGACGCCCAGTTCGGGCCGGTGATGGTCGGTGACGACGACGTCGACTGCGTCGCCGACTACAGCGTTGACGCTATCGGCTAGCTCGATGCCCTCGGTGTCAGCGCCTTTTGCCCGCTCCGGGTCCGGCTCCACCAGAACCGCACGGTAACCGGCGTCAGCGCTGTAGCGGAGCAGGTAGCTGGCGACCGGAGAGGCGAAGACCGCAGCGAGCACTTTCTCCGCGGCGGGCGGCGGGACGGCGCCGTGCGCAACCGCACAGCTCTCGTCGTGCACGTGCCCGCCGTGGCCTGCGTTCCCATCATCGTGGCCGTGCCCGTGAGCGTGGTCGTGCTGCTCTGAACTCGCCATGCGTACGAGCTTGCCACCAGGCTGCCGGGCGGGCAAATAGCGTGACGCGCAGACTGCTCGCGCGGTTCTGGGCAGCCTGGTAATGGGCAGGCTGGTAATGGGCACGGTGGCAGTGCGCGGGATGGCAGCGCGCAGGGTGGCGCCGGGCCGGATGGCACCGGTCAGCTTCGGACCTTGGGGATCGGACAGAGCAGGGCGTAGCACACATGCGACTGAGCGCGCGGAACAAGATCAACGCAACGGTTACCGGCATCACCAAGGGCGAGGCGATAGCGAACGTATCGCTGGATGCCGGCGGCATCCGGCTGGCGGCATCCATCACGGTGGAGGCCGCTGACGAGCTTGGCCTGGCCGAGGGCAGCCAGGTCGTCGCGATCGTGAAGGCGTCTGACGTGATCCTGGCCGTGCCCGACTAGCGCCGCCAGATTGTCGGCAGCGCTCCGCGTACGCAGCGGGCGCTCGGCCCTGCCGTGGCCCAGCCCGCGGCGGCTGGGCCACGTGGGCGCGCCGGTCAGCTGGACATAAGCCGCCAGCTGCTGCCATTCCACAACTCGGACAGACTGGCATAGCTGTTGCTGTGGCCGGGCCAGCTGCTGCCGGCGAACCGCCCGTTGCGGCCGCAGCTACGCCAGCCGAGTCAGGTGCCTTCGAGCGGCGGAGGCTGATACTTGCTCGCGCTGGTCCTCGCCGGACATGTCAGCCGGCTCGGGCCATGAGCCGATCGCCTGTGCGCTGGGCAAAGAGGAATCCTGGAACTTGTAGCAGGAGAATCCGGGTC
>JBKQTJ010000006.1:0-7429 GCA_052143255.1 Streptosporangiaceae bacterium | reverse complement strand
TCAACAGCGCGCCCTTCGGGAACGTCAGCCGCACCGCGCTCTTGAGTGCCTCACCGATGCAGATGTTCCCATCGCGCGACCACACGGGGACGCCCATCGGCCGGGACGGCTTCTTCCATTTCACCTCCTCGACGATGGATGCGTCGGCGCTGAGGATCACCGCTCGCAGTCGTGCGAGCGTGGTGCTCCGCCAGTCGCCGGGTGCCTCGATGATGGCGTCGATGGCGCGCGACGCCGCCGGATCTTGGCGTGGACTGCTCGTGCGCGGTGTCATCCTAGGCTCACTCCCCACGGGCCGCAGCGCTCGCTCACCGCATACGCCAGGCCGATCATCGCGGATCGATCAGCTTCCCGTTCTTCGAAAGGTCCGGGTCGGTACACGCGGCCAGGTTGAAACAGCACGGTCGGCGCTTCCCGCCCTGCATCTTCGAGATGCTGACTTCGACGCGGCGCTGGCGCGTGCCGGGATTCCGGGTCGCATTCACCCACCGAACCCACTCCCAGCGCGCCATCGGCGTGATGTCCTTCCACAGTTCCTGGATCTTGTCCGGCGCCGCAGCGAGGGCGGCCTGAAGATCACGTGGCACCTTTGGCTCCGGCCAGTCCTCGAGGGGCACGAGCTCGACCTGCGCGGTGTCCCCCGCGCGTAGCGCAGCGGCCCGCTGTTGCTTCGCGTCGATCCGCACCCAGTGGCCGAACTCGCCGTCCGGTTCGGCGACGGTCTGGCACGCGTGCCCGTTGACGGTTGCCTGGACCGCCACCTGACCACGGGACGGCAGCTGGTTACTCGCCTTCTCCGGTAGCCGAAGGATGGTCGACCCGTCGATGGTGTACAGGGTCGCCTCGAAGCGGACTGCGGGCGCGGCTTTGGCGGGGCTCATGGCCAGCATTCTCTCATCAGTCGAACACACCACCACTTGGGCGGCGGTGCCGCTTCACCTAGATGAACGGCGGCCGTTAGTTATTCAGCTTGTAACGCTGTGTCATCGACGGTCGCCGGGAGCACGCGCATAGTCCCGCCGTTATGAACGGCAGCCTGGTCGCTAAGCTGGCTGCCCGGTGTCGCGCCGAATGGATGATCTGTATGCCGCTGGGTCACGTGGCTGAACCCGCGGCTTAGCCGCCTGCGAAGAAGTCGAGGTAGACCTGGGCCAGGGCGGCCGGGTTCTCCAGCGCGATGTTGTGACCGGACGCGGGAATGACGGCGCCGCGGACGTCGCGGGCCACTTGCGCGAGCTGTCTGGATACTTCGTCCCCGAGATAGGCCTGCGCGCCGACGGCCAGGACCGGGCAGCTGATCGGGTCGGCGTAATGCGGGCGGTTCTGCTCGGCGTCGATCTGGCGGGCGCGGTACATCTCCAAGATGGCCCTGGTGCCGCCCGGCTGCTCGGCCGAGTGCACGATTTCGTCGATGTCCTCCTCGGCCAGCGCGCTGGGGTCCCACATCTGGCGTCTGGCGTACCATGTCCAGAACGGCCGTTCCCGCCCGGCCAGCAGCAGCTCGGGCACGTTCGGCAGGCTGAAGAAGCTGAAGTGCCAGCCGGTGCGTATGTCGTCGGCGGCGAGCGAGGCGTCGTGTTCGCCGCCTGGCAATCCTGGGCCGGCCGGCAATCCCGGTAGGAGCGTCTCCTGGAACACCAGTTGCTGCACCCGGGGCCGGTGAAAGGCGGCGACGGCGTAGGCGATGGCCGCGCCCCAGTCCTCGCCGGCGACGCGGAACTGGTCGAAGCCCAGGTGGGTGGCCAGCTCGGCGACGTCACCGGCCATCGTGGCGGTGTCGTAACCGGCCGGGGGGCGCTGGGAGCCGCCAGAGCCTCGGTTGTCGACCGCGATGACGGTGTAGTGCGGGGTCAGCAGCGGCACGACGTGGCGCCAGTACGACATGGTCTTCGGCACGCCGTGCAGCAAGAACACCGGCTCGCCGGCGCCGCCGATCGCGTAGTGGATCTCCACGCCGTTGACCTTGGGCTTGCCGTGCGTGAGCCGGACTCCGGCGTGGTCAGTAAGGTTCATCTCGGCGAACTCCTTCTTCTCTTCGGCCGTGCAGGCGCCGACCGGGCGGTGGATCTTCCGGGGCGGCATTTCTGCATCATCGTCTTGTCCGTATTGACTCGGTTGAGCTGGTGATGTCCTTGAGGGCGAGCGCGCCGGGCGCCGGCTGGCGGTAGCGTGCGCCACGCCGCGGCACGTGCACGCCACGTTAACTTGACAGACCCACGGGACCCGACCGAGGAGCCCGTCGCCACCCTGAACTGGCAAATATGCACGCAGAGGATTGCGCATTTGGCCGCACGGCTCGTAATTCATACTCGGTATGGAGCGTTTCTCAGGGGAGCTCTCGAGAGAATGGCTCTCGCCTGTCGACGGTGTAGCGTGACCGGGCCGGTCGGCTTACGTTGGGTTTTCCGTTGAACTGCTGGGGCCGGGACTGGCCCAGCTTCCCGGCTCCAGCCTGGCCGGGAGGTGCCCGATGACCACTGCCGCCCCATCTGCTGCGCTCGCCACGATCCTGTGCGGCTCGGAAATACCGCTCGGGAGGGTCCTGCAGGTACCAGGGCGGGTGTGACAGGGTGCCGATTCTGGCCGGTGGCGATGCGCTGACCTAGCGTTTCGCCTCAAGGGCAGTCTCGGGCGCGAGCTCAGGGCGGGAAATCGCGCCGCGAGCCGGTATTAGAAGTAGAAGGGAGGTGGGTCATGGTGACTCACGACGGTCAGGAGCATCCGGCGGCAGGGTCGTGGCGACAGGAGGCCCTGTCGCTGCGGGCATCTCTCGCCTGGATCGAGCGGGCTCTGACCAGGCACGGGCCTGAGACTGCGTTGATCACGATCGCGCGGGCCAAGGCAACATCCGACCATCACCGCCGGAACCGGTCCGCAGAGGCCAGCGAGTAAGTGAGGAGCACCGGGCCGGAGGCTATAAGGCCTCCGGCCCGGCCCGTCGGGCAGCGCCGCTAATGCACTACAACGCTGGCCGTCCGCACCGTTCCCTCTGCCAGCTCTCCCCCGCCCAAACCGGTAGCCAGCCACCCGATCCGGTCAACCTCGCCGAGCACCGGATCCACCAAAAGCAAGTACTCGGCGGACTCACCCGCGAGTACTACATCGCCGCCTGACCACCCAGCGTCGCTACCAGGAAACGCAGGTCACAGCCCGAATCGTATTTCCGAGCCCCACAAGCTTCATGTGCCAAACGGTACATACCGCGAGTTTCTCGGCGTCCCGGCGAACCTCAGCCTGGGGCGCTCACCCATGTGCCGTCGGGTTGCAGGAAGTACTGGGGATTGCCCGGCACCCTGACGGCGCTAGTCGCGAACGGGCGGCCCGCGTTGCTGATGGGAAGTGTGCCTGACCGCCCCATGCTCTGCCAGGTGAGCTGCAGGTACCACCGGACGAAGCTCCGCGCGCTGGTGGCCTGGACCAGGAAGTACTCAGCATCACTGGCGGAGACGGTGAAGACTGGGGACCCGGCCTGCCTGATGGTCCCCGACGCCGCTGGCACGTCCGGGAGCGGCGGCCCGTCCTGGAACCGCGCGACCGGAGCCTGCTGGTCGAGGTCAACGCTGAACTGGCGGACCGGGACCTCGCCTCCGCAGCCGCCGGAAAACTCAGCAACCGGCCCGTTCAGTGCCTGCTGTCTGCGTGAAATCACCACCTGCGGCGCGCTGATGGTCACGGCCTGGCCGGAGGTCCCCTGCACGATGATGACCACGAGGGTCCTGCCGCCATCGACACCGTGCTGGGCCTGCTCCCAGGCGTTGATGACATCCTGGGTCAGGGCCGTCGGCGGGGCAGGGTTGCGCCATGGCCCGGGGAGGGTGACCTGCCGGCAGCCTTGATCCATCACCTGAGTCGGGGGGTTCACGCTCACCGAGACGGTGAACGGCAGCGCGGCGGGCCTGGTGGCGGGGTCAAGCCAGGCGTGGTAGGCGAACGCGCAGCCGGTTATTACCAGCACCAGCGCCATCGCGCCAGCCAGCCACCTGATGGCCTTCGCGGGCGTACCCCAGGAGGTGATCGCTTCAGTTATGCCGAACGTAACGGCACCGACTCCCGCACTCAGCAGGACGATGGCAAGCCACGGCAAGTGCCTGAGCGCGACCAGAGCCGCCACGCCAGCCGACACCGCTGCAACTGCGCCGGCGATTAGGCTAGCCCTGACGGATCCCGTGGAAGTGCCCTCCGGAGGGGGATCCTGGCTTGGGGGAGCGGTGCCGACGGTATCCGGGGTGAATACCACCATCATGGCGTCGAGGTCCACTGACTGGACACGCCAGCCCGCATCCCGCCAGGCCTGGGCCTGCCCCCGCGCGCTGGGAGAGTTAGCCCACCACGTCGCGCGTGACCTGGCCGACGGCGGCAGCTCCCCGACGAGCTCGCCGACCTGGTCGAATGACAGGGTCAGCGGGCCGTCGCTGGCGTCCCGGGCCGCCAGGTAATCGCGCAAGGGGTCATACTTCCTGGCCACTCGACCTCCTCACTGGGCTGCCTGCCCGTCAGCCGGCCGGGGTAGACGGCTGGCACACGAAGTTCGTTGCGGGTTCCACGAGAATCCCGGACGCGGTGAGGAGTGGGGTGCCCTGCGACGGTGCAGGCAACCTGACCCGCCAGACGGCGGCCCCGGTGGCGATCCTGACCGCGCTCAGGTAGGCGTCTTGGCTGGAGAAGATGCTGGTCACGGCCGTATCCTCGGTTAGCTGCATCAGTGGAGTGGCCTGGCCGGCGAACGGCTGGCTCGCCCAGCGCAGATGCCCGTCGCTGGCCGCGCGGTCCACGAGCAGACTGCCGTTTTGGCTGCTTTGCACATAGGCCACGTCTGTAGTGGCGACCAGCGGGCTGATGATCTGATCCGATGATGCCCCCGTTCGCCAGATCACGTGCCCGGTGCGCACGTTGATGAGGGAGAGCCTGCCCGGGCTGCTGGTACCCATCGCGAGGCCCGCCGGGCCAGACGACGGGAAATACGCCACAGTGCCCGGGTTGACACGCCACAGCACGCGGCCGGTCGCGGGATATAGCGCCGTCGTGCTCGTCGGGGTTTTCGTCCCCTGGTAGATGGCATCCACGAGGATGAGTCCGCCATCCACGATGAGCGCGGGCGAGGCCGGCATTCCGCCCGTTGTCCAGAGAAGCCTTCCCGACATGGGATCGTATCCGCGAACCTTCCCGCTCCCGCCAGCAGCCACGACGCCACCGGTGACGACCGGCCCTGGGATGAGCTGGCCTGTCGAAACGCCCGCGTGGGCAGCGGTCCACCGGATCCGGCCATTCTCAAGGGACCTGACCACAAGGGTGCCACCCGAGGCGATCGTTGCCAGCCCGCCGTCAGCGATGATCGCCTGTCCATTGGACAGGTCGCGGCGGCTAAGAAGTGCCCTCCACCGTTCCTTTCCGGTGCGGGCATCCAGAGAGACGAGCGTCGGCCGGTCGCTGGCTTGTCCGCTCAGCACCGTGACCGTCGATCCCCAGACCCACATCGCATTGACCGCCTGCGAGGTGGCTGTCACGGGTGTCAGTAGCTTCCCGTCCGACAATCGCACCCGGTAGACGCTGGCGCTGCTGGCGAAGACGGCTATCCCCGACGCCGTTACCGGCTGAACGGGCAGCCCGTAGTCCTGCTTAGTCGACAGGCCGGTCCGCCACAATACCCGCCCCATCGCGCTTACGTCCTCCGCCCACACTTGCGTCGTGGTCGGCCCGCATGTCGGCATCACCTGCCCGCCCGGCCCGCCCGAAGTCGGCGGGGTCGGCAAGGCCGTCGTGGGGATCACAGGCAGCCGCCCTGAACTCGTGCTCGCGGTGCAGGACGCGGAGGCAATGACGCATGAGGCGACCGCAATCGCGGCCAATGTACGCGGCATACCACCATCCTGGCACAAGATCTCAAGTGAGATAGAATCACCGAATTGCCGAGAGCACGCCGCACCCTGAAGATATTACGAAATGTTGCCCTAGCCCGTCTCCCCCGCGCGGAATCCACTTAACAGATGGATGATGGGGATGCCATTTTGGTTCCAGTGCCAGCTCGCCTCGGGCTAATACTAAGTCCTGCACTCAGTGCAGGTCCCCAGTTTCCATGCCATCTGGCACCGCCGTGAGCAGCGACGACGTTCGCGGTCCCCATGCGTGTCATCTCTCGTTGTCCCACTGCCGCGCCATCACCAATCAACCCCGGCCTGCCTCCTCTTTCGTGATGAGAAGCGGGAAGTTCCCGCGCCAGCGGACGCCCGGTGGCGCTATGCGATGAGCAGGTCTGGGAATTCAAGTAAGCGCCAGCAGGACGGCATCGCCGTCTGTCTGGCCTCAGCCAAGGGTCCCGCTAGTTAGGTGCCCAACGGCGAGCAATCCGCCTGGACCGCGTCCACGTCGTCGATGGCGTGTAGGTGCCGGAATTGTGTCACGTCATGCGACCTGCGAATATTCACCGATAAGGCCGACGAGCCGGTCATGGCGCCAGCGGCCTGGAAGACGGCGTCGGACGCGCCAGTAAACTGGCGTCCGAGCAGCAGCATCAGGCGCTCGCGGTAGCGAACCCACCCCGCGGCGCCATTCCCCGCCAGTGCCACCACCGGAGGTGATCAGGCCCAATCAGCGGGTTCGGGTTCGTGTCCCTGGCGGCGCTCCCGTACGCCGCGGAACTCCAGCTCCGGCCGAAGTCCGTCGAAGGTACACGCTGTACGCAGAGGTACATCTCAGGTATATCTGCGCCTCGACCAGCAGGTATGCGGGCTGGTGAAGTCAGCGCGAGCGTGGCCGCACGCTAGCCGATGCCGGCGGACGGCTGCGGGTTCCGGCCGGCCTGCCGAGGGGGCGACGTAACCCCGTGCGGGGCGGGACGGCGCCAAGACGGCTGCGTGCGGCGGATGACATCAAGCCCGGCGTTTCCGGGCCATGGGCACACGATGCCCGGCACGGTAGCCAAGGGCCAGCACCTCATCAACGCGATCACCTAAGCGCCAACAAACCCGGCTTAGCGACGCACGTCAAGCCGCAACACGCCGCCGACGCGGCCCGTCCGTGGCCGTCCGTGAAACAGCCGACGGTGCGCACCGACCGTGATGGGGCACGAATCCCGTCCGCTATACGTCCGTGGACACCGCGACACGCCGTCCCGCAGCGCGACAAGATGACACACCACGGGACACAGAACAAACGGCCCGCATAGCCGAGAATTCCTAGCTAGGAGCGTGCTGAAAAAGGCCCATTTTGCCATGATCAATTTCGCAAAACCGCTGGTCAGCGGATCGCTTCTTGATCGAAAGCAGGGTTTTTCATCAGCCTCCTAGCGGGCCGTTTTCGCAGGTGGTGGCAGGTGGTGGGTTCGAACCAACGTAGGCTGAGCCGACGGTTTTACAGACCGCCACAGCTCAGGTCGGTCCATGGTCTCCGGCCTGCGGTGACGCTCGCCGGATCGATCGACGGCGACGTTTCA
>JBKQTJ010000005.1:0-2683 GCA_052143255.1 Streptosporangiaceae bacterium | reverse complement strand
CACGCCTTCCAAGTTAGTGGGTCGCAAACCGGCCGTCGACCACACGGACGGTCGCTATGCGCCGGCTAGCCGACGTGATCCTGGATGAACTTGCCGCTACCCTCGAAGATGGCCTGCGCGTCGTTATCAAGCGTCGCGACGTGATAGCTGTCGGCGCATTCGCGCACGGTCAGCTGGCCGCCGGGCAGCCCCGCCAGCAGCGCTCGCATGCTCGCGGGCCCGACGACGTGGTCGGTAGTGCTGTGGTAGACGAGCACTGGCTGGGTGACGTCGCCGAGATGCCTGACCGTCGTGCCCCACAGCTTCGGCAGCGTGGCCGCGGCCCGAACCGGCACCCGGTCATAGCCGACCTCATGTGCGCCCGGTTTCTTGATGTCGCTGGTGATGCCGGGCAGCGACCGCAGCACGTGCTTGAGCACCGGAGCGAGCAGGAACAGCCGGGTGTCCGGGGCTAGCGACGGGTTGACCAGCACCAGGCCGCGCACAGCGCTGCCGTGGGCCTCGGCCAGCCGCAGCGCGAGGCAACCGCCCATGGAGATCCCGAACACGAAGGTCTGCTCGCACCGGCTCGCCAGCCTGGCGAACGCGGCGTCTACCTCGGCGTACCAGTCGTCGCCGCCGGTCCGGGCCAGGTCCTGCCAGGTGGTGCCGTGCCCGGGCAGCAGGGGGAGGCTGACCGTCAGGTCCTGCCCGGCCAGGTAGTCGGCCCAGCCGCGCAACGTCTGTGGGCTGCCGGTGAAGCCGTGGCACAGCAGCACGCCGACCGGGCCGCCTGCGGCCTCGAATGGTTCCGCGCCTGGAAGCACTGGTGACATGGTGTCAACGTCCTCGACTTTCATTCCATACTGTTCTTGCAGGTCAACATACGTAAACAAGCAGTCTTAGAGGCCGGCGCAGCCTAACTGGCAGCCTAGCTGGCACTCGGGCTTCCGTTCTCTTGACCGGCGAACAACGGGCCCAGCACGGTAGCAGCAGTCCGTAGGACAGGCCGGAGCTGGTGCCGGTAGACGTTCTCGGTTGTCCAGGTGCTGGAGTGGCCGACCGCATTCGCGATCTGCTCGATCGAGACGCCGGAGTCGGACAGGAGCGAGACGAATGTGTCGTAGCTCGCGCGGCGACCAATCGGTGCTGAGACCCGCCCTCTCGGTGATCCGCCTGAATTGCAGCCAAACGTCGTGGTCGGTCAGCGGGTTGCCGGTGCGCCTGCAAAACACGAAGCTGTTCTCCACCCACGCCGTGCCCGCCTTGCCCGGTCGGTCGCCTGCCTCAGGACCAGTTCCCGCAACGCCTCGACGGCGATATCGGGGAGCTGGACAACTCGGCGGGACTTCTCGGTCTTGGTGTCCCCGCCGAACCGCACCGAGCGGTAGACGGCCACGGTGCCCGCCTCCAGGTCAACTTCGGACCAGCGGAGGGCTCGTGCTTCCTCGGGTACGCAGGCCACTGAGAAGGCTGACAGCCACGTAGGCCCACAGACGGTGAGTCTTTGCTTGCTTCCAGCAGGGCGAGCGCTTGTTCCAGCGTGAGGGCCTTAGACGGCCGTCTAGGCTGCCCTGTGGGCACGGAAATCAGCTCGGCCACGTTTCGCATGGCAAGGTCGTTGACCTGCGCGCGGCGGATCGCCCTGACGAGCACCATGCGGTACATCCGGACGCTGCGGGTGGACTTCTGCATGGCCAGCCCCCGACTCCAGCTCCAAGACGCCCAGCGACACCGTGCCCTCGCGCGCCTGCGCCGCCAGGGCGACCAGCCGGATCCCGCCATGGCCCAGCGCGCGGGCCTCGGCCCCCATCAGCAGCCGCCGCTGCCGCTCATCCAGATGCGGGAAGATAGCCCCGAACTTCGCCGCCAGCATCTCCCGGGTAACCTCTCGAGCGCCCATACCACACTAATATGCCGTAATCCGGGAACCAGCGGGTTATTTTGCCGCGCGTCCGAAAGGGTAGGTTGTCACATCCATGCGGTCTCGCCGCGCCGTGCGGGACATTCCTGAGCGCGAACCCACAGCACCGCCGATATCAGACCCCAGCTCTTCAACCGCTGCAGCGATAGTTTGTTAATTCGGGGATGTAGAGGTGCAGGCCGCAGCCTGCCGCGACCGAGTTGATCAGGGCTTGCAGCTGCGGTGGCGGGGGCGCCTTGGACCGCGCCGGCCACCA
Organism: Streptosporangiaceae bacterium; assembly: GCA_052143255.1. GTDB lineage: Bacteria > Actinomycetota > Actinomycetes > Streptosporangiales > Streptosporangiaceae > JAJYUU01. The sequence continues at coordinate 524 of JBKQTJ010000005.1, read as the reverse complement.
GCACTGAAGCGCGATCCGCGGGGAAAGCCAGGCGCGTACCGCGCGCAGCGCCCGCGGCCAGGACGGCGCCGGCCGCGGTACGGCGGCGCGCGGCCCCCCTCTCTCCGCGGCCGGGCTTCTGGCCGCGGTGCTGAAATACCGTGCTGCGGCGGGTTTTCGGCGAACCAGGCGTCCCAGCAGGAGCAGAACGCGCAGTTGACCAGGGCCTGGTGCCGGCGGATCGCGGTGTCGGAGCGGACCTGGAAGTCGGCCCAGCCCAGCTCGTCCTTAACCTGCCTGTAGCTCTGCTCGATCCAGTGCCGGATCCCGTAGATCCGCACGATCTCGGCCAGGTCCGCCGCCGGGTGAACGCTGGCAGCCTCGCGCGGGCCGCCGGGCTGGGGCAGGTTGGTGGCCAGGTACCAGGTCGCTTTTCCCGGCACGGTGCCCCGGTCGGCGGTGGCCACCACCACGCGGGTGAAGCCTGTCCGGTCCCCACCAGCCCAGGGTCGCGTCGGCGGCCTACAAGGTCTCGGCGTGCCCAT
>JBKQTJ010000004.1:0-5042 GCA_052143255.1 Streptosporangiaceae bacterium | reverse complement strand
TCAGGCCCCGGCCCGCAGCCCTGTCGTGAAGAACTTTAGGCATGTCGCAGGCCGGGGCCGTCAGGCCTCGGCCTTCAATACGTCCAGTGCGCGCTGCAGATCGGCTGGGTAAGGACTGAAGAACTCGACAGCCCGGCCATCGGCCGGGTGGGCGAAGCCGAGCTTGACCGCGTGCAGCCATTGCCGCGCCACGCCGAGCCTGGCGGCCAGCACCGGGTCGGCACCGTACAGCCGGTCACCGACGCACGGGTGCCGCACCGCAGCCATGTGCACCCGAATCTGGTGCGTCCGTCCTGTCTCCAGCCGCACTTCGACGAGGCTGGCAGCCCGGAACGCCTCCAGCGTGTCGTAATGGCTCACCGACGGCCTGCCGTCGGCAACGACCGCGAACCGGCCGTCCCCGGCTGGATGGCGCGCGATCGGCGCGTCGATCGTGCCCCGCAGCGGATCGGGATGCCCCTGCACGAGCGCGTGGTAGCGCTTGTCTACGGCCCGATCCCGGAACGCCTGTTTCAGCGCGCTGTACGCAGGCTCGCTCTTGGCCACCACCATGACGCCCGTCGTACCGGCGTCGAGGCGGTGCACGATGCCCTGCCGCTCAGCCGCACCGCTTGTTGCCACCGTGTGGCCGCCGGCCAGCAGGCCTTGTAGCACTGTTGGCCCGTTCCAGCCCGGTGTCGGGTGGGCCGCGACGCCGACGGGCTTGTCCACCACGATGATGTCGGAGTCCTCAAACAGCACCGTCAGCCCTGGCACCGGCTGAGGGCTGACCGACAGGGCCACTGGTGGCGGGGGCAGCGTCACCTCAAGCCACTGGCCAGCCGGCACACGATCGGATTTCGCCGCCGTATGACCGTCGACAAGGACGTCCCCGTTCCCAATCAAATCCGCGGCCTGCGCCCGGGAAAGACCGAACATCCTGGCCAGGGCCGAATCCAGGCGTTCGCCGTCCAGCCCGTCGGGCACCGGCACGCGACGGGCACCGGGCGAGGTCATTTCTGCTCGCGCTGACCGTCCAGCCGGACGCCGCGGGCTGACAACAGCACCGCCAGGATGCCGCCGCAAACGATAGCCGAATCGGCCAGGTTGAACACGGGCCAGTGCGGCACCTGGATCCAGTCCACTACGTAGCCGCGGAATGTTCCCGGATAGCGGAAGATCCGGTCGGCCAGGTTACCGGTGGCGCCGCCGAGCAGCAGGCCAAGCGTGACCGCCCACGGCAGGCTGCGGATGCGTCTGGACGTGCGCAAGATCACGACGATGACGGAGATGGCGATTGCGGAGAACACCAGCGTCATCGAGGTGCCCAGGCTGAACGCGGCGCCGGGGTTACGGGACACCCGCAGGGTCAGGAACCCGCCGAGCAAGCGGATCGGGGCGCGGTTCGAGAGCGTTGCGACCACGGTCACCTTGCTGACGATGTCCAGCGCAAGCACCAGCGCAGCGACGGCAATCAGCGTCGCAACCCGACGGCGTGGCCGACCGACCTCAAGGCCGGTCGGGCCGACAGGCCCGGCTGGCTTGGTGAGCTGCTCGCCGGGCTGACTGGCCCCGCCGCCGGGCTCAGCAGTGGGGCCGGCCGCCGCCGGCCCGGTCAGCGGCGTTCCTCTCGCTGCTTGCATGTCACGCACAGGGTCGCCCGCGGGAACGCCTGGAGCCTTGCCTTGCCGATCGCCTCGCCGCACGACTCGCACGTACCGTAGGTACCCGCTTCGATGCGGGCAATCGCGCGCTCATTCTGCGCCAGCAGCTCGCGCGCATTGTGGGTGAGGGCGAGTTCATGCTCGCGCTCGAACGTCTTCGCGCCGACGTCGGCCTGGTCGTCGCCGGCATCGCCGACGGCATCGCCGAGCCGACTGGCGATGTCGGACTCGGCTCGTTCGATATCAGCGCGCAGCGCGTCCGCCTCAGCCGAAAGCTGGTCGCGAACCTCTGCGACTTCGGCCTCGGTCCAGCGCCGTTCGCCGGGGCGCACCGGAAGAGTGGCAGCGCCGGAATGCGCGGTAGCGGTCATTTTCCGCCTCCCTCAGGGCACTGGACATGGACCGTGAATGCAGACAGTCACCGGAGGATAAGTGGTGACTGGCGCAATCCGCAAACGTACCCGGTGGCGACACTCCGTCAACCGTCGAATTTGCGGTCGCTCAGAGGGTTAGCGGGCCTTCGCCGCGGGCACCGGCCAGCCCGTTCCAGCCCTGATCCGCTATTGTGATGGCCACCATGCCGCGCCAGTTTTCCGCGATCTCCGCGATCTCCGCGCCGCTAGCTAGCTCCCGGACACCGCCTGCGACCAGGGCACTCCCCGCCAGTCCCGACCTGCCAGCGCTGGAGCACGCGGTGCTGCGCCGGTGGCGGGACGAGCGAGTGTTCGAGCGGTCTATCGAGCAGACGGCGGGCGGCCCACGGTGGAACTTCTATGAAGGTCCGCCTACAGCGAACGGCATGCCTGGCGTTCACCACATCGGGGCCAGGGTGCTGAAAGACGCCTTTCCCAGGTTCCGGACGATGCAGGGCTACCACGTGCCCAGGCGGGGCGGCTGGGACTGCCACGGATTGCCAGTAGAGGTCGCGGTCGAGAAGGAGCTCGGACTAACCGCAAAGCGTGACATTGAGGCATATGGAATCGCTGCGTTCAATGCCCGGTGCCGGGAGTCGGTGCTCCGGCACGTGGACGCTTTCACCGAATTGACCGAGCGGATGGGCTACTGGATCGACCTATCACAGGCCTACCGGACCATGGACGCCAGCTACATCGAGTCGGTCTGGTGGTCCCTGCAGCAAATCTTCGCGAAGGGACTGCTTGTCAGGGATTTTCGTATTAGCCCATACTGTCCGCGTTGTGGGACGCCCCTGTCCGATCACGAAATGGGCCAGCCGGAGGTCTACCAGACGGTGGCCGACCCGTCGGTCATCGTCAGGTTCCCGCTGCGGGAGCTGCCCGCCGAGGCACCGCCGCAGCTGGCCGGGGCCGACCTGCTGGTCTGGACCACTACGCCGTGGACGCTGGTCTCTAACACGGCGGTGGCGGTTCATCCGGACGAGCTGTACGCCATCGCCCGCCAGTCCGGCGTCGGCGACCGAGTGGTGGTTGCCGACGCCCTGTTCGCCCGGGTTCTCGGGGAGGGCTGGCACGTCACCGAACGCCTGACCGGTGCGCAGCTCGCCGGTGCCACCTATCAGCCTCCGTTCAGCCTCATCGACGTGCCGGCCGAGCACCGGGTTGTCACCGGGACCTTCGTTACGACCGAAGACGGCACCGGGCTAGTGCACCTGGCGCCCGCGTTCGGCGCAGACGACATGGCCGCCGGCCGGGCGCACGGGCTACCGATCGTGAACCCGGTCATGCCAGACGGCCGGTTCGAGCAGCGCATTCCGCTGATCGGCGGGATGTTCTTCAAGGCGGCCGACGAGCCACTGATAGCCGACCTGGCCGACCGCGGCCTGCTGTTCGGTTCGCGCCTGCATGAGCACAGTTACCCGCATTGCTGGCGCTGCCGGACACCGCTGATGTATTACGCGCTGCCGTCCTGGTTCATCGCCACTACCAGGATCGCCGCTGACCTGCTCGAGCAGAACGAGGCAACGAACTGGCAGCCGCCCACGATCAAGGACGGCCGCTACGGCGACTGGCTGCGGAACAACGTTGACTGGGCGCTGTCGCGGACCCGCTACTGGGGCACCCCGCTGCCCATCTGGCTGTGCCCGGCTGAGCACGCCACCTGCGTCGGGTCGCTGGCCGAGTTGTCGGAGCTGGCCGGGCGGGACGTGACCGGAATCGATCCGCACCGGCCCTTCGTCGACGACGTGGTGATTACCTGTCCTGACTGCGGGGCACTCGCGCGCCGGGTGCCAGAGGTCATCGATGTCTGGTACGACTCTGGCGCGATGCCGTTCGCCCAGTTCGGTGCGCCGCTTCGGAACAACGACGAGCTCGAGCGCAGCTATCCGGCGCAGTTCATCTGCGAGGCAATCGACCAGACCCGCGGCTGGTTCTATTCGCTGATGGCGGTCGGCACGCTGGTGTTTGGCCGGTCGGCGTACCAGAACGTGGTCTGCATGGGCCTGCTCGTGGACGAGCGCGGCCGGAAGATGAGCAAGCACCTCGGCAACATCCTGGAGCCCATGCAGCTGATGGAGGAGCATGGCGCCGACGCGGTCCGCTGGTTCTTTGCCGTCTCCGGGTCGCCGTGGGCAACCAGGAGAATCGGCGCTGGGATCCTGGCGGAGATTGTCAGGAAGGTGCTGCTCACTTACTGGAATACCGCGTCCTTCCTGATGCTGTACGGCGGCAGCAACGGCGGGGCGGGTGGCAGCGGCCCGGCTGCGGTTCCTCCGGTAGCGGCCCGCCCGGTACTGGACCGCTGGCTTGTCAGCGAACTGAACGCGGTGGTGCGGGACGTGACCGCGGCGTTCGAGGCATACGACACCGCAACGAGCGGACGCCGGATCGCCGGATTCATAGCTGACGTCTCCAACTGGTACGTCCGCCGGTCCCGGCGCCGGTTCTGGGATGGCCCGGTCACTGCGGACGGCGCCGCGGCCGTTGCGACCCTGGCGCAGGTGATGGACACCCTGACCAGGCTCATGGCGCCAATCACCCCGTTCATCACCGACTACGTCTGGAACCTACTGCGCGACGCTGACCAGCCCGCGTCCGTGCACCTCGCCGAGTGGCCAGTGGCCGAGGAATCCCTGATCGATGAAGAGCTGGCCGGGCAGGTGGCGCTGGCGAGACGGCTAGTCGAGCTGGGCAGGGCGGCCAGGGCGGCCGCCGTCGTGAAGGTGCGCCAGCCGCTTAGCCGGGCCCTGATCGCTGCGCCAGGCTTCGCTGCCCTAAGCGCCGACCTCCGGGCGCAGGTTGCAGATGAACTCAACGTCCGCGCGCTTGAGCCGCTCGACGGATCAGGCAGCGAGCTGGCCAGCTATTCGGTGCGGCCCAACTTCCGCACGATCGGGCAGCGCTTCGGAAAGGCGACACCGGAGGTGGCTGCCGCGATAACGGCCGCCGACCCCGCGGAGCTGGGGGGGCGGCGGCGCTCGGC
>JBKQTJ010000003.1:0-11397 GCA_052143255.1 Streptosporangiaceae bacterium | reverse complement strand
GTGTCGCGGCTAGCCGGTGTCCCCGGCGCACCTGCGCCCAGGTTAGGCGAATCCGTCACGAACAGGAGCTGATCCAGCGATGGCAACGCTGACACTGCCCGCCCGGGTGACACTGCGCGAGTTCGATGAGATGTTCGAAGCGGTAAAAAACTGGGGCCGCTGGGGGCCCGGCGACGAGCTCGGGACGCTCAACTTCATCGCGGCTGACATGGTGCGGGCGGCGGCCGCGCTGGTCCGGTCCGGACGGCACGTCACAATGGCGATCCCCATGAACAAGACGGCCGGGCCGGACAACCCTAGCCCCGTCATCCACCACGTGGTGCAGGGCCATGACATCGACATCAAGTCCAGCACGCTGACGTTCGCGACGGACTACCTCGGCATCGAATTCCACGGCGATTGCCACACCCACATGGATGCGCTCTGTCATATCGCCTACAAGGGGCAGGTCTACAACGGTCGGCCGGCCCAGGCGGTCATGACCTCTCGCGGCGCCACGGCGCTCGATGTGACCACCTACAGCGACGGGCTGGTCGGCAGAGGCGTGCTGCTGGACGTGCCCCGGTTCCGGGGCGTCCGCTGGCTAGAGCCGGGAGAGGCGGTGACGCGCGCGGAACTCGAGGCGATCGAGCAGGCGCAAGGGGTCCGCCTTGGCGAGGGCGACATCTTCGTCTTCCGCACCGGCCACCACCGGCGCAGGCTTGAGCTCGGCGCATGGGACAACGGCTACCCACCTGCTGGTCAGGGCAAGCCTGGCCTGCACGTCGACACGATCCCCTGGATGCACGAGCGCAGGATCGCGGCATTCCTGCCAGACGGCGACGGAGAGACAGTGCCCAGCAACGTCGAGGGCATGCTGTATCCGATCCATCCTCTCCAGGTCACGGCCATGGGGATGTTCGTTTCCGACAGCCTCCAGCTCGAAGACGTCGCACGCGCGTGCGCCGAGGAAGGGCGCTTTGAGTTCATGGTCGTCGGCCTGCCGCTGCGGCTCCCCGGTGCGACGGGATCGCCGTGGAACCCGATTGCCATCTTCTGACCCCACGGAAGGGACAGGTCATGGAACGACGCTTCGCGGGCAAGGTCGCGCTGGTAACCGGCGCGACGACCGGCATCGGGCAGGCGACTGCGGCCCGCCTCGCTGCGGAAGGCGCGACCGTGGCCGTGAACCAGCTGCCCGGGCAGGATGCGGCCGAGACGCTCCGGCGGATCAGTCAGGCTGACGGTCAGGGCTTTCCGGTCGTGGCCGACATGCGCGACGCCGCGCAAGTCTCAGGGATGGTGCGCACAGTGGCGGAACGGGCGGGCCGACTCGACTACGTGGTGTCTAACGCGGCCGTCAACCCGTTCCTGAAGTGGGATGAGACGAGCATCGACGACTTTAACCTGTTGTTCGAGACGAATGTCCGCGGCACCTGGGTGGTCTGCACCGAAGGTGCCAAGCAGATGATCCGCGAGGGACACGGCGGCGCGATCTGCTGCGTCAGCTCGATCTCCGCGCACGTGGGCGCGCCGTTCCAGACCGCATACTGCGGAACGAAGGGCGCCATCAGCATGCTGGCGAAGGCGCTCGCGTGCAATCTCGGTGAGCACGGCATCCGCGTAAACGCGGTCGAGCCCGGATGGGTCATGACCCCCATGAGCGCGCCCATGATGGATGATCCGGTCACGCTGAAGTACTACATGGATCGGATCCCGATCCACCGGGGAGGCCAGCCCGAGGAGCTGGCGAGTGCGATCGCCTACCTACTGTCGCCCGACGCCAGCTATGTGACCGCCGCGACGTTGCTCGTGGATGCCGGTTTCATAGTGAACGCGGAGCTGTAGGAGTGCCAGGGCCGGAACCCCTCAGCGGCTTTACCCCGCCGGAAGGATTCATGCGATGACGGACCAGCTCGGTCAGCTGCGGGAGGCGATCAGGCGGCCCTTGCCGCTCGCCTACCACCCGCTGTATCGCTTCTACGAGGGCGGCTCACTGACCAGGCAGTTCCGGGGACTGCCCGACCGACCCGACGACTGGTGGTCAGAAGACTGGGTGGGCTCGTGTACGGAGGCCAACAACGACGATCCGGATGGCCGTGCCCAGGGCCTGAGCTCGATCGACCTGCCGGGCATCGGCACCATTGCGCTCAGGGACATCGTCGCCGCCCTGCCCGAAGAGATGGTCGGCGCGCGCTTTGCCGAGCACTGGGGGCCCATCACCGGCGTGCTGGTCAAGCTGCTCTCGCCGGCCGGCCCAGTCCCCTTGCATGCCCACCCGACACGTGACTGGGCCCGGCAGCACCTGGGGTCCCCATTTGGCAAGACCGAGGCGTGGATCGTGCTCGACACGCCGGGCGACGGTTCAGAGCCGGCCTACGCCGGGATCGGCTTCGTTCCTGGCATCGAGCGGGACTGGTTCGCGGAAGCCGTACGCCACCACCGCAACGCCGACATCCGTAGCTCGCTGCACAGGACCGATGTCCATCCGGGAGAGGTGTACGTCGCGCATGCAGGCGTGCCGCACTTCCTCGGGCCACGGATCTCATTCATCGAAGTGCAGGAGCCGAGCGACCACATCGTGATACCCGAGACGTCCGGGGAGGACGACGCGGGAGCGACTATGGGGCTGGGCTGGGATCTGGCCCTCGACATGATCAATTACACCGGCGCCGACGCAGAGCAGACCTTCGGCCGGGCCCGCCAGGAGCCGCGCGAGCTGCGCGCCAGCCACGGCTCACGTGAGGTAGGGCTCTTCTCCCGCGACGTGCTCCCGTTCTTCGACGCCACCGCGCTGGAAGTGGCGGACGAGATCGACGTGGACGACGAGCGATTCTCGATCGCCATCGTGGTGTCCGGCGCCGGCGTACTCGAGGGTAACTTCGGCAGCCAGCCGATCGGCAGGGGCGAGACGTTCGCGCTGCCAGCGAGCGTGCCATTCCGCGTCCGGGCCGGACAGGAGCCAGTCCGCGTGGTCCGCTGCCTCGGGCCGGCCACGGAAAGAGTGTCGGCTGTTAGCTAACAGGAGGTTCTCTATGCTCGATATCGCGCCGCTGCTGCAGGAATCTCGTGACCGCATCATGCGCGAGTACGGAGGGGCCGTCGGACGGCGGCGCGAAGAGCTGATCACCCCCGCGCTCGTGCTCGATATCGATGGGGCCCAGCGCAACATCGACCTGATGGCGAGCGAGCTACGGCACATGGGCTTGACCACGATCCGACCGCACTACAAGACCCACAAGAGCCCGGATCTAGCTCGCCGCCAGGTGCTGGCGGGCGCGGGCGGGCTGTCCATGGCCACAGTGTGGGAGGCCGCCGTCCTTGCCGCCGCCGAGCTAGACGACCTGTTCGTGGTGAACACCGTCTCGCATCCGGACAAGATCCGGGTGCTAGCCGAGCTTGCCCGAGATCGCCGGATCCTGGTGGCGGTGGACGAGGCACCGAATGCCGACGCGCTCTCGGCCGCCGCGGTCAGGGCCGGGTCGAGGCTCGGGATCTTCGTCGAGGTTGACACGGGCATGAACCGGTGCGGGGTCGATAATGCCGAGGAAGCTCTGGCAGTTGCCAGGCATGTGAGCGACCTGCCAGGGCTGCGTTTCGAGGGCATTACCGGTTATGAAGGGCACTGCACGCTTACGCCCGAGGCCGACCTTCGCCATGAACGGCAGCAGGAGGCGATGAAGCTGTTCATCGGCGTCGCCGACCTGCTTGAGGCGAACGGAATCCCTTGCCCGATCCGCTCGGCGGGTGGCATTGCCACCTGGCAGTGGACAGCTGCCTACCCTGGAATTACCGAGATTCAGGCAGGTTCGTACGTGGTAATGGACAACTTTCACGGGCGGATGGTTCGAGGCTTTGAGCGCTCGCTGACCGTGCAGGCATCGGTGATAAGCCGTCGGAGCAATCAGGTCATCGTCGACGTGGGCAACAAGTCGGTCGCGGACACAAATAACGTGACGATGGTTGGCCACGACCACGCGGTCTTCCGGTTCGACGAGGAGCACGGCATCTTCTCCGCGGCCGAGGGCTCGTCGCTGAAGGTGGGTGACTCCGTGGCGCTCGTACCCGGCTACTCGCCGAGCACCGTCAACTGTTACGACGCGTTCCACGTCGTCCAGGATGACGTCGTCGTCGACATTTGGCCTATCATTCCGCGCGGCCCCGGCCATCACGGGCTGGTGCGGGAAGGATAGATCACCGCGCATTGCACCCCTGGCCGACGATGACCGCGGTGTCCGCGTAGCCAACGGACGAAGAAGCCACAAGCGCCCGACCCAGCCTGCAAGGAGGCACGGTGTACGAAAAAGACGGCGAGAAGTACTTCGTGGTCGACAGCCACATGCATTACTGGAACGCGGCACCGGACAACTGGGTGCCAGGCGCCGAGCAGTACGCCAAGGGCTGGATCGAGTGCTTCCACGCCTACATGGGCCTGGCCCCGGCCGAGACGCACTGGACCATCGAGCATTTCCAGAAGTACTCCGAGGACGACCTGATGAAGGACCTCTTCGAGGACGGGCACGTGGACGTGGCGATCTTCCAGCCCACATACCTGCTCGAGTGGTACAAGGAGGGCTTCAACACCACCGAACGCAACGCCACGATGGGCGAGAGGCATCCCGGCAAGTTCGTGTACAACACCCGCTGGGATCCGCGCGACGGCGACGAAGGGCTGAAGACGCTTCGGCGCAATGTGGAACGCTACGGCTCCACGGGATGCAAGCTCTACACGGCCGAGTGGAACAACGGCTCGCGCGGCTGGAAGCTCACCGACCTTGGCGCTTACCGGTACCTGGACGCCTGCCAGGAGCTCGGGATCAAGAACATCCACGTGCACAAGGGCCCGACGATCTGGCCGCTGGACAAGGACGCATTCGATGTGGCCGACGTTGACCACGCCGCCACCGATTTCCCTGGCCTGAACTTCATCGTCGAGCATGTCGGACTGCCGCGGATCGAGGACTTCTGCTTCATGGCGACGCAAGAGCCCAACGTCTACGCAGGCCTGGCGGTCGTGACCGGCGGCCTGATGCACGCCCGGCCAAGGTTCATGGCCAAGGTCATGGGAGAGCTGCTGTTCTGGGTCGGCGAGGACAAGATGCTGTTCGGCAGCGACTACGCCATCTGGGAGCCCAAATGGCAGGTCGAGGGCTTCGTGGACTGGGAGATGCCAGACACCGAGGAGTTCTCTGACTACCCGCGTCTGGGCACGGCGGGCAAGAAGAAGATCCTCGGCCTTAACGCGGCAAGGCTCTACGGAATCGATGTTCCGGCCGAGTACCAGCTGCAAGGCCAGCCGGTCGGTTGAGCACCACCAGCGCGGTGCCGACAAAGCACGCCATCCTGTCTGCGCTGGAGGCGGTGCGCGACCCGGAGCTGGACGAGTCCATCACCTCGCTCGGCTTCGTAACCTCGTGCTCCGTCTCACCGGACGGCGACGCGCAGGTGCGGCTGCGGCTGCCGACGTATTTCTGCGCGCCCAACTTCGCGTTCCTCATGGTGGCCGACGCCTACGACGTGGTGACCGCGCTGGACGGCGTGCGCAGCGCGCAGGTTGTGCTCGAGGATCATTTTGCCGGGGACGCGATCAACACCGGCGTCGCGGCGCGAGCCGGGTTCGCCAGGACTTTCCGCGGCGAGGCCCGGGGCGAGCTCGACTCGCTGCGGGCCGATTTCCTGCGCAAGGCGGTTATGGCCGGCACCGACCAGGTCTGCCGGCCACTCGCCGAGGCAGGGCTCGGGCCCGAGGCCATCGCGGCCATGACACTCGGAGATCTGCAGCCGTCAGTGGCGCTCAGCCGGCTACGGCAGCGCCGGGCCGAGCTTGGACTGCCTGCGGGCGATCAGGATCCGCTGGTGATCGACCCGGTCACCGGCGCAGCCATCGGCGTCGGCGAGCTGCCGCTGCACCTGCGCAAGGCCCGCACGACCGGGATCAGCGTGCAGGCGAACGCCGGGATCTGCCGCGGCATGCTGCGGCACCGGTACGCAACACCGGGACTAGGCGAGGAGGAGTCCGCATGAAGGCGGTCCGACTGCACGGGTTCCAACAGCAGCCCACCGTGGATGACGTGCCCAACCCCGTCATCACTGGCCCACTGGACGTCATCGTGAAGATAGGCGGGGCCGGCGTCTGCCGCACCGACCTGCACATAATCGAGGGCCAGTGGGACGCGGCCATGAGCACCCCGCTGCCGTACATCCTCGGCCACGAGAACGCGGGCTGGGTGCACGAGGTAGGCGCCGCCGTGACCAGCGTGGCACCCGGCGACACCGTGATCCTGCATCCCACGCCGACCTGCGGTCTGTGCCGTGCCTGCCGCGCCGGCCAGGACATGCATTGCAACGCCAGCACGTTCCCCGGCCTGTCCTGCGACGGCGGAATGGCCGAGTACCTGCTGACCTCGGCGCGTGCCTGCGTCAAGCTCGACCCGGCGACCCGTCCGCAGGACGTGGCTGCGCTCGCGGACGCGGGCATCACCGCCTACCACGCCGTCCGCAAGGCGATCCCGCTGCTGCATCCAGGTACGACCTGTGTGGTTATCGGCGCTGGCGGGCTCGGTCACATCGGCATCCAGTGCCTGGCCGCGCTGACCGCGACGACCATCATCGTGGTCGACAGCAACCCCGAGGCGCTCAAGCTCGCCGAGCAACTCGGCGCGCACCACACGGTAGTAGCCGACGGCCGTCACGTCGCCGCCGTCCAGGAGCTGACCGGCGGCGCGGGCGCCGAGGTCGTGCTCGACTTCGTCGCCGAGCAGGGCGCCGAGCACGACGGCTGGGCCATGACCGGCCGGGCCGGCTCGCACTTCCTCATCGGCTACGGCGGCACCGTGACCGTCCCGACGCTGGACATCATATCCACCGAGCGCAACATCATCGGCAACATCGTCGGCACCTACAACGAGCTGGCCGAGCTGATGGCGCTGGCGCAGGCGGGCAAGGTCACCCTGCACACCAAGACCTACCCGCTGGGCGCTGCCGCCGAGGCCATCGACGACCTGGACGCGGGCAGGGTCCGCGGCCGCGCCATCCTCGTCCCCTGACACAGCTGAATGTGTGGAGCCCACCGGGGCGGGCAGGTCGCGGCTGCCGTCTCCACCCTCATCGATGGCGAGCCGACTGGCCTTCCGGCTCCGATGCACTACCTCGGGTTATGTCGCCCGCCCGCTGCTTCCTCCACCACCATCCGGACGACGACACGGATCGCGCCTGGCCGGTCCTGGACAGGGTCCTTGCCGTCGTACTTCCAGGACAGCTGAGTGTCGACATGCCGCCCGACGTCTGGTGTCATCGATACCCGGCCACGCAACTCGACGTAGATCTCCGGCTCCGACCAGTCGATCACCGTAATGCTGACACGCGGCTCACGCAGCATGTTGCGGTGCTTAACGCGCCCCTCCACCGTCGAGAACAACACGTCGTCGCCGTCGCGGCCGACCCACACGACAGAAGTCTGCGGGCTCCCGTCCGAATTCACCGTCGCCAGGACCGCGTAGTTCCTCCCGTCGACCAGCCGGAGCATGCCTTCGCTGAGCGCGATACCCATAACGGCACCGTAGCGCTTATGCGATCGCAGCCCTTAAGCCCGGCCGCGATGCGCTCAGCCGGCGTGTCTCCAGGAAGCCATCGCACCGCTTCCGGGCCGGCCCGCGGCCGGACGCCGCGTCACGCCGTTCTGTAAACCCGCTGCGAACCGCGCGTCGTCGTGCTGTCACCGCCGCATCGCGATTCCCCGCAACAAGGACCATGCCGGCTCTGGCCCGGATCGCCCGTGACTACGGGTACACGCCTGATGAACTGCGGAAACTGTAGGATGACCTTATGGTGAGTGCATTGCGCGTCGAGCTGTTCTTCGACGACGAAGCCAGGAACTGGCACTACCGGGTCCCCGCCCTGCACATCAACGGCGGCGGATCACCGTCCCGCGCCGACGCCGAGCGTGACTGCCTGGATGCGATCGCCTTCGCGCTCGAGGGCGATCCCCGCGAATTCGACCCTGATTCCGAAGCAGTCACCCTGGACGTAAACGTCGCGCCAGCAGCGTAGCTATCCGGCTAACCGCCGAACTCGGCCTCGGCATGGCTACGGGTTCACCGAGGGACACTGACTCAAAGGCTCTGCACCCATGCGCCTTACGGGAGCCAAGAGCCCTCGAAGCGCCATGAGCGAATGTCTGTCGATCTCGCATGACCGTCCGTCGTAGCGACTGCGCGTGGCGCAGCGGAAGCTAGGCGCCGGACCACGCGGGTCGGCGAACGTGGGCAGCACTTCCTGGAGTTCTATGGTGGTGCGCCGAATCGGTCGTTCACATAATGGTTCTGCGGTCCTGATCGGTGGATAATGAGTCGTCTGATGGCCGGAGCGGAGTTATGGACACCAGATCGCAGCCCACACCATCCGACACGCCGGACGGCGTGGTGGTGGCAGGCAGGTATCGGCTATCGCGCCTGCTGGGCGAAGGCGACCGCAAACGGACTTATCTAGCCGAGGACACCGTCGTTGGCCGTCAGGTAGCGCTGGCCATCGTCAAGCCGGAGGCGCTAGGCGCCGATCCGCTCGGAACAGCGCGCGAAGTCGAAGCGATATGCCAGACGGGAAGTCAAGACAACATCGTGACGCTGCATGACCGGGGCACCGAGGATGGCAGTGACTATCTAGTCTTCGAGTACCTGAGCGGCGGCAATCTCCGCGACTACCTCGCCGAGCGACGGCGGAACCATCAGCCGATGACCGCTGAAGAACTGCGCAGGCTGGGGCGGCAGCTCGCGCGAGCCTTGTCGCATGTGCATGCCCACGGGCTGCTGCATCGTGACGTCGCGCCGGCCAACATATGGCTGGACGAGCGGCACGTGGGCCATCTTGGCGACTTCGACTCCGCGATGCCCTTGAATTCCTCAGCTGAGATTGAGCCTCCGGCCACGACCGAGGCCTATGCGTCGCCTGAGCAGATTGCCGGAAAGCCGGGCGACGAACGCAGCGACCTGTACTCGCTCGGTGCTGTCCTGTATGAAGCACTCACCGGAGAACGCCCCCGCCGTGCAGGTAAAGGGTTGATCGTCGCGCCGAAAGCTCTGCGACCGGATGCGCCTCCGGACCTTAACGCCGTGATCTGCCGGCTGCTAGCGCAATCACCTGAGGACAGGCCGTCCACTGCCGAGAAGGTACTGGAGGAACTCAAGCCACCCTTTGCGGCAGTGCGTCTTGAGGGCCTGTTTCCGTGGGCGGATAGTCTGCCGTTCCCGCTCGCTTCGATCCTGTGGCTGTACGACGCCGAGCAGGACCTGCGAGTACGAACCGATCACCTCCTGAACTACTTCGAGGCGCTCGCCGAGTTGAGGGCCACCATCCTGCTCAGCGGGTTCCGCCGCGACCCTGTGTTGTTCGATTCCCTGAAGGAGGAGCTGTTCTCCCGGGCTAATGGCGCGGAGCCGGTTCAACTCACGCGCGCTAGCTTTGGCACGTGGGTCGAGCTCTCAGATCGGCTATCGCGGATTGCACGCGAGCTACTGGCGAGTGGCGAAGGCGCTGATCGTTGTCTGACGCTGTTCGCGGCGCAGGACCGGGATCTTGTTGACGCTCTTGTGAGCACCGAACTGACCGCGATCCTGACAGCGGCGCGCGACCGAAGGAACGCTGTCGCCCATGGCGGCATCATGGGTCGGCACGCCCAGGGACAGGAACTTCAAAGCCTGCTGCGTCTGCTCGACGGGACTCAGGAAGTCTTGGCTAATGCATTCGAGACGTGGACCTTGCTCAGGCCGGGCGCAGCGATATACGCCGATGGCACTTTTGACCGGACGGTAACGCTCCTGACCGGCACCAACTCAGCTTTCCGCGAGGCTCACATTCAAGTGCGGCAGCCACTCGACGCCCGACGGCTTTATCTGCTGAACGGGACCGCCGAGCAGGCCCTCGAACTTGCGCCTCTCATCCAGATGATGCCCGGACCCAGAACCGGAGAGGACATCTGCTACTTCTACAGCCGTCTCAATCCGGACCGGTCCGTCAGGTGGGTGTCCTACCACTCCACCGCTGACCCCGAACTAGTCACCGACGATCCTGGCGTCGTCTTATTCGTGACCGAGACACTGGAACCATCAACAGGCTGACCGCCGTCGCACCGTGTGCGGCATAGCGGGTCGAAGCCTACGGTGCACCCGGATTGACCTGCTTGCCAGGGTGGACCTGCACTGGCAGGGTGGACCTGCACTGGCAGGCAGGCCGGTCAGCCCACCTTCTGCTCCGCACGATCTCAAAACCGGCGTGCTGGGTCTCCCCTACAGGCAGAGGCGGTCGGCAAGTACCTGCGCATCCGCCATCTCGTTTCTTGCGCCTGTTAGCTAGCTGGTTGCGCAGAGCGTGTTCGGGTCGCCGGGCCCGCGGCGGCTCGGCGTGTTCGTCAGGACCTGGGCGCCGTCGCCTATGACCGCGAGCGCAACTGTTCGGGTGAAGATCAGGAATCGCTCCCTTACGAGCAACGACGCGACCGCCGCGTTGTCGTGCCGGTAGGCGCACCGCCACGTTCGCAGCGGCATCCCGATCCAGATCTCCTGACCAGGCCGGAGGGTGACGTTGTCCAGCACACGTCCGGGGGCTCGCTCAAGCTCGTTGTGCAGCGTTGGGACGAAGTACAGCACCGGGCCGGCCGCGATGAACGGCGAGCCCGGCGACTGTGTCACGGCCTCGATCGTGACAGGAAACGAGCCGTTGTTATCGAGGGAAGACGACAGCGCGAACACCCCCCGCTGCGGCGGCACGTACAGGTTCTCCGGAGACCCGACGACCCACCGGATGCCCGAGCCAAGGGGCAGTCCGGGGAAGCTGCCTCCGCCAGACCCACCCGAGCTAAGCGGCTGGTAGTGCGCAGCGAGTACCGCCAGAACACTGACAGCGACGGCCAGCAAGAGTACCGGCGTCAGCACGAGCACCATCAAACGGCGGCGACGCCGGAAACCGCCGCGATGGCCAGATCGACGCAACGAACCCGGCGGCTGACCCGGCCAATGACCGCTCAGGTAGCCGGTCTTCAGGCTCATCAGGTAACCCCGCACGGTCTTGGCGGCGGCCGCTGCAGATCGCTGTCGCGGCCAGATACATTGTCGGCGCCACGCAGCGTGCGAGCAAGCACACGCCCCGCGCAGCGGCGTCTGCGAGGCCCGAGGCAAGCAACGAATACTTCGGCGTTTGAGATGACCCGTCCCAAACGCGCAGAGCACCGGTAGCGGCAGAACAGGATGTTCACGCCCAGCGCTGGAGATGCATAAACATACGGTCTGACGGCCGAGCCGCTCCGCCGTAGTCGGGATCCCCAACTGTGCGGAGACCTTGATAACGCGCGCCGAGCCGTTCGGCGCTCATCCTCTGGCCTTCATGATGCCCTCGCGGAGTGTTCGAGATCGGACATTATGGGCGGGT
>JBKQTJ010000002.1:0-33376 GCA_052143255.1 Streptosporangiaceae bacterium | reverse complement strand
TCTCAGCATCCGTGCGCCGCTGACCAGCGAGACGGGCTACCTCGACCTCGATGACCTTGCGCGCTTCAAGGAGATCGTGAGTCACGCCCTGATTGATCGCAGCGGTAAGGGCCGCCATGCCCCGCTTATCCGACGACGGCTTCGAAACGAACACACCCTGGCCATGCCGGATCTCAATTTCGCCGAGCAATTCGAGGCCGTGCAAGGCCTCCCGAAGAGTGGAACGCCCGACTCCCAGTTCAGCGGTCAGTTCACGCTCAGAAGGAACACGCGCCCCTTCCGGCAGGCCACGAATGACATCTAGAAGCTGCTGGGCGACAACCTCTGTGAGCTTCGGGCGCACAGCCCTGGCGACGCTGAAGGAATCACTGGAATGGTCAGACATTTCGCTACCAGATTAGCATCAGGATCACACGCCGGGCAAGGAAGGTTCAGCGACGATGGCGGATGCAGATTCCGGTTCGGTATTGGTTCTGGGCGGGACGGGCTTTATCGGCGGGTACATCTCGCGTGCCCTCGCGGCCGACGGTCGCACAGTTACCGCCTATGCCCGGAGAGGACCATCTCCGGAGATGCAACGAGTATTGGCGGAAGAATCCGAGCGGATAACGATTGCTCACGGATCTATCGGCAATCTGCCCGACCTGATTGCCAAGGTACAGTCAATAAAGCCCTCGGCTATCGTGCATGTGGCAGCCAATGTTGATGTGCCAGCCTTGCTCAAGGACCCGTACCTCGCGTTCGTAGAAAATGTCACAGGGACCATAAATGTCTTTGAGGCGGCCCGGCTGCTCGGCGTCCGCAAGGTAATCTTCTTCTCCTCGATTGGGGTTCTGCCACCCCGTCGCTATGAGCCAATCGATGTCGACCATCCGCTGATCCTCGCGCGCCACGGACCAGGAACTGGCTCGTATGGCGCCGCCAAGGCATCGGGCGAACTGTTCGCGTACGCATACAACCAGGCGTACGACTTGGATGTTCGCATCATCCGACCTTCCGCCGTTTACGGTTTTGGC
This sequence comes from Streptosporangiaceae bacterium, assembly GCA_052143255.1. GTDB lineage: Bacteria > Actinomycetota > Actinomycetes > Streptosporangiales > Streptosporangiaceae > JAJYUU01. The sequence goes on along the minus strand of JBKQTJ010000002.1, from coordinate 32,360 downwards.
ATGCCGTGGCATTCCGCCAACAACATTAAGGAGCTGGTAGAGCCCGCGGTGCGCGGCGAGTCGGCCGAGCTTGCCTCGGGCGGGACGCTCCCGCGAGACTATACGCACGTCCAGGACGTCGCAGATCTAACCGTTGCTATCCTCAACGCTGGCGATGACACAGACAGAGTCTTCTATGCAGCGACCGGCGAGGCATTGGCTGACGCCCATGACATCGCGAAGGTCATAATGGACCTCATTCCCGGGGCTAATATCAGCGTCTCAGATGTCTCGACACCGCTTGATGAGATGGAAGCGTCATTCCGCGGGCTACTGTCGATTGCAAACGCTCGCGAGCAACTGGGCTGGGCACCAAAGTTTACGCCCCTGCGAGAGGGAATTAGCGAATACATATCCAGGTATCGTGATTTCCTGGCGGATCAATAGTAGTTGAAGGTCCGTGTATGCGATACTCAAGTTGGCCATCAGAACACAGCAACCTAGGAGTCACGCATGTCTCAGTTCACCGGAAAGGGCGTCGTTGTAACTGGAGCAGCACAAGGGATCGGTCTGGCGATCGTACGGCGCTTCCTTGATGAAGGTGCGTCGGTAGTAGCCTTTGATCGGAACGCTGAGCAGCTGCAATCGGCCACCAGCAGCCTGGGGGAGAGGTGCGTTCAATTTGTTGGCGACATTTCCATCCACGATGATTGCCGCAGAGCGGTCGAGTTGTGTGTGGCCCAATTCGGACGTATCGATGTGATGTGCGCGCACGCGGGGATCGCCGATCCGCTTGCGCTTCTTGACATGACTGACGAACACTGGCGGCGCCATATTGCCGTGAACGTTGACGGCACTATGTACTGCGTGCTAGAAGCGGCTCGCGCAATGGCAGCAGCTAATGGCGGCGCCATTATCTGCACCTCGTCTATTAACGCGTGGTACGTCGAGGAGACGCACGCGGTCTACAACGTCACGAAGGCCGCCGTGTGGGCCTTGGTCCGGTCCGCGGCGATCGATCTCGCGTCTCACGGCATCCGTGTGAATGGAGTAGCCCCCGGAGTAGCGGATACACCGCTAGCCGAGCTGGTCGTGCACAATGCCGCGCTGGCTCCGGAATACCTGAAATCGATACCGCTCGGACGGTTCGCGCAGCCAGCCGACATAGCAGACTGTGTCGCATTCCTCGCATCCGATCAAGCGTCATATATCACTGGTCAGACGATCGTCATTGACGGGGGGCAGACACTCGGAATTCCCGGTGGCCTTGAATGACGGGAGAGCTAGAGCAATGACTGCAGCCACCGGGGCAGGAAGCGGCGCGCTGGCGGAGGCCGCAGTGGAAGCTGGCCGTCGCGAAGTCTGCGCGCTACATGCAGAGCTTGTCCGCTGGGGCCTGGTTGCGTGGACGTCGGGTAACGTCTCGGCGCGCGTGCCCGGGACCGGCCTCATGGTGATCAAGCCGAGCGGGGTCGGATACGACGAACTGGTCGAGCGGTCGATAGTGGTCTGCGACCTTGATGGTGTCCCGGTGGCCGGCTGGAACGACGGCGCGCTGCGCCCGTCGAGCGATACCGCATCGCACGCGTATGTTTACCGGCACATGCCGGGAGTCGGTGGGGTGGTGCACACGCATTCGGCGTACGCGACGGCTTGGGCGGCGTGCGGGATGCCCATCCCGTGCGTGCTTACCGCGATGGCCGACGAATTCGGTGGCGATATACCGGTCGGGCCGTTCGCGCCGATCGGTGGCGACGAGATCGGCAAGGCTGTCGTGGAGACCTTGTCGCAGCATCGCTCGCGGGCGGTCCTGATGGCCAGCCACGGGGTCTTCGCGATCGGCCCGGATGCCCGCGACGCGGTGAAGGCCGCGGTGATGTGCGAGGACGCGGCCCGCACCGTGTATCTAGCCCGCCAGCTCGGCGATCCCCCTCGCCTGACCGGTGCTCAGGTCGACGCGTTGCACAGTCGGTACGTGCAGGAGTACGGCCAGGCCCCACGCGCGCCGGTCGTTCTTCCGGCGTCCGAGATCGGTGCACCTCTAAGCCCGGATCCGGGTCTCGCTGAGCGCCGAGGTGGTCGCACCTGCTCACCGCGAAGAGGTAGGCGGACCGGCGCCGCTTCGTCGGCGGATCCGACGACGACCTGAAGAAACAGCGCGGCAATGGCAGGCGTGATGTGGGTGACGTTGTGCATCGCCGAGGGAATCAGGACCGGCGGGTGAGGGTGTCTTGCCAAGACCTGCTGGCTGGTTGATACTCCCATATGGAGCGGATGGCCAAACCTTGAGCAAATGCTCTTGACGGCGCCCTGGCCGGGGCTGCGCTTCCCATTTCAGCCAGCCGCAGGCACCGAGGCGATCAGCGCGTTCGAGGCGACCGTGCGCGAGCTAGTTGGCTCGTCAGTTTCGACCGGGAGGTGAGCACAACAGTGGCCACGCTGACTAGACCCGCTCGGGTTTCGCTGCGCGAGTTCGACGAGATCTTCGAGGCCGTGAAGAACTGGGGCCGCTGGGGCGACGACGACGAACTCGGCACCCTGAACTACATCACGCCCGACATGGTGCGGGCGGCAGCCGGGCTCGTCCGGTCCGGGCGTCAGGTCACCATGGCGATCGCGATGAACAAGACTGCCGGACCGGATAACCCGAGCCCGGTCATCCACCACGTGGTGCAAGGCCATGACATCGACCTCCAATCGAGCACGCTGACGTACGCGTTGGATTTCGTCGGCCTGGCCTTTCACGGCGACTGCCATACACACATGGACGCGCTGTGCCACATCGCCTACAAGGGCCTGGTCTATAACGGCAGGCCAGCCCAGGAGGTTATGACCTCCCGCGGCGCCACCGCGCTTGATGTCACCACCTACAGCAACGGGCTTGTCGGCAAGGGCGTGCTGCTGGACGTGCCGCGCTACCGGGGTGTCCGCTGGCTCGAGCCGGGCGAGGCCGTCACCCGTGCAGAACTTGAGGCGGTCGAGGTGGCTCAGGGCGCGCGGCTCGGCGAAGGCGACATTTTTGTCTTCCGCACGGGCCACCACCGGCGCCGCCTCGAGCTCGGTGCCTGGGACAACAGCTACCCGCCGACCGGCCAGGGCAAGGCCGGCCTGCACGTCGACACGATCCGCTGGTTGCACGAGCGGAAGATCGCCGCGTTCCTTCCCGACGGTGACGGTGAAACGGTGCCCAGCAACGTCGAGGGCATGCTCTACCCCATTCACCCGCTGCAGGTCACCGCGATGGGAATGTTTGCGGCCGACAGCCTCCAGCTCGAAGACCTGTCACAGGCCTGCGCGGAGGAAGGGCGGTTCGACTTCATGGTCGTCGGCCTGCCTCTCCGCCTGCCCGGTGGCACCGGGTCCCCGTGGAACCCCATTGCCATCTTCTGAACCCCGCAGGAGAGCTCCATGGAACGACGTTTCGAAGGCAAGGTAGCGCTGGTGACCGGCGCGGCCACCGGCATGGGGCAGGCGACGGCAGCGCGGCTCGCCGCAGACGGCGCGACTGTGGCGGTGAACCACCTCCCAGGCCAGGATCCAAGCGAGACGCTTGCTCGAATCAGCAAGGCGAATGGCGAGGGTTTCGCGTTCTCCGCGGACATGCGAGACCCTGATCAGGTCACAGCCATGGTGCGCGGCGTGGCAGAACGGGCTGGCCGTCTCGACTATGTGGTGTCCAACGCCGGCATCAACCCGACCTTGACGTGGGACGAGACGAGCGTCGAAGACTTCAACCGGCTATTCGAGACAAACGTCCGCGGCACCTGGGTGGTTGCCACGGAAGCAGCCAAGCAGATGATCCGCGAGGGGCACGGCGGCGCGATTTGCTTCGTCAGCTCGATTTCAGCGCACGTCGGCGCCCCATATCAGACCGCATACTGCGGAACGAAGGGTGCGATCAGCATGCTGGCGAAGGCCCTTGCCTGCAATCTCGGCGAGCACGGTATCCGGGTGAACGCGGTCGAGCCCGGATGGACGGTGACTCCGATGAGCGCGCCGATCCTGGACGACCCGGCGGTGCGAAGGTATTACGAGGAGCGGATCCCGCTACACCGCGGCGCACAGCCGGAGGAGCTGGCGGCCGCTATTACATTCCTCCTCTCAGGCGATGCCAGCTACGTGACAGCTGCGACACTGCTCGTGGACGGTGGCTTCATCGTCAACGCCGAACTCTAGGTGTGTCGCGATGACCGACGGGCTTAACCAACTGCGCGAGGCGATCAGGCGGCCGCTGCCGCTCGCTTATCATCCGCTCTATCGCTTCTACGAGGGCGGTTCACTGACCCGGCAGTTCCGCGGGCTCCCCGACCGGCCGGACGACTGGTGGTCAGAAGACTGGGTCGGCTCCTGCACTACCGCCAATAACGGCGATCCCGATGGTCGGGAGCAAGGCTTGAGCGCCGTCGACCTGCCCGGCATCGGTAGCATCCCGCTCAAAGACATCGTCGAGGCGATGCCCGAAGAGATGGTCGGAGCCGCGTTCGCGCACCACTGGGGACCGATCACCGGTGTGTTGGTCAAGCTTCTCTCGCCGGCTGGCCCGGTGCCGCTGCATGCCCACCCGAGCCGGGAATGGGCGCGCAGGCACCTAGGGTCGCCATTCGGCAAGACCGAGGCCTGGATATTGCTTGACACGCCGGGCGACGGCGTGGAGCCGGCGCACGCCGGGATCGGCTTCGCCCGCGGAATCGACCGTCAGTGGTTCGCGGACGCGGTCCGCGCTCGCGACGGCAAGCGCATCCGCGGATCGCTGCACCGCACCGACGTACATCCGGGCGAGGTGTACGTGGCGCACGCTGGCGTCCCGCACTATCTGGGACCGCGGATCTCGTTCATCGAGGTCCAGGAGCCGAGTGACCACATCGTCATCCCAGAGACCTCCGGCGACGACGATGCGGGGGCGACGATGGGGCTGGGCTGGGATCTCGCGCTTGACATGATCGACTACACGGCTAACGATGCGGACCAGACCTTCAGCCGCGCCCGTCAGCAGCCGCGAGAACTGCGCGTCAATCGCGGCTCCCGCGAAGTCCGACTATTCCAGGACGACGTGCTCCCGTTCTTCGACGCCACCGCGCTGGAGGTGGCAGACGAGCTTGGCACTGACGACGGACGGTTCAGCGTCGCGATTGTCGCGTCGGGCGCCGGGGCCATCGAGGGTGACTTCGGCAGCCAGCCAGTGCGTCAGGGCGAGACGTACGCGCTGCCCGCGAGCGTGCCATTCCGTGCCCGGGCCGGGCGCGAGCCACTCCGCATCATCCGCTGCCTCGGCCCGACGACCGAACCTTAACCGGAGGAGATCCTCGAATGTTGGACACATCGTCACTGCTCGTCGAGTCCCGTGATCGTGTGCAGCGCCAGTACGGACACGCTGTCGGGCGGCGGCGCGACGAACTGGTCACGCCCGCGCTCGTGCTCGACATTGACGCTGCGCAGCGGAACATCGACCGGATGGCCAGCGAGCTGCGTCGAATCGGCCCGGCGACGATCCGGCCGCATTACAAGACGCACAAGAGCCCGGATCTCGCCCGTCGCCAGGTGCAGGCTGGCGCGGGCGGTCTGTCGATGGCGACAGTATGGGAAGCAGCGGTCCTCGCCGGCGACGGGTTTGACGACCTTTTCGTCGTCAACACTGTCGCGCATCCGGACAAGATCCGGCTGCTCGCCGAGCTTGCCAGGGACCGCCGAATCCTCGTCGCGGTGGACGAAGCGCCGAACGCGGCCGCGCATTCCGCCGCTGCGGTCCGGGCAGGATCGACGGTCGGAATCTTCGTCGAGGTCGACACGGGCATGAACCGATGCGGCGTAGATACAGCCGACGAGGCGCTGGCACTGGCGCGGCAGATAAGCGAACTGCCCGGCCTGAGGTTTGAGGGGATCACCGGCTACGAAGGCCACTGCACGCTCACACCCGAGGAAGACCAGCGGCACGCGAAGCAGGCGGAAGCGATGAAGCTTTTCACCGGCGTCGCCGACTTCCTCGAGGCCAACGGCATCCCCTGCGCGATCCGATCAGCAGGCGGTATCGCGACGTGGCACTGGACGGCAGCCTACCCGGGGATCACCGAGATTCAGGCGGGCTCATACGTCGTCATGGACAACTTCCACGGGAAGATGGTGCCGGGCTTCGAGCACTCGCTGACGATCCAGGCTTCAGTCATCAGCAGGCAAAGCAAGCAGGTCATCGTGGACGCCGGGAACAAGTCGGTCGCCGATCCTTACAACGCGACCATCATCGGCCACGATCTAAAGGTCTTCAGATCCGACGAAGAGCACGGCATCTTCTCCGCCCCAGAGGGCTCACCGCTGAAGGTGGGCGACTGCGTCGCGCTTGTTCCCGGCTACTCTCCGAGCACCGTCAACTTCTACGACGCGTTCCACGTTGTGCAGGACGACATAGTCGTGGACATCTGGCCCGTGATCCCGCGGGGTCCTGGCCACCACGGCCTTGCTCCAGCCGGGTCGGGAGCCCAAGCAGCTGCCTAGCCGGGTGGACGGCGATCCAGCCGCGGCCGAACGAAGCCGAGACGGGGTTAGCAGATGCAAGCGAACAAGAAGTCTATCTTCTAGAGCGCTTGGAGTACTACTGCGCGTAGGTCGCGCACGCTCAAAGCCGCCGGATTGCCTTGCATGCTGCTTGACTTGATTGCCTTGGCGGCTATCTCGTCCGCCTGCTCAGACGTGATGCCGAACGCGGCAAGGCCAGGAATCTCGAGCAGTGCTAGTGTTTCGCGGATCCAGGCAACGCCGTCTTCGATGGAGGCCCTAGTCCTGCCCGTGAGCAGCCCGGCCACCTGGTCGTATCGGCCGAGTGCTGGATGCCATGGCTGGCTGGCCGTCAGCGCGCGCACGTTGGCCTCGATGACAGGTGCGAGAAGTGCGGCGCAAGCGACTCCATGGGGGACATCCGTGGTGCCGCCGATGACACCGGCCAGCCCATGTACAGCACCGAGCTTGGCGTTGGCCAAGGCGATCCCGCCGAGCAGGCTGCACATGGCCATGTCGGTGCGCGCGTCAATGTCCTCGCCGTCGGCATAGGCGGCCCGCAGTCCGCTGGCCCCGCGTCGCAGGCCTTCCATGGAGAGACCGTCGGTGAGCGCGTTTGCCTGGCAGGACACGAAGGGTTCGAGACATTGGGTGAGTGCGTCTAGGCCGCTGGAGGCAGTGACCGACGGCGGACACGACACTGTGAGCCCAGGATCCACCAACGCGATCCTAGGGATCATCATCGGGCTCCGCAGGCTCGCCTTGACACCATCAGCTGGTGAGGCCAGCACGGCGTTGGCGGTAACCTCTGCGCCCGTGCCGGCAGTAGTTGGCACAGCGACGCACGGAGCCGCCTGCTGAGTGATCTTCCGTCCAGTGCCGATGACCTCTATATAGTCGAGTGGGTCGCCGCCGTTTGCAAGCAGCATTGCCACGCACTTGCCGACGTCGATCACGCTGCCGCCCCCGATGGCGGTGACAACATCAGCGCCGTGGTTGCGCGCAGCCAAGGTAGCCGCCAGCGCCGTCGCGATCGTTGGCTCTCCCGCGACGGCGAAAACCTCAGTGGGCATGTCGAGCGCGGCCAACAGCCGTTCGTATCGACTAGGGTTGGCCCCTGTGCATACCAGCGCGCGGCTGCCTAGCCCGGAGACCACACTCGGCAGTTCCGCGACCCTGCCCGCACCGACCATTATGCGGCCTGCGGTGGCGAAGTCGAAGGCCGCCGTCACGGCCCACCGCCCTTCCAGCGCTCGCTTATTGCCAGAAACACCGCCGGATACCACCGCGACGCGCGCGGTCCGGCCATCATGTCAGCGACCGCGCCACGCCTAGCGGCAGGTGCTGGCTTGTGCCCGGCCGCGACCACGTCATCTCGGCAAACTTCCACCAGCACCGTCGCGCGACTCATCCGACTGATCCTAAATCATGTCGATACACAAGCTCCCCGGCTCGGTCAGCGAAGCCCGCGCGCTCACAGGGGCGGAGGGGATCCAACGCTCAACCTGTCTCATCGCTTGCGATCTTGGGACTCGGCCGTCGGCTGGTGCGGTCGACCGCCGGGCGCATCAAAATCTGCAGGCGGTGGCGAGGCGGTCTAGGTCTTCAGAAGGCGCACGTCGCAGGACGGTGTGCATCGGCGAGCATGGCCGACTTGCTGCTTGCTGGCGAAATATGGGAGCAGGCCCAAGACCCCAGCCGCGCGGCTCCGCGCACTCTCGATATCGACATGCTCGGTTTCTACTCATAACAATTGGGCCCGAATCGTCGCTGAATCGGGACCCTGTCGCCGCTGCCAGGTGTCAAAGTAACGGACGCCGCTGATGGGTCGCTCCGGTCGTCGGCGGATCGAGGAGAGGATCTCAGCATGCGCACGCGCGTCACGCACGCCCTGGCTGGTGTTATCGCGGCGGGAGCGCTCGCCGGAGCGGGCCTGACCTGGGCGGGAACAGCCAGCGCGGGAACCGAAGGGACGGGGGCGGCAGGCGCGGCGGCCGCCGCGCGGCCACCCCGCCCGCCAACGCTGTACGTCGCCAACTTCGGCTCGCGCAGTGTCACCCCGGTCAACACCGCCACCAACAAGCCGGGCCGGCCGATCAAGGTCGAGAACAACCCCGACGGCATCGCCGTTACCCCGAACGGCAAGACCGTCTACGTGGTCAACTACGGCTCGAACTCGGTAACCCCGATCAGCGCCGCCACTAACAATCCGGGCAAGCCGATAAAGGTCGGGAATGAGCCGGTCCAGATTGTCATCACCCCTCACGGCAAAACCGCGTACGTTCTCGGCGCGAACCCGGCTGAGGTCACCCCGATCAACATCGCCACCGCCAAGCCCGGCAGGCCGATCAGGGTCGGCGATGGAGCCAGCCGGATGGCAATTACCCCGGACGGGAAATCCTTGTACGTCGTGAACGGTATCCCGAACACGGTGACCCCGATTGACACCGCCACCAACAAGGCCGGCAAGGCGATCAAGGTCGGTGACGGCCCGTTCTCCATCGCGATCACCCCGGACGGGAAGACCGCCTACGTCCTCAACCAGGGCTCGGACACCGTGACGCCAATCAGCACCCGCACCAACAAGGCCGGCACGGCGATTAGGGTCGGCAACGGCCCGTGGGCCATCGCGATCACCCCCGACGGCCAGAAGGCCTATGTGCTCAACGCGTTCTCCGGCACGGTGACCCCGATCAGGATCGCCACCAATACCGCGCTCAAGCCGATCAAGGTGCCGCTCGGGCCTGGCGGCCCTGCGGTGGTCGGTGCCATTGCGATCACCCCGGACGGCAAGACCGTTTACCTGCTGAACACGCCGTCGGCCAGCGTGATCCCGATCCGGACCGCAACCAACAAGGCGCTGAAGGCGATCAAGGTCGGATCCGCACCAGGCACGATAATTATTGCGCCGAACGGGAAGTTCGCCTACGTGGCCAGCCAGGGACGGGGGACGGTGACCCCGATAAGGACAAGCACCGATACCGCGCTGACGCCGATCAAGGTCGGCGCCAGCCCGATCGGCATGGTTATCACGCAAGCGCCGCGTAGCCGCTAGCTCTGCTAGGTGATCCGGACTTTGACGTTGATCTTGAGTTTCAGGCGGCGTTTCTCAGGCGTGCGTCGTCGATGTAGTGGCGGATGTGGCTGTCGATGGTGGCAAGGGCGCGGCGTAGCTCCGGTGGTGCGGGCGGTGCGTTCGCGGCCAGCATGCCGCTCGCACGCCAGCGCAGGCGCCGATCGCCGCAGCAACCGTCCGGGCGGACCCAGGCCCCCGACCCTACGCCCGCACCCAGCCAAATCGCGGAAAGCAGGGCTGGAAGCACTATCTACACTCTCCCTGCCGATTCCGCGCCTGGTGGCATGGCTTCCGCTCTCCACTCCATGCCGCTCAGACCGCCCAGTTATGGCGTCGCGGGCGACGAACCGAGCCCGTGTTGCCCATCGCGTGATGCCGGTCCGCCCTTCATCCGCTCAGTTCCGCTGGCACGGCGCGTCGCCGGGCATTCGTGTGGCTAGACGGCTAGGGCGGGACGCCTCATACTGACAAGCTGGGCACCATGGTGCTGGATGGCGTACCGAAGGTTCCGCTGAGCGACGATCACGGCATCGATCGCGGCACGCCCATAGTGCGCGTCTACATCGAAGAGTTCCTGGGCCAGCACCGAGAAGCCATAAGGGGATCGGTGCTCGAGGTCGGTGACTCCGGGTATACGGCAAGCTTCGGAACAGGACGCGTGACGACCAGCACAGTGGTCGACATCGACGCGACCAACCGAGAGGCGACACTCATCGCCGACCTCAACGCGTCTAGCGCTTTGCCCGACGAAAGCTTCGACTGCATCATCCTCACAGAGGTTCTCCATCTGCTGAAAAGCCCTGGCACCTGCCTGCGTTCTTGCCACCGAGCCTTGCGCGAGGAGGGCTCATTGCTGATCACGGTGCCAGCGCTGAAGCGATTGAACCCGAAGGATCCGGACTCCGACTACCTTCGCTACACGCCAGCCGGCCTCGAGCTCCTGCTCCGCCGCGCCTGGGACGGGCCGTTCTCCGTCACTTGGTACGGGAACCTGCGGGCCTGTGTGGCCTTCCTGGTGAGCCACGTGAGCGAGGAGATTGGCTCCGAGGAGTTGAGGTTCAGGGATAAGCGGTTCCCGCTGACTGTCGCCGCTCGCGCGGAGAAGCAACGCCGGCTTACCTAGCACCTTTGCGCTGTTCGCTGCTCACCCGATAGGGCGCGGGCTGCATGTCGGGTTGCGGCTTCGGCGTCCAACGCGGAACGGCGGTTACATGTCCGCAGGGGCTCGGGCCATTCCTGGGCGAAGCATCAGCGGACTTGTGCCGGACGCCGTGCTTGCCAGACGGATACGGTACCTGGGGGCGACTTTCGCCAGACATTGGGAGGCTTCTCCAGACCTCTCGCAAGGGTGTATCCGCAGGTAGATGGCACATCGCTCTGGATCGTGGCTGGTCAGGAAAGTGCCCTTATGTCCATGGTAAGGAGAAGGTCTACGATTCGATTCCGTAAGGGGGCTCGTAGTCAACGGACAATTTCGCACGTTTGCCCACGCCTATTTTCGGCATGACAGCCATTCTGGCTGCCGTCCGGCGCGGTCGGCGGTCGCGGGCCGTGAAACACGGGGATCCGCGGGGCAGGTGATTCGCCTGAGAGGGCTAACCTGACGGCGAGGCCGGGCGGGCCCGCGAATCGGGAGAAGGTCAGCTCGGGTCATCTCGCGAGCCAGCGCCGATTCACTGGGCGTCGGCAGATTTACCGCAATCAAGGGAACCGCCCAGCCTGCCAATGGTGGCGGCCAGACGCCGCAGATGCGGAACGCCGGTCCGGTTCCGGCTAGCCGCTGGTGGCAGCGCGCTGGGCCGGGCGGGCGTGAAGGAGCATGATGACTGGGCATATCCGGCAGCAGGGCGGAGGCTGGCACCTATGTCGGCTTCGTCAACGGGCGGCTCACCGGCGCCCCGGGTCATCTTCCGCCGCGCTGAGTTCTCCGGTGGTGAGATAAACCTCAGCCAAGCTGGCGTTGGCATGATCGCTGCGCGCGTGAGCGGTCCGGGCGCGGTGTGGCATCGTGAAATGGGCTAGAGGGGAGCGAGGGAAACTACGGTTGGCTGACACAACAGCGTCCGGGTACAGGCGGCGAAGCAGGCTCTCGCCCGAGGCACCGGCAGATACCCATGACGGCGAGGCCGTGCTGGCCAGGGCGGTCTCTACCTATCGAGCTGCTCTGGGTTCCCGCCTGATCGCCGGATATGCGCTGGGCAGCCTCGCCCACGGCGGCTTCAGTCCGCTCGTGAGCGATGTCGATGTCGGGCTCGTTCTGCAGGACCCGCCCAGGGCGAAAGACAACGTGACCATCCACACGGTGGCCCGCTCGCTGAGAACCGGGAGATCGGCGCTTGACAAGCGGCTCTCAGTGTTCTGGGGCACGCCATCGACCTTGCAAGGGCAGCGCCGCGGTGGCCGGTTCCCTCCGCTAGACCGGCTGGACCTGCTTGACCACGGTCGGCTGCTGACCGGAGAGGACGCCCGCGCCTGCGTGGCACGCCCCGGCCAGGCTGAGCTACTGGTAGCAGGTGCCGAGTTCGCGCTCGGCTACCTGGGCGGAACCCGGAAGCTGCCAGGCCGCCTGCGCGACCGGGCCCGGCGATGGGCCGACCAAAGCAGCGCTCTGGATGAGATCCGTACCCCGTCGCGGCTGGTCTCCCTCGGGCCCCGGCGGCTGACCAAGATCGTGCTGTTCCCCGTCCGCTTCCTTTTCACTGCGGACACGGGCCAAGTGGGCACCAACACCCTCGCAGCCGCGCACTACCTTGCCCGCGCGGACGCGCCTGCCGCGACGCTGGTTGCAGCGGCTCTTGCCTGGCGGCTCGAAGCGCCGGCCGACGATGAGGCGACCGCACTGCTGGGCCGGGAACTAGTCCCGTTGTATATCCACTACATCGACGATCACATCACGCGCCTGCGGGCCGTCAATCAGTACCGGCTGGCCGACAGCTTCCACCGGTGGCGGACCCGCCTCCTGGTTTGAGCCGCAATATGGCAGACGACCAGGCCGCAGCCACGGGACATCGGGGAAACGCTCTTTGAGTTCATCGGACAGCCGGGCGGCCGCCTCACCGAGCACGGTGAAGTTCCAAAGCAGCGAGTCGCTGCGCATCTGTCGGCTTGCAGTTCCCCGACCGTGAGGCCGCCGGGCCAGCGAGGTCCAGCGGAATCCGGCCGGCCGTTCACGTGGGTGTGAGACGAGCAGCATGCCTTCTGGCTCGAGAACCTGCAGCGCTGATGCGTGCAGGATCACTGCTGCCGTGACACAGACCCAGCCGCAGTGCCAGACCGCCGAGCTTCTGATCGGCTCCGTCTTGCAGGGCTACTGTGTTGCCGAGGTTCCCACAGATGCGGCTACGAGTCCCGGGCTCAAGCAGGAAGGGCAACCGCCTCGCTTTCGGACTACGGTACGCTCGCGTCGTCGTCGCCACCTACCTGCGCGAGCGACGGGTCTCCGTCCTGAACCAGACAGAGAATTCATTACTGTTCAACCAGGCCGTTGAAGCTCATGGACCCAGGGCATAGACCGCGAGGCCGCTCCGGCCGATCCATCGCGAGATTGTGCCGGCCGCCACGGCGCCCGATAGCTGCAAACGCTCCGTGACGGCATGGGACAGCTTGTCGTACGTCCGGGGCCGGTGGTGACCTGGGATATGAGACATGAGCTGACTGCGACCAGTGCGGACTCGGCGGACATTGCCAGCCGTGGTCAGCTTCGGTTTGCTGGACGTTGGCGAAAGTATGGATCGCAACGCGCGAATCCGACATACTCGGCTGGAGGAGGGGGAAGGTGGATAGCGCGCGAGTGCGGGACCAATCCGTCCAGGCTGGTGGGCTGCTCCGCGAATTGTGCAAGGTCGAGATAGTGAAGCCCGCTCACCGGCTGCCCAGTCTCTTCCCGCTGTCGTCCTGACAGCGGCATGTTCTGTCGTGCCATGTGGCGCAGGCGCTGGAGAGTCCTAGCGGTTGCCGCGGTACCGGTCCTGACCTTCGTGGCCGTGAGCCCCGCCACGGCTCGCTCCGTCACCCCGGCCAACAGTCAACTCACGGTGCAGCTATTCCCGGCGGCCTTGACCCTGTCGGCAGGTGAACTGGCCACGGTGAACGTCGCGATATCGAACACCACCAGCTCACCGGTACGGGTCATCGGCATCGACCTGCGCGTTCCCGCCGGGGTTGCCGCCGGGCACGTCCCGCCGCCCGGGGCGATCCGTCCGGTGCGGGCCGGCGGCTTCGATCTGACGACCTTCACGCTCCGGGGGCTTCGTGGCATTGAACCTGGCGAGGTAGACGTCCTGCTCGAGGTGAGGCCTTGCCCCCAGGGTCCCGTGCGGCTCATCACCGGCAGCCTCAGGCTAACGGCCGGAACCGCCAGTCAACGTCCGCAGGCAGCTTTCCTGTCGTTCCCCAGCAGGCTTGACGACGGCCAGTCCGGTACCGCCGTACTGAGCATCTCCAACCCGACGTCATTCACGTTCAAGCAAGTCAGCGTGGCCGCCGTTAACAGCGAAGACGTCACACTCCAACCTATCGTGCACGCGGAACCGCCGTTCGTTCCCTGCCCCGCCTCGGGCGCGCAAGCACCGGGGCTCGTGGGATGCCTGGCCGCCCTCGCTCCCGGCGCCACCGCGGTGCTCTCCCTGCAGGTGACGGCCAGTTCCCAGGTGCAGACCGGGACGCAGCACGTGGCCGTGGTCGTAGCCAGCCAGGCCGATGCGTCCGGCACGCCGATTAGCTCGACGGTCATCGCCACCACTCCGGTCCAGGTGACGATCTTCGGCGTGGACGCACTGTCGCCCTTCGGCCTGGGGACGCTTTTCGTCCTGCCTGGCCTGCTGACCGTGCTGAGCTTCCTCGTGCTTACCCGTTACGTCTACCCGCGCAGCAAAGAACTGCCCAGTACCGTGAAATTCACTGATCCCAACACCCTGCTTTTCGTCGTTCCGCCCGCCGCTCTCGCCTACCTTCTCGTGTGGCTGATCTGGGGGATCAACCTAAAAAATCAGGCCGGGACCGTGGATGTGGTGATTCTGTTCGGCCTGGGCGTGGGACTCGGCTTCGCGGTATGGCTCGCGGTCGCGCTGTCGTACTACGGTCACATCGGGCGGAAGCAGTTCCGGGTGAGCGACTCGCCCGGCAGGGTGCTGCGACGGCTCGAAACTCGCCATGCCCGGCTGACGTTGCCCAAGATAGAGAGCGGTCAACTCCCTTACTGGTGTCTTTCTGACGGTGCTGAAGAGAAACTGGCGGCGTGCCCGCAGGTTGTGTATGTATTTATCGGTGCCGCCGCAGCCCAGAACTCGGAGCAATTGCGGAAGAATTTCCGGGACGCGCTTGGCGTTGGCGATATCCGCGCGATCCGAAATGCGGCCCGTCGCAGGCGCGTCCGGCTCCGCTGGCAGCGGGCAGGAGGTGTCACGCTGCTTGACCGCTCCGCCGTCCAATGGAAGAACGAGGAAAAGCGGCTGATCAGCGAGGACGGTCTGGGCGAGGACGAATGAGCCCTACCCCGACAAGACGCTGCCCGGAACACCAAACATGTTGATGCCCGGACAGCTATTTTAGCAATCAGAATCAGGATACAGGAACCATGAACCAGCTCCAAGACCTGCGCGTCTCGGTCGGGCAGACCTGGCGGTTCACGACCACACCCGCGGGCATGGCGACGGTGGCGGAGGATCTAAGCGGATACCGCCAGCGCATCGACGGCCTCAAGAGCATGCCTGCCGGACCTGCCGGGAGCGGCTTCAACCTGCCGTGGCCCACTTACTACAGCACGCTGTGGGGCTACCTGTTCGGCAGAGAGTACAAGAACACCCGGACACCGCTGCTGGTGCGCGCGCTGCTACCCCTTCTTTCCGTGGAACCAGCCAGGCTCAAGGCAGTGGAAAAGGCAGCGGAACCGGTGCCGGACATGCCGTTCGCTTATGTGCAGTACAGCGAGGCGTTTCTGCATCCGTTCGCTGTGACCACGGTCCTGCACCTGCTGGTCGGGTCCGGGCTGCCGGACGGCCGGGAGGCCAGTGTGCTCGACGGCCTGCTCAGGCTCCCGCTAGAAGGAGAGCCACCCCGGCAGGTGCGCGACGGGGCGCCCCTTCCGGAAGGGCTTCCCTTCCCGGCCGCCACCGACGCGGACGGCAAAAACGCACGTTTCGAGCAGGTGAGCGGGTTCGTGTCACTGTCCGCCATTCATCAGGCGGCGGAACCTGGGCCGCTTTCCTACCGGCTGGCATCGCTCTACCGGAAGACGGCCACGGACAAGAGCAGGCCGATGAACACCGATCACACCGCCGTCAGCGTAACCGACCGGCAGGTCGGCATACTCGTTCCCCGTGAGACGGTTCGGCACGCCGAGTGCCTGCACCACAACATCACCACGCTGCTGGCATGCATGGAGAACCTGGCGGCCGTCGTGGTGGCGGAACAGGTAACCGAGGCCTGTGACTGGTTCCAGCGGCAGGCCGCGGTGATGCTCAACCATCTGTACCGCCGGGCGCCGCTGCCGACCGTCAACGGCATCTACAAGTCCCGGGTGGCCGAGATGTGGATCCAGCACCGCGACCTGGTCCCGGCTATCAACCGAGTGAACGGCGATGCCCAGCCGCCCCCGCCGGCTCTGCCGTGAGTCCCGGCTCGCCGGTCCGGTAAGCCGACAGGCCCGGCTGGCGGTCAGCGGCGGGGCGGGCGCGGCGCAGAGCGTGACTGGACTGTACAGGACGATCCCCGGGCGTCTACGCGGCTAGATTGCCGATGGTGTCTGACGGCGCCTGGGCTACCAATTCCCACTCAGCGCTCAGCACCGCACCCGGCAGGTCAGCGGCCTGTCATCACCGGGCGCACCTCTCAGTTGGCGACCAGGTTGCTGGCCCGCGAGACCTAAGCGGTCAACTGCCTGCGGCGGGCCGTTTCATATATGCGGCAACCTGAATCTGGCTCGACGTTGCTCCTCTGGAACTGGCGGCGTCGGCTACACGGGTGCATGCGAGCGCGGCAGGCTTGGCGCCGGTCGACATCGTTCGGCATTGGCTAACCGTGCGGTCGTCGCCGTTGGTCGCGTCCGGCGATCTGGATGATCGGATCTTGCCTGTCAGTGTTCCGCGGTGGTGGCGTCATCGGCCAGCCCGGGAGGAGTTCGAGACTGTTCATCAGTCGCGGCACGAGAGTCGTTTTCCGCGCCTCCGCCCGCCCGCCCAGATTCGGTTTCGGCCACCAGGGAATTCCGAGCCGGCCGGCCGATACGGCATGCGGCTCCGCCCACCGTGGAAATGGCATGGTTGGAGGCGCTCTCCTGACCGCGAAACGGGCGGCATGGCCGAAGTCCGCGCGATGCTCGCCGGTGACTGGATCGGTGCGGCCAGGCGGCGGACTGTTCTGGGGATGCGGTGGGCAGCGCGGTCATGGCCGCGGCGGGCTTAACGGATGCCGGTTATGTCAGAAGCATCTGCCTGGGGGCACGGAACCCACTTCATGTATGGCATGTATGGTAGATTGTTGGCATGGTGAAGACAACGGTCTACCTGCCCGATGCCGACATGCAGGCGCTCAAGGCCGCCGCGCGCAGGAGGCAGCAGTCAGAGGCCGAACTGATCCGCGAGGGCATTCGCCGGGTCCTCGCCGAGGAGGGCGGCCCGGTCCTGCCGGACTTCGGGATCCTGGACGCCGCCCCGGCCACCGCTGGCGACATCGACGCCACGTTGGCGGCTGGACTGGGCGCGGCCGGGATCGAGCGGTGATCATCGCCGACACCAGTGGGTTATATGCCATATTCAACCGCCGCCAGCCCGAGCACCAGGTCGCGCGCGCCGCGGTGGAACGCGACGGCGGGCCGTTGGTGCTGTCTCCGCTGGTGCTGGCCGAGCTGGACTACTTCGTCCTGGCCCGGCTCGGCGCGCCGGCCGAGCAGAAGGTGTTGGCCGAGCTAAGGTCCCCGGCCTACCGGCTAGCCCCGTTCACCGACGACGATTTCCAGCTGGCGACCGAGGTCGCGGTCAGATACGGCGACATGCAGCTAGGTCTGACCGACGCGTCGATCGTGGTGCAAGCGGCCCGACACAAGACAACCAGGATCTTGTCGATGGACCACAAGCACTTCGCCGCGGTGCGACCGCTGACCGGCGACGACAGCTTCACTTTGCTGCCACGCGATGACCAAGCCTGACGCCGGCACCTGCGGCGCGAGCCGCCGGGCACGTCACTGGCAGACCCCAGAACGCCCAGTCATGAAGCGACGAGGGCACCACGAGATGCGGCCAAGAAGCCGCGCCGAACGGTGGCGATGTTCGCTCGCCTCCCATCACTGAAGTGACGGCAGATCCGGGCGCGTGGCGAGTGCTCGTCGGCCGGGACTGGTGCCCTGGGCAGATGTCCCGGATATCCCGCCAGAGGACCATTGCCCGCTTGCCACTCATGCTTCTTTCCTCGTCTTTGCCTGGCCAGCCCAAATAAGCGCACGGCAAAGCTCATACGCGCCGCTCTAACTAATGCGTCGTGTAGTTAATGTCGTCTGCACCCGGGCAGGCCACCGCGAAGCAGAAGCACCGGATCGGCGCGTTCTCACTGATCGCCTCAAGGCTGTGCACCACGTTCGGCGGAATATAGACCAGATCTCCCTGGCTGACTTCCTGAATTTCTTGCCCGATTATCATCTTCCCCTTACCGTAGAGGACGTAGTAGAACTCGTGGGTCGGGTGAGTATGCGGATCTACCGCGCCGCCGCCAATTATCTCGAATTCGTTTACCAGTTCCAGAGATCCGCCAGCAGTCTGTTCGCGCATCGTGCCCGGCGGCATGAGATACCAGACCGGGGTAGTGCCGTTGTGCTCGGCAGTCGGCTTTACCGAATTGATGTTCCGTACGTCCATCTTTACTCCCTCACTCTCGCCAAGGACCTAGTTGTTGGGCTATTATAAATTTCCGTAGCAAGTGACCGGAAGAGGCCATCATGGTGGCTTTCGCGAGAAGCATCCAAGCACTGCAATTCGACGCGGCAGGATGGTCTGCTTACGGCTGGACGCCGGTGGCCGACACAGACCCGCGAGACGGTACTTCCCGTCTCCATTTCGAATGGGCGGATGCACATCTCAATCTCATCGGCCACGACTTCGACGAGGTTCCGCATACGCCCGGCGGCGTCCTGTGCGAAATGCTGTACCGGCATCTGACGCACACCCAGGCGCTTCTCATTCTCAACTGCCCGGCGATCGTTGTGACGGCCCCGCCGGGTACCGAATTCCGGGGCCCGGCCGATGCGGAGAAGCTCCGGGCATTCCTGCTCAAGCCACTCGACTCGTTTGTCCTGCACTGCGGCACCTGGCACTGGGGGCCGTTTCCGATCAGCGCGCCTAGGGTGGAGATGTACAACATCCAGGGCCTTCGCTACGCGGAGGACAACGACTGTGCCCGGCTCGACCGGGTCGGAGCGAGCGTCGAAGTACTGACGGGAAGCGGTGCAGCGCACCAGGCACGATCGAGGATCACATGAGCCGCGCCCAGATAGGCCACTTCGGGGCGGCAACAACGAAGGACCGCGGTCCCGTTTCGCAGCGGCAGCGACGGCTACTAACGAGAGGTCCAAACCGGCGACCCGCCATCCGAGGCTATGAAGATGCCCGCCTCACTTCTCAGGCCGCAAACCAACGTTGAGCGCACGAGCAGATGAAGGGAACCGGGCCTCGGAGAGCGCTTGAAGCAACTCGGGCGAAGGGTCCAGCAAAGATGCTTGGACAGGATTGAATATTAGCATCGGGTTTGGCCTGCCGGGCCGGGGTTTATGGGAGCGAGCAGCGCATGAAAGCTTTGGTGAAAGCGCGACCTGAGGCAGGCCTGTCGGTTGAGGATGTGCCAGTCCCTGCGGTCGGCCGGGATGATGTGCTCATCCGGGTGCTGCGAACCGGCGTGTGCGGCACGGATCTGCACATTTACGACTGGGATGGCTGGGCACGGGTTAACGTGCCGCTGCCGCTGGTCGTCGGGCACGAATTCGTCGGGGAGATCGTTGAAGCCGGAGTGGACGTCCGCGATCTGCGGTCCGGTGATCTGGTGAGCGGTGAGGGTCATCTCGTCTGCGGTCGTTGCCGCAACTGCATGGCTGGTCGGCGCGTCCAATGCGCCCATACCAAGGGGGTCGGCGTCAATCATCCGGGCGCGTTCGCCGAGTTCATCGCGCTGCCGGCGACGAACGTCTGGCGGCACCCGCCGGATATCAACCTCGATGTGGCGGCAATCTTCGACCCCTTCGGCAACGCGGTGCATACTGCGCTGACGTTTCCTATCCTCGGTGAGGACGTGCTGATCACGGGCGCGGGCCCGATCGGGCTCATGGCAGCGCTCGTGGCCAGGCACGCGGGGGCCCGTTTTATCGTCATCACCGACGTCTCGCCGTACCGGCTCGACCTCGCACGGCGGATAGGCGTCACCCTTGCCGCAGACGCCACCACGGCCGCCCTGCAGGACACCATGCGGCAACTCGGGATGCGCGAGGGCTTCGACGTCGGCCTGGAGATGTCAGGCAGGCCGGAAGCGCTGCGGGACATGCTGGCCGCCATGACCCATGGTGGCAAGATCGCGGTTCTCGGGTTGCCGACCGGGGAGTTCGGGATCGACTGGGCCCACCTTGTTCTCAACATGATCACGATCAAGGGCATTTACGGGCGCCAGATGTTTGAGACCTGGTACGAGATGGAGGTCCTCACTCAGTCGGGCGTCGACATCACCCCGGTGATCACGCATAGGTTCGACGCCCTGGACTTCGATGCGGCCTTCGCCACCGTGCGCAGCGCTTTGTGCGGCAAGGTGGTCCTCACCTGGGCCAGCCGGTAAACGACGATTGCAAGGGGCCGACCAGAGGTGTTCACTACCGTCAGCCAGGAGATCCGGGCGGAGCTTGACAGGATCAGCGCGGATGGGCTGTTTAAGGCCGAGCGCGTCATCGTGACCCCGCAGGGGGCCAGCATCCGGGTGCAGGATGGCGCCGAAGTCCTTAACCTGTGTGCGAACAACTATCTGGGCCTGGCCGACGATCCGCGGATCATCGCCGCCGCCAAGGAGGCTCTCGATCGGTGGGGCTACGGCCTGGCCAGCGTTCGGTTTATTTGCGGCACCCAGGACGTGCACAAGCAGCTTGAGCATCGCATCTCGGAGTTCCTCGGTACCGAGGACACAATCCTGTACTCGTCGTGCTTCGACGCAAACGGAGGGCTGTTCGAGACGATCCTGGGTGAGCAGGATGCCGTCATCAGCGACGAGCTGAACCACGCTTCCATCATCGATGGCATCCGGCTCTGCCGGGCGAAGCGGCTGCGTTACCGCAACCGCGACATGGCCGACCTGGAGGAACAGCTGCGATCCGCCGAGGGTGCCCGGCGTCGGCTCATCGCAACCGACGGCGTGTTCTCGATGGACGGCTACGTCGCTCCGCTGGGCGAGATATGCGCGTTGGCCGAGCGCTACCAGGCGATGGTCATGGTCGATGACTCACATGCGGTCGGGTTCGTGGGTGCCCGCGGTCGCGGGACCCCTGAGCTGCACGGCGTCACGAACCGCATCGACGTAATCACAGGCACGCTTGGCAAGGCCCTTGGCGGCGCCAGCGGCGGTTACACGAGTGGCCGCAAGGAAATCATTGACCTGCTTCGCCAGCGCTCGCGGCCGTACCTCTTCTCGAACTCGGTTGCCCCGGCGGTGGTCGGCGCCTCGCTCAAGGTCCTCGATCTGCTCGAGGGGAGCGATGACCTGCGGGCCCGGCTCCGTGAGAACACCCGATGGTTCCGCCAGCGGATGACGGATCTCGGCTTCGACATCCTGCCGGGCGACCACCCTATCGTCCCGGTGATGATCGGCGATGCCGCACGCGCGAGCCGGATGGCCGACCTGCTCCTGCAGAGGGGGGTGTACGTCATCGGGTTCAGCTACCCCGTCGTCCCCGTCGGCAAGGCCCGCATACGGACGCAGGTGTCAGCCGCACACGAGCGCGCTGAGCTGGAGTCGGCGGCTGCGGCTTTCGCAGCGGTCCGCGACGAGATGAGCTGACCCGCATTGGCGGGCAAGTGAAGGCGGAGAGTGAGAACTCCTGACCTTCGAGCGGGCAAGGACGCCGCTGGCAGTGGTTTCCGGCGGGCGCGCGTGGCCGCGAGGTGCCTGACGGTTGCGCGCCGCTTGGCGTCACTATCCGCCGGGAGCTGACCGCCGCGCCCTGCCCTACCGCAACAGCCGCCTGCTCCCTAAGGCAAAGCCAGCGCAGCAAGGGCATGGGCGTGCGAGTCCTCGCCGGCGGAACGACACAGAACGAATAAGTATGGGTGCCTCAGCTGGCGAACACTCGCCAGTCATCGGCCGCTCCGAACGGCGGTTCGCGCGGCGATCAGCTGCAGCTACAGTGCGTGGACGGCTGGCTGCCGACGCACGGCGATGGCGGGTCTCTCGGCGGTCAGCAGTCAGGCGGCGTGGGTTTCGAAGCCGACTGAACCGAGGTCATGGCCGGCGGTGATGCGCACGTCGGCATCGAGCGCCGCGGCGAGCCGACGGAGCAGGGCGATGGTGGGCTCGGTGCCGCCTTCCTCAAAGCCACGCCTGAAGATCAGCATCCGGGACTCGGTCAGCCGGGCCGACGTGGCCGAACTTCATGCTCACCGAACTCGACACGGCGACCACCTGCTCACCGCCCCGGCAGGCCGCAGCACCCTGACAGCCAGCCGGGAATGCAGAAGGCCCAGATGTGCGGCGTCGCGAACAGCGCCGTCACGGCCTAGCTGACCGCGCCGAACGGCGGTTGTCAGAAGCCCATTTCGGAGAACCCCAGGTGGGGAGGCGTTCTTGCGTCGTAGACATGTCGCCGACGATGGTCCCGCGCCAGGAGCAAACCCCCAAGAGCGGCAACGACAAGGGGATTAGCGCAGGTCACGTGGGGTGACATCGCTCCGGTACGTCGTAGACACCGCTTCAGATAACGTGTCCAGACGCAGCTCGAAGGCCTCTTCGGCTACGTCGTAGGCACTCGAAAACTGGCTTGAGAGGCGGATCAGGCGCCTTTGGAACGACTCAGGTGTCCTGGCCAGCGTCCGACGTCCTCGCGGACCGCGCGTCCTGCTGTTAGCTCGGGGTCTGTTCGAGCAGCGGGCTCATTGCCTCCAAGGTGACGCAGTCGATGAGTCCGAGATCGGTGATCGCGTAGTCCGGGATGGCCGTGATGGACAGAAAGATCAGGTACATGAACGGCGAGGCTAGGCGGCAGCCAAGGCTGCGGGCCGCCTCGTCGAGCTGGGCCTCCATGAGTGCCATGTCTTGCGGGGGCAGGTCGGCGACGATGCCTGCGATGGGCAGCGACAGGAAGGCCAGTACCTCTCCGTCGCGTACGACTACCTGTCCGCCTCCTTCGGCTGCGAGATGGTTGATGGCCGTGGCCATGTCCTTCGGGTTGGTACCGATGCACAAGATGTTGTTGTCGTCGGGGGAGGCGGAGGAGGCCATCGCGCCAGCCTTCAGCCCAAAGCCCGACACGAACGCGACGGGCCGGTGCGACGACTTGCCGTAGCGCTCGACCACCGTGACGTACAGCACGTCACGTTCGACGTCGGGGAGCACCACTCCGTCTGTCACCTCGAGCTCGACCTCCCGGCGCTTGCGGACGAAGGGCACTTCGTCGGACATCGCCATAGACAGGACCCTGGCACTGGTGGCCTGCGGGTCGGCGCGCAGCTGCAGATCCGCGGGCTCGACACGTTCCACCGAGATCGTGTGCAGCAGCCCCGGGCTGCGAGCTGGCGGGCGGGCGGGGACAATCATCTGGCCGTCCTCCGCCACGAGCTTGCCCTTGGCTACCACTCGCCGTACCCGGAAGCTTGAGGGGTCGTCGATCATCAAGACGTCGGCCACCCTGCCCGGGGAGATGGATCCCGCCAGCTGGTCGATGCGGTAGATCTGCGCGCAGTTGATGGTGGCCATCTGAATGGCGCGCATCGGCTCCAGTCCCTGCTCGATGGCCATCCGCACCAGATGGTCGAGATGTCCTTGGGACAAGATATCCGTGGCTGTGACGTCGTCGGTGCAAAAGCCGATCCGATCGGCTTTCGCCTTGTGCTCGGTGATCACGCGCAGGTTCTCGGCAAGGAAGTGGGCCACCGAGGATTCGCGGATCATCACGTACAAGCCGTTGCGCAGCTTTGCCAGGGTTTCCTCCGCCGAGTAGCACTCGTGATCAGCCCGGAACCCCGCGCAGGCGAGCGCCGCGATCTTCGCCCCCTCGGCGAGCGGCGCACAGGAGAAAACCGGGAGCCGGTTGCGCTGGGCCATGTCCATGGCCTCCATCACCTTGGGGTCGCGCTCGAAGACGAATTCCTGCACGGTCTCCCACAAGCCCACGCACTCCGGCCATCCCTGGGCTTTCGCGTGCTCCTCAGGACCGAAGGTGTGCCCGACAGTCGACTCGGGGAACGTGTAAGGCAGCTTCGAAGGAGCGCCCCAGAACACCCCGAGGGGCCCGAGCGCGGCCTCGTCGAGGAACTCCCTGACCCCCTCCAGCCCAGCCACCACGAAGATCTGGTCGAGACCCGAGACGATGCTGGTTGTGCCGCGCGGCACGACGGCATTGGCGAACATCGTGACCGAGAGCTTGCTGCACTCGACGTGCAGGTGACCGTCGATGAGTCCTGGCACCAGGAACAAACCCGAGGCGTCGACGACCTTCGTGTCCGGCCCGGTCTGGCCTGAGACATCGCCCACTGCCGCTATTTTCGATCCGTAAACTGCCACGTCGGCCGGGTAGATCTCCTCAGTGAAGACGTTGACCAGGTTCCCGCCCCGGATCACAAGATCGGCAGGAGACTGCCCAAGGGCGACTGCAACCAGTTCGAGATCAGGCACCTCGACTCCTCTCAGCCCGACTCCGTCACTGCGAACCTTGTGCAGCCGGGCACCAGCGCAAGGTTCGCGGTTATCCGCGCGGTTGCCCCGATGACTCCACCACTCGGCGACCAGCCTGGCGAGCGACCGTGGTCGCGGGCATGACCGAGTGCCGGGGACTGGCAGATTGCGGTATAGCGCCAGCCTAAGGTGCTGCGTCGGAGTACTGCTCGATCTCGGCCAGTAGCTGGTCGCTGACGCCGGGCGGCAGCCAGGCGATGGCGATCGCGTTCCGCTGAAGCTGCAGCAGCTCCTGCGCCCCCAGGCCGGCTGCCTGCTGCGCCGCGATCAGATTGTCAGTGACGTAGCCGCCAAAGTACGCCGGGTCGTCGGAGTTCACGGTGACCAGGATGCCGAGATCGAGCATCTGCTTGATCTGCGCCGCCTTCATGTCGCCTGTCACCCACCGGTTGGAGATCGGGCACACGGTCAGGCCCAGCCTGCGGCGCCTGAGTTCAGCGGTCAGCTCGTCGCTTTCCAGGATGTTCACGCCGTGGTCGATCCGGTCGACTCCGATGACTTCCAGGCACTGGCGGATGTGCTCGGCGGAGTTTTCCTGGTCCACGTCGCAGTGCATCGTGATCTGGTAGCCCTCCGCCCTGGCCCGCGCGAAGACGCGGGCGAACTTCAGCGGCGGGTTGCCCTTTTCGTCGGAGTCCAGGCCAACGCCCGCGATCCAGTCGCGGTAGGGAAGGGACTGCACCAGGGTCGCCATCGCGTACTCGGCCGATTGGTCGCGCAGCAGGCACATGATGAGCTGGACACGCAGGTCAAGCTCGCGCCGCGCTGCGACGACCGCCCGGCGGAGCCCGCCTGCGACGGTTCCGAACGGCACGCCGCGGGAGGTGTGTGCCTGGGGATCGAAGAAAATCTCGACGTAACGCACGTGCTCGTCGTGCGCCCGCTTCAGGTAAGCCCAGGCAAGGTCATGAAAATCGTCCGCGGTGAGCAGCACGCCCATCCCCTCGTAGTAGCAGGCCAGGAATGAGCTCAGGTCATCGAACGTGTAGGACGCGCGCAGCTCCGACGCGCTCGCATACGGCAGCGGGACGCCATTGCGCCCGGCCAGCATGAACTTCAGCTCAGGCTCAAGCGTGCCCTCGATGTGCAGGTGCAACTCGACCTTTGGCATCCCGCGAATGAAGCTGGTGAGGTCGGCCATGACCCCATTCCTAGCCCATTGGCCCACCCCAGCGCCAGCACACGGGGCAAGCCGGCTGCGAGCACGACCACTGCCGCACGCCGTGGCCAATCGGCTAGTCACGCATACCGGCCTTCGACTGCTGGGAAGCGTGTCATCCACCCGTGGCACCGGTGCAGCAGATTTACCGCCGTTCTGGGCGCCAGCGCTGGCCAGGACCCGACCAGCCGCCGACCAACAGCTCAGGCGGCTACGCGTGCGGATCAGGCGACCGATCCGTCGTGTAAAACGCGCGCCCCATAACGTTCGCGGAGCTTAGCGCCCGGAATATCGCAGATCGCCGCATCGGGCATATGGCCCGCTCGGCGCAGGGGCGGCGTGGTTGCTCACCGGTGCGCCGCGAGCGTTCGCCTGCTTAGCGTTTTGGTCTGGGTCAGCTGACATGTCCACGCGAACCGCGGGCGGCGCTGACACTCCGGCGACCCGCGGTCATGGTGTCTCGGCGAACGTCGGTGAAGCCGAGGCTTCGACTTCGCTCACGAGTTGGTCCACCTGATCGCCCGCGAGACCTCCGCGCGTTCGGCCTGACGAGACGCTCGACGAGCAGCAGCCGGCCGCCCGGCGCCAAGACGCGAAAGGCCTCGGCCAGCCCGACAGCACGATTGCTCCAGTGGTGGACCGAGCTGAGGCTCAGAGGAGCGTGGCGCGACGGCCGGGGAGCGGGACGCTTTCGGCGGACCCCTGAACGAGGGTCACGTTGCGCGTCTCACGCAGAGCATTGAGCCATCGTCCGAGACGCAGCATGGCCAGTGATGGGTCGACTCCGGTGGCATTTGCGCATCGACTGGCGGCGACCCGGGCCGCTGCGCCTGGACCACAACCGATGTCGACCACCTGATCATCGGCGGTGAGCTCCGCGAGATCGGCGAACGCCCCTGGCCGCCGAATCACGCCCAACCATCATCGAAAGAGCGTTGAGAATGTCGAAGGCCGCATTGTGCCGATGGTGAGGTCCCTCGCGATCAGTAGAAATGTCGGATCGAGTCGTTCACTTCTCCAGCATGGGCGGCGGACCCTCGAGCCTGGAGTGTCCCATAATCACCGGGCGCACGACGGCTGCGGGATCGCCCCTATCGCCCGGTCGGGCGCCAAGGACCGCAAAATGCTCGCAGACGGAGCGTGACGATGGACTGGAATCACGTCCGGACTGTGCCGGCGGCGGGACCGCTTGTCAGATGCTATCTGCCAGCCTGCCCGCTGCCGGCAGGGCCTGGCCAGCCCCTGTAAGTCAGCGGCGGAGATCGGTGGCGCGGCCAGGCTGGCCCAGCGCATTCTTACTGGCCGCGCGGGTCAGGCCCCGATAAGGCACAGGCCGACGTGAGGCCTGGGATCTGCTGGCCACCGGCCGGCGGGTCAGCGCTTGGTGACGATGGTCGTGACCGGCAGCCTGAACCGGCGCTCGGCCTGACGGGGCAGGTCTGCCCGCAGCCAGCGCGAGACGCGCCTGGGCAGCGTTGCCACGATGATCTCGTCAAACTGATGATCGATGAGAACCTTCTCCATTGCCTCAAGCGGATCGGAACTCCCCAGGCCGCCCGCGACCGCGACGCCCAGCGCAGCCAGGTCGGCCAACATCTGGCTGAGCCGCTGCCGGGCCTGCGCGCTCGCCTCCTCGTCGGTGGCGGGGCCGCGGTAGTTCGTCGCCCACCAGGCCAGGCTGGGCGGGAGAACGCCGCTGGCGGCGGGCGCCGCCTGATAGTCCGCAGCGCTGGTGTTGGGAACGAGCAGGTAGAAGGAACTCGATCCCGCTTCGATCCTCTTGCGAAGCTCTTCCCGAAGCTCGGCACCCAGCAAGGTCCGGTTGGCGACGACAAGGCACCGACCCATGACGACCACCCACTCGGTCTTGACCTGCGCTCGACATCCGGCCAGCCCACTGTAACCCGCCGCCGGAACTGCGCTGCAGGAGCTGAGCGATGCCCCGACCGGCCGCAGTCATCCGCCGAGCTGCCGCCCGCCGGATCCAGCCCGGAAGGCGACTCGCTCGCCACGATGCCACCAAGGACCGGTCCGCCAACCATGCGCCGCCCTGGCTGAGGACGCGCCTCAAGGTCCTGCCACGCCCGGCGCCGCGGCCCCGCCAGATGTCCGCCTCTATCGCTGATCAGGCGGTCATTGGCGCGGGGACGGCGCCGCGCAGATCGCCCAGTTCGGTCGGCCTTGCATCGTCCAGTTTACGCCGAACCTAAACGCCATATCGGCGGTTATAGGGCGTATACCCCGAGGGTCATGGGTGACGGATGCGCAGTAGCCCGCGTTGCAGGACCGAGTTGGCTCGGGCGAGGCTTGCAGGCTCGGTGATGCTGGCCAGGTCGGTAATGGCCTTGTTGACTGTTGCCGGCGACTGGTCGGCCAGCCGGAGCACAACGACGCCCGCATGGCTGCCAGGCGGGTAGCGACGGATTTCGCCTAGGCCTCGGTCAAGGGAGACCAGGATCCTGCCTGCCGCCGTGGCTGCGGCCACGACGTCCCGGTCGGGCGCGACGGTCAGCCCTCGCCGATGACGGTGTCGACGTCGTGCCCTGCGGTTTGCAGGATGCTGGCAGACGAGGCGGGAAGGTTCTCGTCGAGCTTGAATTTCACCGGGTCTGCGGGATCGGGAGAAGTTCCTCCCGCGCAAGCGCCGAGCCGTAGGCGGCGGCTGCACGTACCCCGGCCGGGCTCACCGACGGGTACTCGGCGGTGATCTCGTCGGCGCTCATCCCGGCTGCCAGGCAGTCCAGGATGACGCTGACCGCCACGCGTGTCCCGGCGATAACGGCCTGGCCGTGCATCACCTGAGGATCGGAGGAGATCATCTCCAGCTGCTCGGAGGTCACGACCCCAGTGTGCCCCTTCCACGCCGCTGGCGCGAAGTCATTCCCTCCGCCTGTGCACGGACCTACCCGACAAGCCGTCCGGCGGAGGTCCGCCGGACGGCTGCTGTGGCCTGATGCTAGCGGGCGGCCAGGCCTATCGCCTCGATGTCGGCGCCGGCGGCCTCCGACACCCGGAGCCCGTTCAGTGCCAGCAGGGAGATCAGCGCATGCTCGGACGCGGAGCCGAGGCCGGCCGCGACGAGCAGGGCGCCAACCTCGTTTCGGTCCAGGCCCGTGGCGTGGGACTCGTAGTCCAGCCGGGGCCGTCGGACGTGGATGGCCGCAGAGTGATCGAGCAGGTCTTCCTCGACGGCGTAGCGATAGAACCCGGCGATCGTGCACAGCCGGCGGGTGACCGTCGCATGGGCCCGGCCCCTGCTTTCCAGGTCCCGAGCGAAACACTCGATGTCGGCACGGCGGGCACCGAACAACCGGACGTCATGCTGGCGGCATCAGGCCGCGAACTGACGCAGGTCTAGCGCGTACGCCTCGCGGGTCAGGTCGGTATAGCCGGCCAGGAATCCGGCTAACGCCATGCGTTCGGGCCCGGTGAACACCGGCACTGTCGCGGCCAGCGCAGTAGGGGTAGCAGAGATGGTGGCGGTCGTGGTCATCGGGGACCTCCCGGTCTGGCTGAGACCCGGAAGGCTGGGCCAGCCAAGGCCCCAGCGACGGTTACACCCACACGGTAAGACGCCGAAAGCCATTACTCCAGGTCACAGGCACAGCAACAACCGTCAGACGGGACAGTCAGATGCACGCACCGGATCGCCGACTCGGCGCGCATGATTCGGCTTGGGCGGTTCGACGGATGAGCGCACAGATCATCCAATTTTGGCTGCTGACGGCGATGGGCGAAACTGCTCAAACGGCACGGAAGGCGCGAGGGCAGGCACACGGCTCCGAAGGCCGTCACCGCGCCGGTGCCTCGCCTGGCGATGTGTGTTTCGTCGGCTCCGTCCGAGCGCCCAGAGATCGTGGTCGGTACAGACCCGCGCCGCGGGCCGCCAGTAGTGGCCGGGGCCGGGGAGCCTCGTGCCCGCGGAGCGCTAGCGGCGCGGCCTGACGGTGGCGTCGCTGCCGGCCAGGGACACGGCTACGGCCGTGGCCTCCATCTGGTTCATGGCGCGACCCTCCGCGTGCGCGGCGCCGAACCTGTCCTGGCCGATGGCCCCGGCCGCGAGGGAGCGGGCCCGGTCACGGTCCGCGGCACCGCCCTGGCCGGGGCCTGTCTTGCCGCCCACCCGCTCAAGCGCTGCCTCGCCGGACCGGGCGCAGGCCCGCTGGTCCGGGCCGGCGCCGGTGACCCGGCTGCCGGCCCAGCTCATCGGCTACCTGGGCACCAAGTCCCTCAGTGCCGCGCAGCGGGAGCAGGCAGAGGCACACTGCTCGGCGACCTGCTGCCGCCTGTGGCGATGACCACGATCGACGTGCGTACACCCGATGACGAGCGCGCCGCGCAGGTTGCTACCGCGTTGCTCGCCGATCCGGCTGACGGGCGGACCCTGGCCGAGTGGGGCAGGAACGTGGGCGCCACCGGGTGGACCCTGGCACGCGCGTTCCTGGCCGGGACCGGAATACTGTTCGGCCAGTGGCGCCGGCTGGTCCGGCTGCACGCCCGCTGCTCCAGCTCGCGGTCGGCCAGGCGGTCGGCAGGTCGCCCGGCACGTCGGCTATGAGACGCCCAGCGCCGTCGTCGCCGCCTTCCGCCGGGAAACCGGCCTCACCCCCGCTCCCTACCTCCGCGCCGGCCGGCCCGGGCCGTGATCGATGGGAGGGGAATAAACCGGCACGTGGAGAAGACGGGAAGGCGGGCCTGGGACCTTTGCCTCTACCTGTTGTGCCCACGGCCGGATCTTATGGCAACAGATCCGGAGCGCAGGAGATGGCATGGCCAGGATTGAGGGCGGCTCGTCTTCGGCCGCCCGGTGGATGCGGTGTCTGACTACGTCGCAGACCAGAGCAAGGCGCCGTGGTACATCGATCTGCTCAACATCTACCTCAACAACGAGACCTGGGCGGGGGCGCGGCAGCGGACCGGCCCGTACATGGATGCCTCCGGCCGGGACGGCACCCGCGTCACGCAGGACCTGGATTTCGAGATTGCGAGAAGCGCCGCGGTGCCGGAGCGGCAGGAGCAAGTCATGAGGTCATTCGATTCTGAAGTCGCGAAGCCAGCTATGAGCTCGTTCGAGTCGGAAATCGGCGAGACCGCAAGATGGTTTGCCAGTCCTCGATTCGAGGGCATCACGCGCTTGTATTCTGCGCGTCAGGTGGTGGAACAACGGGGCACTATCCCCACCGACTACACCGTGGCGAGAATAGCGGCCGAGCAGTTCTACGATCGGCTCCGGCAGCTCTTCGCCGAGCGCAAGCAGATCACCACCTTCGGTCCCTATTCACCCGGTCAGGCGGTGGCCATGAAGCGGATGGGCATCGAGGGCATTTACCTGGGCGGCTGGGCCACGTCGGCCAGGGGATCGGTGACGGAGGACCCGGGACCCGACCTGGCCAGCTATCCGCTCTCCCAGGTGCCCGAGGAGGCCGCGCCGATCGTGCGCGCCCTGCTCACGGCGGACCGGAACCAGCGCTTCGCCCGCTCGCGCCTGAGCGAGGCGCAGCGGGCTGCCTCCCCGGAGATCGACTATCGGCCATTCATCATCGCCGACGCCGACACCGGACACGGCGGCGACGCGCACGTCCGGAATCTGGTCCGTCGTTTCGTCGAGGTGGGGGTCCCGGGCTATCACATCGAGGACCAGAAGCCGGGCGCCAAGAAGTGCGGGCACCAGGGGGGCAAGGTGCTCGTCGGCGTGGACGAGCAGATCAAGCGGCTGAGCGCCGCGCGCTTCCAGCTCGACGTCATGACGGTGCCCGGTGTCATCGTGGCCCGAACCGATGCCGAAGCGGCCACGTTCCTGGAGGGGCGCGGGGACGAGCGCGATCATCCGTTCATCCTGGGCGCCACCAACGTTGAGCTGCCAACCTACAAGGTCGGCTACCTCACCATCTTGAGGAAGCTCCGCGAGCTGGGCGTCGACGACGCGCGCGGTCATCTGCTGTTTAAGATCTCCGCCGCGGAGTACGACGAGGCCAGCGCCTGGCTTGCGCGGACGGGCTTGATGCGCGTGCTCGAAGAGAGCGCGAAGGCGTTCCAGCAGGCCGACGGGTCGTCGGTCGAGGCACTGCTGGAGAGGGTCGAGACGCGGTACCTGGAGGCGTGGCTGTCCGAGGCCAACCTGAAGAGCTATCCCGAGGCGGTCGCGGACGTGATCGAGTTCCGCGCCAGCGAGGGTGAGCGCTTCGACGTGAGCGCCGACGAGTGGCTGGCCTTCGCGAACCGAACGTCGTTCCACGCCGCCCGGGCCAGTGCCAAATCGATGGGCATCGACATCATCTGGGACTGCGAGGTCTCCAAGACTACCGAGGGCTACTACCAGGTACAGGGCGGAATCGAGTACGCGGTCGCCAGGTCGCTGGCCGTCGCCCCGTTCGCCGACCTCTTGTGGATGGAGACCAAGACCGCGAACCTGGCGGACGCCCGGCGCTTCGCCGAGGCCATCCACGCCGAGTTCCCTTCCAAGATGCTCGCGTACAACCTGTCACCATCGTTCAACTGGGACACGACCGGGATGAGCGACGAGGAGATGAGGCAATTCCCGGAGGAGCTCGGCAAGCTGGGGTTCGTTTTCAACTTCATTACTTACGGCGGACATCAGATCGATGGCCTGGCGGCTGAGGAGTTCGCCAACGCGCTCAAGCAGGACGGCATGCTTTCCCTGGCCCGGCTGCAGCGAAAGTTCCGCCTGGTCGAATCGCCCTACCGGACGCCCCAGACGCTCGTGGGCGGGCCGCGGCTGGATGCGGCGCTCATGGCTTC
>JBKQTJ010000001.1:0-3065 GCA_052143255.1 Streptosporangiaceae bacterium | reverse complement strand
GCACGGCCGCGCTACCGGGCCTGCCGGCCGGCGCAGTCGCCTCGGCGGTACGGATTATCGCCGCGACGTTGGGCGTCATCGCGGCGGGCCTGGCGGTCCCCGTCTGGCTCAGCCGCGGGCGCTAGCTACCGACTCGCCCGCGCACCTACTGACCCACCAGCACGAGCCACCACCCGGCGGGCCCAGCTACCGGCCCACAAGCACCAACCACCGCCGGCGGGCCCAGCTACCGGCCCACAAACACGAGTCACCGCCCGCGGAACCAGCTACCGCCCCACGGCGTAGCCCTGCATCCCGCGCGCGTTCGCGGCGGCATACAGGAAGCCTCCGGATCGGGCCACGGCGCTCAGCCGGCCCAGCGACCAGGGCGGCATGACGTCGACGATGTGCCCCCGGCCGCGCAGCGCGGTGATGACGTCGGCATCGGCCCTGGACTCGATAGCCAGCGAGCCCGGCAGCGACGCGCGCGGGTAGAACGACGACGGAAAGTGGTCCGTGTGGAACGCCGGGGCGTCGATAGCCTCCTGCAGGTTCATGCCGTACAGCACGTGATTCAGGAAGAACGCCAGCGACCACTGATCCTGCTGGTCACCGCCTGGCGTGCCGAACGCCAGGTACGGCTCGCCGTCACGCAGCGCCAGGCCCGGCGACAGCGTGGTCCTTGGCCTGCGCCCGGGCCCGATGGTGTTGGCCAGGCCCGGCGTGAGGGTAAACATCTGCGCTCTCGTGCCCAGGCAGAAGCCCAGGCCGGGGATGACCGGTGAGCTTTGCAGCCAGCCTCCGCTCGGCGTGGCCGACACCATGTTGCCGAACCGGTCGGTGACATCCAGGTGACAGGTATCACCTGGGCCTAGCTCCGGCCCTGACGGCCCGCCCCCGGCCGCCGATACTGTCGGGTCGCCCGTCCCTGCCAGATCATGCGGGCGGGACGGCGCGCCGGCGGTATTGGCGTAAGCCGGCAGCCGCGGAGCAACGCCGCCTGGCGACCCTGGCCTCAGTTCCGCTGAGGCGAAGTCGCTGATCAGGCTGCGCCGCGATGCCGCGTAGCCGGTGGAGAGCAGCTCGGCAAGCGGCACGGCCGACTGCCACGGGTCGCCGTACCAGGCCTCCCGGTCCGCGAACGCGAGCTTGCTGGCCTCGGTCACGACATGGATGAACTCGGCGCTACCCGGCGCCAGCTGCTCGATGCCGAGGCCGTTCAGCAACGCCAGCTGCTGCAGGAACACCGGCCCCTGCCCCCAAGGACCGGTCTTGCAAACCGTCAGCCCGCGGAAATCCAAGGTAACGGGTGACTCGGTGGAGGCTCGCCAGTTCGCTAGGTCGCCGCCGGTCAGCAGGCCCCGCTGCGGCTGGCCGGTCACGTCCATAACCTCGGCATGATCCAGGTACCGGGCGATGGTCTCGGCTACGAAGCCTTCGTAGAACGCGCGCCTGGCCGCCTCGATCTGTTCCTCGCGTCCGCTCGCCACCCGTTCGGCCTCGGCCAGGAGCCGACTGTAGACAGACGCTAGCGGCCTATTCGTGAACCGGCTGCCGGGCGCCGGCACGCCGCCCGCCAGATAGATCTCGGCCGACCCCGGCCAGTGCTCGGCGAAGGTGTCCGCTACCGAATTGATTACCGCGCTCGTTGCCGCGAGCATCGGATAGCCATGCTCGGCATAGCCGATCGCGTACTCCATGATCGGGCGCAGCCGCATCGTGCCGTACCGCGAGAGGAGCAGCATCCAGGTGCCGAACGCAGCGGGCACGCAGGCAGCCAGCAGGCCGGTGCCAGGCACGAGATCAAGCCCGAGGGCGGCAAACGCTTCGACGCTCGCTTCGGCGGGGGCCGGACCCTGGCCGTCCAGGACGAAAGCCTGCCTACCCGCGGCGTCGAAGCCGATGACCGGGACCTCGCCGCCGAGACCGTTCTGATGCGGCTCCACGACCTGGAGGACCAGGCCGGCGGCGACCGCGGCGTCAAACGCGTTGCCGCCGTTCTCCAGCACCGCCATCCCGGTGGCCGAAGCGAGCCAGTGCGTGGACGCGATCATGCCGAACGCGCCCGCCAGCTGCGGACGGGTAGTGAATTCACCGCTGCCGAGCATGGCCATTAGCGGTACCTCACCCTCGGGTCGAGTGCGGCGTAGCCGATGTCGGCGAGCAGATTGCCGAGGATCGTCAACAAGGTCGTTATCAGGGTAATCGCGAGCATCAGCGGATAGTCAGCGTTCAGAGCCGCCTGAAAGAACATCAGGCCCATGCCCGGGTAGTTGAAGACGACCTCGATGAACACGTCTCCGCCAACCAGGAACGGCAACGTCAGGCCGAGCAGTGTCACGATCGTAACGAGCGAATTGCGGAAGATGTGGCCCCACAGCACCCGGCTGCCACCGGCGCCCTTGGCGCGGGCAGTGCGCACGTAATCCTGGACGACGTTGTCGAGCACCGACGATCGCATGAACCTGCTCCAGGCCGCGAACTCGCCGAACGCGAACGTGGCGACGGGCAGGATGAGCGCCACCGGATCGGACAGGATTGCGCCGACCGATGTGCCCTGCGGCGCGAACGGCGGCAGCCAGTGCAGGTCCTCGGCGAACCAGGTAACGAGCAGGATGCCGATGAAGAAGTCCGGGGCGCCGTAGCCAATGAACGCGACCCCGGTCAGCAGATGGTCGACCACCGAGTAACGCCGGAGCGCCTGGTACATCCCCAGCGGGATGCCGATCAGCAGACTAGCGGCCAAGCCCAGGGCGATAAGTATTATCGTCCTCGGCAACGCCTGGGCGATCAGCGTCGAGACCGGGGCGTTGGAGTACTGGTCGAAACCAAGATGGCCATGCAACAGCGCCCACAGCCACTTTCCATACTGCACATAGACCGGCCGGTTGAAGCCCAGCAGCCGGTCGTAAAGGGCGATCTCGGCCCGCGTTGCATGTACGCCGAGGAGGGCCTGGACTTCTCCGCCCGGTAGCAAGTGCAGCAAGACGAAGGTGACCGCCGTCACGATGAGGGTGACGATGATCGTCTGGATCACCCGTCTGATGACGTATCCGGTCACCGCGCGATCCTCTGCTCGCGTCCAC